>JASBRU010000008.1 GCA_030149285.1 Flavobacteriales bacterium
TACGAATGAAGATGCATGGGATGGAAGATTCCAAGGCTCAGGAGATGTAGTAGGCGATGGCGTATATTTCTATGAGTTGATATTGGTAGATGGAGCTACAAATGAAACCAAAGTATACAAAGGAAGTGTACATGTGTTTACTCGTCAGTAGTAAAAACAGTTAATAGAATATCAATAAAAAGGCAGCTTTTCAGCTGCCTTTTTATTTTTTAATAAGTTTAGCAATATATTTCCCTAGAATATCAAACTCTAAATTTACCTTATCGCCAATTGTTAAACGATGAAAATTGGTGTGTTCATAGGTGTAAGGGATAATAGCTACAGAAAAAGAGTTTTCTTTAGAGTTAACTACAGTAAGGCTAGTTCCGTTTACAGTTATAGAGCCTTTTTCAACAGTTATGTTGCCAAAAGATCTGTCGTATTCAAAAGTAAAAAGGTAACTACCATCTTGCTCTTCTATATTTTTACAAATAGCAGTTTGATCAACATGACCTTGAACAATGTGACCATCTAGTCGATCACCTAATTTCATACAACGCTCAATATTTACAACATCAGATACCTGTAAAGAGCCGAGGCTGCTTTTTTGTAAGGTTTCATCAATTGCTGTAACAGTATAGGTGTCATCAACAATGCTTACTACAGTTAAGCAAACACCATTATGGGCAATACTTTGGTCTATTTTTAACTCTGGTGCTAAAGAAGATTGTATGGTAATATCTAGGTTGCTATTCTCCTGTTGCAGTTTTACAACTGTTCCTAGTTCTTCTACAATACCTGTAAACATATATTATCTATATAAATGTATAAAGCCCTCAAAGGTAATAGATTCGGGGTTACCAAGGTCTACAGATCTACCTGTGGCTATATAAAAGTATACTCCTTGAGAACAGAGTTGGCCATTGTCTTTATGAGTTCCATCCCATCCGGACTCAATAAAATTATCTAAATCAGTGTTTTCATAAACAATATTACCCCATCTATTATAAATAATAATTTCTATGTCTGCCAAGTCATTTACGTTAACAGGAATAAACCTATCATTGTTGCCATCTCCATTTGGGGTAAATACATTGGGTAGTTCTAGTGAAGGACAGGCTGAAACACAATGTATATTACTAAAGCCACTCTCATTACCAACACTATCTACTGCTGTTACTGCATAACAACCTGCTATACTGGCAAAGTTTGATGCGTTAAAGAATGTATCGGTAATTGTAGCTACAACCTGTAAAGGTAAATTTGGGTCGGCATTAAAGTACACATTGTATTCTTGTATGTCTTGTGAGCAGTTTTGACCGCTCCAAGAAAGTACCAATTGGCTTTCTTCACAATCAAGATTTAATACAACATCTAAGGGACAAGGAGCAGTTGTATCTCTTGGTGTAGAACAAACTTCTTGCGAAGTATTTAACAGCGGAACCGGTAAACCGGAGCCACTATACCTACCAATAGCTTCTACTAAGTAACATCGCTCAACACCGTTTACCAAATTGGTATCAACATAAGTTAGCGGGTCTGTAGTGGTATCATGCACAACAAAATTACCACTTGCCGGAGGTTCTTCTCTAAATATTACAATGGTGTCATTAATCCACGGCACCGTATAATTAAAGTTTAGTCTGTTTTGATTATCACTAGGAATGGCTGTTAAAAATATAGATGATGCGGCTGTAGATGAGCCTAATACAAAAGTATTTCCCGGGGTATTGTTGTGTATGTCTATACGATAGGTATAACCTGTTGTTCGAGTGTCAATGGTATTATCTGTAAATAGTGTGTCTGTTAAAGTAGGTGTGGTACCTATAGAGGTAAATGTGCCACCATTTGTACCCGTGGCTCTAAAAATCTCATAGCTATAGGGTCCGGGAGCCTGAGGAGTGTCTATAACTAAGGGCCTTACCCACCGTATTTCTATTTGCCCATTTACATCATCTGTATTTAATACATCTACATTGGTAATAATAGGTACGTTTTTAGATAGCTCGGCACAAGTTTCTACAGAAGCATAGCTTTCTGCTCCATCCGGGAAACAAGCTACAATCATATAGCAATAGCGAACGCCTCTTGCCAAATCATCATTATCTACATAAGCAGTATCTAAAAGCCCCCCTCTATTTGTATGAATCAATTCATAGCCTGTAGATTCCGGTACACCTGGTACACAAGAATCGTTTACAAATGCTATAGAGTCGGGTTTTCTGTAAATTTTGTAAGCAATTGCATCTGTACAAATACTTGAATTCCAATTAAGCGAAATGCTATCTGCAGTAGGTACAGCCATGGGGTTTAACGGACCAGGGGCAATAACTTGTATTTTAAGTGTGTAAAAGTCTACCAAGCTAGGATTACCATTGTCTACCGCCTTAAAGTTTACAAAATAAGGCTGTTTACGAACATGGCTACAATCTGTTTGCCACGTAAACAAACCATTGTTAAATCCGGGGCCACCGCCAAGGGATATAAATGTAGCCTGAGGGTTTAAAGTAAAAGGCCCACCAGAAGCGGTAAATATTATATTGTCATTATTAATGTCCGTTGCGTCTATTGGTAAGTTTATAAAATCGCCGGCTTCAACACATATTTCGCCTACTTCTTCAATCTCAGGGGGGTCATTATTACAGTTCAATATGTCTACCTGCATATCTCTTACCACCTTACCAATGAGTATAAACTTATTGGTGGTTGTGTCTTTTCGCCATTCACTAATTTCTATGGCCATATTATATTGCCCGGCAAGTAATGGTGTATCCCATTTTAACTCTCCGGTTACACTATCAATTTTTATTAAGTCTACACCAGGTGCAAAATTAGGGTCATATACTTCCGGAATATCTATACCATTTGCAGCTTTAGAGTTTACTAATTTGTAAGATAAGCTATCGCCATCTATATCAAAGGCACTGGGGTTGTGTAAAAAAATTCTGTTAACACACCCAATGTCAATTGGTGGGTTTAAAAGACTAGGAGAACTGTTGTCTCCTAAAAAAGGATTGATAATTAATATGCTTTCAACATAAAAAGGAATGTTTACCGAGTTGTCTATGTTAGAAACATTATCATTTCTATTTGGGTCTTCAAAAGACAGTGTATAGGTGCCAAAAACAGCATACGTATGTCTTCCTTGGTATATATTTAGCCTTATGTCATTGCCTACATCAACACCACCGTTTGCGCAGCCAAGTATAGCAGGGCCATTGGTTCTAGATATTATATCTGAGGTTCCGTCTCCCCAATCTATTTCTAAATCACATCTATCAGCCGGTGCAGAATCTTTAGTATAGGTAGTGATGGTTACATCATAAGTTCTCTCTTGTCCCGGTACTTTACGGTACGTAATTTCGCCCGCACGGTTATGTGTAGCAAAAACCGACGAGACAAATCCCAGAGAAAATATAATTAGTAAAAGTTTTTTCATCAACCCAAGTATATATACCTTAACTCACTACAAGCCTTTTTAGTATAAACGAAAAAGACTTTTATTTAGTTCAGGTAAATTGGCTAATTTAGCCTCTTCAAAAATAACAAATCACTATGAATATACGCAGTATTAAAGACTTTTCCGATAAACAACATCTTATTTTTGTTGCCTCAACAAAAAATCAATTAAAAGAAATTGGTTTTTCTAAGGCAGAGTTAGACTATGTAAATAGCAAATGGGAGAAAGATTCTAACAACAATATTGCTGTAAATCAATACAATAGATGGGTTTTTGTGCTAAGCTTTAAAAAGGCCGATGCATACATGACTGCAGAGAATGCACGTAAAGCAGGAGCAAAAATTAACGATAAATTAAACCAAGAAAAGGCTGATAAAGTACAGATTGCAGGTAATGCAGATTTATCTATTGCCATTGCAGAGGGTTTAATCTTAGCAAATTATCAGTTTTTAAAGTATTTTAAAGATGCTGATAAAAAACAAAATAGCTTAAAAGAAGTAGCACTTGTAGGTGTGTCTAGCAAATCAATTAATGAGCTAGAGAGTGTTACGGGTGGAGTAATGAAGGCGAGAGACTTAATAAACGAACCCTTATCTTATTTAACTGCAGAGCAATTGGCGGCGGACATTAAAAAAATGTCTGCCGAAGCAGGTTTTAAATTAGAAGTATTAAACAAAAAGAAGATAGAAAGCCTGAAAATGGGTGGTTTACTAGCTGTAAATAAAGGTAGTATAGATCCTCCAACTTTCAGTATACTAGAATGGAAGCCGGAGAAAGCATCAAACAAACAGCCTGTTGTGCTTGTTGGTAAAGGTGTAGTATATGATACAGGTGGTTTGAGCTTAAAGCCGACAAAAAACTCTATGGATTTTATGAAGAGTGATATGTCTGGCGCAGCAGCTGTAGCAGGAGCTATTTATGCAATTGCAAAGGCAAAACTAAATGTACATGTAATAGGCTTAATACCGGCTACAGATAACAGACCGGGAGGCAATGCATATGCACCTGGAGATGTTGTAGAAATGTACAACGGATTAAAGGTGGAGGTGTTAAACACTGATGCAGAAGGAAGAATGTTGCTAGCAGATGCATTAGCATATGCACAAAAATATAAGCCCGAATTGGTGATTGATTTAGCAACCCTTACAGGTGCAGCAGCAGCGGCAGTTGGCGAATACGGAATAGTAGCTATGGGTAACCTAGAGGGCACAAAGTGGCAAAAGCTAGAGAAAAGTGGCAACAATGTATATGAGCGTTTAGTACGTTTTCCGTTTTGGGATGAGTATGGTGATTTAATGAAATCTAAAATTGCAGATTTAAAAAATATTGGTGGTCCGTATGGCGGCTCTATTACAGCAGGCAAGTTTTTAGAGCACTTTACAGATTATCCTTGGATGCATTTAGATATTGCAGGTCCTGCTTATTTACAAGCAAAAAGCAGTTATAGAGGTACAGGCGGAACAGGAGTAGGAGTTCGTTTGTTATTTGATTTTATCAAGAACAGCTAATATAATTATGACACAACCATCCGATACACCAAAAATAAGAGTAGGTATTTCTGTAGGAGATATTAATGGCGTGGGTATGGAGGTAATAATGAAAACCTTTGCCGATAAACGCATTTTAGACTTTTGTACGCCCGTAGTTTTCGGTTCGTCAAAAGTTGCCTCTTATCATAGGAAAGCATTGGATATGCTGGAGTTTAATTTTCATGTAATTCATAACTTATCCGAACTGCATGATCATAAACCCAATTTAATTAATTGCTGGAAAGAAGAAGTAAATATAGAGTTAGGCAAAGAAACCCCCGAGGGAGGAAAGTATGCCTTTATTTCTTTAGAGCATGCATGTAAGGCTTTAAAAGATGGAGAGGTAGATGTGTTGCTTACAGCACCTATTAATAAGCACAATATACAGTCTGATGATTTTAAGTTTGCCGGCCATACAGAGTATTTAGAAAACTACTTTGGCGGTAAAAGCTTAATGTTGCTGGTAAACGAAGGATTGAGAATGGGCTTAGTTACAGGCCATGTTCCAATAGCTGAGGTTGCCAAGAACATCAGCACAGAAAAAATACTGGATAAGTTAGAGGTATTAAACACTTCTTTAAAGCAAGATTTTGCTATTCGTAAACCAAAAATTGCCATTTTGGGCTTAAACCCACACAATGGCGATAATGGAATTATTGGTGAAGAAGACAGCACAATTATAAAACCGGCAGTAGAAGCTGCCAACGAAAAAGGAATATTGGTAAGAGGTCCCTATGCAGCCGATGGCTTTTTTGGCTCAGAAGGGTATAGAGAGTTTGATGCTGTTTTGGCAATGTATCACGATCAAGGATTGGTACCTTTTAAAACGCTGTCTTTTAACAACGGCGTTAACTTTACAGCAGGCTTACCGGTAATACGCACATCGCCAGACCACGGTACCGGTTACGGAATAGCAGGTAAAAACGAAGCATCAGAATCTTCGTTTAGGCAAGCACTATATATGGCTATAGATCTGTATAAAAACAGAAATGAGTATAAAGGATTAACAGCTAATCCGCTACGTTTTTCTAAGGGGCGTAAAGACTCTTAGAATAAGTGATTTAATACTTAGCCAGAATAAAAAGAATTTATATCTTTGCAGGCCCTAGCAAAAGGCAAGCTTATGAAAAAGTTTAAAGAATTTTCGATAGCGTTTGTTGGTCTTAAGTTGGGAATTCATCAGTTTGATTATCACATTGATGAGTCGTTCTTTAAAGAGTTTGAGTACGATGATTTGCTAAAAGCAGATTTGGATATAGTGCTTCAGATGAACAAAAAAACAACTCTTATGGAGTTGGATTTTGCGCTAAAAGGTACCGTAAATGTACCTTGTGATGTATCAAACGTACCGTTTGATATGCCATTAGATGCCCAAATGAAGCTGATAGTAAAGTTTGCAGATGAGTATAATGATGAAGACGATGTGATATTATTTTTACCACACGGAGAGCATCAGCTAAATGTAGCCCAGTTTATATATGAAATGGCTGTATTGGCAATACCTGCAAAACGTACACATCCGGATTTAGATAATGGACTGGAAGCAGAAACATTAGATAAACTGGACGAACTGGAACGAGAACCAGAACAAGATAAAGAGATTGACCCACGTTGGGCAAAATTGAAGAATTTAATAACGGATAAAGACAAGTAAAAATGGCACATCCTAAACGCAGACAGTCGACTACAAGACGCGATAAAAGGAGAACTCACTACAAAGCTACTGAGCCTACTCTAGCAGTAGATTCTACTACTGGTGAAACTCACTTATTCCACCGCGCTCACTGGTACGAAGGTAAATTGTACTACAAGGGTAAAGTGGTAATGGAGAAAGAAGAAGCTTAGGCTTTTTTGACTACCGCCTTAACTAATTTTGTAGATTTAGCCCGTAAAAACGGACTAAATCTACTTTTTTTATTTAAGAGCAATATATGAGGATCGGTATCGATGTTATGGGAGGCGATTACGCCCCTAAAGTTACAGTAGAAGGAGCTTTACTGGCTCAGCAAGAGTTGCCGGATGATGTACGCATTGTACTTATTGGCGATGAAGAAGCTATAAAAGCTACTCTAAACGAAAATAATGCTGACCCGAGCTTATTTGATATAGTACCTACCACAGAGGTAATAGGTATGGCAGAACACCCTACCAAAGCCTTCTCACAAAAAACAAATTCTAGTATTACAGTTGGTTTTCATTTACTGAAAGCCGGAAAAATTGACGCCTTTGCCGGAGCCGGTAACACAGGTGCAATGCTTGTTGGTAGCTTTTACACAGTTAAGGCTGTGCAAGGAGTTATAAGACCTAGTATTGCTACTTTATTGCCTAAAGAGTCTGGTGGGGTGAATGTACTATTGGATGTGGGTATAAATTCTGATTGTAAGTCGGATGTTCTATATCAATTTGGTATCTTGGGCTCATTATATGCCGAACACGTTTTTGGTATTCAAAACCCAAAGGTGGGTTTAATTAATATTGGTGAAGAAGAAGGAAAGGGAAACTTGGTTACACAAGCAACCCATGAGTTGATGAAAGAAACTAAAGAATTTAACTTTGTGGGGAACATTGAGAGTAGAGATATGTTTTCTGACAAGGCAGATGTAATGGTTTGCGATGGCTTTACCGGTAACATAATGCTGAAAGAAGCAGAAGCTATTTATACCTTAATTAAAAAGAGAGGTATTGAAGATGCTTACTTTGATAGATTTAACTATGAAAATTACGGAGGGACACCTGTATTAGGTATCAACTCTACAGTAATGATAGGTCACGGAATATCTAATGATATTGCCATTAAGAATATGATTCGTTCTGCTTATGAAATAGCAGATGCGAAGCTTTCTGACAAGATAAAAAATGCTTTTGAAGTATGAATAAAATAACAGCAGCTATAACATCAATTGGGGGATATGTACCTGATTACATTTTAACCAATGATGAGTTAGCTACCATGGTTGACACTAATGATGAGTGGATAACCAGCAGAACCGGAATTAAAGAGCGTCGTATTTTGAAAGGTGAAGGAATGGGCGTTTCTTACATGGGGATTAAAGCGGCCAACGAAGCTTTGCAAAAAGCAAACGTAGACCCAAAAGATATAGACTTAGTAATATTTACTACCTGTACAGGCGATATGCCTGTAGCATCATCTGCAACTTACTTAGCAACAGAAATAGGAGCAACCAACGCATATGGTTTTGATATCATGGCGGCATGTTCTGGTTTTTTATATGGTTTATCTACAGCAGCTAAGTTTATAGAGGCAGGTGCTCATAAAAAAGTATTATTGGTTGGTGGCGATAAAATGTCATCTATTATAGATTATACAGACCGTAAAACATGTGTAATATTTGGTGATGGTGCCGGAGCAGTATTGCTTGAGGCAAATGAAGAAGGATACGGTGTGCAAGACGCTATACTAAAGAGTGATGGTAGCGGAAGAGATTTATTGAAAATTGATGCAGGTGGTTCTATGATGCCTCCAAGTCAAAAAACAATAGATGAGCGTTTACACTATGTATACCAAGATGGACCGCACGTATTTAAGTTTGCGGTAACCAATATGGCTGATGTATCGGCTGAAATAATGAAAAAGAATAATCTTACATCTGAAGATGTAAATTGGTTAGTACCGCATCAAGCCAATAAGCGTATTATAGATGCTACTGCCAATAGAATGGGATTAGATGAAAATAAAGTAATGTTGAATATCCAACGATACGGAAATACAACAAGTGGTACCATTCCATTATGCCTTTGGGACTATGAAAAGCAACTAAAAAAAGGAGACAACTTGGTGTTGGCTGCTTTTGGAGGTGGTTTTACATGGGGGGCAATTTATGTGAAATGGGCCTATGATGGTAATAAATAATTTTTAGATTTGTTTAACTAACAGTTTCCTAAAAACGAAGCTATGGAATTAAAAGACATACAAAATTTAATAAAGTTTGTAGCAAAATCAGGTGCAAGCGAGGTATCTCTAGAAATGGAAGATATCAAGATCACTATCAAAACTCCTTCAGAAAACGAAGGAACTGCAACAGTTGTACAGCAAATACCAATGCAAACTGCGGCGGCTCCGGCTCCTGTAGCTCCAACAGCAGCGGCTCCAGCCCCTGCAACAGAAGCAGCTCCGGCTCCGGCAGCAGATGATGACTCAAAGTATATTGCTATTAAGTCGCCAATTATTGGTACCTTCTATCGTCGTCCATCTCCGGATAAAGATGCATTTGTAAATGTAGGAGACGAGATAAAAACAGGTACTGTAGTGGCTATGGTAGAAGCTATGAAACTTTTCAACGAAATTGAATCTGAGATTTCAGGTAAAATTGTAAAAGTATTAGTAGAGGATAATAGTCCTGTAGAGTACGATCAACCATTATTTTTGGTAGATCCATCATAAGGTATTTAGTTCATCACTAAAACACGGATTCCATGTTTAAAAAGATATTAATTGCCAATCGTGGTGAGATAGCTCTGCGCGTTATACGTACCTGTAAAGAAATGGGTATTAAAACAGTAGCAGTATACTCTACCGCAGACAGAGACAGTTTACATGTGCGTTTTGCAGATGAAGCTGTGTGTATTGGCCCTCCGGCGAGTAAAGATTCTTACTTAAATATACCCAACATTATTGCAGCTGCAGAAATTACAAATGCTGACGCAATACACCCGGGTTATGGCTTTTTAGCAGAAAACTCTAAGTTTTCTAAGATTTGTTCAGAACACGAAATCAAATTTATTGGTGCATCACCAGAGATGATTGATGGAATGGGAGACAAAGCTTCGGCTAAAGAAACCATGAAAAAAGCAGGCGTACCTACTATACCGGGTTCTGATGGTATATTGGAAGACTACGATACTGCAAAAAAATTAGCAAAAGAAATAGGTTACCCAGTAATGCTTAAGGCTACTGCCGGTGGTGGTGGTAAAGGTATGCGTGCTGTTTGGGACGAGAAAGATTTACAAAAATCTTGGGAGTCTGCCAGACAAGAAGCAGGTGCTGCCTTTGGTAACGATGGTATGTATATGGAAAAGCTTATACAAGAGCCACGCCATATAGAGATACAAGTTGTAGGAGACCACAGGGGTAAAGCATGTCACTTATCAGAAAGAGATTGCTCTATCCAACGTCGTCACCAAAAATTAACTGAGGAGACACCATCTCCTTTTATGACTAAAGACTTACGTAAGCGTATGGGTACTGCTGCTATTAAAGCGGCAGAAGCTGTAAAATACGAAGGTGCAGGTACTGTAGAGTTCTTGGTTGATAAAGACCGTAACTTCTACTTTATGGAAATGAATACGCGTATTCAGGTAGAGCACCCTATTACGGAAGAAGTAGTAAGTTATGACTTAATTAGAGAGCAAATATTAGTAGCTGCCGGAGTAGAAATTTCGGGTAAAAACTATGAGCCTCAATTACATGCTATAGAATGCCGTATTAATGCGGAAGATCCTTATAACGATTTCCGTCCATCGCCAGGAAAGATTACTACTTTCCATGCACCGGGTGGTCATGGTATTAGAGTAGACACGCATGTATATGCAAGCTATATTATACCTCCGTATTATGACTCTATGATTGCAAAGTTGATTACTGTTGCACAAACCAGAGAAGAGGCTATCAATAAAATGAAGCGTGCTTTAGATGAGTTTGTAATTGAAGGGATAAAAACTACTATTCCTTTCCACAGACAATTGATGGATAATGAGGATTATGTAAAAGGAAACTACACTACTAAGTTTATGGAAGACTTTGTACTGAAATAAACAACAGATATAGAATAGATAAAGAGGGCATTTGCCCTCTTTTTTTGTTTTATACTTTTAGTAAAGCGCTTTAACTGTTTTAATTATCCCTGGGGTATCAATACCTACTAACTCAAACAACTCATCTCTAGTACCGTGCTCTATAAACTGGTCGGGTACACCTAATCGTTTGAGCTTATTTTGATAGCCATTTTCAGACATAAACTCTAGCACTGCAGAGCCAAAACCACCTGTAATTACGCCATCTTCTATAGTAATAATAGAATCGTATTTATTAAGTATATCTTTCAATAAGGCTTCATCAATTGGCTTTGCAAATTGCATGTCATAATGCCCAATATTGATGCCCTCTTTTTGGAGTACTTCTGTGGCTTCAATCACTCTATTTCCAACAGGGCCAATGCTTAGTACAGCAACTTTTTTGCCTTCATTAATAGTAACTCCTTTGCCAATTTCTAGTTGATCAAAAGGAGTTTGCCAATCAGTTAATACTCCATTACCTCTTGGGTAACGGATAGCTATTGGGCTATTTGTAAACTGGGCTGTGTATAATAAGTTTCGGAAAGCTATTTCGTTAATAGGTGAGGCAATAATAATATTTGGCACGCTTCTTAAAAAAGCAATGTCAAATACACCATGATGCGTGGCACCATCAGCACCCACTAAACCTGCACGGTCTATGCAAAATACTACAGGAAGGTTTTGCAAGGCAACATCATGTACAATTTGGTCGTAAGCACGTTGTAAAAATGTAGAGTAGATAGTACAATAAGGCACTAACCCTTTACTTGCCATTCCGGCTGAAAGTGTAACGGCATGTTGTTCTGTTATGCCTGTATCAAAAATCCGACTGGGCATTTCTTTTTGCATAACATCTAGTGAGCTACCTGTAATCATTGCAGGCGTAATACCTACAATTTTATTGTTGTCTTTGGCTAGCTCTAGTAGTGTATGTCCAAATACATCTTGGTATCTGGGCGGAGAAGCCAAGGCAGTACTTTTTTGTTTCTCAGGATAGCCTTTACCTCTTTCCGTTCTTATATGTAATACTTTAGGACCAGATTGATTAACTAGCTTTTTTATAGTATTTGCAAGCTCTACGGAGTTGTGCCCATCTTCAATTCCGTGGTAGTTGAGGTTTAAAGATTGGAAGTATGCTTTTAGCGCACCTTTATTTTTTAAAGCACCAATATTTTGGTCTATAGAATAGCCATTTTCATTTAAGATAATCAATACATCTAAATCTGATGTTCCTAGGTTATTTAAGGCTTCAAAAGCCATTCCTCCGGTTAAAGCACCATCGCCAATAACTGCAACATGTTTGTTGGTGTTGCCCTGAGCTTTATCTGCTATAGCAGCGCCCATAATGGCAGAAATAGAGGTAGATGAATGACCAACAGCAAAAGCATCATAAATGCTCTCTGCAGGCCTTGGAAAGCCACTAATGCCTCCTTTAACTCTATTGGTGGGGAAATCTTTTCTGCGTCCGGTAAGTATTTTATGTCCGTAAGCCTGATGCCCAACATCCCATATCAAAACATCATGGGGTGTGTTAAGACTATAATGCAAAGCAATAGTAAGCTCTACTACTCCTAAGCTTGATTTGATATGCCCCTCTTTTTCCTTTACCTCAGTAATGATGTAGTCTCTCAATTCATCACTTACTTTTGGTAAGTCTGTAAGACTTAGTTTTCTTAAGTCATCAGGAGCATCTATATGTTGTAACAAGCTGTACATATGCGCCAAATGTAGCAAATAGTACTGTATTTAGTGGCATAAAAAAACCCGCACTAAGGCGGGTTCTTTCACTAACCGAATAAAATTTTTAATTGGTCGTCTTTATATTGAAGCGGACTTTTAATCTGCTTAATAAGTAATACATTACCGGTACAATTACCAAGGTAAGGAAGGTTGCAAATGTTAAACCAAATATAATGGTCCATGACATTGGTCCCCAGAAAATTACGTTATCACCACCAATATATATGTTTGCATTGTAAGTGCTAAACAGGCTTGTAAAGTCAATATTTAAACCTATTGCCAATGGTAATAAACCAAGTATAGTGGTAATTGCCGTTAACAATACCGGGCGTAAACGAGTACTACCGGCCTCTACAACACATTGCATTATATCTTCAAGAGATAAACGGTCATTTTCGCCCATACCTAATTCTTGTCGTCTACGAACCATTACTAAGTTGGTATAATCAATCAATACAATAGCATTGTTTACTACAATACCTGCAAGAGATATAATACCAATCATAGTCATTAGTACCACAAACTCCATACGGAAGATTACCAAACCTAATAATACTCCAATTAAACTGAACAATACTGAGATTAGGATAATAAACGGATTAGAAGCCGAGTTGAATTGTGATACCATGATTAAGAAAATCAAGAATACAGCAATCATTAATGCACCACTTAAGAATGACATTTCTTTTGCTTGCTCTTCTTGCTGACCGGTAAACTTGTAAGTTATACCTTGTGGTAGCTGGTAGCTTTCTAAACGTTTTTTAATGTTTGCTACAACCTCATTTGCATTATACCCTTTATCTTCTAATACGTTTGAAGATATAGTAATGATACGTTGTAAATCTTTACGCTTTACAGCGCTAAAAGTAGATGCTTTATCTGCTGTAGCTATTGCAGAGATAGGCACTTGCTGTATTTTACCACTTGCCTGATCTCTAAATGTAATGCGTTGATTTAGCAAGGCATCAGCATCGTATCTATAATTATCATTTAAACGAATATTGATTGGGTAATCATCCTCACCATCTTTATATCTAGATACTTCTTTACCAAACAATGCAGTACGTAAGGCATCGCCAACTTGGAATGTAGATATGTTGAAACGACGCGCCTTTTCTCTATTAATTAAAATTGGCATTTCCGGTTTACCCTGCTCAACATCTAGTTTTAAACCTTCTATACCACCAATATTACCTTCGTTTATAAAAGCTTTAATGTTTTCTGCTTCAGACATTAATTGGTAATAATCATCACCGGCCATTTCTATATTAATAGGAGCACCTTGTGGTGGTCCATCGGCATTTCTAACTACACTTACTTGTACTCCAGGGTACTCACCAACACTTTCGCGTATTTCTTTCAATACATCTTCTGAATCAATACCCCTACGATCTTGAAATTTTACAAATTGTATAGTTACACGTGCTTTGTGCGGAGTGTTACCTAATGACACACCTTGCGCAGGGTCACTGGTTCCATCACCTACTTGGCCAATAACCGATTCAACCATAAAGTTATAGCGTTCACCGGTTTCAGGGTCAGTATCAAAGTATTTATCTTGGTTTATTGTTTTAATAACCGCCTTTTCAATGTCCTTTGTTACTGCATTCGTAGCTTCTATATCAGTACCAATTGGCATCTCTATAAACACGTTTACGTACTGAGGTTGATTTTCAGGGAAAAAACGACTTTTTGGAGGAGCCACAAAAATTAAAACTACTGCAAGAACTAGGAGTCCAATGGTACCAATGAAGAACGTTCTAGGGCGTTTACCCAAGGCATACTGCAAAAAGTTTCTGTACATATTTTCTAGCTTAGGCATAAACCCATTTTGGAAACGCTTAGTACCCGGTGCCAATACATAATAGTGTAGAATACCCAATACACCTGCAGTAACACCTAAGTTACCTACTACAGTAAAGAAACCTATATGTCCTAAATAACCACCAATAGCAGCAATAAGACCTATAACTATGAACATGAATGAACGACGAATAATTTTTCTTTTATCTATCTGTTCTTCACCAACCTTCATGTATACAGATGTAAGCACAGGATTAATTACCAACGCTACAAATAATGATGAACTCAATACAATCATTAATGTAATAGGTAAATACTTCATAAACTCACCCATCATACCCGGCCATATAGCCAATGGTAAAAAGGCAGCTAAAGTAGTAGCAGTAGATGCAATAATTGGTAATGCAACCTCTCCAACACCATATTTTGCTGCTTTTAATGGGCTCATCCCCTCATCCATTAAACGGTAAATGTTTTCTACAACCACAATACCATTATCTACCAACATACCTAATGCTAATACCAATGAGAATAGTACCATTACGTTTAGGGTTACCCCCATTGCATTAAGTATAAAAAATGACAAGAACATTGATAAAGGAATAGCAATACCCACAAATAAGGCATTACGGAAACCTAAGAAGAACATTAACACACCTACAACCAATAGTACACCAAATATGATGCTGTTTTCAAGCTCAGATACCTGTGTACGAGTTTGATCAGACTGGTCATTGGTAATAGAAATTTCTAAGTTATCCGGGAAAACATTTTCTTGTGCTTCGGTAATAATTTTCTGAATTTCATCAGAAGCTTCTAGTAAGTTTTCACCTGCACGTTTAATAACGTCAAGCATTACCACAGGCTCTAAGTTTTGGCGCGCAAAACTTTCTTTATCTTCCTCAGAAAACTCTATTTCAGCAATGTCTCGCAAGTACACAATGTTTTGTTTTTCTTGCTTTATAATTACGTTTTCAACTTCCTCCATATCCTTAAACTCACCCACTACACGAACGGTTCTACGGAAATCATCAATCAATAAATCGCCACCGGAAATAGTTACGTTTTCTTGTTGTATTGCTGAGCCAATATCATTGAAGCTAATGTTCATCGACTCCATTTTTGGTAAGTCAACCATTATCTTCACTTCTTTATCCTGAATACCACGAATATCTACTTTGTTGATAGAAGAAATGTTTTCTATCTCATCTTCTAAGTATTCACCATATTCTTTCAATTGCTCTAAAGAGAAATCTCCGGATAGGTTGATGTTCATAATTGGCACCAACTCAGAGAAGTTCATCTCAAAAATATTTGGTTCAGCAGGTAAATCGCTAGGGAAATCAGGGTCTGCTTTTGCAATATCTACTTTGTCTTTTACTTTACGTAAAGCTTCGTCAGGAGTCACATCAAAATCAAACTTTACCTGAATTGATGAGTACCCTTGTTGAGAAGTAGAGTTTATCTCATCAATACCGGATATGGTATTGATTTCTTTCTCTATTGGGCGTGTAATTAGTTTTTCTATATCTAAAGCAGAGTTACCGGGGTATGCAGTACCCACATAAATTTCTGGGGTTACAATTTCCGGAAAACTTTCTTTAGGCATTGAGGTATAAGACATTACCCCTGCAAGAAAAATAATTGCGGTTAGTACAAATACCGTTACACGGTTTTCTACTGATAGGGATGAAAGCTTAAACTCTTTCAGTTTAAAACCTTTTTTCCCTTCTGGGTTTTTTATATTATTCTCTTCCATTTGAGTGTAATTTTGTTTTTAGTTGATTTATTGTACTTCTACTTTTTGGCCGTCTTTTACACTCTTAGAGCCTTTATCAACTAATAATTCTGAACCTGTTAGACCTTCGGTAATTTGCGTATGTCCTTTATAAGAATAACCGGTTTTTACTATTTTTTTGTTTACTACAGAGGTTTCATTGTCTGTAGTTATTACGTATAAGAAGTTATCTCCACTAGGGTTTTGTTGTATCAAACGAGAAGGCACAACAACTGCTGAGTCATTTTGATAATCCTTAATTTTTAGCTCTGCTAATAAGTTTGGAATAATATCTCCATCTTTATTAGGAACATTTACACGTATTTTAAATGTGCGGTTCTCAGGATTAATGTAACTACCCTTTTGTGCTATTTGAGTTGTAATTTTAGTATCTAATGATGGGAAGTGAACTTCTACATCAGATCCTTTTCCTATTGTTCTCAAGTAGTTTTCAGATACATCAGACTCAATGTATATGTTGTTAACATTTACTATTCGTACCAATGGTGTGGCTTGTGCTGCCAACTCTCCTTCTTTTACAAAAACTTCATCAATAATACCTGTAAATGGTGCTTTGATGTTTGCCATTGCTAACTGCTCTCTTAAAGTAGCCAATCTGTTTTCTAAAGACTTTTTATTTGTCTCCGCCTCTAAGTATTGAATTTCAGAACCTATTTTTTGATCCCATAATTTCTCTTGACGCTCAAAAACAGTGGTTGCTAATTTCAAAGAGGTTTCAACTTCGTCTATGTTTCTGCGAATTACTTCCGCATCTAACTGAACTAGTAATTGTCCTTCTTTTACTGTTTGTCCTTCTTTTACCAAAATACGGTCTACGTCACCTACGGTTTGTGGGTAAATAACTATGTTTTGGTCAGTTTCTACAACACCGTGTATTTCAAAGTAGTGCTTAAAAGTATCTACTTGTGTGTTGTATTTAGATACTATTGTTAATTTCTTAGTAGTATCCATGTCTGCTAATAGTGCATCAATCTCTACAACTCTCTTGCTCAACTTATCAGCAAGTGTAGATAATGAGTCTTTCTCTTCTTTTAGCTTGGCTAAATCAGAATTATCTTTGCTATCACATGCAGCAAATAATAAAGAGGCTACGGTTATGATTAAATATTTTTTCATGATATTAATAATTGTTAAGTGCTTTATCCAGTTTAGATTTTGCTGTAATCAGCTGAAAAATTGAGTTAATGTAATTTCCTTGTGTTTCTAGGTATTGATTTTGAGCTTGTGTTAGCTCTAAGCTTGTAGACAAGCCTTCGTTATATTTAATTTCAGTTTTTGTTTTTATGCGCAATGCTAGTGCTAAGTTCTCTTGCTGAGTATTGTATTGGTCTAGCGCAAAAGCATAATCAGATTTGGCTGTTTCAGCTTCCATTTTTAAGCTTTGCTCAACCTGAATTTTTTGTAAACGCGTTTGGTCTAAATCAATTTTTGCTTGCTGAACTTTATTATGTCTACTTAAGCTACTGAAAATAGGGACACTTAAGTTTAACCCGAAATATGAAGAAGGGAACCATTGTGCATCGCTACCAAAAAAGTTAAAATCATTGGCAAATGAGTTTTGCTCATAGGTAATAAATGCTGATAAACGAGGAGCATAAGCCATTTTTTCGTTTCTCAGTAACAATACATTAGATCGTTCTTGGTTTTCCATAATGCGGTAATCAATATGCGTAGTATGGTCAAATTGCTTGTCCAAAACAGTTGCATCTCCAGAGAAGCCTATCATTTTATCTAACTCTTCAGTAAGGGTAATGTCATTTGCAATATCAATTCCCATCTGAAACTTTAGTAAGTTATAAGCTATATCTACTTGGCGTTTAGCATTATTGTATTGGTTAGCAATGTTGGCAACCAATAACTTTAATTGGTCTACATCCTGTTCTTCTGCAAAACCGTTTTTAAATAATTCAGAGGTTTCAAATAAAGTCTTCTCTAAATTGGTTTTGTTTTCCTCCATGATTTTCTCATTGCGCTCTGCAACCAGTACCATTCCGTAAGCTTGTGTAATGGCATCCTTTATCTCTATCTCTGTTTTTATTTTACTATTTCTAGAGATGTCTAAGAAGGTTTTAGAGGCTTGTAATGCAACAATATAAGAGCCGTCAAAAATTATCTGATCTGCAGTTACACCTGCTCTAATACTTTGGTCAACAGCAAAGCTTACTTCTTCAAAAGTACCCGGAGTACCACCAAAAGCAGCGGCATCAATAAGCTGTACCGGTATCTCTAAGTAGTTCTGGTAATTTACAGAACCATTAATTTGAGGTAAACCTATGGCAGTTGTTTCGTTTACTTTCTTTTTGGCTTTGGTAACTTCCATATCGGCATCTTTTGCCATATAGCTGTTTATCAAAGCATACTCTTGTGCTTCTTTCAGACTAAAGGCTTGTTGAGCATTTAGCTGAATACCGCATAACAACAATGCGGCAATTAGTGTCGTTTTTAGTATGGGTTTCATTATTTAAGGGTTATTTTCTGTTCTAAGTATTCAATTCCTTTTTTGCTGGCAATACCACGTATATGGTATTTTAGGTTTTCAAACATTATTTCTTCTTCTGTGTATTTTTCAATTTCTTTAAAATCATCTTCGTGTAACATTTCGGTTTTTACTAAATAAAATAAGGCGATGACTTCTATTTTTAAATCATCTCTATATAATCCTTGATTAATCCCCTTTTTAAGGTTCTTTTTAATCATTTTTATAATAAACTCATTCTTCACCTTCTCAATACTATGCCATGTTTCCGGGTAGTATTTTTGTAGTTGAAACACCATAGCCGGGTGATTATTCTTCATTACTTCACAAACTCGGTCGTCAATGCTAAACAATTCATCAATAGCATTCTCATCATGCGCAAAAATTTCTTCTACTAATAATCTTATTGAATAGAAAAGGTTGTGAAAGGCTTTGTGTACTAACTCTGCTTTATTGTTTACGTACTTATATATGGTTTTTTTAGACATGCCCATTTCTTTGGCTATGTCATCCATTGTTACGCTTTTTACACCTAAACGCATATACATGTCTAGGGCAGCATCAATTATTTTTTTCTCTTCTAAATCCATAATTCGGTGCAAATGTATAAAATAATAAACTACGGAAACAAAAAAATTCAAAAATGTTTCCAGGGTTTTTAATTACGCAAGTGTAAAAAAAGATTAACCTTTATATATTGGCTTAATTGTTGATAGAGACCGCAGAAAATGCTTCCTTTGCATAATAACATCAATGCATTTAAAATGAAGAGAACTAAGATTGCCGATTTATTAGCCGAAGAAAAGCATGGCTATGAAGTAGTTGTAAAAGGTTGGGTTAGAACTTTCCGCAGTAACCGTTTTATTGCTATAAATGATGGTTCAACTATAAATAATATACAGGCAGTAGTAGATTTTGATAATACCGATGAGGCGCTTTTAAAAAGAGTTACCACAGGAGCATGTGTTTCAGTAACCGGTGAGTTGGTAGAGTCTTTAGGTAAGGGACAGAAGTATGAGATACAAGTATCGGCCATAGAAGTACTGGGCGATGCTGATGCAGAGAAATACCCTTTACAACCCAAAAAACACTCTTTAGAGTTTTTAAGAGAAATTGCGCATTTACGTCCGCGTACCAATACAATATCAGCAATAATGCGTATCCGTCATAACGTTACGTATGCTATACATAAGTATTTTAATGATAATGGCTTTTATTATATAAACACACCCATTATTACAGGTTCTGATGCAGAAGGAGCAGGAGAAATGTTTACGGTTACAAACTTTGATCTAAACAATATACCTAAAGACGAAAATGGTGCAATAAACTATAAAGATGACTTTTTTGGTAAGCAAACCAACCTTACCGTATCCGGTCAGTTAGAGGCAGAGCTTGCTGCTATGGCATTGGGTCAAGTATATACTTTTGGGCCCACTTTTAGAGCAGAAAACTCTAATACGACTCGCCACCTTGCTGAATTTTGGATGATTGAGCCTGAAGTTGCTTTTGCAGATTTAGATGAAAACATGGATTTGGCAGAGAGCTTTCTTAAATATGTAATTAAGCACGTATTAGATAATTGCCAAGATGACCTTGCCTTTTTAGAAGCACGCTTATTAGACGAAGAAAAGAGTAAGCCACAGGCAGAGCGTAGCGAAATGAAGCTGACAGAGAAGTTACAATTTGTATTGGATAACAACTTTGTGAGACTTAGTTATACCGAGGCTATTGAAATTTTAAAAAGATCTAAACCAAACCAAAAGAAAAAGTTTCAGTACTTAATAGATGGTTGGGGAGCAGACTTGCAGTCTGAACATGAGCGCTTTTTGGTAGAAAAACACTTTAAATGTCCGGTAATATTATTTGATTACCCAAAAGAGATAAAGGCATTTTATATGCGCCAAAATGATGATGGTAAAACAGTACGTGCAATGGATGTATTGTTCCCTGGTATTGGCGAAATTATTGGAGGCTCACAACGTGAGGAACGATTGGATGTGTTGAAAGAAAAAATGAAAGACTTTAATATACCCGAAGAAGAAATGTGGTGGTATATGGATACCAGAAGGTTTGGTACAGCACCACATAGTGGTTTTGGCTTAGGTTTAGAGCGCTTGGTGTTATTTGTAACGGGCATGGGTAATATTAGAGATGTAATACCTTTTCCTAGAACGCCTGATAATGCAGAATTTTAAAGCCAATTACGTATATTAGTAAGATATGTTAAAGCAAACCTTTAGTCAAAAACTTTTACAAAAACTGTCTCCACAGCAGATACAGTTGATGAAGCTTATACAGCTTCCGACTGCTGCATTGGAACAGCGTATAAAGGAAGAGATGGAGGCGAATCCGGCTTTAGAAGAAGGGGCAGAAATGCAAGAATCATCTGATGAATACGATGATTATAATGAGGGAGATAATGAGCGGATTGAAACAGATGACATTAACATAGATGAATATCTTAGTGATGACGAAGTACCGTCTTACAGATTAAATACCAATAACTATAGCGCTGATGATGAAGACTCGCAAATACCTTATTCAGGCGGGGCTACTTTTCATGAGTTGCTAATGCAACAACTTGATTTACGCATAATGAGCGATAATGATAGAGTTATTGCAGAGTATTTAATAGGTAGTATAGATGACGATGGATATATACGCAGAGAGTTTTCTGCAATTGTAGATGATTTGGCATTTAGCCAAAACATTAGCACATCCGAAGAAGAACTGGAAAAGTTGATAGAGGTTATTCAAGATTTTGACCCACCGGGGGTGGGAGCAAGAGATTTGAAAGAATGCCTTGTTTTACAGCTAGAGAATAAAGAGCAATCGGAGGCAGTAGTATTAGCTATTAATTTACTAGAAAATTATTTTGAGGAGTTTACCAAAAAGCATTATGCCAAATTGGTAGATAAGCTTGAGATAGATGAGGAGGTATTGAAGGATGCAGTTGAAGAGATTTCTAAGCTAAACCCAAAGCCGGGTAATTCTGTAGCGAGTAATAGTAGAGTAGCAGAACATATAGTGCCCGACTTTATATTGCGTATAAATGATGGTGAACTGGAGTTGAGCTTAAATGCACGTAATGCACCGGAGTTAAATGTAAGCAGGTCTTACAAAGATATGCTGGAGACTTACAAAAACAGCAAAGAAAACTCTAAAGCAGAAAAAGAGGCTGTGCTGTTTGTAAAGCAAAAGCTAGATTCTGCAAAATGGTTTATAGAAGCTATACGTCAACGACAACATACATTGATGCTGACCATGTCAGCAATAATGAACTATCAAAAAGAATATTTTTTAACCGGAGATGAGCGTAAGCTTAGACCCATGATATTAAAAGATATTGCTGATGAAATAGATATGGATATTTCTACTGTATCTAGGGTAGCTAGCAGCAAGTATGTATTATCTCCTTACGGTACACATTTGGTAAAATCGTTTTTCTCTGAATCAATGAAAAACGACCAAGGAGAAGATGTCTCTACCAAAGAGATAAAAAAGATATTGGAAGACTCTATTGGCGAAGAGAATAAAAGAAAACCACTTACTGATGATAAATTGGCAAAGCTTTTAAAAGACAAAGGCTACCCTATTGCCAGACGTACAGTAGCCAAATACCGAGAACAGCTGAACATACCTGTTGCACGTTTACGTAAAGAACTGTAATATGGGTAAAGGTATTGCCAATATACTCTCTTATTTATTTCATCCATTAGCGATGCCCAGTTTAGGGGTATTGTTTTTTTTAGAAGCAATTCCTTTAAACGTTCCCTCGGCATTATTTTATGCTATTGTAGCCATTGTATTTATCGGCACCTATTTATTGCCGGGTTTATCTACCGTATTAATGAAACAAATGGGAGTTATACAAAGCATAAAAATGCAAACTATAGATCAGCGCCGATGGCCTTTTTTGGTTACAGGGGTGTATTATTTGTTTGTTGCCCGAATGATAGTTCAGTTTGATACCATGATTACCAATCAGCTATTTATATTTTTAATGGCAACGGCAGTATCTATTGTATTGGTGTTGTTTTTATTACCAATTACCAAGCTAAGTATACACATGGTTGGCTTAGGTGGTGTTTTGGGTTTGGTATTGGGTACCGCGGTAGACTATGAGTTAAATTTATTGCCGGTACTATCAACTGTCTTTGTAGTATCAGGTTTAGTAGGCACTGCGCGCTTAACATTAAATGCTCATAAACCTTCTGAGATATATATTGGTTACCTTATAGGTTTTGCCATTGTTTTTGGCGCCATGTACATTATATGATAAGACTAACAAAAGTATTTTTAGGTGCATTGCTTGTGGTAACTTTTTTTGCCATTCAAACACCCTATAAAAGCACATCTATACCCTATCAGCTAGATGAACCGGATTTAATTATAAAGCTCTCATCTGAGCTGAAAGAAATCTCGGGCTTAACCATTATTGATGAAAATAAACTAGCCTGCATACAAGATGAAGAGGGCATAGTATATTATTTAAACCCTCAATCTGGTAAAATAGAGGCTCAAAAACGATTTGCAGGAAACCATGATTTTGAAGGAATAGAATATGTAAATAACACTACTTATATATTGAGAAGTGATGGTGTTGTTTACGAGTATTTAGGGCAAGGAGAACCTACAGTTTACAAGAGTAAACTCAGTCATAAGTATGATTTTGAAGGTTTGGGCTATGATGCAAAAAACAATTGTTTATTATTAGCAGCCAAAGCAAACCCAAACGGAAAAGAGGATAGACTAGTTTTTGCTTTTGATTTGAACCAAAAGAAATTTTTGGATAAAGAAATTTTTAAAGTAGATATAGACGATATAGGCAAAGGCATCAAAAAGTTTGCGCCATCTGCAATAGCTATACATCCCATTACAAAAAATAGGTACATATTAGCTTCATCAGGTAAATTACTAGTAACTTTAGATACCGAGGGAAAAGTAATTGCACATAAAAAGCTCAACAAAAAACTATTTAAACAACCCGAGGGAATTGCGTTTATGCCCGACGGCACATTGTATATATCTAATGAAGGCCGAAGCGGCAAGGCAAACATCTTAAGGTTTAGGTATGAAACAAATTAAATTACTCGTACAAGTATCTTTATTCTTAACAATCATATTGCAGTCTTGCTATACTGTAAACCCACATTATAATACTGATGTAAAAGACTGGCAATTAAAAAAGCCCGATAATAATGAGGTCAGTCATTCTGTATACTTAGTAGGAGATGCGGGTAAACCGCATGAACCTTTAATGAAGTTACTGACCACTAAATTAGCTGAAGACCCCAATTCAACAGTAGTATTCTTAGGAGACAATATTTACTTCCATGGCTTGCCGGACTCTACAGACCCATTATATGAGCGTTCTGCCAATAGAATGAGAAGGCAACTAGATGTTGTAAAAGAACATAAAGGACATGTGGCTTTTATACCCGGAAACCACGATTGGGCGGCATGGGGAAAAGACGGCTGGAATGCTGTACGCAGGCAAGAAGTATTTGTAAATAACTACTTAGGAAGAACGGCTTATTACCCGGGCAATGGTTGCCCCGGACCTTTTGATATACAACTAACCAATGACTTTGTATTGATAGTAATTGATACACAGTGGTGGTTGCATAACCACGAGCGCCCAGAAGGCGAAGAAGATGGTTGTTTACCCTCTAATGAAGGGGAGTTTTTATTGGAGTTAAAAGAAATACTGGATAGATATAAAGATGACCAAATAATTGTAGCGGGGCATCACCCCATAATGTCTTATGGTAACCATGGGGGGCATTATGATCTGAAAGACTATTTCTTTCCGCTTACCAATTTTAGTAAATATGCATACGTTCCAATACCATTAGTTTATCCAGCTGTACGTAAGTTTTTTGGGCATCCACAAGATTTAACCCATCCTGATTATAAGGATATGAATAAGCTGTTGCTAGACTTATTTTCAGACTATGATAATCTGATATATGCGGCAGGGCATGAGCATAGTTTGCAATATATTCCTAAAAACAAACAGCATTATATTATAAGTGGCTCGGGTTCTAGCGCTACTTATGTATCTGCAAATAGTAGGGCAGATTATACCCAATCTCAGCATGGATTTTTTAGGGTAGATTATCATGAGAATGGCGAAATATGGATGGAAGCCATTACTACCGAAGAACCGAATGGTAAAGTTACGTATCGTAAAATGTTATCCGGGCCATTAGAACGTTCGGTTTCTAAAGTAGAAGCTAGGATAGATTATAGAGATAGTACAGTAGACATAAAAGGTTTTGATATATATGCAGGGGGTAAAGGAAAACGTTTTTTATTGGGCGAACATTACCGAAATGAGTGGACGGCAGACCTCAAAAATATTCCGGTATTAGATTTAGCAACAGAACAAGGAGGCTTAACCCCCATTAAAAAAGGTGGAGGTTTTCAAACACTATCACTTAGATTGCAAAACCCCGAGGGAAAACAGTTTGTATTCCGCTCTATACAAAAAGACCCACAAGTAATTTTGCCCGAGGGATTGAGAGAAACCTTTGTAAAAGATATTGGTCAAGATGTTATAGCAGCCTCACATCCATACGCTGCTTTTGTGGTGGCAGATATGGCAGAAGCTGCGGGTATTTATCATACCAATCCTAAATTGGTGTTTATTCCGGATGACCCACTGTTGGGGCAATACCGAGAAGAGTTTGCCAATACTTTGGTGCTGTACGAAGAGCGACCGGATGATGATATGTCTGATGCTCCTTCATTTGGCAATAGCAAAAAAGTAACCAGTACCCCAAAAGTAATAGAAGAGATACAGGAGGATAATGACAATATAGTTGATCAGCACTTTACGCTAAGAAACCGATTGTTTGACATCTTTTTAAATGACTGGGATAGGCATGATGACCAATGGCGCTGGGCACGGTTTAAAATAGAAACGAAGCATGGAAAGAAAACCATTTACAGACCTATTCCCAGAGATAGAGATCAAGCCTTTTTTAAGTTTGATGGTTTTATAAGTTGGTTTGTAAACCGAAGATGGGGCGTGCGCATGTTTCAAACTATGGATGGCGATATACGCGATATGGCCGGGTTGAATAATAACGGCAGGCATTTTGACCGTACTTTTTTAACCGAATTATCATTAGATGATTGGCTAGCCCAAGCTGATACCTTACAACGTTTGTTAACTGATGAGGTAATTGATGAGGCCATGAAAGGCTGGCATCCGCAAATACAAGAGTATAGCGCCCAAGACATCAGTACAAAATTAAAAGCCCGAAGAGATAACCTGAAAGAGTTTGCCACACGCTATTACCTGTATTTAGCCAAAGAGGTAAATGTGGTAGGTAGCGATAAGGATGAATACTTTTTGGTAGAACGCCTAGACGAAGAGCATACCAGAGTAAGAATGTTCAACATTAAAAATGGTAAAGATTTACAAGATGAGTTGTTGTACGATAGAACCTTTAAACGTTCTGAAACTGATGAAGTGAGACTCTACGGTTTAGGAAAAGGAGATGTTTTTGAAATTAAGGGGGAGGTAAAAAAAGGGATAAAAGTTAGGGTGATTGGTGGAAAAGGAAAAGATGAGATAAAAGATGAATCAAGAGTTAGGGGCTTGAGCAAAAAAACTATTGTTTACGATGTAAAAAAGGGAACAAAACTAGAGTTGGGCAAAGAAAGCTCTAACAGAACATCCGATAAAGACCTTACTGTAAACCAATACAACCGTAAGGAGTTTGATAATAATATGAATGTACCTCTTATAAACTTTGGGTACTTTGCAGATGATGGGGTATACTTAGGCGCAGGAATTAATTTTAAAAGAGAAGGTTTTAGAAAAGACCCTTATGCAGCTTCACATAAAGTTTCATTTAGAGTAGCTACTCTTACCGGTGCAATAGGTTTTACCTACGATGGAGATTACAAAAGAGTTTTAGGCAGCAAGTGGAATTTAAACTTATTAGCAGAATTAAGGGCGCCGGATTATACCACTAACTTTTTTGGGCTTGGCAATACAACACAAAAAGTATTTAACAGATCTTTTTACAGAGCGAGGTATAACAACTTAACTGTTGACCCTAGTTTTTATAGAGAAATAGGACAGTACCAACGCTTTGAGCTTGGGGCTAATTATACAGTAGTTAGGTTTGATGAAGATGATAATGAAGGAAAAGTATTAGACAGTGATGTGGTAACTATCCCTAACGGAGATATAGAAGAAAGAGGCTTTGTAGGGGTACATCTATCCTATAAGTTTAAGAATGTAGATAATGATGTGTTACCTACAAGAGGGCTGAGGTTTATGCTTAAAAGCTCTTATAATTATAGGCTTGACAGACAAACTACCTTTGCAAAGATATATTCCGAAGCTAGTTTTTACCATACTATTAGAGCACCATTTAGAGCAACTATTGGCATTAGAGCAGGAGGTGGAGATGTATACAATGATTTTGAATTTTACCAAGGACATACTTTAGGCGGAATAAAAAGTTTTGCCGGCGATGCAAACCTGAGAGGTTACCGAAGAGACCGTTTTACGGGCAGAGGAATGGCTTTTTTAAACACCGAGGCCAGAATACCCTTGTTTACCATGAACAACTATATTATGCAAGGCAAAGTAGGTGTAGTTGGCTTTTATGATATAGGTAGAGTATGGATAGATGATGAGGACTCTAATGTGTGGCATAGAGGTTATGGTGCCGGTATTTGGATACATACCTATGGCATTGCTATTGTAAGGATAACTTACAGTTACGGAGATTCTGATGATGATGATTTGTTACGCGTAGGAGTTGGCTTTTTCTTCTAGGTAGCTGTAAATGGCATCTTGGGCTCTTATATCAGGAGCATTATTTTGCACAAACTCATTTTTTTGTTCAGCATCAATAATCCTAGATTTGATATTGTCTTTTAGTTGCAAGTCTAGTATTTCACGTATCTCGGCGTACACACGATCATCATGTATAGGAAAAGCTACTTCTATACGTTTGCTTAGGTTTCTTTTCATCCAGTCTGCAGAGGCAGCATACATCAATTCATCACCCCCATGGTGAAAACAAAACACACGTGCATGCTCTAAGTATTTGTCTACTATACTGGTTACTTTTATATTCTCACTAAGACCTTTAACCCCTGGTTTTAAACAGCAAATTCCTCTTATTATCAATCGTATTTTTACTCCGGCCCTACTGGCTTCATATAGCTTGGCAATCATCTTGCTGTCTTCTAAGCTATTCATCTTTAAAATCATAGATGCAGCTTTGCCAAGTAAAGCTTGATCTATTTCATAATTAATTAAAGAAACCAACCGTTTGCGTAAGTTAAAGGGTGCCACTAACAGATGTTTAAATTTAGGCTTATAGTTGGGACTCTTTAAAAATTTAAAAACATCTATAAGCTCTTTTGTAAGGCGGGTATCATGTGTAAACAAACCATGATCGCAGTATACAGTGGCAGTTTTCTCGTTAAAATTACCGGTTGCCATATAAGCGTATAAATGGGTTTTATCTCCTTCGGTTCTTTGCACAAGCAAAATTTTTGCATGAACTTTAAGATTAGGCATGCTATACAGTACGGTTGCTCCGGCTTCTTCTAGTTCTTTGGCCCAATATAGGTTTGACTCTTCGTCAAATCTGGCTTTTATTTCTACAAATACAACTACCTCTTTACCGTTTCTTGCAGCTTTACTCAAAGCTTGCGCTACTTTAGAGTCTTTAGCAACTCTATAAAGAGATATTTGTATGCGTTTTACATCTTCGTCTTTGGCTGCTTCTTCTAAAAAATTAATTACATACTTATAATTGTCATACACATAGTTTAGCAATACATCTTTTTGTTTAATAACATCAAAGTAGCTTTTGCCCTTTTCAAAAATTGGTTTTTTTAGGGTTTGTAATGCGGGGTATTGTAACTCTGATTTCCCGAAGCTTGGAAAACTAAAAAAATCGCTAAAATTATGGTAAGAACCTCCCATAATTAACTCTGATATTGGTATTTGTAACAAACCCATCAGCTGATTGCAAAAGTCTTGTGGAGCATCACTATCAATTAATACTCTTGTAGGAATACCGGTTTGGCGCTTGGTTAAATTATTGCGTATTTTTTCTATTAAGTTACCGGAGAACTCATCGCCTATATATAGTTCTGCATCTCTGGTTATTTTTACAGAATAGCAATTGGTAACACTATTGTTGGGAAATATTTTTTCTAGGTTAGCTCTTAGTAAATCATCTAAAAACAATAGATAGTTTTTATCGTCCTCTGAGGGTAACTCTATAAACCGATTTGTTTTATCCGAAGGAATATTAAGGATAGCATATTGCGTATTTTCAAAACTGACAGCTAAATACAAAGCATTGTTTTGTAAAAAAACAGGCTCATCTTCGGGGTCTAAATAAAGGGTTTGTATATGTTGCTCTACCTCTTTTTTGTAATACTCGGCAACAAAATTAAGTTGCTCGGTATTTAGCTGGGTATGGTTGAGAATGTATATGTCCTCTTTTTGAAGTGCAGGTATAATACTTTCTCTGTAAATAGTGCCAAACTCTTCTTGCTGTATGCTTACAATGCTTCTTATTTCATCAAAAAGAGCATGAGGGTCAAAGGCAAGCTTTTTTCTGATGGAGGGTTTTACATCAAATAAATTACGCAATGCGGCTATGCGAACTCTAAAAAATTCATCGAGGTTTGAAGAGTAGATTGCTAAAAACTTGATGCGCTCTAATAGAGGGGTCTCGGTATTTTTTGCCTCTTGCAGTACTCTGTAATTAAATGACAGCCAACTAATATCTCTATGAACAGAAGGGGTGTTTGAGCTCATTAAAAAAGTAATTGAGATATTTCCTCTTGGTGCTTGTGATATGAAATGGCAAAGGCAATTAAAGAAAGTATAAGACCAAACATAAACACGCTATAGGTAATGCTGAGGTATTTATACTTTTTACCCAAAACCTGCCCTAAAAAGTAAAAGTCTCTGGTGAGTGAACCGTATAAGTAATCTTTATCGTTCATCATTTTCTCAAAGCCTTCTTCAAAGTCATCCACATTCATATTATAAAAGTTACCAAAAAATAGCAGGTTAGCCTTTTTGGTTTCAATATCATCATGCGTAAAACGCCCTTGTGTAATTTTTGGTCGGGTAGAGAGGGTTGCAAAAATGATAGTTGCTATACATACCAATATGAGTATAATGGTAGGGTACATTAGGTAAGGATTTTTATCAAACTTTGGTAATAATGCCGATACCGTTATAGAGATAATAATGGCATTAATACTGAGCATAATGTTTGCCTTATTATCGGCAATAGCACTAAGGTTGATGTGGTTTCGGTGTGTGATCCGAAACATAGTTTCAATCCCTTTTTCGGGTCTGTTGTACCTGTCTTCTTTTTGTCTTAGTTGTTCTTTTTTTAGCTTTTTGGCAATTTTTTTATCCGCCTTCTTTTTTTCTTTTTCTTTTTCCTCACGCAATTGAGAATTTAACCTTGCCAGGTTTTTCATCTTTTGCGGATAATACTTGCCTTGCGCATAAGGCGTAAAATAGATGTGCATAGAAATAAAATCTATATTCATTTCTAAGCGCTCTATTACAGATATTTTTTTAAAGCCTACATTTTCCCATTCGGTATGCAGTACTTCACTTTTCTCAGGATAAATTTCTTGTCCCAAATGAAACAAATCAGCATCGCAAAGCACTTTGCCTAATAAGTCTTTGGGTTCTTGAGGCATTTGAGTAGCACCAATAGTGTCCTCAACTTGTTTAATTTTTTCTTCCGGAAAATCTTTCTTCTCTAAGTATGCTCGGGCTATTTTTTTACTCTCTTCTTCGTGGTTCTCGTAAGAGCGGGTAAACCCGGTATCATGAAACCAAGCAGCAATACGAACAATTTCCAGGTCTTCTTTACTAAGCCCCATACCTGTACCAATTTCTATAGCTGCTAATACAGTTTCGTAGGTATGATTGAAATTGTGATAAATGTAATTACGTGGCAACTCATCTCTGAGAAGTTTAAAAACATAATCTCTAATTTCTAATAAAAAAGGAGTTGCATCTTTCATTATCCGTCGTTCAGTTTAACAACAAGTTACGAATTTACTACTTATAATATTTTTTAGGTGGAACTAAAAATAATTTTACGTTAAGATAAGGATTAAACTCTACATTGGAGTGTATTACCTCATTGTTCATCAGTAAGTTAGAGTTTGATTCGGATACATTAAAGGATACATTTTTACTCATACCTAACTCTGCACCCATCCACACAAAATCATAAATTTCTCGTTCGTACCTTAAGTAAGCTTTTATCTCAGACTTTCTGAATAAAAACCGATCTAGTTGTTTGCTAGTTGCATTTTCTAAGTTTACTGTATAACTGGCACCATCTACTTGCATACCTGCATACCAGTAATTTGTTTGTGCTAGGTTTTGGTATCTAAACTTAAACCAGCCCGGCAAAAGCATTTCAACACCCCAGTTATCATTAAAGTTTTTATCAAAGGCAAACACGGGGTATATAAGTGGTCTACCTAAATTATAGCTATAAGAAAGTCCCCAACCATAACTATGGTCTTTACTTACCTTAGTGCTATAAATACCGGTAACAGATATTCGTCCATAATCCTTTAGTTTTATCTCCGATTCGCTATCATAGTCTCCACTTAAATCAAAAGAGGCTCTTACATTTAGGTAATGGTTGCCTTTGTAGGGTTTAAATACATAAAAGGTGCCCCCAATTCTAGTAAGGTGTTTGTCTTGCAGGCTTGTATATAAGGGGTAATCAATGTTTTCTGGTTTGCTAAAATTAAACTCTTCGCTAAAGTAGTTAAAGCCAACAGCTACTTTTATATGCTCTTTTAAGTACAGGGGAGCTTTTAGTTTAAAAGTAAATCTACGGTTGGTGTTTATTGTGGCACTTTGATTACCAAAATTTGGGTTGTCAGACTCAGACCTAATTCTTTGGTTAAAATGGGTTTCATAAGTCATTTCTATGCCTTTTGGGCGGGCTTGTCCGTATATTTTAGGGTCGCAAAATGTTTGTGCAGTATCTGCATCATTTTCGCTTTGAGCCAAAGCTATACTGTTACAGCACATAACAAGTGTATATACTGCTATTATTTTTTTTAATATTTTCACCCTATTCGCCTAACAATTTCTATAAATAATTGTTTTCTATCGTAAATTTGTTGCCCAGCATGAAATGATAAAAAGGAGATGGAAGTAAATCGCGTACTAGCTGCAATTATGTTTACCGATATGGTCGGTTATACCGCTCTCATGCAAGAAAACGAAGAGCTGGCGAAAAAATTGCGCGATATACATCGTGAAGTTTTACAGCGAAAAATAAGAGAGCATAAGGGTAAAACCTTACAATACTATGGCGATGGTACTCTGAGTATTTTTGATAGCTCTATAGAGGCTATTAGCTGTGCTATAGAAATACAAGAAGAGTTTTTAAAAGACCCAAAAGTTCCCCTAAGAGTAGGTATACATACCGGAGACGTGGTATATGATGATGAGGGGATATACGGGCATGGAGTAAACCTAGCCTCTCGTATAGAATCTATGGGGGTAAGTGGCACGGTACTGATCTCTGAAAAAGTACATGATGATATTAAAAACCACCCTGAATTTAAGGTAAAGTCTTTAGGCGAATATGAGCTAAAGAATGTAGAAGAGCCTGTGGAGATTTATGCAGTATCTGATGGAAAAATAAAGCTACCCAATGTAAAAGAGATTAAAAGCCAAAAAGGCTCTCTTAAAAAACGAAGTGTTGCAGTATTGCCATTTGTGAACATGAGTAGTGATATTGACAACGAATACTTTAGCGATGGTATTACCGAAGAAATATTAAATGCATTGGCTAAAATGGATGACCTAATGGTTACCTCTCGTACTTCTTCATTTGCATTTAAGGGTAAGAATATTGACATCAGAAAAATTGGAGAAGAGTTAAATGTAGAGTCGGTATTAGAGGGAAGCGTAAGGAAAAGTGGTAATAAGGTGCGTATTACTGCCCAGCTGATAAAAACCTCTGATGGATACCATATTTTCTCGCAGAGTTACGATAGAGATTTGGACGATATTTTTCAGGTACAAGATGAGATATCTGCAAAAATTGCAAGAGAGTTAAGAGAAAACCTAATACCCAATGAACAAACTACAGCAGCTACTGCTTCATCTATAGGGGTAAATAATATTGAGGCGTATAATTTATACTTAAAGGGCTGGTATCATTATAACAAATGGACTCCGGAAAACCTGAAGCTGGCAATAACTTACTTTAATGATGCCATAAAAATAGAACCGGATTATGCGCTGCCATATACAGGATTGTCTGCTGCGTATTCCTTTTTAGGTTCAATAGGTCATATGCCCATAAAAGAGGCTTCGGAAAAAGCACATGAAGCCGCAGAAAAATCATTAAAACTAAACCCAAACTTAATGCGTGCGCAGCTAGCAATGGCTGAAGTGAAATTGTATTTCGATTGGGATTTTGAATCTGCAGAGTACCATTTTCTAAAAGCCAAAGAATTAAACTCTGGTAAGGCAGAGTTTCATCATCAGTATGCAAACTTTATGCTTATTACCGGGCAGTACGAAAAAGCATTGTACCATGCTGAAATTGCAGTGCAGTTAGATCCCCTTTCGTTAGTTGTACGCAATGCTTATGCAGGTTTGTTAAACCTTATGGGTGAGCCTAAAAAGGCCTTAATACAGTTTGATAAAATATTAGACCAAGATGCAAGTTTTAGGAGTGCTGTAGCAGGTAAGGCTTTTGTGTATGTGGCTCAACAAGATTACAAGTTGGCAATTAAATACTCTAAAGAATATCAAAAGCTTACCAACTCTCCGTTAAAAGGGCTTACGGGATTGGCATTTATTTATGCAAAACTTGGAGAAACTGCTAAGGCCGAAGAGTATTTACATAAAACATACCAGCGCCAAGAGCAAGAGCCGGATGTAGATATGACTATAGACTTAGTAATAATATATGCCGGTTTGGGTGAGTTTGATAAAGTTTTTGAGCTATTAGATAAAGCATATGATAAAAAACTGATAGGCTTGCTATACATGTTTCATAACCCATTATGGCATGACGCATCTGAAGACCCAAGGTATCATGCTTTTTTAAAGAAAATAGGCTTATCTAAGTATATAAACAGAGAGCAAAAGAATGTAGTTTAATTGCCTAAGCGTCTTACTACTGCCTCTTTATAAGTGCGGCTTACCGGAATTTCTCCCTTGTCAAAAATCAATGCATTGTTTGCCATTTTTTTTACTTTGCTCATATTGGCAATGTATGATTTGTGAACGCGCATAAACATTGTTTCGGGCAATTTCTCCTGAAAAGATTTCATGGTAGAAAGCACAATGTGTTTTTCATTATCAGTATGCAGTCTTATGTAGTCTCCTAGGGCTTCTACCCAGTTTAAATCATGTAAATAAACCTTGGTAAGCACATTATTTACTTTCACAAAAACATGTGCCTCTTCGGGTTTTTTATTTACAATGTTGTTGTGAATGTCTAAAGCCTTTTTTGTGGCTTTTAAAAACACTTTTCTATCTACGGGTTTTATAATGTAACCGGTAACATCGTACTTAAAACCTGCAAAGGCATAATCTTCTTTGGCAGAAACCAATATTACTTGTGGGATATTGCGGAAGTTGCGTAAAAAGTCTATACCCGTCATTTCGGGCATCTCTACATCTAAAAAAATAAGATCTACTTGCTTTTTTTCTATACCCATGCGTGCCTCAATTGCATTGGAGTATGCCCCAACTAGGGTTAAATAGTCGGTAGAATCTATGCAAAACTCTAAGGCTTTGCGAGACATAATGTCGTCATCTACAATAACGCAATTCATAACACATAAGGTTTTTTAGATAGTGTAATTAATATTCAGCGCACCTCTAATATACAATAAAGCAATGAACAGACTAAAATGTTTAAAAAAAGAAACCCTTGCCAGTATTTGGCAAGGGTTTCTATCAAATAATACTTAATTATTTGAAGCTTGTGTTTTAGTTTTTTACCAGTTTATTATTGTAAACGGTAGCACCTTCTTTATTTTTAATGCTAATTAAATAGACGCCTAACGGAGCAGAAGAAATATCAATTGTATTAACGCTAATAGATTGTACAGCTGAAGTGTAAATTAATTGCCCAATTTGGTTGTGTATTTCAACAATAGATCCGGCTTGTAAATTTGCACTTTTAAGATTGAAAATACCGTTTGTTGGGTTTGGGTATAAAGCAATGTCTATTGCATTATTTTCTTCAAGGCCGATACTGCTTTTAGAGAAAGTCATAGTGCCGGACGGGCTATAAACATCGTCTTGCCATGCAGTGCTTAAGCCTGTTGCTGCAGCAATAGCAACAGTAACTGAGTTGCCACCCATTTCTGCATCTGTAATTAAATCTGTGCGAGGCATACCTAGTATAATGGAGTGTACACTTGCACCAGACACAAAAGTGATGTCTAAGTTGTTGTTATGCAAGTTTGTATAGTTACCTATACCAATACCCGAAGCATTTGCAATACCTATTGTACCCGAGTAGCTTGAAGGGGCTGTACCTGTAACCCAGGCAGTAACCAATTTTTGGTAAGCTGCCATATTTGAAGTCCCCCAAAAGTTAAATGTAGTTCCGCCACCTGGGATATTAATCATTACGTTTACCCCAAAGTTAGAGGATGGGTTTGAAGTAGCATAAATATCTACTTTAAACCATAGAGAGTCTGCCGCAGCATCATAATAGTAAAAGAGTTCTTTACCATCAGTCCCTCCGGATGCTACGTCTCCTTGCGCATCTGTGTTTACGCTTGTCCAAGATACTTGTGCAAAACAGCTGTATGCAGACATTAATAGCATTGTGGTAATCATCATAGCAATGCCGGTAGCACTACTAATAGTCGCTTTTTTAAAACCAAATAATTGTGTTTTCATGGTGTTTTTAGTTTTAGATTAAAAAAAGATTAGTAAAATGTTTAGTACAAGCTATTTATAATAAACAACTTAACGTAAGTTAAATTAGTTACAGACGTAACTAAATGAGTAAAAGTGATTTAATTAAAGTTTACGAAAAAGCACAACTATTTGATAAGCATAGTGTTATGTTGTTTATGAATTGAGGTATGACTTTTGAGTGTATTTATACCAAATTGTTACCAAGCTGATATTTATAAACGGATTTCTGCTTAAATTTGCAATCTTGCTAAACAACATGAGAATAAAACTTTTTACACTTCTTTTTTCCGTTTTGTTTACTGTAGTGGTAAAGGCACAGGTCCCCTCGTCAGATCCCGTGCCGGTAGACACACTGAGCATTAAAAACCCTACTGATGATACTAGTAAAAAACGCTTACCCATATTACCCTTATTGGGTAGTACACCAGAGACAGGTATACTGTTTGGAGTATCTACCCTAAAAGTATTTGGTAAAAAAGATGCCAATGGTAATTTTATACGCCCCTCTACCTTTGCCCCTAGGGTAGCATTTACCTTTAAAAAGCAGTTTATTTTTCATTCAGATTTAGAAATCTATCAGCAGTCCGGTTTAGGAATAAACAATAAAACAGAGTTTTTGTACTTCCCCAACTTGTTTTACGGCACAGGTAATAATACCGAAGAGGAAGACGAAGAAAGGTACTCTGCCATAGTAGCTTGGACCAAAGGCTTTTTTATAAAACAACTACATGAAGCCTCTTTTTTTGCAGGAATCTCCTATGATTTTAGGGTAGATAATATTACCGAAGTAGAAGAAGATGGCGCCCTAAATAATGATGAGGTGATTGGCGATGAAGGTGGTTTTTTATGGGGCATAGGGCCCACCCTAAAGTTTGATACCCGAGACAATGTTATTTACCCTGAGAATGGTTGGTTGGTAAGCCTAAACGGAATTGTATACCCCGATGCCTTGGCAAACGATTACCATTTTAGCCGTATGGATTTAGATGCCCGTAGGTACTTATCGGTAGGGGATAAAAATGTGTTTGCTTTTCAGTCTTTTGTGAGCTTTAGTACCGAGAGCGAAATACCTTTTTATAAGCTCAATAATTTAGGGGCCGATGTACGCCTACGCGGAATTAATGCCAATAGGTATATAGATAGGCATGTATTTTATTTTCAAACAGAATACAGGCGCGATGTATACAAACGCTTTGGCATGGTGTTCTTTTCGGGCTTTGGCGAAGTTGCCAACCAAGTAAACCAGTTTAAGCCTAATGGGCTCAAATACATTGGTGGGGCAGGCTTGCGCTACCAATTTACCAAAGACTCTAAAATAAATGTGCGCATAGATTTTTCTGCGGCCAGCGATGGACAAACCGGAATTTATGCCGGCATTAGAGAGTCTTTTTAATCTTCAAAGTCTTCTTCCGGTGCATCTGTAGCATCATCTACACTTGAGTCATCATCATCGTCATCATCTAGGTTAAACTGCTCTACGCGTTTATCTAACTCTACACCTACTTTTACCAAACATACAGTATCCGGTATCTCTACCTGTATAGCCGAAACGGTTTCGCCTTTGGCATTTTTAAATTTAATAATGTCCTCATCATCGTAGCCATAAGGGTATTTTTCATTGATGGCCTCAATAATTTCGTCCGTTAAGTTTTTAGAATCTATAATAACCCGTTTCATAAATTAAAAGCTTTAGGTTGAAAACTTTGTTCTGTTGTTTCTTATAATCTATCAAAAAGCATCGGCTATCTGTATTGCTAATATAAGGTTCAAACACATTAGAATACTACATGTAATTTAAAAAAATTATGCACTTAGTGTTACGCTAAGTTTAATATGCATAGCCTTTGCTTTAAAAAAGCGAGCGAATATATATTTTTTTCGAATACGTAGGAATGATTTTTTACTAGCTTCGTAAAAAGATTTTATGATGAGAAACCTAGCTTTATTTTTATCACTTGTATTATTTGTCTCTTGTAATCAAGAAAGCCAACAACCAACAGAAATTGAAGATGTAACTATTGATACTAACGTTGTTGAAGTAGGAGAAGATACATTAGTTGAAGAGCTTAATAGATTGCCTACAGAAGAAAGCCAAAAAGATACAGGGTATAGCTTAACTGATACCATACATATAGACCTAAACGGTAACGGAATTATAGACCAAGTTTATTTTGTAGAGGATAGCTGTAAAAGGTTAATTGTTGAGGAAAACGGTAACTTTTTAATTGAAATTGGCTGTGGAAGAGAGGATGAAAACGGGTTGCCAAATGCTGTTGGATGGATAGACCATTGGTACATTGTAAGAGATTTGGAACAATCCGAATTTATTGCTGTTGATGGTGACTTACTTGGAGATAAAGAAGTTATACTAGAAAGACCAAGTATATATGTTGGCAAAGAAGAAGCAGGTGGCGGTATTATTACTTTTTTAAAGGGCAAACCCTACTGGGTTCATCAGTCTTGTTGAGTTAACCTCTCACACACTGAGCAATAGTCCTCATTAAATTCATCAGGAATAAATTCTTCACCACATTTGATACAAGGTTTTAATCTATGGTCTTTTAATGTGACTTCTATTTCTTCCTCAGCATAGTCTCTGTCAAATTCTTTTTTTACATGAAAAACTAGTCCACAACCTCCTTCACATTCTATTTCATTTGAGCTATACGATTCAGCTAAGCTTATTGATTTACATTTAGGGCATTGTATATGAATTTCAGTACAATTTGCACATTTGCCTGTATTCATAGCTTGATATCTACTATTAAGATGTGAATTGTCGTATTCGTTTCCTATTGCAATTCTATTATTTAAGTCTACGTAACTGGAATGGCTATTGCAGTTGTGGCATGAGTTGTAGCCATCATCTATTTGTGAATTTCGAAAAGTTTCAGAAAGCTTAGGTTTATTTATTAGTTTTCCATTGTGAATTTCTATTGATTCGTGATCATATAAACCTGTAGGGTATTCCCATATATTAAAATATACAGTTATATAGTACCCACAATTACAGTCAAAGTCTTCAATTGCTTGATAATGCTTTTCTTGTCCCATATTTCTTAGATGGGTTTCAATTAATTCATAGGATAAATTTAAATCAGCTTTACTATACCTGTGAGTTGTGGAACAATTATTACATTCAAAAGATAAGAAAGGAGAGTTAATATTTTTTGAGTTTATAACCTGATAAAAAACTTGAATAGTTTCATTTTCTATAGAAGACTGTAAATACTTATTGGCATTATATAAGAATTGAGGCAAGTTATACATCCAAAACTCAATTGACGAATAGTCGTTAATTTCTTTAATCAATTCTTCTCTAGGTTTTATTATACGATTAGTTTGTTTGTCTATATAGCACCAGTCATTGTCTTTTTTTATATCATTTGTTATAAATAGGATTGGCTTTTCTATTTTATTGGAGAATTCAAGAATCTGTTTCCAGATGATTAGATCACCAAAAATTTGTGTTCCAACCTTTTCTTTAGAATAATAATCACCATAACCAGGAGGAATCTTAAATTCATATCTATGCTTCCCTTCTTTTGTTATATCAAGAATTTTGTCAAAATCGTATTCCTCGCCAGTTTTAAACTCTTTTTCTATATATTTTAAAACATCATCATCATTTTTTATATCATTTACTTCAGTTTCGATTATATTTATTTGATCATTAAGTTCTTTTTGAAAAGACTTAATTTGCTTAATGTAGTCGCTTGTGATTTCTTTGAAGTTTTCTATTTCTTTTTGTTGTAGATGAGGGTGTTTATCATCCTTTAATGTTTTACGAGCTATTTCTTTGATTCTGTTCAATAGTTTTTTTTCAGCTTCTACATTAAGTGTATCAATTTCATTTTTTAATGGAGCATAATATTCAGAAATAGGTTTACTTATAATACGTTCTCTATTTTTTAAGTATTCGTACTGAACGTGATTAGGAATCCATAATCTGTTTTTAAGCTTATCCAAAACATCAGCGTAAATATTTTGTCTTCTATGTTTCGGAGAAGAATATAAGTCAAGAATTGCACTAGTATCAAAAACAATAATTGCTTCTTTCCACAACTTAGCTTCTCTTTCATCTGTTAACTCGTATAGCGAGAGCACATTTGCGTCAATGTTTTTTTGATCTTTCATATAAAGATTTATTTATAATCTAACATAGACAAATATTTATAGGAAAGCATCAGTTAAAAGACCTGTTTATTTTAAGCAAGTATTAAAGCTTGTTTTATAGGTATAAATACCCTAAAACAAAAATGCTTGTCTAATGGGTAAGCACTTGAAATAGAGTGTGTTTTAATGCACTAGCCTTTTTCACCAAAGGCTTTCAGGGTTTCGTTGTAGCCCGCATCCATAAGCTCTTGTGCATGTTTTACATCTACACGGCTAAACTCCGATAAATCGGGTTTAATTAATACGTCTGCAGTTTTGGTTTGCAATTTTGTAGCAGAAGAGAGCGTAAAATGAAAGGTATTGAGCAACACATCTATCAGGTTTTTGGGTTGCTGGTAAGTGTGGTTGGTGTTTAGGTCTATAGCAATAATATATTCGGCACCCATCTCGGCCAATGGCGAAATAGGTACGTTTTCTACAATGCCGCCGTCTACCAAAAGGGTATCATTTATTTCCACCGGATGAAACAAGCCGGGTATGCAGCTGCTTGCCATAACGGCATCGGCTACCTTACCTTCTTTTAAAACTACTTTTTCTCCGTTGCTTATGTTGGTAGCAATAAAAGCCATGGGCATATCGGCTTCTTCAAATGTTACATCGCCAATGGTGTTTTGCACAAAATCGTGCATTTTTTGGTTAGAAAACAACCCAAACTTTGATAAGGATATCGAAGTGATATCTCGCCAAGTTAAGTCTATCACTACTTCTTTGGCAGAACTATAATCTTTATGAAAGGCATAAATACTGCCTATAAATGCCCCAATGCTTGTGCCTGTGAGGTAAGATATTTTTATATCTAGCTCTTCTAATGCCTTTAGTACGCCAATGTGCGCAGCGCCTAATACGGCACCACCACCAAGGGCCAATCCTATTTTTTTGTCTTTTGGTATTTCAATCATAGAACCCTTATTTATTCTTGGCTGGTGCTATCGCTTTTAAATACAATGTCTTCAATTTTTTCTAGCTTAAGAGAATAAGTATCAATGTTTTTGGTGTTATAATATAAACCAAGCTCACCATTTTCTTCATCAATATCCATCAGTACCATCGTTTCTGTGTTAACTTCAGCTCCAACGTATAAATGATGTTTTACATCAAAATAATAAGTTGCGGTTCCTGTAATAGAACATTTATACTCTCCTTTTACTTCTTCAGGGACATTAAGGTCAGAAACATTAATTACACCTTTTAATACAGCACATTTTCTGCCTAAATAAGTTTCATAACCTGTAAATTCTAATGTATTAAAACCTTTGGTAAACAACCTAGAGCCATTAGCATTAATAGGAAACTTAATGGGAACCTTATTGCTCTCACCTTCATTAATTTCCTCAAGTGGCAAAGGCATTATTAATCTCAATAATATTTCTGAGTCCGAAGGACCTTCAATAGACCCATCGGGTTTTAAATCTTGTAATACCATTGGAGGTGTTTTATTTACTGATGTATCTGCGGTAATAGAATTCACCATTTTAGATTCCATATCGGTAAAGCTTAAGTCTGCAAGGTTTTGCTCTTTTGCTCTAATACTTAGCTTACCATTTGCCGAAATAAAAATCTTTTCGGCTTCAGCTCCTTTATGAGTAGAATGCTCAGCATTTGAGGTTTGGTCAAAAATGTATGTGTACTTTTTTGGTGATTTAAAGTCCCATACAAATTTTTTGTCTGTCGTATCATCAGATACTTCCGTAAGCTCTGAAGAGGCTTCGTTATTAGTTGTTGTTTCTTCAGTTTTTGAATTGTTAGCACAGCTGGCTAAAAACAAAATAGAAAGGCTGTAGATTATTTTTTTCATGTCATACATTATTAGTAAGCCAAATGTAATTAAATAAAAAAGGCTTAGAAATAATCTCTAAACCTTTTATTCTATATAAAAGAATGTGAAAATTTAGAATAGTATCTTGTATTGTGGTACTATAAATAAACCCAATTGGTACTCTGTGTTTATAGTATTGGTTCTGCTATTATAGCTTCGGGTAAACACATTGTCTCTGTTGGTAATGTTTTGTACATCTACAGCCCATTCTTGCGTAATTTTTTTGCCGTTTACACGATAAGATACTTTTAGGTCTAAGCGCAAATAATCATCAAATTGCTCAGAGAAAGCCTGGTTGTCTAGCAATACCTCTTCGCCTTGCATAGCAGATGCCTGTAAATCTATTGGGGTGTAGTAGCGTCCGCCCGCCCAAGTAAACTTGGCATCAAACACTAGGGTATGTCCTTTTTTACCCACTGTAAACTCTTTTCCGGCTAGTGCATTAAATACATAACGTCCGTTAAAGGCAGTGTTGCGCCATACATCATCGCTACCCTTGTACTCTGAGTTGAATATAGATGAGGTTACCAAGAAGTAGTATTGCTTGCTAAAGAATTTCTCTAGGGTCAATTCAATTCCGTAGTTTCTGCCTTCGCCGCCATTTATTAAGTTGCTCTCATCTGGTGTACCAAAATCGGACCCGGCATTGAGCATAGAAAATGAACTAGAAAAACGCTGTACAGGAGCATTATTTAATGCTTGATAGTATACCTCTGCCTTAAGTCGCATATTACTGGTAAAGTTGTAATCATAACCCAATGCAAAATGATGACTTTGTGTGAAGTCCATGTTTTCATTTAGGTTAGCTGTTTGTCCGTTTGCCAAACGTGTTTTTGTATAGTAGGTAGGTATAGGTTGTAATTGATTATGTAATCCGTAACCAAAGTTTATAGATTGGTTTTCATCTAGCTGATAGCGTAAGTTGAAACGTGGTTCTATGGCCGAGCTTTCGCTAAGGCTAAAGTATTGCGAGTGTAGCCCTACATTCATTGTTAGCAATGGGCTAAACTTGTGTTGCCAGTTTGCATAGGCTTGTGCCAATACACTTGTGCCTTGGCCATCTTTTACGGTAAACCAACCTGAGCCAAATAAGGCGCTATCTGCAAATTGTGTGTCGTATACATCGCTTATAACACCAAACAAAAGCTTGTTTTTGGCATTTATTTTATGGTTCACTTTTAGGTGTGCGATGTATTTATTTTGTTGCAGATTGATGCTTCTAAATCTATTGATGTCTGTTCTGTCATTTTCAGTAATAGAGTCAACTTGTATGTCTTCTTTTTGATGACTTACGGCTAATGAAAGCTTGTAAAAAGTATTCTCGTTAAAAAAGTAGGTATGGGATAAACCAATAATTCCGGTTTGGCTATTTACATAGCTGTCTTCATTTTCATTACCGTATAAATCATCGGGGTTTTCTTTTTCCAAATCCAGTTCGCTACCTAACAGTTCTATATTGCTAAAGCCACCAATGCCAAATATTGTAAATCGGCCAGCATTTTTGGTAGGTATGTTTAGTTTAAATGTTAAATCTTGGTATTCGGGTACGGCAGCACCGGTACCAAAGTCTACACCCAAGGCTTTAAATACACCTAAAGTTGAGTAACGATAGTTAATTAGGTAAGAGGCTCTGCTGTTTTTTGCAAGCGGACCTTCGGCGCCTAACTCAAAACCATTAAAGCCTACTTGGCCTAGGTATTCTCGTTTCTCGCTATTACCATCTCTAAATTGTAAATCAAAAACTCCGGCTAGGGCATTCCCGTATTCCGATGGAAAGGCCGCGGTCATAAAATCAGATTTAGAAAGCACATTGTTGTTTAAAATACTTACCGGACCACCCGTACTCCCAAAAGAAGAAAAGTGGTTGGGACTTGGGATGTCAATACCCTCTAACCTCCATAATACCCCTGAAGGTGAGTTACCACGGATGATAATGTCGTTTCGGGCGTCATTGGCTCCGCTTACACCCGCAAAGTTTGATGCCATACGAGCAGGGTCGTTTCGGCTACCTGCATAGCGCGATGTTTCTTCTGTATCAAAAGTGCGCACACTTACAGAGGCAATATCTGTTATTGTTTGGTTTTTTTGTGAGGCTTTTACAACTACATCGCCAAGGGCTTGTAGGTCTTCTTCCATTTCTATGTTCAGCTCGAGCTCTTTCCCTGCAACCAGTAGTAAATCATTTCGTACAATCTCTTTATACCCAATAAAAGTTATTTTTATAGAAAGTCTACCTAAAGGCACATTTTCCATTCTATAATATCCATCGGCATCTGTAGCAGTTCCAATAATAGGGTCGGTATCTAAAATAACAATGTTAGCACCAATAATAGGGTACTTAGAGTCTTTATCTACAATTTGCCCGCGAACAGTTTGGGTGCTTTGCGCCCTAGCTAGTATTGAGGCAAATAATAAGCCTATGATGAATAAAATTTTTAATGCTTTCATTTTGTCCTGTTTATGATGGTGTTATTTACAGTACAAAAATGCATCAGGCTGTTTATTTAAAAATTGACTTAAGTTAAGAAATGAAAAAAAGTTGCTACTAGGCAGGTTTCTTAGCCAGCTTATGTCTTATTCTACTTAAGCTTTCCGGTGCTATACCTAAGTATGAGGCTATGTGATATAATGGAACGCGCTCATAAATATGGGCTTCATTTTTTATAAAATCCAAGTATCGTTGCTCAGGTGTGGCTATTAATTGAGATAAAGTTCTCCTAGAATCATCTATAAAAACTTTTTCAGTCATTCTTTTTCCAATTTCTGCGCAAACCGAATCTGCTTTATATAAGTCTTGCATTTTGTCTTTGTAAAAAAACAAAAATTCACAATCTTCAATGGTTTCTATGGTGCAATCGCTAGGAGTTTCTGCTAAAAAGGATGAATAATTGGATGTGTACTCGTTTTCAGGACAAAAATCAGAGTTTACCTCTTTACCTTCAGCTGTTCTTATATAACCTCTAACAAGACCTTTATTTATAAAAGCAACAAAATTACATACGGCTCCGGCTTTTAAAATAGTAGTGCCTTTCGGAACCTCTTTATATACAAGTTGGTCAGTAAATGTATTCCAAGAATCTTCAGGAATATTAGGGTAAACACCCTCCATATATACTCTAAGCTGATCAAACATGACAGTAAATTTATAAAACAAAGATATTAAATATGCCAAAAGGCAGTATTAAATAAAATTTTTGCGTTGTTTTTCTTGCTCAAATTTTTCTTTGTTAAAGCTAGCCGATTGCCCTTTTGGTATAGATAAAGAGTCCCATTCTCCTTCTTTTAGCATTTTGGCTAAAAACACTAATTGCCCCACATGGTAGGCATAATGCCCCAACTGCCTGTTTAGGGCTTCTACTACAGAATGGCCTTCGTTTCGGATGTATAAAATGCGTTCTAAATCAGTATCAGTTAAAGGGTCAATAGCACCAAAAAGACAGTCCCAACCTTTTTCCCAAATGACTAGTAGTTCTTCTTTGGTATGTATATCATCGGTAAACTCATCATCTCGGTTGCGCCATTCTTTTTCGCCGTCTTCTTGCAAAAAGTTGGTCCAGCGAGATAACATATTACCACTTATGTGCTTTACCAGTATAGCTATGCTATTAGAATCATCATTATGTGTGTAGTTGATATGCTTTTCGCTTACCTGAGCAATGGATTTATCGCCTAAGCTTTTGTAAAACCTAAAGAGTTTTCGAGTACTATCTAAATAACTTTCCATGGGGTTAATTTTATACTAAAATAACAAATAGCAAGTATATTTAGTTTTACCCAACTTACTTAAAAAGCCATAATTATAGAGATATATAAAGGCATACCCAAAGTAATATTTAGCGGGAACGTTATAGCAAGCGCCATAGGTATATACAAACTGGGGTTTGCTTTTGGAGCTGCCAACTTCATAGCTGCAGGTACTGCAATGTATGATGCACTTGCCGCTAGTATTGCAAATAAAAACTGGTTGCCGGTATTGTCTGTTACTAGTTTGCTTAGCATTGCTACTAACGAACCATTAATTAGTGGAACGATGATAGCAAATAGGAATGAGAACCAACCATTTTTCATGAAGGATGACAATTTTTTGCCACTAACTATACCCATATCTAATAAAAATACAGCTAAAAATCCTTTGAAAATATCTGTTGTAAAAGGTTCAATTCCTTCGGCTTGTGCATCGCTTGCCACAAAACCAATTATTAGGCTACCAATAATTAGTAGTACGCTACCATTGGTTACAGAGTGCTTTAATACGCTTCCAAAAGAAGTTTTACTCTTGTTTTCTTTATCAAATAAAGAGATAAGTAATACTCCTATAATAATTGAGGGGGCCTCCATTAATGCCATTACAGCAACCATATGTCCATTAAACTCAATATTATGGATTTCTAAGAATGAAATAGCTGTAACAAAAGTTACGGCACTTACAGATCCGTATGCGGCGGCAATAGCTCCGGCATTTTGCACACCAACTCTTTTTTTAAGTATAAAAAAAGAGTATAAAGGCACTGTTAAGGCCAGTAGTATACCAAATAGTAAGGACCACAGTATTTCCATATTCAAGTCGCTATGCGATAACTCTTGCCCCCCTTTAAACCCAATAGAAAATAAAAGGTATAGAGAAATAAACTTAGATGAGTTTGGGGGGATTTCTAAATCGCTTTTTAAGCGAACGGCAACTATTCCTAAAAAAAAGAATAATAAAGCCGGATTGGTTAAGTTGTCTAATAACAGGTGTAAATCCATTTTTTTAAGAGCTTGTTTTTATGTTTTAATTAGATGAACTCTATTTTTACTTCAGAGGATAGCCTTACTTCTTTTCCATTGGCATTTGCTTCTGCCATAAGCTCTAAAACTGTTTCGATGCTTTGTTTAAGTGCTTCAATTCTTTCTACACAATGTGCAGATGGTATACCTGTCATTTCTTTTGCTCTAAAGTTTTTAAGGTTATGGTAGTTTACCTTGTTTCTAAATAATGCTAAGAGAATGTCTTTAGCATCATTACTATCAAATGTGCCGTCTAGTAATGTTAAGTGTGTGTCTTTCATCTTATTTAATGTTTATTACTGAGTTTACCGATATGTACTCGTTGGTTATTACTTTATTTCTTAGCTCTTGTAACTGGTCTTGTAGTTGCTTAATTCTTGTTTCTCTAACTTTCATGTCTTCTTCATTAGAAGAGTGTTTGATTTTCTCTTCATGAAAATTGATTTTCACATTTATCAGTTGCGTGATTAAGTCTAATGCCTCATTTTTTGAGAACATTCCTTTGATAAGAGGTAATTCCATAGTTGTTTGTTTTTATTGTCCTTGACCTAGTGAAAATGATGGTTTGCCATCAAAGTGATACAGATTTTCTGTTTTTATTACATCTATCAAGCTGTCTTCAGCATTGGTAAGTAGCCTGATGATTGCCAGTTTGTTTATGGTAGCATCCTCTTCGTTTTTAAACCTACACCTCCAGTGATCCGTGCAAAAAGTTTCTTCAAAACCTTGTGGCCAAACTTTTATACCTCTGTTGGTTATCATGGTTAGTTTTGCCTCAGGTAGTTCTATTTTTTGCAGTAAACCCGCCAGTTCATCGGGGCTTGTTCCATTCCAGTGTACAAATAAGTCTACCCCAACCAACTCTTTATGCTTTGGGCTTTTTCTTTCGTACTTAGGTAGTTTTAAGGCATTGCCGTTTTTGTAAGACACTTGCTTTAGTTGAACAGGTTTTTGATTGAGGTTTGCAATTACTGCATCGGTAAACTCTTCTGTGCTTACCGCTTTTTTACTGATGCCCTCTTTATAAATATCATTTGTATGGATACCTTGCTCTATAGTTGCAAGCCAAGCATTCTGAATTTTTTCTGCTACTTCGTTTTGCCCTATATGATTTAACATCATGATGGCGCCCTGTATTAAACCCGATGGGTTGGCAATATTTTGTCCGGCAATTAGTGGTGCAGAGCCGTGTATTGCTTCAAACATTGCGCATGTTTCGCCAATATTTGCAGATCCTCCCAAGCCTACAGAACCTGTTATTTGTGCCGCAACATCAGATAGCATATCGCCGTATAAATTTCCCATTACTATTACATCAAACTCTTCTGGGGTATCTGCTAGTTTTGCCGCGCCAATATCTACTATCCAGTGTTCATTTTCTATTTCCGGATATTCTTTTGCTATTTCATTAAACACCTCGTGAAACAAACCGTCTGTTTGTTTCATAATGTTGTCTTTTGTAAAGCAGGTTACTTTTTTTCTTCCGTATTGTTTGCAATACTCAAATGCGTATCTAATAATTTTTTCGCAACCAGGTCTGCTTATCAGCTTTAAGCATTGTACTACTTCATCTGTCTGTTGATGTTCTATTCCTGCATATAAGTCTTCTTCGTTTTCTCTAATAATTACTACATCCATATCCGGATGTTTTGTTTTAACAAAGGGGTGTAAGCTTTTGCAGGGTCTTATGTTTGAGTATAAGCCTAAGAATTTTCTGGTGCTTACATTTAAACTTTTGTAACCACCACCTTGTGGTGTAGTTATAGGGGCTTTTAAGAAAACTTTGTTTCTTCTGATAATGTCCCAAGACTCTTTTGAAATACCGGAAGTATTACCTGCTAGGTATACTTTTTCTCCTATTTCAATTTCATCAATTTCTAATTGTGCACCGGCTGCTTTCATTATTTTTAAAGTGGCATTCATTATTTCCGGTCCTATGCCATCACCTTTTGCTACTGTTATTCTATTCATTGCTTTTTTAGTTTTAGTGCTGCAAATTTGAGAATAGCAATTCATAAATTTTTATTTATTTTTGTAATGAAATACATAAATAATATTTATGAATTATACATTGAACCAACTACGCATATTTTTTAAGATATGTGAAACACAGAGCGTTACAAGGGCAGCAGAAGAACTTCATTTAACCCAGCCGGCAGTATCAATTCAGTTAAAAAATTTTCAAGATCAGTTTGATATTCCGCTTACGGAAGTTGTGGGAAGGAAAATTTTTATCACAGATTTTGGAAAAGAAATAGCAGAAACTGCAAAGAATATTTTAGAGCAAGTAAGTGCTATAGATTATAAAACACATGCCTATAAAGGGCAATTAATAGGTAAGCTCAAAATATCTATTGTTTCTACCGGAAAATATATAATGCCCTATTTTTTATCTGACTTTATAAATTTAAACCCGGGGGTAGAGTTACAGATGGATGTAACTAATAAAGAGAAAGTAGTAAGCAGTATAGAAAACAATGAGGTTGATTTTTCTTTGGTATCTATAATACCGGAGAAGTTAAATGTAGATAAGATAGATCTGTTGCCTAATAAGTTATATTTAATGGGTGGCTCTACCGAGAAATTAAATAATAAGTCTTCGGTTAAAGATTTGTTTAAATCTGAGTCGTTTATATACAGAGAGAAAGGTTCGGGTACAAGACAAATGATGGAGCGTTTTTTATCTAAAAACAACATATCTACACTTAAAAAATTAGAGTTGACCTCTAATGAAGCTGTAAAGCAAGCGCTAATAGCCGGCTTGGGTTACTCTTTAGTGCCCTTAATTGGGGTGAGAAATGAAATACTTAATAATGAACTATATATAATACCAAATAAAAATTTACCGCTAGTTACTACCTGGAGTTTAGTTTGGGTAAAAGGGAAAAAGCACTCTCCGGTTGCCAAGGCATTTTTAAATTTTTTGAATGAAGAAAAAGAGAATATTATTAAAGAAAAGTTTAACTGGTATAATAGTTACTTATAAGATCTATATAATAGATTCTTTTGTTGTTTGGCAAGGCATATTTGCGTAATTTGGTATATCAAATTTTCAAACAAACAAATCTCTAATCAAAACTATTATTTATGAAGACTTTAAAAAAAACACTTAGAAATGCTACAGTAGCAGTATTGTTAGCATCAATGGCAATGTTACAAGGTTGCTTTGGTTCATTTGGATTAACAACCGGCTTGTATGATTGGAATATGGGATTGGGTTCTGATGCAGCTAAAGAAATTGTATTCCTTGCATTTGTTGTGCTCCCTGTATATGGAACAACATTATTTATTGATGGTGTTGTGTTAAACACAATTGAATACTGGACAGGAAATAGCCCTGTGTCTATGGAAGAAGGTGAAAGCGAGACACAAGTAGTAATGAATGCAGACGGTACAAAAACATATTCTATTACAGCTACAAAAAACAAGTTTCATATTGAGCAAATTGAAGGCGAAGGCGCTGGTGAATTTGTAGATATGGTATTTGACGAAGCAGAGGCTGCTTGGTATATACTAGATGGTGAGGAAAAAATAAAATTAGCTGCTTACAGCAAAACAGATGTAGGTAGCGTAGATTATTTTATGCCAACAGGAGAGACAGTTAATATTGATTTTAATACTACAGATAAAGCAGAAGCAAAAGACATTTTACAATCTGCATCTTACGAGTATACTGCTAGTAAGTAATAGTACATACTATAAAAAGTAAAAGCGGGCTATAGGCCCGCTTTTTTTATGGTGTTATTTTGACTGAACCTTAATTTTAGAAGCAATTTCTTTGGCTCTATTTACCACTTCTTCTACACTGCCGTCTAGGTTGTCATAAGCCAATGCTACGGCCATACGGCGGTATGGGCGAGTAGTAGGTTTGCCAAATAATTTTATATCTGCTTTTGGGTAAGATGCCGCTGTTTCTAATCCGGTAAAAGTAGGGTGAGTACCATTTTTATCGGCTAATACAACTGCGCTTGCACCAATACGTTCAAGTGTAATTTCGGGTATAGGTAAGCCTAAAACTGCTCTTAAGTGCAACTCAAATTCATTAAAGTTTTGTGTGCCTGCTAATGTAGCCATACCCGTATCATGCGGGCGAGGAGATAGTTCTGAAAAGTATACTCCTTCATCTGCCAAAAAGAACTCTACACCCCAAATACCTGCTCCGCCTAAAGCAGCAGTTACTTTGGCTGCCATGTCTTGTGCTTCTTGTAATTGCTCTGGGCTTATGGCTGCCGGTTGCCAACTTTCTTGGTAGTCGCCACGTTCTTGGCGGTGGCCAATGGGTGCGCAAAATAGGGTAGGTCCGTTTTGTTGGGTAACAGTCAATAATGTTATCTCTGAGTTGAAGTTTACAAATGCCTCAACAATTACCTCTACTACATCACCTCGAGAGCCCTCTACTGCATAATCCCATGCTTTTTGTATATCATCTGCTGTACGTATAACACTTTGCCCCTTACCGGATGATGACATTAAGGGTTTTACTACGCAAGGCATACCTGTTTTTTCTACAGCATTGGCTAACTCTTGTGCGTTGGTTGCATAATCATAAGTAGCGGTACGTACTCCCAAATCTTTAGCTGCTAAATCTCTTATGGCTTTGCGGTTCATGGTATAGTTTGCCGCTTTAGCACTGGGTACTACTTGTATACCTTGGCTTTCATAATCATAAAAACGCTCTGTGCGTATGGCCTCAATTTCCGGTACAATTAAATCGGGTTTATGCTTGGCAACAACCCTGTCTAGCTCCACTCCGTCTAACATGTTTATTACTTCAAAGCCATCTGCTACTTGCATTGCCGGAGCACCTTCATAACTATCTGTAGCTATTACGGTTTGCCCCATACGTTTGGCAGCAATAACAAATTCTTTACCTAACTCGCCTGAGCCTAACAAAAGTATTTTTTTGTGCATGATTGTTGTTTTGGGTAAAATTAAAAAAGCTTTTTATTTTCGGGGGCACAAATAAAAGTTTTGTATTTTTTCAGTGAACATTTTTAATGTAAAAGAGTTTTTAGAACAAGTACAGTATTTCGGTTTTCGAAATAAATAGTATATTTGCATTCTCAAAATGACAGTAAAGGACAAAATAAAAGCGTTTATCAACTCCGTACAATCTATGGGGCACACCATGACTTGCGTTACTGGCGAGTGCATGGTGGAGTACTCTGATGTGAGTAAGCGAGAGTTTACCTTTTTAATTACACTTGGTAAACAAAAGCAAATGATTATGCGCGAGGTTGCCGATTTTTTAATGGCTCCTATGAGTACTGCTACCGGTATTATTGATAAGCTGATAGCTAAAGGCTATGTTGTACGTGAGTATTCGCCGGAAGATAGACGTATTGTAATTGTAAAGCTAAGCGAAACCGGATTGAAGATGTACAACAGCATGGAAATAAAAATGTACGAGTTTGGCGAGAAAGCTTTGATGGATTTAACCGACGAGGAAGCCGCAGTACTAACCAACTTGTTGAATAAATCTGCTGTATCAGGATTAAAAAAGTAAAAAAATTTTGCATAATATTTCGAAAATAGAAATATTTGCAATCTGAAAAGATTGAAATACAAAATAAACGAAATAGAAATAGTTCACAATTTACACTAAACAAAAAGAGACAATTAGTAAAAACAAAATAGTGTAAAACAACAGATGAATAAACCAGTGAAAAAACTAAAAGAGCAATCGGGTAAACTAGGCAAAGCTTGGGGAGATTGGGTTGTAAAAAACAAATGGCTAGCCTTGGGCTTAAGCCTATTGTTTGTGGGTACTTTTTTTATGGGGATGCCCAAAGTAGGCTTTGATGGCGACTATCACTCTTTCTTTAAGAAAGATTATGAGCCAATGCTTGCTTTTGATGCCTTACAAAGAAAGTATACCAAAGATGATAACGTACTAATCGTTATCGAATCTAAAGACGGTAAGATGTTTACCAAAGAAACATTGGCCGCTATAGAAGAACTAACAGACTCTGCATGGCAAATGATACCTTACAATACTAGGGTAGATGCTATTACTAACTTTCAGCATACCTATGCTGAAGGGGATGATTTGTATGTAGAGGATTTGGTAGAAGATGCTGAAGGAAAATCGGAGGCAGAAATAGCCAAGATTAAAAAAATAGCACTGAATAAACCTTTATTAGTAGACAGACTTTTAAATGAGTCTGGTTCGGTGTCGGCATTAAATATTACGGTACAGTTACCGGGTATTAATCCCACAACAGAGATGCCGGAAATTGTAGCGGCAGTAAGAGGTTTAACCACTCGTTTTGAGGAGCGACACCCGGAGCTGACAACACATTTATCGGGCATGGTAATGTTAAATGGTGCTTTCTTTGAAGCCACCCAGGGCGATATGAGTTTAATGATGATGATGTTTTTGGCCATTATTGTAATGCTCTTGTTTGCCAGTAGAACTATTGCCGGAACCTTTGCAACCTTAATAGTAATACTGTTTTCTATAATAGTGGCAATGGGCTTCTCGGGCTTGGCAGGTATTAAGTTAACACCGCCATCTGGTTCTGCCCCCGTAATTGTAATGACATTGGCGGTAGCAGATAGTGTGCATATACTGATAACTATTGTGCAGTATATGCGTAGAGGGATGAGCAAGAAAGAAGCAATTTCAGAAAGTTTACGTGTAAACTTTATGCCGGTATTTATTACCAGTTTAACAACGGTAATAGGTTTCTTATCTATGAATACCAGCGAAGTGCCTCCTTTCCATGACTTAGGAAACATTACTTCTGTGGGTATGACGGCGGCCTTTATATTCTCAATAACCACATTACCTGCATTGTTGGCTATACTGCCAATGCGCGTAAAAGTAAAAGAAGAGAAAGAAGGTAAAAGCGGAAAAATATTTGCTCAAATAGCTGAATTTGTAATTGCAAAACGCAGACAAGTGTTGGTAGCATCAGCAGCAATTGTAATCGGTTTTACAGTACTTTCTTTACGTAATAATTTGAATGATGAGTTTTTGAAATACTTTGATGAATCAGTTGAATTCCGTTCATCTACAGATTTTATCAGCGATAATTTAACAGGTATTTACAATGTAGAGTACTCATTAAATTCTGGCGAAGCAGGAGGTATTAATAACCCAGAGTATTTGCAAAACTTAGTGAAGTTTGAGCAATGGCTGTTAGAGCAAGAAGAGGTAATACATGTAAACTCTTACGTTGAGGTCGCTCGTCAGGTAAATCAATCTATGCATGGCGATAGTGCCCAGTATTATAGAATACCAACTGATAGAGAAGCAGCTGCACAGTACCTGCTTTTATATGAAATGTCATTGCCGTTTGGTTTGGACTTGAATAACCAGATTAACGTTGACAAGTCTGAAAGTAGAATGATTGTAACCATTCATAACCTTACCTCTAATGAGATGATTGCTTTTGCTGAAAAGTCTGAAGCTTGGTTAAAAGAGAACACACCTGATTACATGCATACTGCGGGTATTAGCCCAACCATGATGTTTGCTTACTTAGGGATAGCACAAATTTTAAGTATGATATCGGGTACAGCCCTAGCTTTAATACTTATATCAATAGTGCTAATGTTTGCCTTAAAGAATACCAAGTTTGGCCTCCTTAGTTTAATACCAAATATAGCCCCTGTAATTGTCGGCTTTGGTATATGGGCATTGCTAGATGGGGTAATAAATGTAGGCTTGGCGGTAGTGTTTGGTATGACCCTAGGTATTATTGTAGATGATACTGTGCATTTTATGTCTAAATACTTGCGTGCACGTAGAGACCAAAATGCAAGCCCGGAAGATGCTGTACGATATGCGTTTTCTACTGTAGGTAGAGCCTTATTGGTAACCTCATTGGTACTGGTAGTTGGTTTTACCATCTTATCTACATCAAGTTTTAAAATGAACTCAGGTATGGCGCAAATAACAGGTATCATCATTGTTGCGGCCTTAGTAATAGACTTTTTAATGTTACCGGCATTGTTAATTGCCTTAGACAAGAAAAAAGCAGACCCTGAAGAATTAGTAATCGAAGAATAAAAATCAAAGAAAAAATAAAAATTGAAATGAAAAAGTTATTTGTATTTACCGGACTATTAGTAGCATCTATGGGTGCTGCTTATGCCCAATCTCCTGAGCAAAAAGGCTTAGAGGTTGCTAAAGCTGCAGACAAAGCCGATGTAGGTTTTGAAAGCTCTGAAGTAACACTAAAAATGATTTTAACCAATAAGCAAAAGCAGCGTAGTGAGCGTTTTATGGAAAATAAAACATTAGAGCTTACGGCTGATGGTGATAAGTCATTAATTGTATTTAAAAGCCCAAAAGATGTAGAGGGTACCTCTACGCTAACCTTTACTCATAAAGAAGGTTCTGATGATCAATGGTTGTTTTTACCGGCTTTAAAAAGAGTAAAAAGAATTTCTTCTAACAACAAATCGGGCCCGTTTATGGGTAGTGAGTTTGCTTATGAAGACTTATCATCACAAGAAGTAGAAAAGTATACCTACAAGTATGTAAAGGAAGAAGTGATAGATGGCGATAAAATGGCTGTTGTAGAGCAATATCCTACCGATGAAAAATCGGGGTACACAAAGCGTGTTGTGTGGTACAACCTTAGCAAGGGGTATAGATTAGAAAAAGTAGATTTCTATGATCGTAAAGGAGCTTTATTAAAGACGCTTTCTTACAATAAGTACAAAAAATATGCTGGTAAACACTGGCGTGCCGGCGAAATGCAAATGGTAAACCATCAAACCGGAAAAGAGACACAGTTGCTTTTCCAAGACTATAAGTTTAAAACTGGTTTAACAGACGAAGATTTTACACAAAACAGCTTAAAAAGAGCGGGTAGATAATAATGAACATGGTTAATTACGCAAGGCTGCGAAAGTATATAGTAGCAGCCTTTTTTACGCTTTTGGCTACTGTGGTTTATGCCCAGGATGATGCTTCTGCAAAAAAATACACTACAGATTTTTCTTTAGAGGTAAGCGCAGAAGATAGGTTATACTTATTTAACCCCTTATATAATGGGCAAGAACGTAACTATCTTTCTATTGCTGTACAGCCCGAATATTTGATAGAATCTAAGAGTGGTAAGCACTCCTTTAAGATAAACTTATTTGGTAGGCTAGATCAGTATGATGAAAACAGAACACATGCCGATGTAAGAGAACTGTACTACCAATACGTAGCTTCTAAATGGGAGTTTAGTGTTGGTCTTAAAAAAGTGTATTGGGGCGTTACAGAAGCTATCCATTTGGTTGATATTATTAATCAAACAGACCAAGTAGAGAGTTTTGATGGCGAGCAAAAATTGGGGCAACCAATGGCGCACTTCTCTTACCTCTCAAATATTGGAACCTTCGATTTGTTTTACCTGCCTTATGCACGTAAACGTCAGTTTCCGGGTAAAAACGGAAGATTGAGGTTTCCGGCTTTAAACGGACATATTGTTGAGAGAGATGATTTTGAAGTTGATAGTGATATTGAAGAATTTCACCCTAGTGCAGCCATTCGTTGGTCGCACTATTTTGGGCCTGTTGATATAGGGGTTTCTAATTTCTATGGAGTGGGGAGGGAACCTCTATTCACAGGTTTGGGTACAGCCAACCCAAGTTTCTTTTATCCTATTATCAATCAAACCGGTTTTGATATCCAAGCCACTACCGGGGCTTTTTTATGGAAGCTAGAGTCTATTTACCGTTATGCCAAGCAGCAAGATTTTACTGCCTTGGCTGTAGGTGCAGAGTATACGTTTAGCAATATAAAAAACAAGGGTATTGATGTTGGTGTGATTGCAGAATACATGTATGATGAGCGAGGCGATTTAGCTATTAGCAATATGGATAATGATGTATTTATGGGTGCCAGATTGGCTTTTAATGATGTGCAGAGCACAGAGTTTTTGGCCGGAGCAATTGTAGATATTGATAAGAGTACCACTTTTTATAGTGTAGAGGCAAGCAGACGTTTGTGGAACTCTTGGAAGGTTGAGGTAGAAGCTCGCTTTTTCCAAGATGTATCTACCAGAGACTTTGCCTACTTTTTTAGAGACGATGACTTTGTTCAACTCAAACTGAGTAAGTTCTTCTAATAAGATATTTAAGAGTCTTTTTGTTTAGTTTCAGTGCTGGGGCTCTAATCATTTATTTGGTTAGGGCCCCAGCCAGTTTTAAAGGATTCTTAAAAAATATTTGTATAGTTAGGATTACTTACTATATATTTGCATCAGTATTAATTTAATTGTTATTTGATATGCAAAAAGTAACTTTTTATCATGCCGGCTGTAACGTATGTGTGGCAGCAGAGCAACAAGTACTCAACTTAGTTGATGAGAACAAATTTGAATTGGACATTGTACACTTCGCAGATCAACCCAACAGAATTGCTGAGGCTGAAGAGTTGGGTGTAAAATCGGTTCCGGCTTTGGTTATTAATAACCAAGTATTGCACATAAACTTTGGTGCAAGTATGGCAGATGTTAAAGCCGGCTAATTTTTTATTGTAAATAGTTAGGAATACTAATTTTGTGTTCCTAGCTATTTATTTAGTAAGTAATCCTAAACTTATGTATATTTGAGTGTAAATCTCAGTATATGGCAAGCAATAAAAAATCAGTATTCAGTACAGAAAAACAACTAACAGATATAGACAGTAAGTTGGTAGTATCTCTAGAAAAGATGAGTGAAGTGTTTAGGGTACTCCTATGGGATAAAGCCAAAGAGCATGGTTTAAGTCCAATTCAAACTCAGTTCATCATTTTTATAGATACACATGAGCAAGAACTTTGCAAGGTAAATTACTTGGCTCAGGAGTTTAATATGACCAAAGCTACCGTAAGTGAATCTGTAAAAACACTCTTAAAGAAAAACCTGATTGCAAAAGAGCTAGACCCGAATGATGCGCGTAGCTCATCAATAAGTCTAACGAATAAAGGCAAGGTACTTGCAGAACAACTATCAGACTTTGTGAGCCCATTATACAAGTTAGTATCTGATATAGATGATCAGCAAAAACTGATTTTACAGAAAACAATTTTAGAACTCATCTATCAGCTAAATAAACAACAACTGATACAAACGGCACGTATGTGCTATACCTGTAAGCATTATGCAGGAGACAGAAAAAGTATACATTTTTGTAAACTCTTAAACCTGCAATTAAGTGAAAGTACCCTGAGAATAGACTGTGATGAACATGTAACTAAAGCCTCATGAAATTAATTTGCCTATTACACCATGATACTGAAATGCCTGCAGCAATAGAAAACTGGGTTGCAGAAAGAAATTACCAAATGACCAATGTGTTTTTACACAAAGCAGGCGAACTACCTACATTTGATAGTTTTGATGGGATGATAATAATGGGCGGGCCAATGAGTGTGTATGAAGAAGATAAATACCCATGGTTAAAAGGAGAAAAGCAATATATAAAACAAGCCATAGATGCCAACAAATGGGTGCTGGGAGTTTGTTTGGGTTCACAGTTAATGGCCAATGCATTGGGGGCAAAAGTATACCCCAATGAGCATATAGAGATTGGTTGGTTACCCATAGAAATTAGTAAGGAAGTAAAAGGCTCAACATTCAAGGGCTTTCCGGATAAGTTTACAACTTTTCATTGGCATGGTGATACTTATGATATCCCTGATGGGGCGGTTCATTTAGCAAAATCAGACTCATGCTTAAACCAAGGTTTTGTATATGGTAAAAGAGTTGTAGCTGTACAGTTTCACCTAGAAGCAAATGCAGAAGTAATGAAACATGTTGTAGCTAGTGTACTAGCAGATAAACCGGAAGGAAAGTATGTGCAAAATATTGCAGAGCTTGAGCAAGGTTTGGTAAACTTTAGTCAAGAAAGATTGAATACCTTTTTAGATAACTGGCTAGCTAATTAATTTCTGCGTAGCGGTTTTACTTTTAAACCATTTGCCGAATCTTCTATTAAACTATCAAGCCTTCTTAGTTTGGTAGCCTCTTGCTTGGCGGAGATAACCCACCAAATAGCCGGTTTTTTATACGAGGGTACTTGAGCCTCAAAAAACTCCCATGCTTTTTTATTTGCCTTTAGCTTATTTAGGAATTCATCAGGTAATTGTGGGTTTTTAGGTTGGCTATAGGCATGTATCTGTGCACTGTTGTCTTTCTTTTTAGCATAAGCAGCTATGCCGGCAGGCTGCATAAGTCCGGCTTTTTTCAGTTCAGCAATTTTTTTGATGTTCGTAGGGCTCCATATACTATCAGGTCGGCGAGGGGTAAAGCGTATGCAATAGCTTTTTTCATCTACTTTGCGTCTAATACCATCTATCCAACCATAACACAGTGCCTGATCTACCGATTGTGGCCAATCGATACTAGGTATACCCGTACCTTTTTTGTAGTAGCCAACAATTAGCTCCTCTTTTTTATCATGGTTTTTGTCTAACCATTCCCTAAAATCTTCTGGGGTGGCAAAATAGGTGACGTCTAGTTTTTTATCGGGCATTTCAATTTTGTTTGAGCCGAAAAGATAAAAAATTCTCTCACTCTTTTCTTTTTGCGCAATTTTTCTTTTCTCCAAAACACAAAATTTATGAGAAGCCCGAATTTAATTATGTTAAATATTGGAAAACGCTACTAATTTTATAAATAGCTAAAAATCAATAAAATGAATAAAAAATTTAGACCCTGCCGAGACACTCCTGAGACCCTGCCGAGGGTCTCCCCAGGGTCTGAAAAAGAAAAAGAAAATAAAAAAGAAGAAAGGGGGTATGGGGAAAAACGCAGCCTCTAAAATTGTACTTGTTTATGGACACATTGCTCACAAAGAATAGAACAATTTGCAGGTGCTAGCAAATCCGTTCTTTTATTTATTCATCTTCTTTTTTAGGTAAGAAAACAAAAATACTGGTGCCTTTACCTTCTTGGCTTTCTGCCCAAATTTTACCCTCATGGCGTTTTACCAAATCATGAACCAATAATAAGCCCAAACCGGTACCAACCTCAGATGCCGTACCTCTTGTGCTTTGTACTGCTTCTTTACTAAAGAGGTTATCTACCTGTTCTTGGCTCATGCCCATACCATTGTCTTTAATGCTAAAGGTTACTCCTTTGTCATCTGCTTGGGCACTAATAGTAACCGTACCTTTGTTTGCGGTATATTTTAGTGCGTTACTAACCGTGTTCCTTAGAATGGTAGCCAACATATACACATCAGCATATACAACAGTGTTAGGAGGGACTTCATTAATCAGGTTAATTTGTTTTTCTTCAGCTTGAAAACTGTATAAGTCCAATACATGATCAGCTTCGGCTTCTAAAACGGTTCTTTTAGGGCTAAAGCTTGCCAAGCCTTTGTCTTCTCTAGACCACTGCAGTAAACTGTTTAACAAATTATAAGAAGTGGTTGCAGAGCTTCTGGCCAATTGTATAAATTCTTTTCGGTCTTCTTCATCTGCCTGTGAGGCTAATGACAAACTAAGTAGTTGCTCTATATTACCAACGGGTCCGCGTAAATCATGCCCTATAATAGAGAGCATACGTTCGTTATTTTGGTTAGAGATTTTAAGCTCATCAATAGTATTATTCAGGTCTTCTGTTTTTTCGGCAACAATTTGCTCTAACTCTTTAGAGCGCTTAAGTATTTGCCAGTTTCTTAAAAAGAAACCACCCAAAATAACACCTATAATAAGGATAATGGAAGCCAGTTGAAACCATACTGTTTGGTAGATATGGGGATTTACTTTAAAGTTTACAACAGCGGCATTTTTAGATGCTTTGCCAGAGCTGTTAACAGCTATTACTTCAAACTCATACTCACCGGGAGAAAGGTTGGTAAAATAAGCCGTACGTCTGTCACCTGCATCAGTCCAGTCATCAGAGAATCCTTTCAGTCTGTACTTAAAATGTAGTAACTCAGGGTCATGAAAAACAGGAGAGGTATAAGTAATAGATAAGCTCCTGTTGTTTGCTTGAACATGCACTAAACCACCGTACTCTACTCTAGAGTTATCAATATTTAGCTCTTCTATTACTACAATAGGTTCAGGGGCTTCAATGGTTAGTTTATCCGGGTTAAAAATAGAAATGCCACCAACTGTAGGGAAGATAAGTTGCCCATTTCTACGTTTCCACACGGCAGATTGGAAGCCACCATTGGTTTCGGTATTACTCATTCCATGAGACTGAGTAAATATTCTGCATTTAAGCAGTTTTTTTTCTTTGTTTGCAACAGCAAGCAATTCTTCTCTAGAAACTCTAAATACACCACGGTTACATGACATCCACAAATAACCAAAATCATCTTCTATAATAGCAGAGATAAGGTTGTCATACAAACCATTTTCTTTGGTAAAAGTAAACCACTGGTTATTACGGTATAATGATAAGCCCTTGCCGTAGGTTCCAATCCATAAGTTACTATCAGCATCTTGATATAAGGCTCTTACTCTATTGCCACCCAAGCCTTCATCTTCTGTGTAGTGTTGTATGTCTCCGTTGTTATATTCAAAAATACCGTTACCTAGTGTAGCAATCCACAAATGGTTTTTAGCAACGGATAATATATTTACAATGCGTTCTGATATAATATTTCCCGGAATAACATTTACCCACTTATTGTTTTCTCTTTTAAATAAACCATCATATTCGGTTCCTACATAAAGGTTGCGCCCAATAGTATCCCAATAAATAGAGATAATCATTCCGGAGCTGAAAGAGGTGTCTTTTACAAATGTGTTTTGCTTTTTATCAAAGTAAAAAAGGCCTTGCCCAAAGCTACCTGCCCAATACTCTCCACTAGGAGTTGCTGCAAAACTCCATACGCTCCCTGCCGGATGTTGTAAACCATAATTAGTTATAGTTTTCCCATCCCACTTGTTTATCCCTTTAGCAATAGTGCCTATCCATAGGTTATTGTCAAAATCTTCGGTTACGCATAAGGTTAGGTTATTACTAAGTCCATCACTTTCTGTAAGGGTAGAGATAAGTGACTTTCTCATGGCAACTAAGCCGCCACCATTAGTTCCTATCCAAATATTTCCTTCTCTGTCCTGAAGAACTTCTGATAGTTCTTCATCCGGAAAGCTAGGGTCATTCTCTGTACTCCAATATGTAACAGTTCCGTCTTTAGCTTCACAAGCTAAGCCCTTTTGCCATAAACCAGCCCAAATATTTCCTTCACTATCAATTTTTATTAAGCTGTTATGTATATAGTCTATATAGGGGGCATTTCTTTGATAGATAAGACTATCGGTACTTAATTTATAAATACCATCGCCTTGCGATATAAAAATAAGATCACCGTTATAATCATAGTTTATAGATGAGCCACCTCCATGCGGAGTAAACCCGGGGTGCTTGGTAAAGAGTGCTTGCCCCTTTTTCTTATAAAAAAGCCCCGACTTACCTGTAACCCACATAACTCCATCTTTTGCAAAAAATATTTGCTGAATTAGATATTTTTTAAAGTACTTATTGTCTAGTGGAGTAAACTTTTCTCCATCAAATACTACAATTCCTTCGTTTTGATGGAGGAGGTAAATATTTTCTTCTGAATCTGCTTTAATCATAGGTACTCCTAGGTTTAGGAGTCCATCCTCTAAGCCATAATGAGAAATTTTGTTGTCTTTTATTCTAAATACGCCATTGTCTTCGGTACCAACCCATAGCTCTTTTTCTTTGGTTTCGTATAAGGATACAACGCGTTGATACTCTAACTCTTTAAAGGGGTATGGAGAAAATTTAACCCCATCAAATTTTACTAAACCAGAGAATGTACCAATAACCAAATAGCCGTTATGGTCTTGTATAATGGTATTGATAGAGTTTTGTGGAAGCCCATCGTCAGAAGTCCATACATGCGGTTTATACAAAGCATTTTGCCCATACAAGCTACTGCTAAGTAATATAAAAACGCTCAATATTATTTTAATGCCTATACAGCGCAATAAAATCATAGAATAAAGGGGTTACAAAAACGGCAAAAAGATAGGAATTTTTAATGGATTAGACTCAATAAAAATTGTAGGGTAAATAGTTAAAATACCTAATTAATAGGTATTTAAGCGGTGGCTATAATGTAAGAATAAGATTACAAACTAATTTAGGAGAACATTTTATATACAAATAGTGTGTATTTACAGAAGTTTGGATGAGAAAGCTAAACGCAAAGTATAACAGTAAAAGTTTTATAAAGAACTTTATGTAGCATTTTTTTAATGATTTAAAGACACTATAAAGCCAAAAACTTTAGGCTTATATTTGAGATATGAAAAATACAAAAAGCATATCCATTGTTATATTACTACTTGCTATTGGTGTTTCTATAGCTTGGGGGATAAATAAAAAGTATAATATTTCTGAAGCTATTACAGAAGGGGTAGCCATTGAAGACTATCAGCCCAAAACTATTGATGCTACAGAAGAGAGTGCCCAAGAAAACATTGCAGACAAAGAAAATTTTGATGAGTTTTTCTCGCATTTTATGTATGATACCGCATTTCAATTAGAACGGGTGGTTTTTCCATTGGAGTTTGTACACTTAGATTATGAGAATGATTATGAAGTGGTAAGTACAGCTATAAAAAAGGCCGATTGGGCACATCAAAGGTTTTATGCAAATCAGCAGGCTTACCCGGCATTGTATAACAATTACGATATGAAATTGGAAGATACCAACGAACGCCTATTTGCCTGGCGAGGAGTTGACAATGGTATATATACTGCCTACTACTTTAAGCGTATAGAGGGCAAGTGGTACTTAACCAAATGGGAAGATTTAAGCACATAAAAAACCATCCATCATGAAAACAAAAACACAATTATTTATAGAGCTGGCCCAAGAGGCACGTACACGTTTTAGCAACCAACTGCAAAACATTAGCGAGGAGGATTTGAAAAAGAAGCTATTACCTTCTCAAAACTCTGTGGGTTTTTTAATTAGGCATATTGGCGATGTAGAGTTTTTGTTTGCCAAAAACGTATTTGGTGCTAGCGATTTAAGGGTAAGGGCAAAAACAGTTATGGCCCAAAAAGATACCGGAGAGTGGCTAAACCTGCAGGAGCTGAAAGAATATGTTGATGCCTCTTTTAAGGCTTTGCTAGACATTGTAGCAAAACAAACCGATGCCGACTGGGATACCACCATTAGCACCAAAGAGTTTGGGGTAAAAACCAAAGCCGAAGCCTTTGGCAGAATTGTATCTCATACCGCTTACCATGCCGGGCAAATGGGGATTATACTTAAATACGGGAGTGTGTAAAAGGCACTTGTGCTTGTAGGAATGGTTTATTTGGCTTTATGAAAAGTGTCAATATGGTTTTTGATATTTTGAGATTGAACAAAGCTAAACTGTGGAGGAAGTGCATTACCGATTAGTAATGCAATTGCAGTTTTAGGAATATCAAGTGGAAATTTGTAATTCTTTGGAAATGTTTGAAGTAAAGCAGCCTCCCTTGCAGTAATACATCTATTTTCTTCTGGATGTAAAAATCTTCCTTTAGATGGATTTAAACACCCTCCTGTAATTGTAGAAGAATAATCATCCCACTTAAGCCTACCGTATACATCATTAAAGCCCACATTTTCTTTTTTATGACATTCAAGAATGTATTCGTCAGGTAGGTCTTTTCGACTACCACCATTCTTTGGGATTTGTTCAATCATACGTTGGATTCTCGGAATATGATTTGCAACAATTTTATGGACAGGGTCATTTGAAGATTCAACCTTTGGCAAGTTACCAATAGCGTCTTTTACAGTTTTTTTCTCAGAAAAAACTTTTGAGATTTCAATATCTCCTAATAAAGACCCAACCATAACCAGTCTCTTTCTTCTCTGAGGAACTCCATAATCTTTAACATTAACAATATCAACTTTTGGGTTGTACCCAAGATCATCTAACTTGCTAACAATGTCTTGAAAAAGAGAATAATTAATTAACCCAGGAACATTTTCCATCATAATAGTTAATGGTTTTAGCTCCTTAATAAAACGGAAATACTCAGATACAAGACTGTTTCTATCATCTTCAACAACCTCACTACGGTTTAATCTTCTTACAGATGAAAAGCCTTGGCATGGGGGGCATCCAGCTAATAAATGCAATGGCTCGTTGCCTAGTAGTTTTTTTATTTCACTCGTATCTATACTTCTAATATCACAATCAAAAACAGTAGTTTTAGGATGATTTAACTTATACCCCTTAACTGCATTTTTATCAATTTCAACTGATGCTTTTACCTTGAAGCCAGCATTTTGAAGACCAACAGAAAGTCCACCTACACCAGCAAATAAGTCAATAGCATTATATTTTTTTTCTCTTCGAATCATAATTGTTGTATTCTATCATCGCCAGGGAATCGGCTTTTTAAAATATCTAAATGTTCTTCCCATTGGCTAATTGCCTGCTCTATTAGTGTATCCCAACTCATTACTAGAATTCCTTTTTCACTGAGTTCTTGAACTCGATTATTTACTAAAGTGGAAGAACTTCTATTATCAGCAATAACATATGCTGTTTCAAGTTTGTCAATATGGTGTCCGGTCTCTGCTTTTAATCTATCTCGAATTTCCATAACATAGTGATTTATCCTATCTAAGTGATCTATGTTTAACGTAAGCCCAGGTCTCATAAATTCTAATAAAAGCATAGTTGAACCTGAGGAAAGAGCAAGGTCGACCCTACCATTATAAGTTTCATCACTTAAATACTCTCTGCCCATATCTTCAATTATTTTTCTTACACTCCTTTCTTTTTTAAAGGATTCCCACTTAGGATGTATCAGCCATGGGTTCTCATATACATAATCTCTAACTTGATTTTCCAATTGTTTTTCAGCTACTCTTTTCTTTAGTTCTCCAATAGCTACAATTTTTGTCTTAATAGATTCGGCAATATTTAGAGATGTTAAAACACCAGCTTCTGATAAGAAGTCTAAAAAGGTTTGTTCGTCAAAATTATCAGATTTAGACATTTCATCAATTAGATTTCGTAATCTTCCTGCTTCCCATGAAGTAAGAATGTCATTAGTCCATTCTTTAAATCGAGCTTGACCTAACTTGGGAAAAGTAGCTATTTTTTTTAGTACTGATTCAACAGTTTTTCTCTCATTCTTTGGAAGATTATTTAACCTATCGTGGAAGGGAGATATTTTATCAGAGATTTCTTGTAATCTTTTTTCAGACCTTCTATTTTTCCAAATAGATGATAGAAGTTTAATTCTTTCAATTCCCCAGTCTCGTATTTCTTTCCCCAGTTTTGTTTGAAGATTTATTCTTTGCCTTTCAGTTGCAATTAAATCATTACCACCGTCATCAATAAAATCCATTTGAACTTGCCCAGTCATATACTCTAATGCATGTTGACCAGATATTCCGCCTGATAGATCAAAGAAGAAAGGTTTTTGTGCGAGCTTACCTCTTGCATATATTGATATTCCTCTAAGCTCTTCTATTTGAATAGTACCTTCATAAAAACCAATCCTCCATTTTATTAGATGATCTCCAAATTGTTCAATAGCCCAACCATTATCATCAATATCAATACCTCCAATTCGTGTAACTTCATTATCATTTAAATCTCGAGGAAAAACGAATTCCATTTCCTCATCAAAGCTTTTAGGTAGTTCAGAGCCATTTACTTTAATAATGAAATCATCATATGTTTGAGCAAGTAAAAATCTTCTTGAAAGCTCAGCATTAAAATCACTCATGTTTATAGAGTCCGTTTCAACCTCTTTTAAAGTGATTATTGTGCCATGGTTTTCTTTTCGTCCTTCATTTGGAGAATCATAACTAATAATCGTTATAGGTTTTTCAGGTGATTTATTCGCGTCATGCTCTAAAATATTAGTTATATCCATTTCAAAAGCAGTTTTTTCACCACTTTCTTTAGCAATTGTTTCGATTTCAACCTTTTTAGCAACACCAAAACCAGCAAATTTACCTATCCCTTTTCTGCCAAGGACGGGTCTTCTTTTTTCTTCGGAAACTTCTTTCCCAGTTGATTCTCTTCTATCACGACCAACGGTTAAAAAATAATTTTGACATTGCTCAAAAGTCATTCCTAATCCATTATCTTTAATACAAATTGAGTCTTCAGTAATTGTGATTTCTGAAATTTCGGAATCTGCATCCCAACCATTTGCTATATACTCTGAGACTACATCTACATGTTTTTGATACATTTTGATTCCCAGGTGATCAATAATTTTGGGTTGAATTATTAATTTTAATTGTCGATTATGTGAAGACATAGTTTTTTTGTTAAAAATAGTCAATCAGGTGCATTAAAAATAATAAAAATTTATGTTGGTATATAAACCAAAAAACCCCCACCATTCGGTGAGGGTTTGCTTTTGTGGACCCAGTTGGGCTCGAACCAACGACCAACTGATTATGAGTCAGCTACTCTAACCAACTGAGCTATGGGTCCTGTTCCATTCCTAAAAAAGGACTGCAATATTACGCAATTGTTGGTTATCTTGCAACCATAAAGTACGTACAAAGTATGGCAATTAAAAACTTGCTCCTCGATTTTGGAGGAGTACTCATCAATATCAACCAAAAACTCACCGAAGAGGCTTTTATCAATCTGCGGTATAACCCTAGTTTAATAGACCAACAAGTATTTGATGATTATGAGCGTGGTTTGCTCTCTACCCCTAGTTTTTTAGGGCAACTGAAGCAAGCTTTCCCCGATGAGGTTTCTATTGCCGACATCCATCAAGCATGGAATAAGTTGCTATTGGATTTTCCGCTAGAGCGATTGGAATACATACAAAGCTTTACCAAAGACTACAATTTGTTTTTGCTGAGTAATACCAATGATATGCACATTACTGCTATACAGCAGCAAATGGGTGCGGATTATAAATCTTTTGAGGCTACCTTTAAAAAGCTCTACTACTCTTACCAAATGGGAATGCGCAAACCCGATGCAGAGATTTACCATAAGGTATTGGAAGAGCAGAACCTACAACCGCAAGAAACCTTTTTTGTAGATGATTCGGAAACCAATATCATGGCAGCTGCCGAGTTGGGTATTCATACCTGGCATTTAAACCTTCCTGCCGGCGATTCTATTTTTTCTCTTGGCAAAGTTCTATCAACACTCCATTAGTGCTTTTGGGGTGTAAAAAGGCTACCAATTTATTATCGGCACCGTTTTTAGGAGTTTCATTTAGTACGGTAAAGCCTTCGGCTTGTAAGCGTTTTATTTCGGCTTCTATATCCTCTACATCAAATGCAATATGATGGATGCCTTCGCCTTTTTTTTCTATAAACTTAGCAATAGGGCTATCGGGGTTGGTAGCTTCTAGCAACTCTATTTTATTTGGCCCCACCTGAAAAAAGCTGGTGCTTACGCCTTCGCTTTCTACAGTTTCTGTTTTGTAATGGGCTTCACCAAATAGCTTTTTAAATAAGTCGTTAGATGCTTCAATATCTTTTACGGCAATGCCTATGTGTTCTATTTTTCTCATTAGTCAAAAGCTTGCAGTTCGTATAGTTTGTTGTAAGTGCCTTTTTTGGCTACCAGTTCGGTGTGAGTACCGCGCTCTACAATTTGCCCTTCGTGCATCACAATAATTTCATCAGCATGCTGTATGGTAGATAGCCTGTGTGCTATAACCAAGGTAGTTCGGTTTTGCATCAATTTATAAAGAGCATCTTGTACCAATTTTTCCGACTCTGTATCTAGGGCAGAGGTAGCCTCATCTAAGATTAATATCGGAGGGTTTTTAAAGATGGCTCTGGCTATGCTGATGCGTTGTTTTTGTCCGCCCGAAAGCTTACCACCGCCATCACCAATATTGGTTTCGTAGCCGTTTTCTGTATCCATAATAAAGTCGTGGGCATTGGCAATTTTGGCTGCTTCTATTACCCTTTCCTTATCCGGATTTTCTACACCCAAAGCAATGTTGCTCAAAATAGTATCGTTAAACAAAATAGATTGTTGTGATACAATACCCATTTGTTGGCGATAATCGTGCAACTTATACTCTTTAGAAGAAATACCGTCTAGCAGTATTTGCCCTTCTTTAATATCATAAAAACGAGCTACTAAATCGGCCAAGGTAGATTTACCACTACCCGATTGCCCTACCAAGGCAATTGTTTTTCCTTTTGGGATGGTCAGGTTGATGTTCTTCAACACCTTTTTATCCTCGTAAGCAAAGCTTACATCTTTCAGCTCAATACCGGTGGTAAACTCTTTTAACGATTTTGCATCAGGGGTATCTTTAATGCTTTCTTCGGCATCAATAATTTCTAAAATACGCTCTGCAGAGGCTGTACCTTTTTGTATTTGAGAATAGCCATTTGCCAACGATTTGATAGGCGCCAATAATTGCGATAGTAATAATACAAAAGTGATGAAGGTTGCGGCATCTAAGCCACCTTCTCCGCTTAATACCATGCTACCACCATACCACATTACAAATGCCATAACGGTAACGCCCAAAAACTCACTCATGGGTGATGCTAAGTCGCGCTTGCGTAATAAGCGCACTAATGTTTTGTATAAAGAGCGATTGTTTTGTTGAAAACGTTTGTCGGCAGTTTCTTCTGCATTAAAGGCTTTTAGTACGCGTAGGCCTCCTAAGGTTTCTTCTACTATAGATAATATTTCGCCTAGTTTTCTTTGTCCTTTACCGGATGTACGTCTTAAACTCTTACCCAAAAAGCCAATTAAAGCCCCCGAAACAGGGAATAAAATAATGGCAAACAAGGTAAGTTTTGCACTCATAGAGAAAAGCACCACCATAAAAGCAATGATAGAAACAGGATCTCTCAAAATCATCTCTATAGAACCCATAATGGTCCACTCCATTTCTACCACATCGGTAGTCATACGAGAAATTACATCCCCTTTTCTTTTCTCAGAGAAATAAGAAACCGGTAAGCGTAGTACCTTGTTGTATAGTTTATTGCGAATATCGTGAATGACCCCAAAACGCACCGGAGCCAAGAAAAACTTGCTGAGGTATAGCGTAATGTTCTTTAAGAAAAAGCTAATAACAATAATTACACTTACGGTAACTAAGGCTTGGCTTTTGCCTTTTTCTCTAATAATATCTGATATAAATAAGTTGAAGTTGCCAACAATGGCATCTTTATTAAAGGCTAGCTCGGGGGCAGATGTTACTAACTCTTGTTGCTCAAACAGTAGGTCTAAAAAGGGTTTTAGAAGGGCAAGCGAAAAAATGCCAAAAATAATGGAGACAATAGAGAAGAGTACATTAATACCTACCAAACCCAAATAGGGCTTTCCGTAGGCCAAAATCCTGAAATATTGTTTCATAGGTGCAAATATAAGGTTTAGCCTTCAAAGAATATCGGCTATATTTGCAGTCTATGGAAAGTATTAGACAAAAAAAGATAGCCAAGTTATTGCAACAAGATTTGGCCGAGATATTTCAGCAAGAAGCCAAAGCGCTTTTTAAAGGAGTATTGCTTAGCGTAAGCAAGGTGCGCGTTACTCCCGATTTATCGGATGCTAAAGTTTACATAAGTGTTTTTCCTACCAAAGACAGTAAAGAGATTATAGAGTTTATGAAGAGCAAAACTTCTGAAATTCGTTATCAGCTTTCGCAGCGAATTAAAGATCAATTACGCAAAACACCCGAATTGCATTTTTATTTGGATGACTCTATTGATTACGAAGAAAACATTGATCGTCTACTAAAAGGCGGAGGTGAGAACCCTATTAAATAGTGAATTTTCCTTTTTACATAGCTCGTAGGTATCTGTTCTCTAAAAAAGGGAGCAATGCTGTAAACATTATTACCTGGGTATCGGTAATTGGTGTGGCAGTAGGGGCTATGGGATTGGTAATTGTGCTTTCTGTTTTTAACGGTTTTCAGGGTTTAATACAATCGTTATACAATTCTTTTGATCCGGACTTAAAAGTGTTACCCATAGAGGGGAAATACTTTGAGCCAACCGATGATCAATTACAAAAAGCCTATCGTATAGAAGCTATAGAAGTGGCATCAGAAGTATTGGAAGAAAAGGCTTTGCTACGGTATAAAGACCAAGAGTATATTGCTACCATTAAAGGGGTAGATGATGCCTTTAATAGAGTGTCTAACATAGACTCTATGCTGTTAGGCGGAATGAGTATATGGGATACAGAATACCCCAATAGAAATGCAATGATTGGGCAAGGGGTATCTTATTACCTCTCTTTAGGTATTGATGATATGTTTAATCCCGTAAACGTATATGTTCCTAAAGGCGACTTAGACAATACATTTGATGTTCAGAATGCCTTTACCAATAAGCAATTGTATTCTGTAGGAGTGTTTTCTATTCAGGCAGATTATGATGAGAAATATGTAATTACCACCCTAGACTTTGCCAAAGACTTATTGAGCCTAGATGGTGAAATTTCTGCGATAGAAATAAAGTTGGTAGAGGGGGCAAATGCCAAAAAAGTACAAGATGAACTACAACAAATATTTGGTGATAATTTTGAGGTACTCAATCGTTATCAACAACATGCTGTACTGTATAAAGTAATGAATGTAGAGAACCGAATGATTTATTTCATTTTTACGCTCATCCTACTCATTGCTACCTTTAGTATTGTAGGTTCCTTAACTATGCTGATACTGGATAAGAAAAACGACATTAAAACCCTTTGGAATGTGGGTTTATCCATTAAAGAAATTAAAAGAGTGTTTTTAACTGAAGGTCTACTTATTACTTTTTTTGGAGCCTTTATAGGTATAGGCTTAGGGGTATTAATAGGCTGGCTACAACAAACCTTTGGTTTTGTAAAGCTGGGTTCGGGTGGTAATTATGTGGTAAATGCTTACCCTGTAGAGGTACATGCCTTAGATGCTCTATTGGTATTAACCACAGTAGTAGTGTTGGGTTATTTAGCTTCTAAAATTACGGTAATGCGCTTATCAGATAGCGCAATAGACTAGTTTAAGCAAACTGGTGTTCGCCAAAAGCTTCTTCTACCTCTGCTAAAATTTCGTGTACTTCTGCTTGTGTATCTGCTGTAACTAGTCGCATTCTATAGTCTTTAAAATGCGGAATACCCTTAAAGTAATTGGTGTAATGTCTGCGGGTTTCTACAATACCCAAAATAGGCCCTTTCCATTTTACCGACATATCTATGTGGCGCTTGCACACTTCAATACGCTCTGCCATGGTAGGTGGGTCAATATTTTTGCCGGTAGCTAGGTAATGTTTTATCTCTCTAAAAATCCAAGGGTAACCAATAGCAGCTCGCCCAATCATCACGCCATCTACGCCATATCTGTTGCCCATTATTTTGGCTTTTTCCGGTGTATCAATATCACCATTGCCAAACACAGGTATGTTCATACGAGGGTTGTTTTTTACCTCGCCAATTAAGCTCCAATCGGCCTCGCCCTTATACATTTGTTTACGGGTACGCCCGTGTATAGATATGGCTTTAATACCAACATCTTGTAGACGTTCTGCTACTTCAACAATGTATTTGCTGTTTTCATCCCAACCTAAACGTGTTTTTACGGTTACGGGCAGGTTAGTGCTTTTTACAATCTCTGCGGTCATAGATACCATCTTGGGAATATCTTGCAATATACCGGCCCCAGCCCCTTTACAAGCTACCTTTTTTACAGGGCAACCGTAGTTGATATCAATAATATCGGGGTTGGTTTGTGTGGTAATTTCTGTAGCCTGCTTCATAGACTCTATATCGTAGCCAAAAATCTGTATTCCAACAGGTCTTTCGTATTCATAGATGTCTAGCTTCTGCACACTTTTTACAGCATCGCGTATCAATCCTTCAGATGAGATGAACTCAGTGTACATCAAATCAGCGCCTTGCTCTTTACAAAGGGCACGAAAAGGCGGATCGCTTACATCCTCCATGGGAGCAAGTAACAAAGGGAAGTCGCCGAGTTCAATATTTCCTATCTTTACCACCGCAAAAATTTTATGCAAAAATACCAAAAAATACCCTGATGCAATTTTTTAAAGGAATTTGGAAAGGTAAACCTTACTGGCAGCAGTTATTGTATACACTTTTAGTGATGATTGGTATGTCTTCTGTGCTAGGCTCTATAGCCTTTTTGATTCTAGAAGTTACTGCATTTCCCGGGATTATTAAAAACCCCAGTATTTTGAATGATGCAGCTTTAACGCCTGAGGTTGTTAAAGGATTAAAACTTGTTTTGTTGCTTACTACTCTAGGATTCTTCCTTTTTCCTGCATTAATGATGTCATATTTTATTGGTGGGGATACAAATAAGTACTTAGGGCTACATAAACGACCAAAGTTGTTGCTATTGCTAGTTATTGTTCCTCTAATATTTATTGCAGACCCTTTTCTTACCTATTTAAGTGAAATAAATAGTCTTTTACCAATACCGGAAGGCTCTTACTTTGATGTAAAACATACTGACGCACAAGATTCTTATAGAATGTTTTTAGGAATGGACTCTATATACGACCTATTAATGGGATTGGTATTGATGGCTGTTCTGCCTGCATTAGGGGAGGAGCTCTTGTTTAGGGGAGTAATCCAAAAGATTTTTAAAGGCTGGACTAAAAATACTCATGCCGCTGTATGGATTACAAGCTTTTTGTTTGCTGCAATGCATTTGCAAATATTCTTTATCCTACCTATGATTTTATTAGGCGCTTTATTGGGGTATTTAAAAGAATGGACCGGGAGTTTATGGTATCCTGTTATTGTTCATTTTATTAATAATGCTTCTGTAGTTGTGGTTACTTATTACATTGATGCTCCTGAGGGGCAGGAATATAATAGTATGTTAGCACCTGTTGTTAGTGTAGTTGCTACCACTAGCTTACTTTTTGTAATATGGAAGCTAGGTAAAAAAGCATCTCATTCTTTATCTGCCTAAATCTATAGATCCGCTTCGGATATGATTAACGGGTATGCTTTTTTAATATCCATTTGTTGGCTGTAGTTGAGCTTCTCAAAATCATCGCCATAGCGCTTTTGCGAGAGCTTGTCTCTTAATTCATTATATCCGGCTGTAACTTCGTTTTGCACTTCTACAAACGCTGCATAAGAACTGTTTCTATCACTTTGTATAGATACAATAGCTTTACGTGGATTATCTGAAGAAGTGTTTAGTTGCTCACCTATGCAATACTCACAGCTACCATCGCCATTGTTATCAATAAAGTTTTTAGTTAGGTCTCTCAATTCTGCTATGGGAATGACTTCATCATTTACAAATAGCTCATCATTTAAGTTTATCTGAACTCTTAGTATGTTGCGTTCTAGAACTATAGGGGGTGTAGGTTCATCGGTTATTGGGGGTAGCTCTCTTTTAATTGCCATATCTGCCTCTAAGGTTGTGGTTACTAAAAAAAAGATGAGTAGTAAAAAGGCAATGTCTGCCATAGAACCTGCATTTATTGTTTGGGACTCTCGTTTAGCCATAGCAAAGTATTTTAGGGGTTTGTATTGCTATTACTCACAAGTAGTATGCCACAAAAAAAGGAGCGCTATTGCGCTCCTTTATATCAAGTGTTATAGATGTGTTCGCTTAGTAACGAACTTCTTCTTTTAATGTAGAGTAGTTAAGCTTATAAGCTTGGGCATCTCTTAGTTCCTGTTTAATATCAGTAATTAAACCCATTTTAGCTTCTCCATCTCCTTTTATAGACATGGTAAGTTGCTTGCGTTCAGTTTCTTCCGGAATAGCATCACGTACTTTAGCTACGTATTCTGCAATTTCATCAACATTTGCAAAAGCATCGTCTAATTGTATACGTGCTTCAGTACCCATTGTTGCAGTATACTGCTCTAATGGTTTTCCAACATATATATATCCTACCAAGTCTTTACGTTCAATTTTAGTTACCTCACTCGCTTTAGGTAACTGCACTTTTACTAGTAAATCTGTTTCTTTCATTACGGTGGTAACCATAAAGAAGAAAAGTAGCATAAATACAATATCAGGTAATGATGCGGTTGATATGCCCGGTGAATCTCCTGATTTTTTCTTTTTAAACTTTGACATGTTAACCTCCTATATATCTACTGGTTCAGCTTCAGAAATATTTAAAGGAAATAAACCTCTAATTTCTTTCTGTCTATCTTTTGGTAGATTTTCATAGTCTCTACCATATTTGCGCTGTGCCAATTCGTTTCTTAATTCATTGTAAGCAGCAGTTAGTTCATTTTGTACTGCAATAAACATTCCAAGAGATGTCCCGCGGTCGTTTTGTAAAGAAACAATCGCTTTTGTTGGGTTATCTGATGATGAACTGCTTCTTGCTCCGGTACAATAATCACATGTACCATCGCCATTGTTATTAATAAAGCGTTTTGCTTTTTCTCTAATCTGAGAGATAGTAGCAAACTCGTCTTCTACTAATAATTGGTCATCCTTATTAATCAATACCGTAAAAATATTACGCTGATTAATAGGAGGTGGTGGATCTACAATGTCCTCTTGTTTAGGAGGAAGCTTACGCTGGATACCGAAGTCGGTTTCTAATGTTGTTGTTACCAAAAAGAATATCAACAACAAGAAAGCGATATCGGCCATAGAGCCTGCGTTTATTTCCGGTATACCTCTTCTTGCCATAATTAATTATTATTTAATTGCTTTAGCAAACGATGAGAATATTACTGCAATCCATGCACCAACAAATAAAATGTAAAAGGCAATTAAGCCCATGTCTACCATTTTACCGGTTCCGCCGGATACACCAAGTTTTGTCATTTTTTGTGTTACCTCGCTAGAGCCCAAAGCATAACTTAAGCCCATAACTACTGCAATACCAACAATGCCTATTAAAGCATTTTTTGCAGCCTTTGGATTGCTAAATAAACCACCAATACCAAATACTAGAGCTAGTACCGCACACAGAATAAGAGATACATAAGCCAAAATCATAACCGGGTTTACCAAGTTTGGATTTGCCTTAATATTATCTTCTCCCTGTGAAAGTAATACTATCCACAATACACCAGCTAGTACCATAAACAGGGCGGTAACTATTTTTACAACATTTAAAATCGTTTTATTCATAACCGATTATGTTTTTGTGGTTAGTAATTACTTAGAGTGCTTGTATAATAAGTCAATTAAAGAGATAGATGCATCTTCCATTGAGTTTACTATACTGTCTACTTTTGCTACAATTACATTGTAAAAAATTTGTAAGATAATTGCTACAATCAAACCAAATACTGTTGTTAATAAGGCTACTTTAATACCGGCAGCAACTAACTGAGCAGAAATGGTACCTGCAGTTTCGATAGAGTCGAATGCCTGAATCATACCAATTACCGTACCCATGAAACCAAGCATCGGTGCAAGAGCAATAAATAATGAAATCCAAGAAATACCTTTTTCTAAAAGACCCATTTGTACACTACCATATGATACGATAGATTTTTCTACGATTTCAATACCTTCTTCAGAACGGTCTAAACCTTGGTAGAAAATACTTGCTACAGGACCTCTTGTGTTACGGCATACTTCTTTTGCTTCTTCAACACCGCCATTAGCCAATGCATCTTCTACATTGCTCAATAGCTTGTCTGTGTTTGTAGTAGCCATAAATAAGTAGATGATACGCTCAATAGAGATCGCTAGACCTAAAATTAAACATAACAATACAATACCCATAAATCCGGGGCCACCCTCAATAAACTTAGTTTTGATTGTTTGGTGAAAAGATGCTTCTTCTTTTGGAGCTTCTTCTTCTACTACTGTAGTTTCTTCTTCAGCAGGTTCATCTTCTACTACTTCAGCAGCAGCTGCAGTAGAATCTACTTCATTTGAGTCAGCAACGGCTTCAGTTGTTTCAGCTGTAGCATCATCTTGTGCAAAGGCATTTGTTGAACCAAAGGTTAACATACCTGCAACGGCTAAAAGAGCGAGTACTTTTTTCATTGTTTTAAATTATTAGTTCTAGTTTACTTTATACTTATTTAGAGATTACAAAAATAAAAAAATTACAATGCGGAGAGGAAGGGATTCGAACCCCCGAAACAGTCTCCCGTTTACACGCTTTCCAAGCGTGCGCCTTCAGCCACTCGGCCACCTCTCCTGTTTCAGTCGGTCAAAGGCCATACAGCCCCCGCAATTTGTGGTGGCAAATAACGAAAAAATAATCAGAACATAAAATTAAATAAATGTTAATTCGCCTCGTAAACCCCTTTCAAACTGCACTTTAAATTCATCGTGTGTTAAGTTTTTAGGGATGAGGTGCATTAATTTTGTTATTGCCGCCTCAAAGGTCATATCTCCTGCACTAATCATGCCAATATTTTCTAGCTGGGTGCTGGCTTCGTAGTTTCCTTGCTTTACACCGCCTCCTTGGCACTGTGTATTGTTTATCAGGTGTTTACCTTCGTCTATAGCCTTTTTAAGGCTCTCTATAAACCAAGCATCCATCGGAGCGTTTCCAGATCCGAAGGTCTCTACAATTACTCCTTTTATATTATTTAGGTGTAAAATACCATCTACTATTTCTTTGGTAATGCCCGGAAAAAGTTTTAAAACAGCTACTTCTGAGCTCATTTTTGGATGAATAATCAATCCATTTTCTTCCGGAACAGGTCTTATTGCCGCAGAATTGTACTTAATGTGCACACCGGCTTCTGCCAAAGCAGGGTAATTTGCAGACTGAAATGCCTCAAATTGCTCTGAACTGAATTTATGGGTTCTGTTTCCTCTGTACAGTTTATACTCAAAATACACACACACTTCGGGTACAATTGCTTTGCCTCTTTCGGTTTTGGCAACGGCTATTTCTATGGTGGTAATTAAGTTTTCTTTGGCATCTGTTCGGTTTACTCCTATAGGTAATTGTGAGCCTGTAAGTATTACGGGTTTAGATAAGTTTTCTAACATAAAGCTCAGGGCAGATGCTGTGTATGCCATTGTATCTGAACCATGTAAAATCACAAAACCATCGTATTGCTCATAGTTCTTCTGGATTAATAGTGCCAATTGCTCCCACAAAGCTGGGCTCATGTTAGAGGAGTCTATCGGCTCACCAAAAGAGTAAATGTCTATTTTGCATTCAAATTCTTTGAGTTCCGGTATACGAGAAAGTAGGTTCTCAAAATTAAAGGGGCGTAATGCACCAGTCTTTGGGTCTCTTACCATTCCTATGGTACCACCTGTGTAGATGAGCAGTATATTAGAGCCTTTACCCATTTATATTGAATACTTTTAATGCGTTAGCGGTGGTAATTTCCGCAATTTTTTCGATTGGACAATTGTGTATTTCGGCAATTTTTTGAGCTACCAGTGTTATATAGCTACTCTCATTGCGTTTACCACGGTGTGGTGTAGGCGCTAAGTAGGGCGAATCTGTTTCTAGCACCAAGTGTTTTAAATCTATCTCTGCTACAACCTTATCTAAGCCCGAATTTTTAAAGGTAACCACACCACCTATGCCTAGTAGCATATTGTAGCCAATGGCTCTGTGGGCTTGCTCTACAGTTCCGGTAAAACAGTGGAAGATACCGTATAAATCATCTCCTTTTTCTTCTTCCAGTATTTCAAAAATCTCATCAAAGCTTTCTCTGCAATGGATGATGATAGGTACTTTGTGTTTTTTGGCTAATTGTATTTGTCGTCTAAAAGCATCTTGTTGCTGGGTAAAAAAAGTTTTATCCCAATATAAATCAATACCTATTTCGCCAACCGCCACAAAAGGACGTTTTGCCCATTCTGCTTCTACTCTTGCTAATTCCTCCTCATAGTTCTCATTTACCGAGCATGGGTGTAAGCCCATCATAGGGTAACAAATATCGGGGTAATCCTTCTCTAGCTGAAGCATGCCCTCAATAGAAGTGCTATCTATATTGGGTAAAAAAGCTTTACTTATGCCTGCATCTAGCATGCGTTGTAGCATGGCGTGGCGGTCATCATCAAACTGCTCGGAGTATAAGTGTGTATGGGTATCTATAAACATTGCTGGCAAAGGTAATTTTTAAAGGGCTAACAAAAAAGCCCGCTAATTAGCGGGCTTTTTACTTTTATAAAGCTATTTTAATTAACAGTAATAGTAGCGCATTCGTTTTCTCTACCATAGTGACCGAAAATTATAAACTGTTTATTATTCAGTTTATATGTACATAGTGGATTCATGAAAGTTTCAAAAGCATTTTTGCCAGTTAAATCAGTATAGGCTATACTATTGTCGTTATTAACAGTAACAATAGCAACTTTGAAATTTTTAGAAGCTGTTCCTGTACCGTTTGGTAAAGCTCTACCGTATTGGTTTTCTATCGTATTATTTTTGTGGTCATTAAAAATGATGTGTAATTGGTTACTCATGGGAACTACAGAATATGAAAAACCACGATTTAAATAAGTGTTGGACCTAGGGCTGTCTGGTGCTGACTTAGTGTTTAACGAAGAGTAAGTTTGGTTTTTCTTTACCCTATTTGCCCACTTTAATGTCCCATCTGGGTTAAAACGAAAAATATAAATATTGAAGTATTGAACCTCAAATGAAGTTTTTCCTTCACTATTTCTTGTCCCCATTTGGTCTAGATGTATAGATTCACCAACTAAAGTATATTCACCATTGTCCATTTTTATCAAATCCTTAACAATAATTCTACGAAACTGCTCATCAAAATGATTATTTTTCTTTTCTAATGTTGTTTCTTTTACAACAGTAAGCTTAAACTCTTTAGGGATTTCACTTTTGATATTATATTCTCTTTCAAGTGTTTCTAGATTAATAGATGTGCCAAATACCCCTACATAATAATGTAGACCGAATATTTTAAGTGAATTTTCTTCATTATCTATCATTACTTTCCCTATATAACGAGGAGTTAAATCACTATTTATAATGGGCATAGCAAAAAGAAGATAGTTCGGAAGCTTTATGTCTTTTTGAGAATTAGCAGTGAATTTAAGCAATCTGTTTTCCTGCGTATTAGATTCACGAATTTGTGCAGTAATGAATATATCACCAGCATTACTTACATCATAACAAATGATGCCAAAAGAGCGAGTTGTGTAGTCTAAAATTTTTTGTGATTTCCAAACTTCATCATAATCGCTATCTACTACCTTAAGTAACAACTTTACAAGGTCTTTTTTGCCTCTATCCAAGTATTGGTAGTTTATAAGGTATTTACTAGAGTCTGCAGAGGGCTTAATGTCTATGTAGCTGTCCTTGTCTTTTTTAGAGGGCATTGCGGCTATTAATTGAGGCTGAGAAATGGCTTTGCCATCTTCAGAAAATCGTTTTACAATTAGTGATTTTTGGTCTTCTTTAGAATCATGACTATTGTAAAAAGCGTGGAATTCGCCTTTAACATAGTTTACCTTTATCAGCTCTGCATCATTTCCGTTGTACTCAAATTCTTCTATAGTGAACTCATTTTCTTGAGCCATTGTGCCAATATTGTACTGGTTGATGATGAGGTTTTTTTCCTCTCTGTAAGTAAAATAGGATGTAGCATTTGAGCCTAAAACAAAACTGTTTTGCGATTTTTTCTTTTCATTTTCAAAATTTGGTCCCTTTTTTATTGTAAAGGAGTTTTGTTGGCTAAATGCATGAATATTAATGAATAATAATATTGCTATAGAAAGTAGTTTTTTCATAATAAGGTGTCTTATAGGTTTGAAAAAGTATTATAGTTTCAGTAAAAATAAGAAAAGCCCGCAAATAGCGGGCTTTAAAAATTGATATCATCGAAAGCTTATTTCAGCTCTAATGCTTTTTCTATGTTGGCTTCGCCATCCATCAAAATATCAATAGGGTTTTCTAGGGCTTCTTTTACAGCTACTAAAAATCCTACCGATTCTTTACCATCTATAATGCGGTGGTCATAAGATAAGGCCACGTACATAATTGGGCGAATCTCTACTTTACCGTCTACGGCTACAGGTCGCTCTACAATATTGTGCATTCCTAAAATAGCACTTTGCGGAGGGTTGATGATTGGCGTAGAAAGCATAGAACCAAATACACCACCATTGGTAATGGTAAAGGTTCCGCCGGTCATATCATCTACAGATATTTTTCCGTCTCTAGCTTTAATTGCCAAACGTTTTACTTCTTTCTCTACACCTGCAAAGCTTAGCCCTTCTGCATTACGTATTACAGGTACCATTAATCCTTTAGGTGAACTAACGGCTATACTGATGTCTGCAAACTCATAGCTTACCATTTCTTTACCGTCTATCATAGAGTTTACCGCCGGGTACATTTCTAATGCACGGGTAACTGCTTTGGTAAAGAAAGACATAAAGCCAAGGCTTACACCGTGTTTTTCTTTAAATGCTTCTTTGTATTTGCTACGCACCGCAAATATTGGGCTCATATCTACTTCGTTAAAAGTAGTAAGCATAGCGGTTTCATTCTTAACACCTACCAAGCGCTCTGCTACTTTACGGCGTAACATAGAAAGCTTTTCTCTCTTTTCGCCACGTGGACCAGGACCTGTGCCCATAGCTACTTTTGCTTTTACAGCATCTTCTTTGGTAATGCGTCCGTTTTTGCCGGTACCTTCAACATTTTTCAGCTTGTTCTCGTCCATAATTTTACGAGCAGCTGGCGAAGGTGTACCTGTAGCGTAGTTGCTATCGCCACTAGTGCTAGGTGCTTCGTTTACCGGATTTGGGTTTGGAGCTGCTTTTTCTTCTGCTTTTGGTGCAGATTTTTTAGCCTCTCCTTTGCCATCAGTATCAATTTTACATACTACTTGGCCAACCTTTACGGCATCCCCTTCTTCGGCAATTAACTCAATAATACCGCTTTCTTCTGCCGGTAAGGCAAGTGTAGCTTTGTCAGAGTCAATCTCAGCAATTTCCTGATCTTTCTCTACATAGTCTCCGGTTTCTACTAACCATGAGGCAATTTCTACTTCAGTAATCGATTCCCCGGGACTAGGGACTTTCATTTCCAGAATCATCTTAGCTATGTGCTATTAATTAGTAAATGTTTTTTCTATTATTTCTTGTTGTCTCTTCGCTGCCCTTTTGCTAGAACCCGATGCAGGTGCCGCACTTGCATGACGACTAATTACATCTAGTTTTACTTCTCTAAAGTGACGAAGCATATGTGTCCAAGCGCCCATATTCTCAGGTTCTTCTTGTACCCATAAGTGTTTTTCTGCATTGCTGTACTTCTCTAAAATAGCCTTTAACTGTTTATGTGGTAAAGGGTATAATTGTTCTATACGTACAATGGCTATATCTTTTCGGTTGCGTTTTTCGCGCTCTTCTTCTAATTCGTAATATAATTTACCGCTACAAAATACTACAGTTTTTGCATCTTTTGCATTTACGGTGGTATCATCTATTACTTCTAAGAATTTTCCGTTTGCCAATTCCTCTATAGTAGAGGTAACACGAGGATGTCTTAATAAACTCTTAGGCGACATTACGATAAGTGGCTTGCGGAAATCTCTTTTCATTTGACGTCTTATCAAATGGAAGAAATTGGCAGCAGTAGTAGGGTTTACTACTTGTATATTGTCTTCTGCACACATTTGCAAGAAACGCTCTAATCTAGCACTAGAGTGTTCTGCTCCTTGTCCTTCATAACCGTGTGGTAACAACATTACCAATCCGTTTTGGATTTTCCACTTGTCCTCTGCGGCAGTAATAAATTGGTCAATCATAATTTGGGCACCGTTGTTAAAGTCTCCAAATTGTGCTTCCCATATAGTAAGGGTTTGTGGGCATGCTAGTGCATAACCGTAATCAAAACCCAATACACCGTACTCTGATAATAGCGAGTTATAAACCGCAAAACGCGCTTGCTCATCGCTAATATGGTTAAGCATCATAAACTCTTCTTCAGAATCCTCTGCTTTTAATACCGCATGGCGGTGAGAGAATGTACCCCGCTCAGAGTCCTGTCCGCTTAAACGTACATTATGTCCTTCTACCAATAAAGATCCGTAGGCCATTTGTTCTGCCATACCCCAGTCCAATGCATTTCTTTCTTCTAGCATTGCTCTGCGGTCTTTTTGCAGTTTTACCAGCTTTCTAAAAATGTTTTTCCCTTCGGGTACGCTAGAAACCACACGGCCAATATGCTTTAGGGTTTCAAGGTCAAACGAAGTATCTATAGATTCATGGAAGTCTTCTTTTGTAGCAAAACGGTAATTCTTCCATACTTTTTTCATGAATGGAGTAATTACGGCTACTTCTTCTTGCTTAGACTCATCAAAACGTTCTTCTAGTAGGCTTTTAAATTCAGCCTCCATTTCTTCTAACACACTACTGTCTACAACACCTTCTTCAATCAGTTTCTGATTGTAAATTTCTCTTGGGTTGGGGTGTTTAGCTATAATAGAGTAAAGCTTTGGTTGTGTAAACCTTGGTTCATCACCTTCGTTATGTCCGTACTTACGGTAGCATAATAAATCAATGAATACATCTTTATGGAATGTTTGGCGGTAATTTACCGCAAACTGTACTGCGTGTATTACAGCCTCTACGTCATCTCCGTTTACATGTAGTACAGGAGATAAAGTAACCTTGGCAATATCAGTACAGTAGGTACTAGATCTTGCATCGGTATAGTTGGTTGTAAAGCCTACTTGGTTATTTACTACAATATGCACAGTACCACCGGTTTTGTAACCATCTAGCTGTTCCATTTGTATTACCTCATATACTACTCCTTGGGCTGCAATTGCAGCATCACCATGGATAAGTATAGGCATTACTTTATCGTTGTTACCTTCGTAATCGTTATTTATTTTGGCACGTGCTATACCTTCTACAACCGGGTCTACAGCCTCTAGGTGAGAAGGGTTTGGCGCCAATACCATTTTTACTTTTTTACCGGCATCTGTTTTTCTATCAGAGTTAAAACCTAGGTGGTATTTTACATCACCATCAAATAAAGAGTCTTCGTACTCTTTACCTTCAAACTCAACAAAAACTTCTTTTACGGTTTTACCAAAAATATTAGTTAGCACGTTTAGTCTACCACGGTGTGCCATACCCATTACAAATTCTTCTATACCCAGCTCTGCGCCCAATTCTATTACGCCATCTAATGCCGGTATTAAAGATTCTGCACCTTCTAATGAAAAACGTTTTTGCCCCACAAACTTGGTGTGCAAAAAGTTTTCAAAGGCTACAGCTTGGTTTAGCTTGTGTAGTATATGTCTCTTTTGGTCTACATTAAAAGTAGGGGTATTGTAATTTTCCTGAAGCTTATTTTGTATCCATTTTACCTCTTCGGGCTTACGGATGTACATATACTCAACACCAATAGATTGGCAATACACTTGCTCTAGGTGAGCAATAATTTCTCTTAGGGTAGTTGCTCCTAAACCTATTTGTGTGCCTGCTTCAAATACGGTGTCTAAATCGCTTTCGTCTAAGTCAAAATGCTCTAAAGCTAGTGTAGGGCTATATTTACGGCGTTCGCGCACAGGGTTTGTTTTGGTAAACAAATGCCCTCTGGTACGGTAACCAGTAATAAGGTTTAGTACCTTAAACTCTTTGCTGTAGCCTTCGGGTACCTGCTCTAATATATCTTCTTCGGTATAAACTTCTCTTGCAAAATCAAAACCCTGGAAAAAGCTTCGCCAAGTGGGGTCAACGGAGTCAGGGTCCTTAAGATACTGCTGATGAATCTCGTCTATAAATGCTCCGTGTACACTTCCTAGAAAGGAATAATTATCCATAATATCTATGCAGAAATTTGTTCAAAAGTACAATTTTTTGGGTTTTCACAAACGGTATACTTAGTTCTTTTTAACACTTATGCCTATAAAATGTTTTAGGGCTAAGTATTTTGTTTTTAAGACAATAAGCAGTGCCTAAAAATGTTATATTTTTACCATACTTAAATAAGTTTTCGATGAAAAAAATATTTTTTGTTTTACTGCTTATAGGCTTTGTTTTTCAGGTAAATGCACAATATGTACCTGATGAAGATGAGCGAGAAAAGAAAAAAAGTTCAACTTCTTTTACAGATAAATTGTACTACGGCGGAACCTTGGGTTTACAAATAGGTACTAACATTACCTATATAGAGGTGTCTCCGTTGGTGGGTTACGAACTTAACGATGATGCCTCTGTAGGGGCAGGTTTAAGTTATATATATGTAGACTTTAAGAATTTAGGCTTTAATAGAAATATTGATTTTAATACCAGTGTTTATGGCGGGCGCGTTTTTGGGCGTTACAGAGTTTTTGATCGCATTTTTGCTCATTCAGAGATTGAACTGCTAAACATGGAGTATTTTTCTAACACAGAGCAAGATTTTGTAAGAGAATGGGTTCCGGGTTTTTATGTAGGAGGTGGTGCCTATCAAGATGTTGATAGTAGGTCTGGATTAAATATTGTGATATTAGTAAACTTGTTATACGATGAAAATAGATCTATCTACTCTAGCCCACTTGTAATTAGGGCGGGCTTTAATTTTTAAGAGTATTGTACTCAAGTTCTGTAACTTCTAGTTCAAGCCATTTAAAATCTCCTTCTTTTAGTTTCCAAGTAACCGTGCTTTTATTGGGTATATGATAGCCATTAAAGTTGGTATGACTTGTGTTTTCTATTAGCCATTGCTCTTGTGTATCATTTTCTCCAGAACCAAAGTATCGTATAGCCTCAAATGCAATAACCTCTCCCTCAGTATTAAATTTAAATATTCCCGAAACAGGGCTTTCATTTATAGTAAGGGTGGCTTTTGCAGATAAAGAGTCTATGGGTGTCCAGCTTATTTGTTTATTTAAAGCAGCAGCAGGAAACCAACATATTTCAGATAAAAACCGAATTTTTGCTGCGGAGTTTATTTTTGGATTGCTTTTTTCATCAACCACATTTATTAATGAGAAAAGTTTAATGAGCATCTCTCCATTACCGTTTGCAAGTTTATCACGTCCATGCATATGCATTAAGGCATTTGCCTTTGCATCAACCACCCAAATAAATGAAGGCTGATTTACATTAAAAAATTGCTCTGCCTCAAATGGTATCCACTCAGCTTCGGGTTTGGTTTTCATTTGTCCTTTTTGTGTAAGCCAAACAGAGTTTGCTATTGGCTTGCCTACAACACCGGAGTTGTACATCCATTTTTGTACAATTAAGGGTAAGTGGTTTATGTCTGATTGTGTTACTGGAGTAGGGTCAGAATAATTGATTTCTGCTATTAAACTTTTTTTCTCTTCATTAACCAGTTGGTCAAATGAATACTTGCCGTAACCGGGTATACTCACACAAATAATAATTAGGTTGATGATGGTGCCGTATTTTGCATCTTTCCATGACTTAAAAATTAAGAACTGTGAGAGAATTATGGCAGCAAAAGCTATAATTGGCCACCCACTTACTTTTAGAAGAAAAAGTAAAGCAGTAGCAACAAATGATATAGCAGAAAAAAGCCATAATGCTCCTATTGGTTTACCAATTGGTTGCTTTAATGTGTCAATCTTAGCCAATTGAAATGCTTTCAAAAAGCCCATTATGTGTATAGCTCCGTGGAACGCAACTACCACTACAAATAAAAGAGATACCATAGCTTAAACGATTTAGTTAAAACTAGAAAATACCCTGCAAGGGTAAAATGATAAATATCACCTCTAACAATAATTTTTTGAAAGAAATAGTGGTGTTTAAGAAGAGAAGTGTAGGCGTATCCACACTTTTTGGAACTCCCTTTTGATGATTGCATCTGCCAATTCATTTGGGGTGTCGGCAGCATTATCTAAAATATTTTTAAAGCGCTTATCAGAGATATCTACACGATATAAGATATTCATAAAGTTCTGTGCTTCTCTTTGTAAAAGCAGAGCAACCAAATCGCTTAATTGGGCTAAAATGCTCTCGTAGGCATTGTCTATATCTCCATCGTACCAGAGTTCATCAGCATAAGGCTGAAAATCTTTTTGGATTTGAATAAGCGTTTGGGTAATTAGTTTTTTTCGGTCTTCGCCTTCGGGCAGTCTGCTAATGTCTGGCAGTTTTTCCATTCTTAAAATTCTCTATCCATCAGGTTTTTGGCAAAGGCTTGCAACAAGCTTTTATGCTCAGATGATAAGTTTGAGCTTTGCAAACTTTCTAATGCTTTGGCGTAATATACTTCGGTAGCTTCTAATGTTTTTTTATCGGCACCGGTTTGTATATATATGCGGCTTACTTCTTTTACTTTTTCTGCAGCAGAAATTTCAGGGTTGCCATAAAGGGTATCTAGCTCGTCCAATAAGTTAGCATCAGCTAGCTCTATAGCTTTAAGGGTAAGGTATGTTTTTTTGTTGGCAATGATATCGCCTCCGGCTTGTTTACCTACCAATTCTGTATCGCCAAAAACATCTAGCCAATCGTCTTTCAGTTGAAAGGCAATACCTAGGTTTCTACCAAAGTCATATAGTTTTTGAGCTTCGGTTTCATCAGCACCGGCCGTTAAAGCGCCAATTTTTAGGGCAGCACCTACCAATACCGCAGTTTTATATTCAATCATTTTAAGGTACTCATCAATGCTTACATCGTTTCTGTCCTCAAAATTCATATCCATTTGCTGACCTTCACAAACCTCTAAAGCCATTTTATTAAACTCTTTTAGGATAGGGCCTAAAGGTTCTGTTTTACTTAAGTATTCATAGGCTTTTACAAGCATCGCATCGCCCGATAGGATGGCAATGTTGGTATTCCATTTATGATGAACGGTAGCTTTACCTCTTCGTAAAGGGGCTTCGTCCATTATATCATCATGTATCAAACTAAAGTTATGGAACACCTCTACAGCTAAGGCCGCATTTATTGCTTTTTGATAATCGCCAACTACATGGGCACCCAATAAGCATAGGGCAGGGCGCATACGCTTACCTCCTAAAGATAGGATGTATTCTATCGGTTCATATAACTCCTTTGGATTCCCCGAAAAATCTTCCTTTGCCAGTTGTTCTGCAAAGTGCTGTTGCAGGCGTATGATATCTTGCATGGTATTATTCTTCCTCTATTATAGAAAGTAAATATTCTCCGTAACCACTTTTTAATAAAGGCTCTGCTATGGCTGTAAGCTCTAAAGCATTTATAAAACCCTGTTTGTAAGCAATCTCTTCTATACAACCAATTTTTAGTCCTTGGCGCTCTTCTATTACTTGTACAAATTGCCCGGCTTGCATTAACGATGGAAATGTACCTGTGTCTAACCAAGCAGTACCTCTGTCTAGTATACCTACTTTTAATTTACCTTGTTGTAGGTATTCTTTATTTACATCGGTTATTTCGTATTCGCCACGTGGGCTTGGTTTTAGTTTTTTGGCAATTTCTACTACTGCGTTATCGTAAAAATATAAACCCGGTACCGCAAAGTTAGACTTCGGGTTTTTTGGTTTCTCTTCTATAGAAATGGCATTGTGGTTTTTATCAAAATCTACCACGCCATAACGTTCCGGGTCTGATACGTGGTAGGCAAATACCACTCCACCCTCAGGGTTGCGGTTGTCTTGCAACAGGCTTGCCATGCCCGAACCATAAAATATGTTGTCGCCCAAGACCAAGGCAACACTATCATCGCCAATAAATTCTTCGCCAATTACAAAGGCTTGCGCCAGTCCGTTTGGTACTTCTTGTATGGCATAGGTAAACTTGCAACCTATACGAGACCCATCGCCCAATAGTTTTTCAAATAAGGGCATATCATGTGGGGTAGAAATAATCAAAATTTCAGAAATACCGGCTTGCATTAAAGTAGAAAGCGGGTAATAAATCATGGGCTTATCGTAAATAGGCATTAACTGCTTACTTACGGCTAGTGTTAAAGGATGCAAACGAGTACCGGAGCCTCCGGCTAATATGATTCCTTTCATAGATTTACTCTTTTTCAGTTACCTGTAGTTCCTTTAAATCTATGTCCTCTTCTTCATCTAATAAATGAATCATGGGTTCTTTAAAGGTCTTATTGGTAATACGTTTTTCTAAAGATAATAATAAGGCGGGTAATAATACCAAGTTTGCAAACATGGCTATTAATAAAGTTATAGATACCAACATACCTAAGGCTACTGTACCTAAAAAGCCCGATGCTAAGAAAATAGAGAAGCCAAAGAATAATACGATAGAAGTATAAATCATACTCACACCGGTTTCTTTAAGTGCTGATATTACAGACTCGCCAATATTCCAGTTTTTAACTTTTAACTCTTGTCGGTATTTTGCTAAGAAGTGAATCGTATCATCAACAGAAATACCAAATGCCACACTAAACACCAATATGGTAGAGGGTTTGATAGGAATGCCTGCAAAACCCATAATGGCAGCTGTCATCAATAGGGGTATCAGGTTAGGGACAAGAGATATTAATACCATACGTGGCGAGTAGAACATCCATGCCATGAATAATGATATTAGTAATACCGCTAATGATAAACTGATAAATAAGTTTTTGATAAGGTAAGTTGTGCCTTTTAAGAATAGCACGCTTGCTCCGGTAATGTTGGTTTCGTAACGGTCTTTTTCAAATACAGAATATACAGCCGAGGCAATGCTATCTTGTAGCTCTCTCATTTCAGAGGTGCTTACATCTGCAACTTGCAGGCTTATTCTGGTGCGTTGCTGTGCAGAGTCTAAAAAGCTGTTGTATATGGCAGTGGCCTCGGTGCTTTTATCTCCTTCCGGTATGTAAGAAGAGATAAAGTCTAGCTCTGCTTTAGATGGCATACTATACTGGCTGGCATCTCCACCAAAAAACTCTTGTCTAGAAAACTTAAGTAAGCTTACAATAGATATAGGTTTAGATATTTTATCAAAGGTAGCCAGCTTCTCTTCCAACTCATTCATTTTTTTGAGTGTACTGTATTTGGTAGCTCCTTTTTTGCGCTTAGTATCTATAATAATCTCTAGCGGTACAATACCACTTACATTTTTCTCTATAAACTTAATGTCTTTGTAAACAGGGTCTTTTCTAGAAAAATCATCAGAAATATTACCCGTAGTATACATCATGCTGATACCAACACCACTTAAGCCCAGTATTATAAACATAATAAGGTATACCAGTTTTCTGTGGTTTAAAACGGTATGCACCATCCAGTTGATGATAAACTTAATCCACTTTTTATCTAAGTGTTTGTAGTGGCGTTCCTTAGGAGGTTTTGTAAAGCTGTAGATGATAGGGATGAGCAATAACGATAATACAAATACCGACATGATACTGATAGAGGCAATTACCCCAAACTCTTTAAGTATAATACTCTCGGTAATGATAAAGGTGGCAAAGCCCGATGCTGTTGTAGCATTGGTCATTAAAGTAGCATTACCAATTTTACGGATAACCCTAGACAATGCCTTTATTTTATTGCCATGTATGCGGTACTCGCTATGGTATTTGTTAATGAGGAATATGGCATTGGGTACCCCTATAACAATTACCAATGGAGGTATTAAGGAGGTAAGTATGGTTAGCTCATAGTTTAATAATGAGATGAAACCCAGCACCCAAATTACCCCTAAAATTACCACCAACATAGAGATGATAGTAGCTTTTATAGATTTTAGGAATAGGAACATAATAAGCGTTGTAATGCCTATTGCTAAAAAGATAAAGAGGTTTATTTCTTTTTGAATTTTTGATGAATTTGCCAAACGTATATAAGGCAAGCCTGTAGTGTGGATTTCCATACCGGATCTGCTTTCAAAGCGATCTAGCATGGGTTTTAACTTATCAATTAGGGTAAGAATTTCTGATTTGTATAGGTAGGCTTCGTCTACCTCTATAATCATCAAAGAGAGGTCGTTTTCTTCATCAAAGAAAAAACCTTTGTAAAAAGGCAAGTTTTGTAATTGCGTTTTTATCGAGTCTACTTCAGCTTGTGTAGTAGGTATCTTATCGGAAATGGGTTTAACTTCAAACTTCTCTAAAGAATCATTTCTGTGTAGCGTAAAAACATCGGCAACAGTGGTAACACTGGCTACGTTTTTTATGCCTCTTATGCTGTCTCTAAGTTGGCACCATTGGCTATAATGATCTAAGGTAAATAGCTCATCGTCTTTTAAGGCAACAATAATGGTGTTTCCTTCTTCGCCAAACTCTGCAATAAATTTATCGTAGTTTATTCTTGCGCTGTCATCTGAGGGTAAAATACGCGCGAATTTGTAAGACACACTCACGTTTTGGGCATGATAACCCATAAAAATGGTCATCAAACCGATAAGAATAAGGATAGGAATCCTATTTCTAAGAATAATTCTCGCTACAACAGTCCACATATTCAGAGGGTTGGCAACTGGCTAGTGTGCCCGTAATTATTGTCCGAAAATAGGAACAATTATCTGAATATGAAAGAAAATACCCAGTTCTAAAAGAAGAAGCCTGTAGTAATTCTGATAGAGAAGTTATCTTCAAAATTATCAAAGCCATACGGACCGTATCTGTAGTAAAAGCCAACACCCGTATTGTATCCAAGATTGTTAATCTCAATACCAGATTCATAATACCCTTTTGTAGGTGTTTTAAAGCTTACAGCACGGTGGTATTCTGGGTTAGATAATTGCCCGAATGTTGCACGAGATACAATATCTAGCTCAGGTCTAAACTTATCTTTTCTGTATAATAAACTTTTAAAACTGTGTCGGAAAATGAAGCTTACATATCGGTCACTTAAAAACTCACCCATGCGCATTGTTTCAAAAGCAGTTCTAGCCCCTACGGTAAATCTCTTAAAAAGATCGCCATCACCTCCTGAGTTTGCCTGACCAATATATAAATTGGTGTAAGGCAAATTACCTTCAATAAATCCACCCATTGCGCTAAATGATGTAACGCCAAAATCTACAGTAGTAAATGAATAATCTATTTTCAAATCAACCTTTGTAAAATCAAAATTACCATCTACAAAGCCATCTATACCTTTTGATATTTGCCCGGTAATAATAGGGTAATCGCTACTCAATAATACTCTACCATACTTGGTTTCCATATAGCGGTCATTAGGTGCAAAGCGAAAAGCAATACCTGTTACGCCATAATTAAAGTTATTACTAGGTCCTATATCAGGATTGTCTGGGTTGGCGTATAAATACCTGTCCAGTCTTTCCCTATGATTACGTTGTGTGAAAATCTTAGTTTCTAACTGAGGAATTGGTTTCCATTTAATGTAAGCATCGATAGAACGTATTTCGTCATAACTGCGAATATTGAAATCTCTAATGTCAGTACTTAAAAAGCCTCTATTAGGTTCAAGCATGTAATTGATGCCACCCGATTCTAATATGTCTGAAGTATATGAAAGACCTATTTTAAACTCAGTATTTCTATGTAGTAATACTTCGCCGTAAGTATTGTGTTTCCATACATAGTCTCTAAAGCCATATGCAAAATACCCCCCAAGCTCTACCCACTCAGAAAACTTGTAGTTAGTATTTAGACCAAGCCCAAGTCTAAAGCCTTCATGCTGATTATAGCCAAATATTTTTGTCAAATCAATATCAATTGCTTTCCAGCCTATCTTGCCGGTTTGTAATGCCATTAACCAAGATAGTTTTTCATCAAAATTTTCTGCATCACCCACACTATCTATTACTCTATAGGTTTCTCTTTCTTTTTGGTCTAATGAGTCTTTGCGGTATTGGTTCCAAAATTCTTCAGGTTTTTCTCCGGCATCATTTTCTATTTTTAAGTCGATACTCGAAAACTCTTTACGAGACAATTCGGGTTCAATTTGTATGTTGGATAGGTAGGTGCGCCCAACGCCCAAAATTTTTGCATTATTTATAGAAATATTATCAAACCTAAAATCATAGTTTAGTTGTGTAGGAAACCAGCTTCCCTCAATTAGCTCATACTGCTGTTGTATTTTTATTTTAAAACCAACATTTTCTGCAGGCTCTGCTGTAACGTTTTGTATAGCAAAAGTGCTAGTGTTGATGTACAATAGACCTTTTAAACCATCAAAGTTAGCGCCTGGGTTGGGCTCATAATAAATAGTGTATACGGTATCAGCGCCGCTAAAAGTAGTATCTCGTAAATCAAAAATATATTTTCGGGTACTACCGGGGGTAATTGGGTTTACATATATGCGACCCAGTACTTGTATAAAATCGTTATAAAAAGTAAAAGACTGCATTTGGGTTGCCAATAGTGTAAACATTGGGTCTTTTAAACCCGATACTCTTGTTGCCAATACTTTTTCAAAGCTATTGTTGGGTCTTTTGTATTTTCTTTCGGTAACAGATTCCATAATAAACAGGTGTTGTTTATTAAAGAAATCTTTCATTTCTGCATTAGCAGAGTCAGTTCCATTTAAAGGGTTTTCTATGTTTGGAACAGAATCTGTATTTCCGGTAATTAAAAACTTATTGTAAGATTCGTACTGAAAAGTTTCTAGCTTTTCCGGGTTATTGATGTCTCGGTTTTTTACGGTTTTTTTAATAATTCTGTGTGCAGGGTTAACACCTGGAGTAAGTACTACATCGTTTAAAAACTCTACATCTTCCTCAAGCTCTACAAGCAAGGGATACTTGGTATCCGCTGTAATTTGTACTACTTTCTTTTTAAAGCCAATAAAGCTAAATGTTAAAGACTCTACTTTGATATTGGTTCTTATTTTAAACTTACCATCAATATCGGTTGTGGTTCCGTATTTAGAGCCATTTGTGGTAATGTTTACAAAAGCCAGTTCTTCTTTGTTATCAGCAGAAATAACTTTACCATAAATATTTTGCTGTGCCATACTTACAGTAGACACCAATAACAGGGTGAGGAGTAATAGTTTTCTCATATAGCGGGCAAATTAAAAAAAATAGTTGATGATAAGCACCAAAGCTTATGCCTTTGCTAAAGAAAACGATTGAATGTAAATATTGTTACGAAAAAATTATACAGATAATGCAATAAGTGCAATTACTGCAAGCACAATTAAAGCCAAGAACACGTAAAATATTTTTTTATTACGCTCTTGTTTCTTTAAGTGCCTTTCAAATGACCCTTGACGTTTTTTTGTTGTGGACACAATTCAGGTTGTTTTAAATCATAGCTATATGCAAATATAAAATCTATTATCAAATACACAATAAAATTTTACTTTAAATAACTGATTTAAAGCTGCGTAAGAATATACTTACATATAATGTAACAACATGAATATTGAATTTGTACTATAAAGTACCTCTGTTTTCTTGCTCACGCTCAATTGCCTCAAACAATGCTTTGAAGTTTCCCTTACCAAAAGACTGTGCTCCTTTACGTTGAATTATTTCGTAAAACAAAGTAGGTCTGTCTGATACAGGCTTGGTGAATATTTGTAGTAAATACCCTTCGTCATCGCGGTCAATTAAAATACCTAACTCTTTAAGCGGAGCCAAGTCTTCGTCAATTTCGCCAACACGGTCTAGTACATCTTCGTAATAGTTTTCGGGTACGTATAAAAACTCTACACCACGGTCACGAAGTGCCGTTACAGTTTCTATAATATTATCGGTTGCTAGTGCCATGTGTTGTACACCTGCTCCGTTATAAAAGTCTATATATTCTTCTATCTGAGATTTTTTCTTTCCTTCGGCAGGCTCGTTTATTGGGAACTTGATACGACCATTACCATTGGTCATTACCTTACTCATTAAGGCAGTATAATCTGTAGAGATATCTTTATCATCAAATGATACTAACTGAGCAAAACCCATTACGTTTTTGTAAAAATCTACCCAAGTGTTCATCTCATTCCAACCTACATTACCCACCATGTGGTCAATGTATTTTAGGCCAACATCAGATGGGTTGTAGTGAGATTCCCATTTTTTAAAGCCCGGCATAAACACACCATTGTAGTTTTTACGCTCTACAAATATGTGTATGGTTTCTCCGTATGTATGTATTGCAGAAGTAACTACTTCGCCATCAGCATCTTTAGTTACTTTTGGCTCGTAGTATGATTTTGCACCACGCTTGGTTGTCTCTTCCCAAGATTTTGTAGCATCGTCTACCCAAATAGCTACATGCTTTACACCATCACCATGTTTTACAATATGGTCATTTATTGGGCCTTCGCTATTTAATGGCGATGTAAGTACCAATCGGATTTTATCTTGTTCTATAACATACGATGTACGATCTTTTATACCCGTTTCTAAACCTGCATAGGCTACAGATTTAAAACCAAAAGCTGTTTTGTAATAATGTGCAGCTTGCTTGGCATTACCAACGTAAAGCTCTACATAATCAGTACCGTTTAATGGTAAAAAGTCTTCGGCTTCTGTAAAAACTTTTTCTAGTTTTAATGAGGTGTTATCGGTTATAGTTGACATGATATAATCAGTTTTTTGTGCTTAATTATGCAAATTAACGAATCTTATTTCTCAATCCAAGACTTCCAGTAGTCTTCGCTATCAATTTTTAATGCGGCTTCAGTAATTTTTAATGGTTTAAAAGTATCTATCATTACGGCTAGCTCTTCAGTGCCTTTTTTGCCAATACTTTTTTCCATGGTACCGGGGTGCGGCCCATGTGGTATACCGGCAGGGTGTACAGAGAAAAAGCCTTTTTCTACATGCGCACGGCTCATAAAGTCACCATCTACATAGTACAACACTTCATCGCTGTCTATGTTGCTATGGTTGTAAGGTGCAGGTATTGCCTCCGGATGGTAATCATACAGCCTAGGTGCAAATGTGCAAATTACAAAGTTATTTGCTTCAAAAGTTTGGTGTACGGGAGGTGGCTGATGTACACGCCCTGTTATAGGCTCAAAGTCATGCGCCGAAAAAGCGTATGGGTAGTTATAGCCATCCCAACCTACTACATCAAAAGGATGTGTTGCGTAAGTAATTTCGTGTATAGTGCCTTCTTTTTTAATCTTTATTAAAAACTCACCTTTTTCATCGTGCGTTTCTAAGTTTTGTGGTCTGCGAATATCTCGCTCACAAAACGGAGAGTGTTCTAGCAACTGACCAAAGTAGTTGCGGTATCTTTTAGGGGTATAAACCGGGCTAGAAGATTCTATTACTAATAAACGGTTGTCTTCTGTATCAAAATTTATTTGGTAAATCATTCCACGAGGGATAACCAAATAGTCGCCATATTCAAAATCTATATTACCCACTAGTGTGCGTAAGGTGCCGGTTCCTTTATGTACAAAAAGCACTTCGTCAGAATCTGCATTTTTGTAAAAGTAATCGGTTAATGATTTACGCGGAGCAGCCACACCCACATTTACATCATTATTGGTTAATAATATTACACGAGCATCTAAAAAGTCATCGGCAGGAGGTACATCCCAGCCTTTTAGCATTCTTGATGTCATGTTTTTACCTACAGCCACTTTGGGTTCTACAGAGTAAGACTTACCAATGTTACTTACTTGTGTAGGACGCTCTAAGTGGTATAGCAATGATGACATTCCCGAAAAACCTTCGGTACCGAATAATTGCTCGTAATGATGGCTACCATCTGCTTTTTTAAAAACGGTATGGCGCTTATGTGGTATTTTTCCTAATTGATGATAAAAGGGCATATTTCATTGTTTTATGCAAATATACCCTTTATATAAGTTGTTGTAAAATGACTTTTATCAGGTTCAGCTATTATTCAGTACATACCTAATTAATACTATGGTTCTTGTATACGATTTGTATACAAACGCACATCAATTTTATTGCTGATATCAGCTTCATACTTACATTTTAGGGTGTAGTATATAGTATCATTAGACAGCTCTATATCGTGTACACTAAATAATGGGTAGCCATTTACACAGTCAATATCTTCTATAGGCAGTCTTTCCTCTTTTTGGGTTCTCAGGTTTGTAATCACAAACTCTTTATCCGTTACAGATAAGGCATTCATTGTTTCTAAATCTACAGTAGAATAAGATAGTTTGAGAGGTTCTTTTTTCTCTTTCAGAGAAAACACTGTGTTACCCCAACAGTAGGTTCCGCATGGGTGTATGTAAGCAATAAACTCATCGGTTTCCCAATCTATACCGCCTCTTGGCAGACCTTTGCAAGCTACAGTATCAAGGGTGTACTCAATGTTGCCTCTACCTACAACTCGCATATAAGTAGAATCGGTAATGCTTATTTTTTTAATGAAGTTGCCCTTTTCGGTTGAGGTAATGAGGGTATCAGTATATATAAAGTCGGGGTAACCGTTTTCAATGCTAAAGCATTTGTTGTAGTCTTCTGAAAATTCTGGTTCAATGTGAGGCTGGTTTTTTTGATTGCAAGCAATCAATAATAAAATGCCAATTAAATAAAAAAATACCTTCATAAACCGATTTTTTTGATGGGGGAAAGGCTTCCTTTTCAAAAATACATTTTATGAAGGTATTTAACTATCGGTTTGGGGTTATTTGAGTGCTATTTTTTTAGTGATTAAACCTTTTTTGTTTTGAATATGGAGGGTGTATACTCCTTTGGGTAAATCTCCTACCGGTAGTTGTCCTTCATGAGCTTGTATGTTTTTATAGAGTACTCTTTCACCTGTAACGTTATAGATGCTTACATCACCAATAGCTTCTGTAAATTGTAGGTTGATGATGTCTGAAGCAGGGTTGGGGTATACTTGTACTTCTGTTTGTTGACCCTCATCAATACTGACTACACTTTGGTCAGTAAAAAATACCGAGTCTATAATCAGTTGGCTGCCTTCAATCCCAAAAGTATCGTTGTAACTACTTCTAAAAATTAAATCTAAATAGGTAGTACTTAAGGTGTTTTTGTAGTTAATAGGGATAGTCATTAATTGGTAGGTGCTTACGGTATCACTTTCATACCAATCTAAATCACCAACAACTTGTCCGCCAGAAGTAGTTTTCAACTCTAGGTGTACCCAAGCACTGTCTCCTGCTTGCGGAAAAGCTTTGTAGTAAAAGTTAAGGAAAACGGGTTGGTCTTGGAAAAATGTGCCTTGCTGAAAGATTTGCTGATTACCTACGGCTGCATAACCTAGTATTACACCTCCGCCACCGGCTTTGGTTTCTAGTAGCATTGCTTTACTACCATGTGCCGCATCTGGTGTTGGCGATGTGGTAGCAGGTAGGCCTTGTTGTGTTAAAAAATTGATGTTGAACCAACCCGGGGCAGCCTCAAAACCTGCGCTTTGGTCCCATGCCTCAAAACCACTATTTATAAGACTTTGGGCAGAAGAAGCTGTGTGTAAAAACAGCAGAGTGCTAATAATAAAAGCTATTTTTTTCATAATTATAAAATTAAATTCTTTGCAAATATAAACTAGTTTATAATATAAACCAAATTAAAACTATAAACTAAATATATAAAGAGAATCAAAAAGGCTTAATGAGTTCTAAAATGCTTAGGGATAAGAAAGAGAGAAAAGCAGGAGATAAGATTAGCTATAATAAAATACCAGCCAAAGTTTTCCATAAAGCTAGTTTGGCAGGGTGAGCAGACTGAAAAAGGCATACAAGGCCCGCACTGTATTGTAAGTGCATCAAAAATGTATTTGCTGACCAACAAAAAATTAAGAGAAATACAAAGGTAAATATGTAGCTTGTTTACATTCATCTATCAATTTTTATAATAAGATGATGGATGAATAGTTTTTCCATAAAAAAGTAAGTGGAAATTACTCTTTAAACCGCTTGCTCAAATCTACGCGTTTGTGGCTATGGAAAATCTTTTGGTTTTTCTTGCCTTTACGGTATTCCTTTTGTTCTTCTTCGCTCATGTGTATAACGCTTATGCACTCCGGTGAGCAACAACCTTCGTGCTCTTTGGCGCAGTTTTCACATTGTATAAAAAGCAGGTTACAGTCTTTATTGGCACAGTTTACGTGTACATCACAAGGTTCGCCACATTGGTGGCAAGAGCTAATTACCTCGTTAGAAATACGCTCTCCCAAACGATCATCAAACACAAAGTTTTTCCCTTTAAAAAGGTTGTCTAAGTCTTCAGATTCTATTTGGCGTGCATAATCAATAATGCCGCCATGTAGTTGGTTTACATCGTTAAAGCCGTGGTGTTTTAAGTAAGCACTGGCTTTCTCACAACGGATACCACCTGTGCAATACAGCAATACTTTTTTATCCTCTTTGCCTTTTAGTTTTTCTAATACCTCGGGCAACTCATCTCTAAAAGTTTCTGCATCCGGAGTAATAGCTCCTTTAAAATGACCAATTTCGCTTTCGTAGTGATTACGCATGTCTACTACTATCGGTTCGTCATTTTCTATCGCTTCGTTCCACTCTTTGGCAGTAAGGTGTGTGCCTACATTGGTTACATCAAAAGAGCCATCGTCCAATCCGTCCGCAACAATTTTGTTACGCACTTTTATAGTTAGCTTTAAAAACGATCTTCCATCATCTTCTACCGCAATTTTTAGCGGAATATTTTGCAACTCTTTGTGAGTATTTAGGTTCTCAATAAAGGCTTCCCACTTAGGTTCGGGTACATTCATTTGGGCATTAATACCCTCGCGCGCTACATAAATTCTGCCTAAGCAACCAAGTGCATCCCATTGCTCATATAGTTTGTCTCTAAAAGCTTGTGGGTCTTCTATAATTACATAACGGTATAAGGATACCGTTCTGCGCTTAAAAGTCTCTGCATCTAAGCGTTTTTGCAATTCTTCTTTTCCGTATTTGTTAGCAAGTCCTTTTTTCTGCTGGTTAGGATCCATATTCTCAATATTTTGCATCGCGCAAAGATACAAAAAGTACTTCCAAAGGATATGACATAAATCAGTTACTGGGCTGATATAAAATTTTGTTATTAGATATTTTAATGCATCATTTATTCTTAAGTTTACTGTATTATTAAAAAACGTCATAACTGTTATAGCAATAAATAAGCCTAGCCTTTAATAAGGCAAGAGCTAAACATAAAGACAAAATGGGTCAAGTAAAATCTAAGAAAAGAGTAACCGATCATGGGGAGGTCTTTACTCATGAACGTGAAGTGAATGCTATGTTAGATATGGTAAAGCAAGAAACAGAGCGAATTGACTCTAGGTTTTTAGAGCCGGCATGTGGCAATGGAAATTTTTTAGCAGAAGTACTTAATAGAAAGTTAGCTGTTGTAAAAGCAAAATATAAAAAAAGCCAATCGGAGTATGAGCGCTATGCTATTATTGCGGTTTCTAGTATTTACGGGATTGATATTTTAGAAGACAATGCAATAGAATGTCGTGAGCGATTGTTTGAAATATTTAATATACAATACACAAAACTCTATAAGTCTGAATGTAAAGAAACTTGCCGAAGTTCTGTGAAATTTTTACTGGATAGAAATATACTATGGGGTGATGCTTTAGATTTTACAAATCCTGAAACTAAAGAACCGATTGTGTTTTCAGAATGGACTGCTATAAATGGTAGTATGCTTAAAAGACGAGATTACATTTTTAAGTTTTTGGTAGAGAAAACGCATCAATTTTCTATGTTTAATGATGAAGGGAACCCCGCTGCAATAGATGAGCCTATAAAGGATTACCCGGTAGTACATTTTTTAAAACTAGCAGATAATGCCTAACATAAATTACAATCCGGATGTATTATCATGCCTTGCCAATTTAAGCAATGATGAGGTTTTTACCCCTCCTAAATTGGTAAACCAAATGTTAGATATGCTCCCGCAAGAGCTGTTTGAAAGTAAAGAAACTACCTTTTTAGATCCGGTTACAAAGTCGGGCGTATTTTTAAGAGAAATTGCGGCTCGCTTGATTAAAGGATTGGAAAATGAGATTCCCGATCAACAAGATCGCATAAACCACATATTTACAAAACAACTATATGGGATTGCTATAACAGAGCTAACCTCTCTTATGGCAAGACGGAGTGTATATTGCTCTAAACATGCTAATGGGAAACTTTCAGTATGTACAGAATTTGAGACAGACCAAGGCAATATTAAATACAATCGTATACAACACACATGGCAAAATGGCAAGTGTACTTACTGCGGAGCAAGCAAAGAAGTGTATGATAGACCAGATGATTTAGAAACATATGCTTACCAGTTTATACATACTGCTGAGCCCGAAAATATTTTTGATATGAAATTTGATGTAATTATTGGTAATCCCCCTTATCAATTAAGTGATGGTGGTCACGGAAGGAGTGCAAGCCCAGTTTATCATAAATTTATAGAACAAGCAAAAAAGTTAAGACCAAGGTATTTAAGTATGATTATACCTGCACGATGGTATGCTGGAGGGAAAGGCTTAGATGAGTTTAGAAATGAAATGCTCAATGATAGTAGAGTTAGAAAGTTAGTTGATTTTGAAAATTCAGCACACGTTTTTCCAGGTGTTGACATTGCTGGTGGTATATGTTACTTTTTATGGGATAGGGATAAGCAAGGTTTGTGTGAGGTAATTAATCATTATGAGGGTAAACAGGTTTCATCTGAACGAGTATTAAATGAGTATAATATTTTTATAAGACATAGTAAGGCTATTCCAATTATTAAAAAGGTAATCGAAGCTGAAAACCCGAAGAGCTTTTTAAATAAAAGGATCTCATCAAGAAAGCCATTTAATTTGCCTACAAACTATGAGCCACAAAAGACGGGTATTCCTTGTTACTTTACTCAGAAAATTGGTCTTGGATATGCAAATGAAGAGGATGTAAGCGATAAATTAAACCTGAAGGATAAATGGAAGTTAATAATACCCCCTGCTCCAATAGCAGGTCAGACAGATTTTTCAAAGCCAGTTGGTTTTTACTATGATGGCAACATCAAAGTAATTCAACCAGGTGAAGTATGTACTGAGTCATGGCTTGTGGCTTGTGCTTTTTCGTCCAAGGAAGAGGTTGAGTCTTTTGCTAAATACCTATTAACTAAAATAGTTCGATTTTTACTTCTTCAAACGGTTGTTTCACAACACGTTACGAGAGAGAAATTTGAGTTTATACCAGACTTGGAAGTGTATAATCAAGAGTTTACAGATGATATTTTAAAGCAGAGGTGGCATATAACCGATGATGAGTGGGAATTTATTGACTCAAGAATTAAATAATTATGAGTCAAAATTTCTTCCCAAAAAAATCAGAGGTAACACCTACCATTTATGCATATAAGCTACCTAATGATGCTTCAAGAAGCGGGCAGTTAAAAATTGGATATACCAGTAGAACAGCACAAGAGCGCATAAGAGAGCAAATAGGTGCCACAAGGTCAGAATACATTATTGTGTTGGAAGAAAATGCTATGCGCAATGATGGCTCTAGTTTTACTGACTATGACGTGCATAAATACCTGAGAGATAGAGGGGTTTTGAATACAGATGGAGAGTGGTTTGAATGTACTAAAGAAAACTTAAAGGCAGCACTTGTTGCAATAAAAAACAATGAGCTAAATGAAGAGAATCGTTCGCAAGACTTTGCTATGCGGCCAGAGCAAATCGCTGCCATAGAAAAAGCTTCGGCTTATTTTGAGGATTATAAAAAGGAAAACCCCGATAAATCTCCACGTTTTTTATGGAACGCTAAAATGCGTTTTGGCAAAACCTTTGCAACCTATCAATTGGCTAAAAAAATGGGTTGGACAAAAATTTTGGTTCTTACCTTTAAACCTGCAGTACAAAGTGCGTGGCAAGAGGATCTAATGACTCATGTAGATTTTAAGGGGTGGCAGTTTATTAGCAAAAATGGGCTTTCGTATGAAAATATTGACCTAGATAAACCCTATGTATGTTTTGGTTCTTTTCAAGATTATTTGGGGAAAAACCCATCCACAGGGGGTATTAAGGTCAAAAATGAATGGGTACATGCTACTCAATGGGACTGTGTGGTTTTTGATGAGTACCACTATGGTGCATGGCGAGAGAATGCGAAAGATCTTTTTGAATCAGAAGATGTTAAGGAAGCTAAATTTAATGAGGGAGAGGGAATAGACTACTTTGATGAAGAAGAAATTCCTATTACTACAAATGGTTTTTTATACCTTTCAGGGACACCATTTAGAGCAATAGCATCTGGTGAGTTTATAGAAGAGCAAATTTTCAATTGGACATACTCTGATGAGCAAAAAGCCAAAGAAGAATGGGAAGGTGAAAACAATCCATATGAGAGTTTGCCAAGGATGGTTTTACTTACTTATCAAATGCCACCTGAGATAAAAGAAATAGCTCAAGGCGGTGAGTATAATGAGTTTGATTTGAATGTGTTTTTTGAGGCAACCGGTGATGGAGAGGGCGCATGTTTTAGAATGGAGGATTATGTTCAAAAATGGTTAGACCTTATTAGGGGTAGTTTTTCAGCAACTACATTGGCTAATTTAAAAAGTGGAGGAAAACCAGCTATGCCCTTTTCTGATTCAAGATTGTTAAGTGTTCTAAATCACACGTTTTGGTTTTTGCCATCAGTAGCTTCATGTATTGCCATGAAAAACTTAATGCAAAAACCTAATAATACATTTTACCATGATTACGAAGTAATCGTTGCTGCAGGTGCGCAGGCAGGGATTGGTGTTGACGCCTTACCACCGGTATTAGATAAAATGGGTAATCCACTAGAGACAAAAACTATTACGCTTTCATGTGGAAAGCTCACAACAGGTGTTTCAGTAAAGCCATGGACAGGTATTTTTATGCTTCGCAACTCCTCTAGCCCAGAAACTTATTTTCAGGCAGCATTTAGAGTTCAAACACCTTGGGCAATTAATAACCCTGATGGGGAGTCTCCAAATAAGACTGAAATAATAAAAAAAGAATGTTATGTTTTTGATTTTGCACCCAATAGGGCTTTAAGCCAAGTTGCAGATTATGCCTGTCGATTAAATGTAAACGAAGCTAACCCAGAAGCAAATGTTGCTGAGTTTATAAACTTTTTACCTGTATTGGCGTATGATGGTTTTGGAATGAGGCAGGTAGACGCTGCCGGAGTTCTTGATATGGCCTTGAGTGGCACAACGGCAACTTTACTCGCTCGAAGGTGGGAGTCAGCTTTGCTTGTAAATGTTGATAACGGAACTCTTGAAAAAATTAAGAATTGTGAGGATGCCTTAAATGCTTTAATGAGTATTGAAGAATTTAGATCTTTAAATCAAGATATTGAGACTATAATTAATAAGTCTGAAGCTGTAAAAAAGGCTAAAAAGGATGCGAATGACTCTGAGATTACCAATAAAAAAAAGAGAGAGCTATCTAAAGAAGAAAAAGAATACAAGAGTCTTAGGAAACAAATTCAGGATAAACTTATAAAGTTTGCAACCCGTATTCCGATTTTCATGTATTTAACAGACTATAGAGAGCGCAGTTTAAAGGATGTTATTACCCAACTTGAACCTGCTTTGTTTAAAAAAGTAACGGGTCTTTCTATCTCAGATTTTGAATTGTTAGTTAGCCTTGATGTATTTAATAGCTCTATCATGAATGATGCTGTATATAAGTTTAAGAGGTATGAAGATGCAAGTCTAGAATATACGGGTCTTAATAGACATATAAACGATGAGAATGTAGGAGGTTATGATACAGTAATTAGTAGTGATGATTATAATGAAATCTTTGTAAATAAAGATTAGTTTGTTCAAATGGGTTAAGCTGCAAGCTTTATATTTGTATCCTGATTAAACGAAATCGAAAATGAAAGAGACAGTACTGGTAATAGGAGCATCGGGTCAAATAGGTACCGAATTGGTAATGCGCTTACGCGAGATTTATGGCGATAGCCATGTGATAGCATCGGATATAAAAGATGCCGCTGAGGTGGTAATGCAATCGGGCCCTTTTGAAAACCTAGATGCTATGGATGGCAGTCGTTTAACAGAAATTGTAAAACAGTACAAGGTTACTCAGGTATATTTATTGGCGGCTATGCTTTCTGCTACTGCAGAACAGCACAGAGATTTTGCATGGAAGCTGAACATGGAAAGCCTTTTTCATGTACTGAATTTAGCAAAAGACGGCATCATTAAAAAAGTATATTGGCCTAGCTCTATTGCGGTTTTCGGACCTACTACTCCCAGACAAAATACACCACAGTTTACCGTAATGGAACCGGATACTGTATATGGTATTAGTAAACAAGCAGGTGAGCGTTGGTGTGAGTATTACAACAAGAAATTTAATGTGGATGTGCGCAGTATTCGTTACCCGGGATTAATTGGCTGGAAAGCCGCACCGGGTGGTGGTACTACAGATTATGCAGTGCATATCTATCACGAAGCGTTGAAACACGGTAAGTACGAGTCTTTTTTAGGACCCGAAACTACCTTGCCAATGATGTATATGCCCGATGCTATTAGAGCAACAGTTGACTTGATGGAAACGGCTTCCGAAAACGTAAAAATTCGTTCATCATATAATGTAGCAGGTTTTAGTTTCAATCCGGAGGATATTGCCGCTGAGGTGAAAAAACACATCCCAGAATTTGAAATTAGCTATGCGCCCGATTACCGCCAACAAATTGCTAATAGCTGGCCACAAAGTATAGATGACAGTCATGCGCGTTCAGATTGGGGCTGGGCTCATCAATACGATTTAGCAGATATGACCAACGACATGCTACTAAATTTACGTAAGCAATTACAAGTAAGTTAAAACCTAAACCTAAATGAGAAATTTCCTGTTTAAACCCACTGACATTGCATCGCTGGTTTATTTCAGGATTGCCGCAGGTTTGTTCTTGGCTTTTGAGCAAATCAATCAGTTTTTAAATGAAGATTTTTGGGAGTACATCACACCCAAAATGCATTTCTCGTATTATTTCTTCGATTGGCTACAGCCTTATCCGGCTTGGGGGATGTATGCTGTGTTTATTATTACCATACTAGCGGGTATAATGGTGGCTGCCGGTGCTTTTTATAGAGTGTCTGCAACCGTATTGTTCTTAGGTTATGCACATATTTTTTTAATGGAAAAGGCAGAGTACATCAATCATGCGTATTTGTACATGATGATTGCCTTTTTTATGATTTTTATGCCGGCACACAAAGCCATGTCGGTTGATGTTAAACGAAAGCCCGAAATCAAAAAATCTGTAGTGCCCGCCGTTTCTCTATACCTATTAATAGGGATGATGAGCATTGTCTATTTTTATGCAGGTATAGCCAAGCTCCATACCGATTGGTGGGAGGCAGGGGCCTTAAAACAATGGTTGCCTTACAAAGGAGATAGACCTTTGATAGGTAGTTTATTGACTAAAGAATGGGCGCCAAAGTTTATGTCGGTTAGTGGTTTGTTCTTCGATTTATTGATTGTTCCGATACTATTAATTAGAAAAATTAGACCGATTGGTCTAATCATGGCTATATGTTTCCATATGCTGAATGTATTAACCTACGGATTGGCAACATTCCCATGGTTTTCTTTAATGATGACCACTTTATATTTCTCGCCTTCATGGCCCAGAAAAATGCCCATCTTTAAAAAACATTTGCCCGAATATGAAATAGAATCGTACCAAGCCCCTAGTTTAAAGCTACAAAACAGATTAACATGGGTAGTATCTGTATTTTTTGTTGTTCAGTTGCTCATTCCGTTTAGGCATTACTTATATCCCGGCAATGTAAACTGGACAGAAGAAGGGCATCAATTCTCATGGCGAATGATGCTAAGGGCAAAATCGGGTAGTATAGAGTTTAAGGTATTTGTAGATGGGAAACCAAGAGCCATATACGTAGACCCTGTAAATGAATCTATACTTACATGGCATCAGTATAATCGTTTAATTGGTGATCCGGATTTAATGGTGCAGTTTGCCCATGACCTAAAAGAAGATTATGAAGCTAAAGGACATACCGTAGATAAGGTTACTGCAATCACATCATTAAGCTTAAATGGTAAACCATGGCAAACTATAGTACCACCCGATTTAGATTTATCTAAAGAAGAAAGACGTCTTGGGCATTACCCATGGATAATTCCTTTAAAGGGAGAGTAATTACTTCAATTCAATTATGCTATTGGGCATGTATTCGTATACATATACTTTATCAAAGTCTAAATCATCATCTATTATAACGTTATCAAAAATATGACTGGAAGATTTATGGCCATAATATGAAATTAGTAACAGCCATTTTTCATCGACTTTTTTTTGATATTTCGGTATTAACGCTTCTTTAGTGCGTATTTTTTTAATTAGCCATTCAGTATCAATCTCTTCTCTTTTATGGCAACCAATACTTTGCCAATTACAAAAGTTATGTTCATTAGAGATTATAATATTACTTACGGCTTTGATTCCAATATCAAACGTTTTCTCAACTCTAAATTTAAAGTCAGAAATATTATTGTAGACCTTACATACTAGGTCAAATATTTGATTAGCTATTTCATTTACCTCAGTACCTTTTTTTGGTATTTCGTATTCAATAAATGTTATGTATACTGTAAGATTAGCATTTTGGTACAGTGATTTAAATTGAGTTTTTGCATATTCAATGATTTTTTCATGAATAGCTTCTCGTTTTTTTTGGTGGAAGTCAATTATATCAGTCATTTCAAGACTGATTAATTTATCATTTACTTTAGATTGAAATAAAGAAATATAAAAGTCTGGGGTTTCACTTTCTTTTATATCTATTGCTGGAACTTCTAGGGATGAAATAAACTTAATTAGTTTATGTTTTTCTAAAGCTTTTTTTTGTTTATAATCACTCATAATAAAATCAGCAATTATGAAACACTAACTTTCGGTTGCCTGTTTAATAACCAATACACCAAAAATAGAACTCCGGGTACGGCTAATGCTAGGGTAAACAAATCAAAAGTTAAATCGGGTCTAAGTATATATAAGCCGGCCATACTAGCAATTGTAATAATACCGCCTAAGCCATCCCAGCGCCAAGCTAACAGCAAGCCAATTAATACGCCTGTTGGGAAAAAGGCGAGACTCAGTACATCATTCATTCCGTTTATTTGCTGAGGCTCTGAGCCGAAAATATGCCCCCATATCATAAATACTAAAAAAGCAATGCCTAGTACGGCCCAAGCTCTGGCTACAATACGAATGACTTTTGTAAGCTGATTTTTGTATTTCATAAAATGGGATTTTTGGGTATAAACAAATATACAAAAAGCCAAATTTCTTTGGTTTTATAACTGTTATGTAGTGTGGTTATTCTAATATTTTTTTATCTTGGTGTAGATATGCGTGCATACTAGTTTTTATTGTATTGAAATCTGAGCACAGGAAACAATCGTACGTATATTCTTGTTTTTCAGAGTATAAATACATTAATCCCCACCGATAATGACTGTGAGAAAAGTACATGTTGATGAAAACTTAAGGTTAAAGGAACTCAATGAATATCAAATACTAAATGAGTTATTTGAAAATGAGTTTGAAGATATTGTAGAGTTGGCAGCTATGATTTTAGATACTCCTGTGTCTATGATTACTTTTATTGATGATAAGTTGCAGTGGAATAAAGTAAAAGTGGGTGTAGAGCAAGATACGATACCCAAAGAATATGCCTTTTGTACTACAGCTATCCAAAACCCAAATGAGGTGATGGTGGTTGGTAACTTAAGTACAGACGAACGTTTTATTGACAACCCCTTGGTAGCAAATGACCCTAAAGTTAGGTTTTATGCAGGAGCACCCTTAGTTACCTCAAACGGGTATGCCCTTGGTACCTTATGCGTGGTTGATTTAAAGCCAAGAGAAATAACGGAAGATCAAAAAAAGGCATTAGCCTTAATGTCTAAAAAGGCAATAGAGCGTATTGAGGCTAAGAAACAATTATTACAACAAGAAAAACTAATAGAAAATAATGCCAAGCTACTAAAGTACCTTACCGATAAGGCTCCGGGTGCTATTTTTCAATTTGAAAGAAGGAAAGACGGGAGTACATGTTTTCCATTTATCAGTAAAGGAATAAAAGATATATACCCTGAGGTACATGCTGATTTGGCTCTTGATGGTGGTCCGTTGTTTTCAGTAATTCATCCAGAAGACCTTATGGATGTTCAAAATGCGATGGATATATCTGAAAAAAACCTAAGCACTTATGACACTAAGCACCGTAATGTTATGGCTGATGGAACCATTACTTGGATTAGAGTATTGGCTTTTCCTGAAAAGAAAGATAACGGTTCTACTATTTGGTACGGAACCATACATGATATTACTGAGTCTAAGGAATATGAGCAAACACTAGAGGATATATGCTTTTCTATTTCTCATGTAATACGCAGGCCGGTAACCAGTTTGTTAGGTTTAGTGGAGAGCTTAAACAAGCAAGAGTTATCTGAAGAAAGTTTAAATGAGTATGCAGGTTACTTTAGTAGAGTAGCTGAAGAGCTAGATGCATATACCAAAAAACTAGGCAAAACCTATAACAAAAAGAGAGAACAACAAAGCAACTCTAAACCAACCTGATTAAGCTTTTCTTAATTCAATAACGGTAATTTCCGGCCATATACCCACACGCCCAGGGAATGCTAAATATCCAAAGCCACGGTTTATATATATGTATTTCTTGCTTTCTTCGTAAAGACCTGCCCATCTAGGGTAACGATATTTTACAGGGCTCCATTTAATGCCCGGTATTTCTATACCAAACTGCATTCCGTGTGTATGACCCGATAGTGTAAGATGTATATGTTTATCGTGTGTTTTTACTTGCTCCTCCCAATGAGATGGGTCGTGTGATAGCAGTATTTTAAAGTCTTTATGGTCAACATTTTTAATAGCTTTTTCTAAATCTCCATGCTGGTGGAAACCAATACCCCAGTTTTCAACCCCAATTAAAGATATTTTTTCGCCGTCTTTTTCAATTGGTACGTGCTCATCTAATAGTAGTCTAAAACCGATTTCTTTATGGGTATCCTTCAGTTTTTTAAAGTTAGTCACCTTTTCAGCATCGGTAAGATTACCGTAGTCTCCATAGTCATGGTTCCCTAAGATAGAGTATACACCATGTTTAGCAGATAGCTTGGCAAAACTCTCTTTCCACGGATCCATTTCATCGGCTACATTATTTACCAAGTCACCCGTAAACACAATCATGTCTGACTGTTGCTCATTTACTAAGTCGATACCATAGTTTACTTTCTCTTTGTTATCAAAGCTACCACTATGTATATCAGATATTTGTGTTAAAGTAAAGCCGTCAAATGCATCGGGTAAGTCATCAAAGTACAAGGTTTCTCTGCGCACTCTGTAGTTGTATTTTCCTTTGGTAATGCCGTATAGTACTGATGTAAAGGGTATTGCAGCCAATATCAATGCCGTTTGAGACACAAACTTCCTTCGGCTTTCCATTTCTACTGGCTCTGTAGTAAATAGGGTACTTACGTATTTACCAAGTCTATATACATCTTCTAATAATAAGGGTACACTAATTACAATTTTAGAAACATAAGTTAGCACCATTACTGCAAAAAAGGAGGTAATAATTGGTCCCATATGTCCATGACTTCTTACAATGTTTAAACCATATATAAACCACGCATAAACCCCAACAGTTGCAAACCAATAAATAATGCTTACCAGTACTTTACTTTTAATAACTGTGCGAAAAGCCTGAAATGCGTAGATGTCTATCAATAAGACTACCGCAATGATAATTAGAAGACGTAACATTTAAATAATTTAAGTTATAGGAGTGCACAAATTTAACGACTGACTAGTCAATTTGTTACATCAAACACAATAAAATACAATTTGCCTGATGATTTGTTTATTTTTACAGCAAATGACCTTTTATTATGACAGAACACGCAGATAAAAAACTGTTTCTACTAGATGCTTACGCATTAATATTTCGTGCATACTATGCTTTCATTAAAAACCCCAGAGTGAATTCTAAGGGCTTAGATACCTCTGCTATTTTTGGGTTTACAAATTCTTTATTGGAAGTTTTACAAAAAGAAAAACCAAGTCATATTGCTGTGGTTTTTGATACCGCAAAACCAACAGTACGTCATGAGCAATTTGAACAGTACAAAGCCAACAGAGATGCTACACCGGAGGGAATAAAAGTAGCAGTACCCTATATCAAAAAACTGATTGAAGCTTTTAATATACCTGTCTTATTTAGTGATGGTTACGAGGCCGATGATGTAATAGGTACCCTAGCCAAAAAAGCTGAAAAACAAGGCTTTACAACCTATATGATGACCCCCGATAAAGATTTTGGGCAGTTGGTATCAGACCACATATTTATGTATAAACCCGCACGTGGCGGGAAACCCGCTGAGATATGGGGCGTGCAAGAAGTATGTAAAAACTTTGAGATAGAGCGTGTAGAACAAGTCATAGACTTTTTAGGAATGATGGGTGATGCAGTAGATAACATACCCGGATTACCGGGTGTGGGCGAAAAAACTGCCAAAAAATTCTTGGCAGAGTATGGCTCTATGGAAAACTTGTTGGCCAATACCCATGAGTTAAAGGGTAAAATGAAAGAGAAAGTAGAAGCAAACAAGGATTTAGGAATACTCTCTAAAGAATTGGCAAAGATAATTATAGATGTGCCTATAGAGTTTGACGAAAAGGCATTAGAAGTTGAAGAGCCTAATCCTGAGGCTATAAAAGAATTATTTACTGAGCTTGAGTTTAGAACTTTAGCCAAAAGAGTATTAGGCGAAGAAGTTCCGGTTGGGCAAGGTGCTGCAAAACCCGCAGCTAATAAAGGGCAGGTAGATTTATTTTCGGGCTCTATAAATGACGAGGAAGAAGAGGAAGCACCAAAAGAATATAAGACCATAGAAAACTATGAGCATAACTATCAGCTAGCTGATACTACAGAAAGTAGAAAAGCTCTGCTAGAGAAGTTGCTGCAACAAACATCGGTTTGTTTTGATACAGAAACAACCGGAATTGATGCGCACCAAGCAGAGATGGTAGGGATGTCATTCAGTTATAAATCAGGCGAGGGGTATTATGTACCTACTCCTGAAAATCAGGACGAAGCCAAGACTATTATCAATGAGTTCAAGCCCTTTTTTGAGAATGAAAACATTGAAAAAGTAGGGCAAAACTTAAAGTATGATATTACCATATTACGTTGGTATGGCGTTGAGGTAAAAGGTAAATTGTTTGATACCATGTTGGCGCATTACTTAATACAGCCGGATATGAAACACAATATGGATGTGTTATCTGAAGTGTACTTGAGTTACAAGCCTGTTTCTATAGAAACCTTAATTGGCAAGAAGGGTAAAAACCAAGGCAGTATGCGCGATGTATCTGTTGATGATATAAAAGAGTATGCTACCGAAGATGCTGATATTACTTGGCAATTAAAAGAGGTGTTTGCGCCCAAATTAAAGGAACAAAATGCCGAGAAACTGTTTTGGGAAGTAGAGTCGCCATTGGTAAATGTACTTACAGCAATGGAGATGGAAGGAGTGAAGTTAGATACTGAATACCTAAATAATTACTCTGAAGAATTGGCTAAAGAAACAGTTGCCGTAGAAGCCAAAATAAAAGAACTGGCAGGTGAAGATTTCAATATAGCATCGCCCAAGCAACTGGGTGAAATATTGTTTGAGAAAATGAAATTGGTAGATAAACCAAAAAAAACCAAAACGGGTCAATACTCCACTTCAGAAGATACCTTGCAGTATTTAGCAGATAAGCATGAAATTATTCAGTGCATTTTAGATTTCCGCCAAATACAAAAACTAAAATCTACTTATGTAGATACCTTACCAAGTATGATTAACCCCAAAACGGGTAGGGTACATACCAATTATCATCAGGCAGTGGCGGCAACAGGGCGTTTAAGCTCTAACGAGCCAAACTTGCAAAATATACCCATTCGTACAGAGCGTGGTAGAAGAGTACGAGAAGCATTTATCCCAAGAGATGAAAACCATGTATTATTGGCGGCAGATTACTCGCAAATAGAATTGCGATTGATAGCACACTTAAGCCAAGATGAGGCAATGCTAGAGGCCTTTAGTAAAGGTGAAGATATACATACTGCTACAGCAGCCAAAGTGTTTAAAGTAGGCTTGGATGAGGTGACCAGAGAAATGAGAGGCAATGCCAAAACAGTAAATTTTGGTATTATTTACGGAGTTTCTGCATTTGGATTGAGCCAACAAACCAATTTAAGCCGAAAGGAATCATCAGAGATTATCAACTCTTATTTTGAGACTTACCCTAGGATTAAAGCCTATATGGACGAAAGTATTGAAGTAGCTCGTAAGCAAGGTTATGTAGAAACATTGATGGGTAGAAGAAGATATTTAAAAGACATCAACTCGCGTAATGCGGTGGTACGAAAACATGCCGAACGAAACGCTATTAATGCGCCTATACAGGGTAGTGCAGCAGATGTTATAAAAATGGCAATGATTAATATTCATAATCGTTTTAATAAAGAGGGCTTTGACTCTAAAATGATATTACAAGTACATGATGAATTGGTGTTTGATGCTTCTAAGGCAGAATTAGAAACCATACAGCCCATTATTAAACATGAGATGGAGAATGCCATTAAAGTATCTGTACCCTTAGATGTAGAGATGGGTTATGGGGAAAACTGGCTGGTAGCCCATTAATTTTGTCTATGTCAGTTAACTGACAACCAAAAAGCCTTTCTATCCGTATGTTTGTTAAGTAATTAGCATACTTATGAAAAAGACACTATACATTTTTGCTATAGCTGCTGTGGCTTTTGCCTGCGAAAACGATGATGATTCACAAGCGGGAAATACGGGAGGTAATAACAACCCTAATACTATGGATTCTGTGGTAACCTACAAAGTTACCTTTAATGCCATTTGGTCTAATACATCGCACCCTACACCCTTGCCTAGTGGAGCTCATTTTTCACCTATTGTTGGCTTAACCCATAATTCAATGGGCAGTATATATACTGATGGAGCATTGGCAAGCCCCGGGATAAAAAATATGGCTGAAACAGGTAATGTTTTTCCTTTAGATAATGAGATTGATGCTTTAATTGCCAATAATTACGCGGGAGTAAGAATAGTGGGCTCGGGTATTGGTACGCCTGCTAGCACTAGCGAAAACTTTGTAGCTACTACAAAATACTCTCAGGTAAGTATGGTAACCATGATTGCACCTAGCCCCGATTGGTTTATAGCAGTAAAAAATGTAAACCTAATTGAAAACGGACAATGGGTGAGCAGTAAAACGGTAGATGCTATGGCATATGATGCAGGTACTGATAGCGGGATGGGTTTTCAATCGGCAAATAGTGTAACTAACCCACCGGAAAATGTGCATATGATAACCACTGCACCATTAGCAGATATAAGTGGCAAAGTTGCCACTATGGGTACTTTTACTTTTGAGAGGATTAATTAAAACCTAGGAGTAGGTCTTATATTATTTTTCATTTGCTTAGGTCTATAATCTATTCGGTAGATTACACCTAATGAGAATCCACTATTATATTCATCTGACAACAAGCCGGATATAGCATTGGTTTGCTGAAAGGATAGGCTTAAGTCTTTGTAAGTTGCAAACAAGCGTCCCTGAAAGTAGGCTATGGGCACATCTATATAGCCTCCAACAGCCAATCCTCCACCAAATTTTATATTATCATTGATGATAAACTCAATTTCTGATGCGGGTCCCCAGCCAAAAAGTATATCGGGGTCATAAAAGAAAATAAATTCACCATTATTATTAAAACCATCTGCACTTTCCATAGCGTCTTGATAATCGCCCCACTCCTTACTTATACTAGCTTCTAAACCAATAATTCTAAAGTTCAGAAAGTCGTTATTTATAGAAAGGAAAAAATCTGCTTTAGCACCAAAACCAATATAACTTTGGCTTTCGGCCTGTAAATTATAAGGGATTTGATTACTAGGAGAGAGGTTTACCTTATAATCTCCCGAATAAAAATAACCTCCATAAGATGCACTCCACCAATGGTCGCTATGCGATTTGTAGCCTTGAATCATAAAACCTATGTTTTCTTCATCTCCGTTAAAACCGGTATTGTTAGAAAAGCTTGCACTACCATAGGTGGCAGTTTTCTGAACACTGTCTTCATAAGTATCATAAAATGGCTTTTCGGTATGGTAAACGTCATTACTTACAACACCAGCAGTGTAAACTCTACTACAACTGGTAAAGTATAAACTTATAATACATATAAATGCTAGGCGTATACTTTTTTTCATGATTTAACTTTTGGGTATAGCTAATATAAATAAAAAACCCCTGAACAATCAGGGGTTTAGATTCAAGTAAAATGTATGGTTTTTTTAATGCTTTACGGCTAGTTTTCTAGTGGAGATAGCTTTGCCGTCTCTTTCTATAATTACTATATATAAACCGCTTTCTAGGTTACCTATATATAAGTCTTCTTTAAATGATGACTCTAACACTGTAGTACCTAATGCTGATAGGATACGAATTTTGTCTGTACTCTTGCGGTTACTTATATCAATAAATAAGCGATCTGTAGCAGGGTTTGGATACATAGTAAAATCAATTGCTAAGTTTTCTTCTACAGAAACAGTACTGCTTGTTGTCCCAAAGCCAGTGTTAGGCATAATGTCATGCGGGCCAGTGGCAGAAATATCAAAACTACCTACGCCACCTATTACATTCATGTCGCCATCTGCGTCAAAGTCAGATAATTTAAAACCTATAATAGCTATTTTAGGGCTAAGAGCTTTGTAAGTTCCTGTAGTAAGTACATAAGAGCTAGTGTCATAAACTTCCCAATTTAATCCAGGAAAAAAGCTATTCTCATAGATATAAATCAAAAAATCATAGGTCATATCATTATTCGGAGTACCTACTAAGTTGTGCTGAGGAATTGGTTTTCCGTTTAATGCAACTTGATCAGTGTCTAAAGCCAATACATAACCCCAGTCAGCATGTCTATCCTGCCATGTTTCAATTTGAAACCAGATACTGTCTTGATTAAAGTCTATTAAGTAACTTAATGATTTTGCATCCGTTCCAATACCCGAATGATCATCGCCTTGTCCGTCTGTTGCAATAGTTGTAAATGTTTGCGAAAAGCCTGCAAATGCAAAAAGCATACAAGCAAGTAGTGTAAATGTTCTTCTCATGTTTTTGTTTTTTAATGATGTTTTTCACTAAAGTGATGAGGTAAAAACAAAAAAGGTTGCGTGCATAAAAAAAGCCCGCTATTAGCGGGCTTTAAAATTGTCATAGTATACTTTTATATACTAGTTATTTGTGTAAATAAATTTTTGGTGTAACTGCTTTCCTTGAGTTTCAAACACCAAAAAGTATAAGCCTTTTTTAGTGCCTGCAGGTAAGCTTAGCGGTAAGTTATGTTCGCCAGCTTCGTATGCTTTAGTATCCACAGCTTTTATTTCTCTACCTAACATATCTACAACTTTAATAGAAATCTCTTGTGGAGTTTCAATATTAAAATTGATTACTGCAGATTGATTGGCAGGGTTAGGCATTACTTTTAAGTCTAGGGCTTCTGTAGTAATTTCGTTTAAGCCAATAGCACCGGTAATGTTTATATCATCTATATATAAGTTGTTACCACCACCAGAGTTAAATTGAAACTTAACTAATAAGTTATCTCCTTGAGGGATAAATGCACTTACATTTACAATACCTTCTCTCCACTCACTTTGAGATTGAGGAGTAAATGGAGTTACTTTATTGGGCACAGACTCTAATAAAGTTGCAGCCAATGTTCTTCTTAAAGTCCATGTTTGACCACAATCTATAGAAACGTATATTCTTAGGTTGTCAGAGTTTTCATCAGCTCTTTCGGCATAAGCGTACCAAAATTTAATTTCTGCACTCGCTAAGCCCTGTATGTTTATACCCGGGGTAATTAGCTCATCAACATTACCACTACCTGAGTTAAAATTATTAAACCAAACACATTGGTTGCCTGTATAGGCTGCTCTGTTTGTTACAGCCCACTGTCTGTTTTGTTGTGGGTTTAAAACACTCCAATAAGTATTAGGTACAGTAATGCTTTCAAATCCTTCGCTAAAGCTGTTCCAGTATAATGGAGTATTAGGTCTTACAATTACTCTTTGAGAAATGGTTTTACTGTCAGATCCTGCTGCATTACTTACAGTAACTGTAGCATCGTATATACCTGGAGTATTGTATACAATATTAGGGTTTGGAGAACCTGATGTACTTGGTGTACCTCCCGGGAAGTTCCATGCCCATGTAGTAGGAGTACCATTATAAGAAGTCTCAGAGTAAGTTACATTACCACCAACACATATAAGGTCTTGCTCTAAATTCATATCGGCTACTGGTGCACAGTTGCTTAATTGCGAGCCCGGAGCTACACCTGTTGCTCTTAAGTTTGCACTATTGGTAAGTTGACCTCTTGTTGTAGCATGGTGTAAATAAAACTGCATCACATTTTTTTGTCCGTTGGTAAACATATGTGAGCAGCTTGAGTAATCCATATGGTTTTCTATTTGATCCGGCTCATCAGGGCTATCATTAGAACAAGAGTTTCTGCTTAAAGGGCAACCAGATGTTGATGATGCAACAGGAGGAGTGTCATGAATTCCATCACCATCCGTATTTGGGTCGTTGCCACAACCTCCTTGAAAAGTGTGTGGTAAACCTAAGTAATGACCTACCTCATGAGAAAGGGTACGACCATCAGATACACTGGTTCCTATTTCACCTAATCTGTCATGGCGCATTACTATACCATCAAAAAATGCTGATTGACCAGGACTTGGGAAGTTTGCATACCCTAAAATTATACCTCCGGTTAATCCGCCGGCATCTATACTATTAACTACCCATATATTTAGGTATTTGTCATTATTCCAACCAACAACATTTTTTACGCTGTTATCAGCATCATTTGTAAGAGAAGAAAAAGTTCGGGTAATACCCTCGGTACAATTACCCAAAGGATCTTTTGTAGCTAATACAAAAGTTACACCCACGTCAGCAATTCTCGATTTAAAAATGGGTCTTACCAAACTGGTGTCAGCATTCATGCCATTATAGTCTTCATTTAAAACACGTAAGCCATCTAATATTTGTGCTTTAGAAATGTTGCTGTTTGGGCTATCATATATAATATGAAAAACCACGGGTATTGTATCGCCGGCTGCTTTTTTGTTTGATACATTAGAATTGTTTTGGTAAGCTCTTAATTCTTGCAGTGTTTGATCGTGTGCAATTTTTGCCTGCGGGTTGGCATCAAAATATGCTTGCTGCATTTCATCAGCATAGCATGGTATTACATTGTTTTGTGCGTTTGCCAGTATACCAGTAAAGGCAAAAGCAATAATAAGAAGTTTGTTAAGATTCTTCATAGCAAAATGTTTAGTTAACCCAGTAAAAATATGTTTATCTGGGGGTGTTTAGCGTGTAAATAACCTATTTTTGCGGCTCTATTACATATAGTATGACGTAAAAAACCTGCAAAAGGTTTAAGCAAGGGGCTAATTTATGAGTTTTAAACAAATTATAGTGTATAAATTTGGAGTAATCTAAATATTAGTCGTAAATTCGCAGCCCAATTTTGGGAGAGATATATCGTTATCAATTATTTAAAATACCAGCTAAGGTGGATACATTAAGTTACAAAACAGTTTCAGCCAACAAAGCTACCGCAGACAAACAGTGGGTTTTGGTAGACGCAGAAGGTCAAACATTAGGTCGTTTGGCATCTAAGGTTGCAAAGCTTATACGCGGAAAATACAAGCCAAGTTATACCCCACATGTAGATTGTGGAGACAACGTGGTTGTAATAAATGCTTCGAAAGTAAATTTAACTGGAGATAAATGGGATTCTAAACAATACATTCGTTACACAGGATATCCTGGTGGACAGCGTTTTGCTACTCCTCGCGAAGTAATGGCTAAGAAACCAGAAAGATTAATAGAAAATGCTGTAAAAGGTATGTTACCTAAAAACAAATTAGGTCGTGCTATTTACGGTAACTTACATGTATTTGAAGGAGCTACTCATGATAAAGAAGCTCAACAACCAAAACAAATCAATTTAAACGATTTAAAATAAGATGGCAGTAACTCACACCATTGGAAGACGTAAAACTTCTGTTGCCCGTGTATATTTAACAGAGGGTAAAGGAAACATTACAGTTAATAAAAAAGATTACAAAGAGTACTTTGCAACAGGTACTTTACAATATAAAACAGAGCAAGCCTTAAGACTTACTGAAACATTTGGTAAATACGATGTGAAAGTAAATGTTGAAGGTGGTGGTATTACCGGACAAGCAGAAGCTATTCGTTTAGGTATTTCACGTGCTTTGTGTGAGATTGATGAGGATAACCGTGCAACTTTAAAGCCACACGGATTACTTACTCGTGACCCACGTATGGTTGAGCGTAAGAAATTCGGTCAGAAGAAAGCACGTAAGAAATTCCAGTTCTCTAAACGTTAATATCAAGTTTAGTTTAGCATCTAAATTGCCAAGACCGCATATGCGCTACTTGGCAATTGCTAGTTAAGCACAATTAGTAACCAGAAAGTAAACAAAAAATGTCAAGAGTTGAAGTAAAGACGCTATTAGAAGCAGGTGCACACTTTGGTCACCTTACTCGTAAATGGCACCCAAACATGGCTCCGTATATCTTTATGGAGCGTAACGGAATCCACATTATAGATTTGCACAAGACTGTAGCAAAAGTTGACGAGGCTAGTGAAGCTTTGAAAAAAATTGCTGCATCGGGTCGTAAAATCTTATTCGTTGCTACCAAAAAACAAGCAAAAGATATTGTAGCGGAAAACGTTAAGAACATAAACATGCCATACATCACTGAGCGTTGGCCAGGAGGTATGCTTACCAACTTTGTTACTATCCGTAAGGCTATTAAAAAAATGGCTGGTATAGACAAAATGAAAGTTGATGGTACTTTTAATACACTATCTAAACGTGAGCGTTTACAAGTAGACCGTCAGCGTGCAAAACTAGAGAAGCAATTAGGTTCTATTGTAGATATGACTCGTATACCAGGAGCATTATTTGTAGTAGATGCTCGTAGAGAGCACATTGCTATTTCTGAAGCACACAAGTTAAACATACCGGTATTTGGTATTGTTGATACAAACTCAGATCCAGAAGCTATTGATTTTGCAATTCCTGCAAATGACGATGCTTCTAAGTCTATTGATGTAATTATGAAAGCAGTTACAGCTGCTGTTGCAGAAGGATTAAGTGAGCGTAAAGCTGATAAAGACAAGCAAACAGCAGAGAAAGAAAAAGCAGAAGCTCCAAAGGCAGAAGCAAAAGAAGAGACGACAGAAGAAGCTGCTAAATAATTTATTTAAACAAAACGTTTAACTCTTATAAATTCTTATTAAAATGTCAAAAATAACTGCAGCTGACGTAAACAAGCTCAGACAACAAACAGGTGCCGGAATGATGGATTGCAAAAAGGCACTAGTTGAAGCAAACGGCGATTTTGAAGCCGCTATTGATATTCTTCGTAAAAAAGGTCAAAAAATTGCAGCTAAGCGTGCAGACCGTGATGCAACTGAAGGTGTAGTTTTAGCTAAAACTACAGATGATGCTTCTTACGGTGCATTAATTAGCCTTAACTGCGAAACTGATTTCGTTGCAAAGAACGATAGCTTTGTAGATTTTGCTCAACGTTTATTAGATATCGCAATTACTGAACGCCCAGCAACATTAGAAGAATTTAAAGCTTTAAGCTTTGATAATACTACTGTAGGCGAAAAGTTAATTGAGCAAACAGGTGTTATTGGTGAGAAAATTGATTTAACTGCTTACGAAATTGTTGATGCTCCTTTTGTATCAGCATACATCCACGCAGGTAATAAATTAGCTACACTAGTAGGCTTAAACGAAAAAGTAGATAATGCTGCTGAATTAGGTAAAGATGTAGCTATGCAAGCTGCAGCTATGAGCCCACTTGGTCTTACTAAAGAAGATGTGCCACAAGAAGTTATTGACCGCGAATTAGAGGTTGGTAAAGACTTAGCACGCCAAGAAGGTAAGCCGGAAGAAATGTTAGAAAAGATTGCAGAAGGTAGATTGAATAAATTTTTCAAAGAAAATACCTTGTTAAATCAACAATTTATAAAAGACAGCAAATTATCTGTTAGCCAGTACTTAAATGGTGCATCTAAAGGTTTAACAGTAACTTCATACAAAAGAGTAGGTCTTGGTGTATAAGTTTTTTTGTTTCTAAAGTTTTAAAAAGGCAGCCATCGGCTGCCTTTTTTTATATTTGCCAAGATTTAAATCCAACCGAAGATGAAATTCAATAGAATATTATTAAAGCTAAGCGGCGAAGCTCTTATGGGAGACCAAGAATATGGTATTGACCCTGTAAAGATTAAAGAGTACGCTAAGGATATAAAAGATGTAGTAGATGCTGGCGTAGAAGTAGCCATAGTTATTGGCGGCGGAAACATTTTTAGAGGTGTAGCCGGAGCAGCAACCGGTATGGATAGAGTACAAGGAGATTATATGGGCATGTTGGCTACCGTAATAAACGGTTTAGCATTACAAGCGGCCCTAGAAGAAGAGGATGTGGATACGCGCTTGCAAACAGCAATAGAAATGAATAAAGTTGCAGAACCTTTTATAAGACGTAGAGCAATGCGTCATCTAGAAAAAGGGCGTGTAGTAATATTTAGTGCCGGTACCGGTAACCCATACTTTACTACAGATACAGGAGCAACTCTTAGAGCAATAGAAATTGATGCAGATGTAATTTTAAAAGGTACACGTGTAGATGGTATTTATACGGCAGACCCAGAGAAAGATAAGACTGCAACTAAGTTTGATGAGATTACTTTTAAAGAGGTTTATGATAAAGGTTTAAATGTAATGGACATGACTGCCTTTACCTTAAGCCAAGAGAATGAGTTGCCAATTTTGGTGTTTGATATGAACACCAGAGGTAATTTAATGAAAGTTGTAAAAGGAGAAGCTGTTGGTACGTTGGTGAAAAATTAATAAATTCACGCTGCAATTAAAGAACCATGGAAGATTTAGATATTATATTAGAAACATCTGAGGAGCAAATGCAAAAAGCCATTTCTCACTTAGAAAAAGCATTGTTAAAAATTAGAGCCGGTAGAGCTAACCCTAGTATGTTAAGTACTGTTTTTGTAGACTACTACGGTTCTATGACACCGCTGGCACAAGTATCAAACATCAATACGCCTGATGCTCGTACATTATCTGTGCAGCCTTGGGAAAAGGGATTGATTGAAGCCATTGAAAAGGCTATAATGAATGCCAACTTAGGTTTAAACCCTCAGAATAATGGGGAGATGGTAATCATCAATATCCCACCATTAACAGAAGAGCGACGTAAAGACTTAGTAAAACAAGCTCGTGCAGAAGCAGAAGATGCAAAAGTAAGTATACGTACTGCTCGTAAGGAAGCTAATGATGAAGTAAAAGCTTTAGATGCATCTGAAGATTTAATAAAGAGTGCAGAAGAGGATGTGCAAAAGCTTACAGATAAATATGTAGCCAAAGTAGACTCACACTTAGAAAAGAAAGAAGTTGAAATTATGACTGTATAATTTCTGTACTAAACCAAACAAATAAAAAAGCCACTCATTGAGTGGCTTTTTTGCTATCTATACTTTTTTAAGATTTTATCTAAATCTGCTTTAACAGGCATTGGTTGTAGCGGCCCAACATTAGAGCCACCTGTATTGCCCAAAGGCACATGGTCCATAAAAGATTTAAAACCGCCAACCATCAATCTTAGTAATTGCCCCATAACTTCTTTAAAATCTCTGTTTATAAAGCCAAGTCTGAGCATTAAGTAATGCGTATAGGTGTGTTCTATAGGGTATGATTGACCTAGAATATGACTACGCTCTAAATGTCTCCATGCGTTTGGTAAATCATTTAGTTGCATGTAAGCCCTGTAAGCTTGTAGTTCTTTGTTATACTCTTTTTTAAGACCTTTTGGTATGATGATGTTAAATCTCATAATGTGGTATTGTTTTAACTTAATGCCTAAATAACACCTAGTAATCTCAAAAGGTTCTTATTCAACATGTTTCCAGCGCTTATGGCTCCAAAGCCAATCTTCGGGCTTTTTGATAATAATTTTTTCTAAAGCTTTTACATGCGTATCAGTTACCTCGTATTGTGGTAGGTCTTTTACATCTTCAAATAACAGCTCGGCATTTACTTCATAGTGTCCGCGCTTGTATCTGTTTACCTCTATAAATACAACTGCTAAGCCGCATTTTTTAGATAAGTTCTCAACCCCAAGGTGTACAGGTGTTTGTTGGTTTAAAAAAGGAGTAGTGTATTTAATTCTACTTTTCATAGGACTTTGATCAGCCATAAACACATATAAAGGCGTTTTAGAGGGGTTGTTAAGCATAAACTCATAAGTGTCGCTCATAGGGAAGAGTTTAAGCCCAAAGCGCTCTCTAATGGCTATAATTTGTCTGTTAAAGTATTTGTTTCTTAAAGGCTGAAAAACCGCAAAGCAATTGTGCGTAACCAGTTTGGGCATAAACATGGCAGTCCACTCAAAGTTGGCATAATGCCCCATTACCATAATTACCCCTTTGCCTTTTTGTTGTAAATCAGTAAATACTTCAGGGTTATTCAATCGGTAATGCTTGTGCATTGTTTTTTCGCTAACGGTAAGGCTTTTAAATGCCTCAACAATCATATCAGAGAAATTCTTGTAGAATTTAGAGCGGATTTTATGCAGCTCGGCTTCGCTTTTCTCCGGAAAAGAAGATCTAAGGTTATCCATAATCACTCTCTTCCTATAACGGACTATATACTTTAGCAAAAAAGTAATGAAATCGCTAAACAGGTAGAGTAAAGAGAATGGCAGCCATGAAATGGCATAACCAAAAAACATTGCTATGTAAAAGCCAATCATGCCGCTAATTTAAACTAAATCTCTTAGCAGCAAATCAATTATGCCTCATGTAACGCTAAAACAGGAATAGTACTGTGGTAAGCAATTTTAGAAGTTACACTTTTATGAAATAAACCTTCAAAGAAACTATGCTTACGAGTAAGTACGGCTACCATATCTGCGTTTTCTGCATCTGCAAAGGCGTCAATTGCTTTTTCAACTTCTTGTTGGGGTAGTATATGAAAAGTATGAGGTATGTTGCCCAATGCTTCATCAAACTTAGCATGTGGTGTGCCTTTATGGTCATCGTCTTGTACGTGTGCAATTTTCACCTCTGCTCCAAATACTTTAGCTAGTGTAGCTAGGTTTTTTAGTGCTTTTTCATCGCTTTTCATTTCAAAATCTGCTGCGTACACAATTTTGTTGATGTCTATAAACTGCGCTTCAGATGGTATTGCCAGTACAGGGCAACTTACAGTATGTAATACAGAGGCTGTATTGCTACCCAATAAAACTTCTTCTATACCACTGGCTCCTTTGGTACCCATAATTATTAAGTCGGCATTATAGTTTTTTGCACACTCTTTTATTACTCTAATAGGGTTACCCATTTGAGATTTTGATGAGTGCTCTACATCATGAGTTTCTATATAGTTAGATGCTTTAATCAAGCCCTTTTCAGAGGTTTCTTTCAGCAAGTCCATTATAGAACTGGTCATTACGTTTGCAGAGTATGGCAAGTCGTATGAGTTTACCAAAATTATTTTTGCATTTAGTTTTTTGGCTACATCAATAGCAAATTTCATGGCTTTATCTGCATTGGCAGAAAAATCGGTAGGAACAAGTATTGTTTTCATAGTATTGGTCTTATAAAACAGGTTTAAAAGTACATATAAGTATATAAAGTAATGTTAAGGTATTACTATTAAAATCTATATTCAAATGTACAATAGCAGTACAATTAAACATATGATATTTATCATACAAAAAAAGGGAAACACATTGTGTTTCCCTTTTACTTAGGCGGGAGACCGCCAAGGATATATATTTATAAAGACTTGCCGGCCAAATGCTTTTTACCAAAAGCAACTAAATTATCTACAGTTTGGTAACCTACGGCTTTACCTACTAAGTTTCCATCTTTATCTAAGATTACAAATGTTGGGTAGGCCTGAATTTTTAACTTTCTTGCTAAAGCCGGACCATCACCTTTTTCCATATTCATTTTTAGGTTTACAAAATTTTTATTGAAAAAAGCAGCAGCATTTTCATCCTGAAACGTGGTTTGATCCATACGTTTACACCATCCGCACCATGAGGTATAGGTGTCTACAAAAATTAGCTGGTCGTTTTCTTTAGCCTGCTCTTTTGCTTGTTGGTAATCATTCTGAATAAAATCAAATTTAGTTTCAGTAGCTATTGTGTCTCCTACAAAAGAAGCTGTAAAAGCACCTATTGCTAGTAATAATGTGGCTGTTATTATCTTTTTCATTTTTATATCTTTTTGTTCTACTACAAATATAGTAGATAGTATGATAACAAATTGTCAATACCCCGACAGTAACAGTATTCCAAAAACTGTTCCATATTATATAGACGGAAGTAGAACATAAAAGGTTTGCTGCGTGTTTTATTTTTATAAATTTGGGATATGAACGAAAGTGCTCCTCATATTTGCGAAATGTGTAATACCCGAAAGTTATCGGCTTTTTCTGAATTGGGAAAAGAAGAGCTAAGCGACTTATCGGAACACAAAGCCTGTGTGTTTTTTAAGAAAGGGCAAATTATTATGCATGAGGGTAGTAGACCAACCGGTGTTTACTGTATTCATCATGGTAAGGCTAAGTTTTATAAGCTAGGGCAAGAAGGGAAAGAGCAAATTATTCGTTTTGCAAAAGATGGAGACTTATTGGGCTACCGATCTATTTTAAGTGGCGAAGCAGTATCTGTTTCAATAGCTGCTTTAGAAGATACGCATGCTTGTTTTTTACCAAAAGCAATGCTATTTGAAGTAATAGAAAATAACCCCAAGTTTTCTTTAAATATTATGAAAATGGCTTGCCATGAATTGGGAGAGGCCGGAAAGCTGATTACCAATTTAGCGCAGAAATCTGTTACAGAGCGCTTGGCAGAAATGCTATTGATATTAAAAGAAACCTTTGGCGAAGATGCCGATGGTAATATAGATATATCTTTAACCAGAGAAGAGCTTGCCAGTATGGTTGGTACAGCTACAGAGTCTGTAATTCGTTTACTATCTAAGTTTAAAGAAGACGAATTGATTTCTATAAAAGGCAGAAAAATAAAGGTAGAAAACCCTGTAAAGCTTGCCAGAGTAGGGAACGTTTTTGACTAAAAACGTCTTATTTCATCAGTTTATATCCTGACAAATGTCATAGTTCTATAGTTATGCTGTGTATACTTTTACTCTTATCAAAAAAAGTATGCAAGACGTATCGTATCAAATAGGGCAACTCATAATTAAACAAAACTTCGGAAACATCTCCGAAAGTATGATTGCTGCTATACATAAAGATGCACAATTGCGTACCTATAATGCCAAGTCTACCATTTTATCAGAAGGTTCTAAGTCTAAAGGAGTATATATTTTACTTAATGGTGTAGCAAAGGCATTTACTTATGCCGAAAATGGTAAGGAAGTTATTTTAAGCCTTTACGGAACCGGAGACTCTTTCGGATTAAAATCTGTAATTGAAGATGGTAATTTTGATAAAACTGTGGAGGTTATAGAAAAAGCCGAGGTTTACTTTATTCCGCAAGAAACCATATATACGGTGCTAAAAAAGCACCCAAGTATGTTATATTCTTTACTAAAGAAAATTGATGTTGGGATTGGTAATTTACATAACCAAGCAATTGCCTTAGCACAAAAAAGTGCTGATGAAAGATTGGCTCAGGCGTTATTGATGCTACGCAATAAGTTTGGTTTAGACTATGAAGGCTATTTGCTACTAAATTTAAGTGCAGCTAACTTGGCAGCATTGGTAAACACTACACGGTCTAGCATCTACAAGTTTATAAAGCTTTTTGAAGATTTAGGGGTTATAGAAAACAACAATGGCAGAATAAAAATATGCAAAGAAAAGCAACTGCTTAAGTCGGCAGGAGGCTTAGTATAAAAAGTTGTTATACGGATACCTTTTTTTGTGCATATCACTTATCACATCATACATTTTGCTTTTCAGCTCATCAATGTTTTGCTTTTTACCGGCAGAAATAAATACACAGTGGTTACCCATTTTACTCATCCAGGTACGTTTCCAGTCTTCCAATGTAAAATGCTCTTTTAGTTTAGGCCCTAAATCATCGGGGTCTTTTTTTACATGGGTATAAGCATCAATCTTGTTAAAAACCATTAAAACCGATTTTTCTGTATCGTCAATTTCAGTTATGGTTTGGTTTACAGATTCTATTTGCTCTTCAAAATTAGGATGAGAAATATCCACTACATGCACCAATATATCTGCTTCGCGTACTTCATCAAGGGTAGACTTAAAAGACTCTACCAGTTGGGTAGGTAGCTTACGTATAAAACCTACCGTATCGGTTAGTAAAAAAGGTAAGTTTTCTATTACCACTTTACGCACAGTAGTATCTAAGGTTGCAAATAGTTTGTTTTCTGCAAATACTTCAGATTTGCTTAGTAAATTCATTAAGGTAGACTTACCAACGTTGGTGTACCCCACTAAAGCAACACGTACCATTTGCCCGCGGTTTTTACGTTGGGTAGCCATTTGCTTGTCTATTTGCTTTAGCTTGGTTTTCAACAAAGCAATTTTATCACGGATGATACGTCTATCTGTTTCAATTTCCGTTTCACCGGGTCCTTTCATACCAATACCCCCTTTTTGTTTAGAAAGGTGAGTCCACATATTGGTTAGGCGTGGTAGTAAGTATTGGTATTGTGCCAGCTCTACCTGTGTACGCGCATGAGACGTTTGGGCTCTTCCGGCAAAAATATCCAATATCAAATTGGTACGATCTAGTATTTTGGTATCTAAAATACGCTCTACGTTGCGCACTTGCGATGGGCTTAGTTCATCATCAAAAACAACCAAATCAATGTTGTTTTCTTTTATGTAATCTGCAATTTCATTTACTTTTCCTGCTCCAATAAATGTTTTTGGGTTGGGTTGTGTAAGCTTCTGCGTAAATCGTTTTATAGGAATAGCACCGGCAGTTTCAGTTAAAAATGCCAGTTCATCTAAATACTCCCTCGACTTTTCTTCAGACTGTTCTTGGGTAATGATGCCTATCAGTACGGCTCTTTCCTTCTCCTTAGTGGCGTTATCTATCATTCTTGTGTATTATGCTAGCCAGTTTTGCCAAGGTATTTGGCTTAGAATAAGCACTAGCCCTATTGTAAAAAATATAGCAACCATTTTGTGCTTGGCTTTGTCTTCTTGTTTTTTCTTGCTTTTACTTCTTCCTATGGTTATTAATATAGCAGCAAGTAACATGGTTACGGGGTGCTCAATAGCCATTTTTCTTATCATGTCATCTTTCATTGCCTCGCCCATACCTATTTCTTTTAAAGTAATGTAATATGAACTTTGAAAGTATAGTGCTAAACCTACTAATACCTGTATATGTGCAAAAACTAGTGTAAACAAACTCAGTTTATTGTCACCATTTGTATAGGGCTTGTTGCTAGCTAAGCCCATAAATGCTTTAACTATAGTAAGCACCAATAGAAATAATAATGCATACGGAATAAAAGAGTGTAAGTGTAGTATACCGGTTTTCATTTAAAGGCATTTAAAAGTTAGACTTATGCAAATATAGCAATCAAGCTCTATTCTCTAACTTTATTAGGGCTAAAGATTGAAGTAGCTTTTTGCGTTTAGATGAAGAAACAAAAGTAATATTAAAACGCTGAGTTTTATAGGAGCCACTTCGGCTAGATATTTTTAGAGTAAGGTATTTTTCAAACAATATCTTTTCTACTGTATAGTCATAAAGCTTGCGTTTAGGGAACTCAAACTTGTTTCTAAACTTAGATGAAATTTTACCTAGCACCAACCCGCTGGTTTCTATGCTCATTATCTCGTAATCATCATTGTATTTAAACTGATAAATACCTTTTAATAAGAATAGTAAAAATAAACCGCCGGCAACTATAAGAGGTATATGGCTACTAAAATAGTGACTAATAGCCCCTGGTATAAAGTAAGTAGCAATATCTGCAACAACCACAATAACTAATAAGAGCATAAAGTTGCGCATTAGTCTTATACTACTGTTATTACTTATTTTCATTTATAAATAAATTGTACGCTTTTTATTGTTGTTGCTGTAAACAAATATAGCAGAAAATTGCCTTATTATTTTATAACTGTCCTTAAATCAGCATTTTTGCTATGCATAAATACGATTTTGGTCTTGCAAAGTTACTACAGTTAAGCCACACAAAACCTTAATTTTACATTAAAATCACATTTAGTCTTCAAATTTATCATCTGTTTAAGTTTAGATAATCTGCTAATAATTTTTAGTAGATATACCACAGATACTTTTGCTGAATATACTTAAACAATATTCAGTCATGAAGAAAATTTTACGCAATTCTTTGATTTTAATCTTCTTACTTACAGCTTTTACAGGTATAAAAGCATCAACAATAGGGGAGGCAGATAAAAACGGAGCCATCACAGGCCGTGTATTAGACGAGAATAATTTGCCATTACCTGGTGCAAACGTAATTATTGAGTCTTTAAAAAAGGGAACGATAACAGATGTAAAAGGTGACTATACATTGGTAAATATTCCGGAAGGGAAACATGTGCTAAAAGTTACCTACATGGGTTACCAAGAGCAGACACTAGAGGTAGATGTAGCTGATGGGCAGGTTTCTAATGCAACATTTACACTTAAACCCGCCGAAGGTACTTTGGGCGATGTAATATTGATAGGATCTCAGTCCAAAGGACAAGCAAAAGCTTTGAACCAGCAAAAGAATAATGATAATATTACCAATGTAGTATCTGCAGATCAAGTAGGTCGTTTTCCGGATGCAAACATTGGAGATGCTATGAAACGTATACCGGGTATAACAATGCAAAATGACCAAGGTGAGGCTCGTAACATTATTATTAGAGGTATGGCACCTCAATTAAACTCAGTTACAGTTAATGGTGAGAGAGTTCCTTCAGCAGAAGGAGATAACCGTAGAGTTCAGATGGACTTAATACCTGCAGATATGATTCAAACAATTGAGGTAAACAAAGCTGTAACTCCAGACATGGATGCTGATGCAATTGGTGGTTCTGTAAACTTGGTTACCAGAGCACCTTCTGCCGGCTTACGTGTTTCCGGTACAGGAGCAGGTGGTTATAACTTCTTATCAGAAAAACCAATATGGACAGGAGGCTTAGTAGTAGGTAATAGACTATTTGGTAATAAATTGGGTTTTGTGGTAAGTGCATCTTATAACTACCATGATTTTGGTTCTGATAACGTAGAGTTTGAGTGGGCAAATGAAGATGAAGATGGAAATACAGTTAACCCTTATATCTCTGAAATGGATATTAGAGAATATAAAGTACGCCGTATACGCCAAAGTGTATCTGCCAACTTAGATTATAAGTTTAATGAGAGACATAAAATTTATTTCACTTCTTTATTAAATAGAAGAGATGATAATGAAAACAGATTTAGACTAAGAATTACTGACATTGAGCAAGCTACTGATGGAACTTATACTGGAGCAGAAGCGAGAGCAGAAACAAAAGGAGGTATAGATAATGATGATAATGAAAATAGAAGATTAGAGCGCCAAGAAACTACAAACCTTACAGTTGGTGGTGAGCATTTATTTGGTTCTAAAATAAAAGCAAACTGGTCTGTTACGTATGGTTTGGCATCTGAGTCTAGACCAGATGAGCGCTATATAAGGTATGATGCAGGTACGGATGTAAACCTAAACTTGTCTGACACACGTGAGCCAATAGCTACTCCTACAACTCCATTGTCTTTAAATGACTTTGAGTTTAAGAGAATAGAAGAACAACAAGGATATACAGAAGAGGAAGATTTAAACGGACGTTTAGATGTTTTAATTCCTTTTAACGATGCAGGTAAATATAAAAACAGCTTAAAAGTAGGAACTCGTATAAGAACAAAAGAAAAACTAAGAGCAAATTCATTTAATGAGATTAAGCCGGCAGATGGAGATTTTGATGGTCAGGTTCACCCAATTTTAGGTGGTGTTTGGGATGATGCTAATGGAGAGTGGGTTGGACAAGATTTTTCTCAAATCCCGGCATCTAATTTATCTGATCCGGATTATTTAGCAGGAAGTCAATATCAAGCAGGTGTGTTTGCAGACCCAGGCTTTTTGGGAGGTTTAAATTTAGGAGACAGGTCTCTTTGGGATATAGAAGATGTAAAGGAAGAGTACCAAACAGAAAACTATAATGCTAGCGAAGACATTTTGGCCGGTTATGCAATGTGGAAACAAGAAATTGGTGCAAGATGGACATTAATTGGTGGTGTGCGTGTTGAAAATACTCAAATAGAATATGCCGGTAACCAATTTGTAATTGATGCAAACGGAGACCCAGACCCATCTCTTACAAGAGCTGTTTTTGGAAAAAGAGATTACACAAATGTATTACCGGGTTTACATGCTAAGTATTTATTAGATGAGAATACAGTTTTAAGAGCAGCATGGACTAACACATTGGCAAGACCAGACTACTTTAACTTAGTTCCTTACAGAATTGTAAATAACGAGGATAATGAACTAGAGAAGGGTAACCCTGACTTAGACCCTACAACAGCTATGAACTTTGATTTAATGGCAGAGAAATACTTTAAAAGTATAGGTATTGTGTCTGCAGGGGTATTCTATAAAGATATCTCAGATTTCATATTTGTATATTCACAAGACGATGTTGTAGATGCAGCAACAGGTAGAACTTTTGACCAAATTAGCCAGCCATTAAACGGAGATAATGCCCAAGTATATGGAGTTGAGGTTTCTTTTCAACGTAAGTTAGATTTCTTACCTGGTATTTGGAAAAATATAGGTGTGTACACAAACTATACACATACTGAGTCTGAAACTAGTGGCATACCAAATCGTCCGGGAGAAAAATTATCATTACCGGGTACAGCAGAAAACATGTTTAATGCTTCTCTTTCTTACGAAGACAAAAAGTTATTGATAAGAGTGTCTATCAACTTTGCTAGTGATTATATTGATGAAGAGTATGGCGATAACACTTTTGAAGACCGCTACTACGATACACAAACATTTATTGATATAAACGGAACGTATACAATTACTAAGCAATTGCGCTTTTTCTTTGAGGTGAATAACCTTACAAATCAGCCATTACGCTTTTATCAAGGAACTCAAGATCAAACCATGCAAGCTGAATATTACAGCACTAGAATGAACTTAGGTGTGAAGTTTGATTTATAATAAGATATAATAATTACTATTTAAAAAACCCTTACTACTTTCGTAAGGGTTTTTACTCGTTTAAAAATTACTGATATGAAACAAAGGGTTTTTACATTCATTTTATGTTTATCATTATTTGTTATCTCATGTACTCAGCCTGCAAGGGATGCTAATAGTACAAAGGCAGATAACACTAATAATAGTTCACCTACAGTTGAGGTAGTAGATGATGCTTTGCATTTTTATGTGATTGGAGATTGGGGCAGAAATGGCCATCAAAACCAACAAGAGGTGGCAGACCAAATGAATAAAACGGCAAGCGTGTTAGAGCCTGAGTTTATAATTTCTACAGGAGATAATTTTTACGACAATGGTATAGCTAGTGTAGATGATCCTTATTGGATTAGCTCTTTTGAGAATGTATACAATGGCGAGTTTATGTTTGTAAACTGGTATGTAGTACTTGGTAACCATGATTATAGAGGGAACCCGGATGCAGAAATTGCATACACCCAAAAAAGTAGAAGGTGGAATATGCCTGCTCGTTACTTTACAGTAGACAAAGAAATGGAGGATGGATCTGGTATGGCAAAATTTGTTTTTATAGACACATCTCCCTTTGAAGATGAATACTATGAAGAGGATAAATACAAAAATGCTGTTTCAGGTCAGGATACTGCCGCGCAATATGCATGGATAGATAGTACGTTGGCAGCATCGCAAGATGCAAAATGGCTAATAGTAGTTGGGCATCACCCATTTTATACATCCGGTAAGCGTGTAGATGATGAGGCTTATGTAAGAAACCATTTAGAGCCTTTGTTTGAAAAGCATAAGGTAGACATGTACTTTGCAGGGCATGAGCATGATTTACAGCATCAAAAACCGGCAGATGTGTATACCAATCACTTTGTATCGGGTGCAGGTTCAGAGGTTCGTCCAACCGGAAAAACAGACTTTACAAAGTTTGCAGAATCACAGCCTGGTTTTATGTCGGCATCATTAACAGCAAATAGCTGTTTAATACAAGCTATTAATGAAAAAGGGCAAGTGATTTATAAAACGGAACTGAAGAGATAGTTAATTTATTCTCAAATCATCATAGAGAATATCTTCTGTACCTTCATTACTTACTTTACGATGAAAGTCTTTTTCATAGGTACTCATTTTTTTAATCATAATGAGTGCAAAAACAGCCGATAGGATTCGTAAAAACCATCCAATCAGCCGGATGTTTAAGTCTCTTTTTATTTCTGCAGTTTGTATTATTGTATATCCACTCATATAAACTCCGGTCTTTGAAAAGTAGAGTACAACAAGAGAGAGTATTATTGTACTCCACCATAATATAACAATGCTGTTGTTTTTTACATTTTTATAGCCATATGCTTTTCGTTGAGTCTCATGCCATAGTTCGGACATTATTTTAACAGGCATATATAGGTTTACAAATGGAATAAAAAAACCTCCGATTGTCCAGCCCGCACTGGAGTATGGTAAATTTTTAGTGCCTGCTGCAATTAAGTTATGGTAAGCACGATAAAACCATACTAGAAAAACCACTATCAAAAATAAAGTACTTACTAAGGCAAGCATTAAAGCTATATCATCAATTAACATAAGCCCTTCGGGGTAATATGCACTTATTATCTGACCATTACTAATAGTAATTACTTCGCCAGAATCTATGATAGCATTTACAAATAGAAAATTAGTTGTGTAGTAAAAACCAGTAGTAATTATATATACAATAAAGCCTATAAGCACTAGTTTATTTGCCGTGCTATTATCTTTTAGTATTGCCATGATGTAAGGGTTTACTGCTTGTTTTTCTTGTAATAGTTTATCAATCCGTTGGTAGAGCTATCATGAGAGGAAACAACATTGTTATCCTCCAATTCTGGCAGTATATTTGTTGCTAATTCTTTGCCAAGTTCTACTCCCCATTGATCAAAACTATAGATGTTCCAGATAACACCTTGTACAAATATTTTATGCTCATACATGGCTATTAAGCTACCTAGTGTTTTTGGGCTTAGCTTATCAAATAATATAGAGTTGCTGGGTTTGTTGCCTTCAAATACTTTGTAGGGTAGCAGTAAATTTATTTTTTCTTCAGGCAAACCTGCATCAATCATTTCTTGCTTTGCTTGCTCTTTGGTTTTACCAAAGGCAAGCGCCTCAGTTTGCGCAAAAAAGTTGGCCAATAAGGTTTGATGATGGTTTGCAATGGGGTTTTGGCTATTTACAGCTGCTAAAAAATCGCAAGGAATTAACTTAGTGCCTTGGTGTATTAGCTGAAAAAAAGCATGTTGCCCATTAGTACCGGGTTGTCCCCAAATTATGGGTCCTGTTTGGTAGTTAACGGGTTTACCATCTCTGTCTACAGACTTGCCGTTGCTCTCCATATTCCCTTGCTGAAAATAACTGGAAAAATGGTTTAAGTATTGGCTGTATGGAATAATAGCCTCGGTTTCTGTGTTAAAAAAGTTGTTATACCAAATGCCTATTAGGGCTAAGTTTATGGGTATATTTTCTTCAGCCGGACTATTTTTAAAGTGCTCATCCATTTCATAAGCACCCTCTAGTAATTCTATAAAATTTTGGTAGCCCACCGTACAGGCAATGCTTAAGCCTATAGCAGACCATAAAGAGTATCTGCCTCCTACCCAATCCCAAAATTTAAACATGTTTGCAGGGTCAATACCAAAGTTTTTTACTTCTTCCTCATTAGTAGAGATAGCTACAAAATGTTTTGCAACATCTGCTTGTTTTGCATTTTTTAAAAACCACTTTTTTGCTGTATTCGCATTTGTCATGGTTTCTTGGGTGGTAAATGTTTTAGAAGCAATACAAAACAGTGTTGTTTCCGGATCTAAGTTTTTAAGCGTTTCGGTAATATCAGCGGCATCTACATTAGATACAAAATGTGGTGTAATGTTTTTCCAATAGGGCTTCAGTGCTTCGGTAGCCATCAGCGGACCTAAATCAGATCCTCCAATACCAATATTTACAATATCAGTAATTGCTTTACCTGTATAGCCCTTATGTTCTCCGGATAATAGGCTGGTAGAGAAGCGTTTAATTTGTTGTAGCACCTCTTCTACTTCAGGCATTACATCTTTACCTTCAAAATAAATGGGCTTACCACTTCGGTTTCTTAAGGCAGAGTGTAATACAGCTCTATTTTCTGTTACATTAATTTTTTTGCCTGTAAATAAACTATCAATAGCTTTTTTTACGTTAGTTTCATTAGCAAGTTGATGCAACAAATTCAACGTTTTTTTAGAAATTCTGTTTTTAGAAAAATCAACTAGTAAAGTATCAGTTTGTAGAGAAAAAGTGCTAAAACGATTTTTTTCGACTAAAAAAAGTTCACGCAGGTGCACATTTTTTATTTCTAAAAAATGTTCTTCTAGTTCTTGCCAAGCCTTAGTTGATAAAGGATTACTGTTTTGCATAGTTTTTTACTTGCGTGCCAATTTACAAAGTCTTGTGAATAAAACCTTTGTCGTTTAAAGGAATTCATCAAGAATAGCTTAAATTTGTAGAATAATTAAAGAATAAAGAATTACATGCCGAAGAAGATAACGTTTTCACGTAAAGATCCAGCAAAGTTTTTTCAGACATTACAAAAGAGAGTAGATGCTTACTTTAAAGAAAATAACAAGAGCAAAACAGCAAATGGCGAAATGATTTTTAAAACATTTACCATGTTTGCTTTATACATTACCCCTTATATTTTATTACTTACTGTAAGTATGCCTTTATGGCTTACCATAATTACACTTGTATTTATGGGCTTAGCAATGTCTGGGGTAGGAATGTCTGTTATGCATGATGCAAATCATGGTTCATACTCAAAACATTCATTAGTAAATAAAATAGTAGGTAGTAGTATTTACTTAATATCAGGTAACGTATTTACATGGAAAGTACAGCATACGCTACACCATTCGTATACAAATATTCATGAGCATGATGAGGATTTAAATGCATCAGGCTTGTTGCGCTTATCTCCGTATCAAAAGCAAAGAAAAGCTTACAAGTACCAGCATTTATATAGTGTGTTTGTATATGCATTGCTTACTTTAAACTGGTCTTTAACTAAAGACTTTAAGCAAATAATCTTATTTCTTAGAAACCCAAAATTGCCAATGGCAAATAAGGTAAATAAGAGAGCGGTATGGCTAAAGCTTATTGCTGCTAAGATTGTTTACTTTACTATCTTTTTTGTAATCCCAATTATGGTTACAGATTTTAGCTTTGGACAGATATTATTAGGCTACTGTATTATGCACTTTACTGCAGGTATTACGCTAAGTATTATTTTCCAATTAGCTCATATTGTAGAAGGAATGAATTTCCCTGAGCCTGATGATACAGGTAATATGGAGAATACTTGGGCTATTCACCAACTATATACTACTGCAGATTTTTCTCCGGGTAACGGATTTATATCTTGGTACTTAGGTGGGTTGAATTACCAAATAGAGCACCATATATTCCCTAATATATGCCATATACATTATAGAGATATTGCTAAAATTGTAGAAAGCACTGCTAAAGAATTTGGATTGCCGTACGTACAAAACCGTACTATTTTCCAAGCAATTGGCTCGCACTTTAGAAGCCTGAAAGTATTGGGTTCTTTAGAGCAAAGAGTGGTTCCTGCAGGAGCAGTTTAACGGAAGCTTAGGTTACCCTACCTTTTTATTATAGTTAGTTAAAGCGATGACTGCATGTTATGCCATTGTGTAGCATAGCTGCCAAGTTTATCTGAGAGGACTTTTAGGTCTTTTGTATACTTATTTTTTAAGTAGCTTTTTACTTCTTCGGGCATTTCAAACTTCACAGAAACGTTGTCTTTGGCTTGTAAATCACACTCGGCATCTATTTTAGTGGTATCGCCTCCAATAAAGCTTACAATGTCTGTAAGCAGTTCTTTAGGGTTCTCAGTTATTGCATCGTAAAAGCCAATCATAAACTGGTCTTTTGGATAGTATTTAGAGTAGGTATTAATCGTTTTTATATAATCTGACCTTAGTACTTGATCTTCTTTTTCAAAAAAATCTAATATGTACTTAATGTCTATAGTACTGTAATCTTGTATGCCTTGTTTAGTAAGGTGAAACCTGAAATGAGACCAAGCTCTATCAATAGGGTTTCTTAGTAAAAGAATAATTTTTGTGTTGGGTAAGAGGGTGTGCATTTTTTTTACATCTGCATCATTTAGGATGGAGTAGGAGGGTGTTATTTCTCCTTTAATCCCCTCTAAATTTTTAAATAGTGATAGATAAAATGCGTCATCATATCTAGAAAAGAAATAGTGAGAAAACCACTTTACTTTTTTTAGACCTTTAAACCTCTTCGGGATTCTTTTCTTGGCAAGCTTTAGCCACTCTTTATTAGTAAACCTTTTGATAGGCGATTTTTCGGCTAAGAAACTTGAAGAAGGGTAGATAGGGCTTCTATCAAAGTAATGTAACTCTTTAATGTAGGGCAACGAAAATTCCGATAATTCATTTAACCTAGAAAATAACCATGTGGTGCCTGCTTTTTGTGCACCAATACATATAAAATCTACATGGGTATTTGGGTTCTTTGCCATTAAGGTTGGGTAAACTTATCCGTTTTCGGCAACTACTTCTTTTATAAGAGTAGGTAGCATTTTTTGGAGTAATGTTTCAATCCCTTGTTTTAAAGTAAGCGTTGATGATGGGCAGCCACTACAAGCTCCTTGTAGTATAACTGTTACTACTCCTTCATCATTATAAGATTTAAATTTTATATTTCCTCCATCTTGCTCTACAGCAGGGCGTATGTACTCTTCAAGTATATCTACAATTCTTTGTTCTATTTCGCCCAGTTCTTCCGGCTTTACAGAAACAGTTGGTTTACCTATTTCAGGTAAACTTATTTCATCACGTGTTGTTTTTTCTTTAACAACAACTTCGGTAAGTATAGGATTTCCTTCAGCAATATACTCACGGATAAACTCTCTTATTTCAAGCGTTATCTCTTCCCAATCAATCACATCAAATTTAGCAACCGATACATAGTTACCGGATATAAAAACCTCTTTTACAAAAGGAAAATGAAAAAGCTTAGTAGCTAATGGAGAAATCTTAGCCTCTTCTATATTCTTAAATTCTACACTATCAGTTTCAATAAGCATTCTGTTTGCTACAAACTTCATTACTCCGGGGTTAGGAGTAGATTCGGCATATATACTTACGGGTACTTTTGTGGTTTCCATATTCAATTAAAATTTATGCAAAGGTAAACCAATTATCTAACTCTTATGTTCAGGCTCTTTGGCTATATTTGAAAAAAAATATTGAGGTATGGCTTTAATAAAATCGGTTAGAGGTATAAACCCAACTATGGGAAGTGACTGTTATTTAGCAGAGAATTGTACCATAGTGGGTGAAGTAGAAATGGGAGACCAATGTAGTGTGTGGTTTAATGCAGTAATACGCGGAGATGTACACTATATAAAAATAGGCAATAAGGTAAATGTGCAAGATGGTGCGGTAATACATTGCACCTACCAAAAAGCTCCTACTGTTATTGGCAATAATGTATCTATAGGGCATAATGCCTTGGTGCATGGTTGTACTATACATGATAATGTGTTGATAGGTATGGGCTCTATAGTAATGGATGGTTGTGTAGTAGAGAGCAATTCTATTATTGCAGCCGGAGCAATTTTATTAGAAAACACCCATGTAAAATCGGGTAGTATATATGCCGGAGTTCCTGCAAAAAAGGTAAAAGATATTACCCCTGAGTTAGTGTCGGGCGAAATCAATCGTATTGCCAATAATTATGTAATGTATTCGGGTTGGTTTAAAGAGTAATTACTTCCAAAGGTTTAATTCTTCTAACTTTATTTCTGCTTCAAAAAAGTACTGGGCTGTTTTTTCAAAACTAGCTGTATAGTCTGAGACATAAAACTGAAGTTTACCACTCCCTGATGGATTAAGCTTGCCGGCTTTCTCCAATTCGGCTTTTATGTGTTCTGCAACAATTTCCGGAGTATCTATAATGGTAACGGAGCCCTTGTAATAATTTTCTATATCCTCATGCAATAGCGGGTAGTGCGTACATGCAAGTACAAGGCACTCTATATTATCTAAAGCAGGTCTTTTAAGGTACTGTTTTATAGTTTCTATACTCACTGGAGTGCCATAAAAGCCTTCTTCTATCATTGGTGCAAAAAGCGGAGTAGCCATAGACGCTACATGAGCGTTGGGTTTTAAAGCCTTTATTTTTTTCTCATACATACCGGAGCCAATGGTAGCTTTTGTGCCTATAACGCCAACCTTTTCATCAGCGTGTTTATCTACTATATTAGCAACAATAGGTTCTATTACATTAAATACCATTGCGCGGTCTCCTACATGCTCTATAACGGCTTCTAATGCGGTTGAGGAGGCACTGTTACAAGCAATGACTATTGCTTTACAACCATTTGCCAATAAAAAATCTGCTATACGAATAGAGTAGCTGATAATAGCTTCGGCAGATTTTTCGCCGTAAGGTAAATGAGCAGTATCACCATAATATATAAATGATTCGTTTGGCAGTAAGTTTGCCAAAGCATGTGCTACTGTTAGCCCGCCTACACCAGAATCAAATACCCCTATTGGTTGTGATGCTTCCATGGATATAAATATAAAAAAACATCCCACGAGGGGATGTTTTTAACTAACTTTTATAGGATAGAAATATTATTGTATTCCTAATTTAGCTTTTACCAATGGTAAAATATCTAAGCTTTCTTGTGCAAATAAAACAGCTCCTTTACTGGTGTCTAAAATATAAGTAAAACCATTTTCTGCAGCTACTTCATCAATAGCTTTTTGCGCTTTTTCTAAAACTGGTTGTAATAATTCAACTTCTTTTTTACCCAACTCTTGTTGTGCATTTTCTTGAAAGTCAACAATTCTGTTTTGCATGTCTTCAAGATTTTTTTGCTGAGTGTTTTTTTGTGTCTCTGAAGCAAAAGAGTTGCTTTTACTTTTCTGAAGGAAGTCAGTGTACATAGTTTGAAACTCAGTTTCCATTAACTTCAAATCATTTTGTAATGAAGCTTGAAATGCTTGTAATTGTTGTCTTGCAGTTTGTGTTTGTGGCATTAATGCAATTAACTCATCAGAGTTTAAATGCCCAAACTTAGGTGTAGCACTTTGAGTTGTTGTTGGACTAGTTGTGTTAGTAGTCTGAGCGTGTGCTACTGCAAATGTCCCGATAGTGAATACCAGAACTAATATTTTTTGAATCTGTTTCATCATTGTGTAATTGCTTGTTTGTTTTAAGAGTGCAAATGTAAGGTTTTTAATATCTATAACCCATTTCTTCTAGTACTTGATCACTAACATCTAATTTAGTGCTTGTATACAGTACTGCGGTACCACTGGCCTTATCAAAAACCATGTCATACTTTCTTTTCTTAGCTACTTCGCTAATGGCATTAAATATTTGGTCTTGAATTGGTTTTATAAGCTCTTGTCTTTTTTGAAATAATTCTCCTTGTGGCCCAAAGTATTTGCGTTGTAATTCTTTTGCTTCTTTTTCTTTTGCAATAATTACGTCTTCGCGCTCTTTACGCATTTCATCTGTTAGGAGCACCTTCTCGGCATTATATGCTTTGTAAAGAGCATCAATATCTGTATAAAGGTTTTCAATTTCTAATTGCCATTGTGCAGCTAGTTGGTCAAGCTGGTTTTGTGCTTGCTCATAAGCAGGTACTTTGGCTAATATATAATCGCTATCTACATAAGCAAAACGCTGTGCATTTGCTGTAAATGATAGCCCAATTAATGCTATAGCAGCTATAATAAATCGTTTCATAATACTGTTTTTTTATGGCCTTAGGCGAAATTAATTAAATTACAATTGTTGTCCAATAATAAAATGTGTTTGCCAACCGCTTCTAACAGGTGATCCGGGTATGTTATCGTACCCATATCCAAAATCAACACCCAACATACCTAAGAAAGGCATAAAGATTCTGATTCCTGTACCTACAGAACGCTTGAGCTGGAATGGTTTGTATTCTTCAAAACTATCCCATGCATTACCACCTTCTGCAAACACCAGACCATAAATTGTTGCTTGTGGGTTTGGAGATATTAAGTACCTGAATTCCAGTGTAAATTTATTATATAAAGCACCGCCATTATCTGAGCTTAAAGCATCATTTGGATACCCACGTAAACCAATAGTTTCTCTACCGTCTAATACAAAGTTTTGTAAACCATCACCACCTACATAAAAACGCTCGAAAGGTGCTAATCCTATTGAACTATTGTATGAACCCAAGAAACCCATCTCTGCATGTGTTTTAAGTACAAAGTCTTTGGCTAGCTCAGTATAGTTAGTACCTGTAAATTTCCATTTATGATATTCTATAAACTTAAACTTACGGCTTGTTTCTTTGGCTTCAATTTCGCTATCAGTAAGCTCACCCGATGCAATCTCTTCAGGGCTTAACTTGTAAAAGTCATCCTCTTTAAATAACGAGTACGGAGGAGTTAACTTTAATGATAAGTTAAATGAAGAACCCGTACGTGGGTATATAGGTTGGTCGGTAGAGTTCCTGCCCAATACCATTCTGTAGCTGATGTTATTAGAATTTCCACTATCAAACTTAAAGAATGAGGTTTGAAAATTATTTAAACTATAATACTGGTAGTCTATACCTTGGTATAGTGTAAAATAGTCATCAGGCCATTTCAAGCGTTTACCAATACCAATACCAACACCTGTTACTTTTAGCTCTTGCTTGTTTGCATCTTTTCTGCCATTGGTTTGTATATTATGGTAAAGAGATACGGTTAGCGAAGTTGGTTTTTTACCGCCCAACCAAGGTTCTGTAAATGAAGCTCTATAGGCTTGGAAAGTAGACCCGTTTGATTGTGCAGATAAAGTAAGGCTTTGCCCATCTCCGGATGGAAGAGGTGCCCAAGCACCTTTTTTAAATATATTTTTTGTAGAAAAGTTATTGAATGATAGCGCAAATGTACCTACCACACGGCCACCACCCCAACCACCTTGCAGTTGTATTTGGCTGGTAGATTGTTCTATAACCGTATACTCAATATCTACAGTACCTGTTTGTGGGTTTGGAACCGGGTTTACCCCAATTTGTTGTGGGTCAAAGAAACCTAATTGCGATAGTTCTCGGAAAGTACGCTGTATGTCTGAACGACGGAATAATTCGCCGGGTTTTGTGCGTATTTCCCTCATTATTACATAATCGTTTGTTCTAACGTTTCCGCTAATAGTTACTTTGCTAATTGTAGCTTGCTTACCTTCTCTTATTCTAAGCTCTAGGTCTATAGAGTCATTTTTTACAAGAACTTCAATTGGGACTAAGTCAAAAAACAAGTATCCATTATCAAGATATAAAGCACTAACATCACGACCATTTGGACTACCAAACAGCTTCATGTCTAATACAGTAGCATCATATACATCTCCCTTTTCAATACCTAATACTTTTCTTAGGGTATCAGCATCATATACAGTATTTCCTAACCAATCTATATTTCTAAAATAATACTTCTTCCCTTCTTCAATGGTCATATCTATATTAATGCTATTTGCATCATGCCTATAGATACTATCTTTTGCAATAGCGGCATCTCTATAGCCTTTTTCTCTGTATAGCTCTAGGATTAAATCTTTATCATCTTTATAAAGTTGTTTTTGAAACTTTGAAGATTTAAATAAACGGAAGAAGTTTTTTTGCTTGGTTTCTTCCATGGCTCTTCTAAGCTTTCTGTCGCTTATAGCTTCATTTCCTTCAAAATTAATTTTATTAATTTTTATGCGCTTACCCTTATCTACATGTATGGTAAGTATTACCTCATTATTTCGGGTGGTATCGGGTTCTTCGGTAATATCTATTTCGGCATTTAAATATCCTTTTTCAATGTAATATCTTTTAATTCGGTTTTTGGTATTTACCTTTAGGTTCTCGGTTACTATTTTACCTCTAGATAAATTAATTTCATCTCTAAGGTTATCTTGCTTAGACTTTTTTACACCCTTAAAGGCAAACTTTGATAGTTTGGGAAGTTCTGATAAGCGTATTTCTAAGAAAACAATGTTTCCTTGTTTCCCACTCATATGTATACTTACATCATCAAAAATGTTTTGTTTCCACAATTTATTGATGGCATCACTTATCTCATCGCCTGGTATAGCTATTTTATCGCCTACAGAAAGGCCTGATACAAGTATAATTAGATCTTTTTGCAGGTTTTCATCACCGGTAACTGTAATACCGCCAATCTCATAAATTTGAGGACCGGAAAAATCAGGTTGTGTATTGTTTTGACCACCCAAACTTATTTGAGCGTAAATTGGCAAACAAATAACACTTAGTATAAAAACAAGTAATAGTGCCTTATTATATAATGGCTTCATGTTTATTTTTTTATCTGTTCACTAATTTTTCCAAAACGTCTTTCGCGTTGTTGGTAATCAATAATTGCTTCATAAAAATCTTCTTCTCCAAATTCAGGCCATAGTTTATCAGTAAAATAAAGCTCTGAATAGGCAATTTGCCATAATAAATAGTTGCTAATACGTTGCTCACCACTGGTGCGTATTAACAGCTCTGGGTCTGGCATACCTGCTGTATATAGGTGTGATGAAATCAATTCATCATCTACATCATCAGGTTCAATAATATTATTTTTTACATCTCTTGCTATGCTTTTTACAGCTTCTATAATCTCTGTTTTAGAGCTATAGCTAAGTGCAAGTGTTAATGTCATTTTATCGTTTCCGGAAGTTTTGTCCATTACATAGGCTAGCTCTTTTGCACAACTATCTGGTAATGAGGCTAAGTTTCCGATAGCATTTAAACGAACATTATTCTGCATTAGTGTATCCATCTCTTTTTTAAGCCAAGACACTAATATTTTCATCAATGCATTAATCTCCCTTTTCGGTCTGTTCCAGTTTTCTGTAGAAAAGGCATAGAGTGTAAGGTATTTTACACCTAAGTTTACAGCATACTCTGTAACGTTGTGTACAGTTTGGGCACCGTTTTCGTGGCCAAACACACGCATGTAGCCTTTTTTCTTGGCCCACCTGCCGTTGCCATCCATAATTATGGCTATATGCTCCGGTATTCTTTCTTTGTCTATGTCGTGTACTTTACTACCCATTTATCAGTTTACCAATTATAACATGGCTCGTATTTTCGGGCTAATTTAAAAACAATTGATACACCAGTAAAAATATACCAATCATTATTATTCGGATTACCCCTAAAACGGTCTGTATTATTTGTTTGACTTAATGATCTGTCTGATAATGCAGCTGCTTCTATGCTTACTTCGTTTGCCAAAATATTAGGGTCTGCATACCTGCCGCTTACATCATCTATAAAGTCGCTATAAGTTCTTCTAAAGCCTATTTCTGCATTAATAGATACTATTTCGCCTATACTTACTTTGTAGCCAACCCCGAAAGGAATATTTACGGTTAGCAGCTTATAGGGTTTATCATCTCTTGCAGCTGATGTGCCTTGTCCTTCTGTACTTAAAGGTTGTAATTCTATCAGTTCGCCGTTCAAATTGGCTTTAGGGTTGAAAGAAGTAAGTCCAACTCCTAAGAATACGTAAGGTGTATGAGCACCTTTATTACCTGTTAAATAAGGTAAAAAGTTAAACTCTATAACGGTATTAATATCAATAATTCTTGATTGGAAGGATAGATTTCTATCGTTTTTAAAACTCACTTTAGAGTCTGCATCATCAGCACTAATATCTCCAATATAAATGCCTGTTTTTAAAGCATAATGTGGATTAAAAGGTTTTCTGAAAAACAGCCCTCCAAAGCCATTATTGGGCATGTGAAATTCTGTAGGACCTACATCGCCTACAAAGTTTGTTCCGCCAATAGATAAGCCAATTTCTGGTACTGGGCTGGGTTGCCCATAACCAATACTTATTAGTGATAGAAGTAAAATAAATGTGCTAAGTGTTTTTTTCATACTAAGCCTCTCAAAACGAGGGCGCAAATATAACTAAATCAGGCTAAAAGGCTTAATTTAATTGCGTTTATCATACCCCCAATGCAACTTGTTGCGCAGTGTGGTAGGAAAGTCCTGATCGTTTATTTGTACCAACTTAATTTTAAAGTTCTCTTTTTGCACTAATATTTCTACCGAAGAGTCTATGGTGTTTATTCTGGAGTCTAATGAAACTAAGAATTGATTTTCTCTACCTTCAACTTTCAGTTTAAGTTTGTGCTTGTCTGATATAACGAACGGACGTACGTTGAGATTATGTGGAGCAATAGGAGTTATTGTAAAATTTTCTGAACCGGGCATGATAATAGGTCCGCCACAACTTAATGAATAACCCGTAGAACCTGTAGGAGTGGCAATAATAAGCCCGTCTGCCCAGTAGGAGTTTAAATAAATATCATTGATATAAGCATGTACAGTAACCATAGAAGTAGTGTCTTTTCTGCTTACTGTTATTTCATTTAAGGCAAAATCTAGGTTTAAACCTATATCGGGGTTGGTTTTTACATTTAGTAAGGCTCTTTCATCAATGGTATAGCTATTGGTCATTAAGGCATTAATGGCCAAAGCAATTTCTTCTTTACCTATGTTTGCCAAAAAGCCCAGCCTGCCAATGTTTATACCTACTATAGGTATGCCGGAGTCTCTTACTAAAATGGTAGAATCTAGCAAAGTACCATCGCCGCCAATACTTATTAAAAAATCAGTATTGTCTTTTATTTCTTGGTGTTTGCAAAAAGTATTGTAGTCAGACCGTAAACCGTAGTCGTTTAGTTTTTTAATAAAGGGTTCCCAAACCACAACGTCAATTTGCTTGTCTTCTAGCTCTTGTAATAGTTGCTTTACAAAAGGAGCCGCCTTTTGATCGAATTGTTTTCCGAAAATAGCCAGTTTCATACGAAGCTGTTTAGATGTTGAGGTAATTCATAAAGGAGTCAAAACGATCTTTATAATCATCGCCATGCTCACTTTCATGATATGAGGCCAATATTATATACTCATATCTTGTAAAGGTCTGAATAATTCTGCTTAAGTCGGCTACATTTATTTTTAAAGTCACTTCTACCTTTGTAGAATCAGTATGAGAAGTGATGTAAGAACTTAGTATTTTGGCATCATTAGACTCTACAATGCTGGCAATTTCTGCCAAAGAATAGTCATTCTGATTAACCTCCAATATCAATATACCGCCAAGCTCATTAAGGCTTGCCATACGAGAAAAGCTTACACCCAAGTCTACCAATGAGATGTAGCCTTCGTATTTGTTTTCTTTATTTAAAACAGGTAATAAGGTAAGGTGGTGTTCGCTAAAAATTTTAAGCGCGTCGTACACATGTTTGTAAGGCCTTGTAAAGGGGCGTATCATAGCAGGCTTTAGTTTACTCACAGGCATATCAATATCTGTAGCTTCTAATAAATCTTCTTCAGATATAATTCCCAAATATTCGCCTTTTTCCACAACCGGTAAATGCATTATCTTATATTCTTCCATAAGGTCTAATGCCTTTAATACCGAGTCATTTCGTGTTAAAGGGGTTATGTCATTTTGTATGAGTTCTTCTGCCATCATGCCTTGCAAACTTAGTAAAAAACTATAGCGCAAACATCAAGCCATAGTTTTAATTGTATCTATTAAACGCAAACATGACAGGGCTAAATTGTGTTACTTTGCATAAAGTTATGAAAAGAGGAAGATGACAAAACTGAGTGTAAACATTAATAAAGTGGCCACTTTGCGTAATGCAAGAGGTGGTAATGTGCCTAATGTAGTACAAGTAGCAAAGGATTGCGAAGCTTTTGGCGCCCAAGGTATAACTGTGCATCCGCGCCCGGATGAAAGACATATACGCTACCAAGATGTGTATGACTTGAGTAAAGTGGTAAGTACAGAATTTAACATTGAGGGGTACCCAAATAAGAGCTTTATGGATATGGTGCTAGAGGTAAAACCTGCACAAGTAACCTTAGTGCCGGACCCACCTGATGTACTAACCTCTAATGCCGGATGGGATGTAAAAAACAACCTGCCTTTTTTGCAGGATGTATTGGCACAATTTAAAGAGGCAGGCATCAGAACCTCTATTTTTATGGAAACGGATATTGAGCAGATAGAGCTGGCAGCTAAAACAGGTGCTGATAGAATAGAACTGTATACCGAATATTACGCTACTACATACCCCAGTAATAAAGAAAAAGCGATAGCCAATTATATATTAGCTGCTAAAAAAGCAGATGAAGTAGGCTTAGGCTTAAATGCAGGGCATGACTTAAGCTTAGAAAACTTGCAATATTTTGCACAACAAATACCTACTTTGTTAGAGGTTTCTATTGGGCATGCTTTAATAGCAGATGCTTTATATTATGGTTTAGAAAATACAATTCAACTTTACTTGAGAAAACTGAGCTAAATGCAATTATTAAATTCTAAAATTATTGGCGAAGGTCAACCCTTATTGATATTACATGGTGTTTTTGGCATGTTGGATAATTGGAAAACATTGGGTAAAAAGTTTGCCGAAAACTACCAAGTTCATCTGATTGACCAGCGTAATCATGGCAAGTCTTTTCATGATGATGAGCTGACTTATGATGCGATGGCAGATGATTTATACAACTATGTACAACATCATCAATTAAAAAACATATTGCTAATAGGGCACTCTATGGGTGGTAAAACGGCAATGTTATTTGCGGCTTTAAACCCAGATTTATTAGAGAAATTGGTAATAGTTGATATTGGTCCAAAAGCTTATCCTGTTCATCATGAGGAAATTTTAAGAGGCTTACAGTCCTTAGACTTAAATGTGATTGACAGTAGAACAGAAGCTGATGAACAACTTTCAAAATATGTTGATTATACGTCTACCCGTCAGTTTTTACTAAAGAACTTGTATTGGGAAGAAAAAGGGAAGTTAGGTTGGCGTTTTAATTTAGATGTGATAGCTAAGGATATAGAAAAAATAGGCATTGCCTTACCGGAGAACGCCTATTTTGATAAGCCTACTTTATTTATGGCGGGCAAACTATCTAATTATATATTACCCGGCGATGAAGATTTAATTGAGCGTCATTTTCCGCAAGCTGAAATAGAACAAATAGAAAACTCCGGTCACTGGATTCATGCCGAGCAACCGGAGCTGTTTTATGAGTGCGTAATGCGCTTTTTAAACCGTTAATGTACTTTTATAGTAATTGTTTTAGAGTCTTCTAGTTCAAACAACTGGTCTTCAAGTTTTGGAGGTCCAAATGAGCCCATTGCATTGTTAGAAAATCCGTAAGCCTCAGTAGGTATTCCAAAAAAGTTTACATCCAGCTCACCATTGCTATTGGCATCATGCATTACTTGTACTGCATACTTACCTCCTTTAAGGTTTTCAAAGGTATAGCTTAGTGTTTTTCCTGTTACCTCTACTTCAGTGGCACTTACAGTTTTATTACTAGGGTTGGTTAAACGGATACCCATTTTGCCTTCAAGCTTTTTAATATTTTCTATCACTACGGTAAGCTCTAGATCACCTTCTTTATTGGGTTCATTTTGTTTAAAGGCTGTTAAAGCAAGCCAAATAAACGTTACTACTAATAAGATTAAATTTTTCATTTGTTTAGTTGTTTTTGGTTTGTAATCGTTTTCCGTATTTAGCAGACCAAAAAATAATTAGTGGCGTAAATATAATAGTTGGCCACAACCATTGTATAAGGTCCGGTAAAAAATGTAACTGGGTTACCGAAAAAGCTGAAACCGAAGCGATATAACCGCCCATCATTCCACTTATATGTTTTAGTAACCATTTTTTATGAGAGATGTTTTTCTTCAGGATGTATTTGTAGTTGCCAATTACTGTAACTAAGCCTCCTATACCAAACAGGAGAGAAAGTATAGCTAGGGTTCTACTCATATTAAATATATAAGCACCAAATACTATAAAAACCAGCATGCACGAGCCTGCAATGGTATGTAATATGTGGTCTTTTGCAGAAATAGGCTTTCCATTGTATATGTCTAAAGCCCTGTAGCCAAATAATATATGATAACCACTAAAGATGGCTATAAGAGCTAAGAATATAATATTACCTACAATAGATAGCGCTAAGCCACTAACCGATGCGATGAGCATTGCCCAGTAAAATATACGCCCAGATTTTATATGTACTCTACTTCCTTTTTTGCTAATCATAGCAATGGGTCCTATTACTAACCCGATAAAGCCCGTTGCGATGTGGAGTATTAATGCAATTGTTTTGACAGTTTCCATGTTTCTTGTCTATTTGGTTTGACAAGGCAAACATAGAAGTGATTTTTTGGCGATAAAAATTTATGGGGTGAGCGGTAAAGGCTTTGTGGTAAATGGTAAAGGTTAGGGGCGAGTTGCTTAGTTGCTTTGGTTAACGGCAGCCAAAAATTCTTTCGATCGGTTTCGTGCTACGGGTAACTCCTCTATACTGGTATCTTTAAAATGCACTTTATACCCTTGTGAGTTACCACTTACAGAATCAATATTATTGATGTTTACAAGATAGGAGCGATGGATTCTGAATAGAAAAGGAAAATTCTGCTGCTCTATATTCTTAATTGTATTACGTAATACTTCTTTTTTCAGTGTCTCATCATTGAGGTAACAAACCTCAATATAATTATCTGCAGCAGCTATATATAATAAGTAGTTTGGATTTAACTCAATGTTATTTTTTTGCTCATCATCAGCTATGGTAATACTATTTATACTATCGTCTTCAACATGCTTTTTCAAAGATTTATTTAATGCTTCTGCACCCTTTGTGTATCTTTTATTAAGGCGTATTTGGGTGCTTAAAACAAGAAAAATGATTGGGAAAATTCCTACTGCTATGGTGTATAGCTGAATGTATAAGAAGTTAGTGAAACTCATAACCATAGATATAAACCCACCGTAATAACTAAAAAGCAGGTTGCCAATACCTATACATATAAGCACCCAGCCTGTAATTGCTATTTCTTTCCAAACTTTCCAGCCCTTATCATTAAACCATCTTTTTAGCCCATAGGCAAAAAATAAGTAATTAAGTCCTGTTATAAAAAAAGTAACCAAGCCATAACCAATAGTTATTTTTAGTCGCATTACGGTTGGTGCCATATGCAAACCAAAAGGCTTAAAAAAGAAGAGGAATGCAAATACAAAAACACCTATAAAAAAGGAGTTTAATAAATCTTTTAAAGGATTATGATTGTTGGGATAAGGCTGTTTGAGTATTTCAAACATGCGTTGTATTTGTTAGCGGATAAGTACTACAGTACCTTTTTTTCTTACAACCGTAATTTCGCCATCGGGTCTTTGTAAAGATACTTTTGCTTGCCATACGTATACACCAGACTTTAGGTTGTTTCCTTCATACGTGCCATTCCAGCTATTTTTGATGTCTTTACTGATAAAAACTTGTTTACCGTAACGGTCAAAAATGCGTAATAGGTATTCTGTATGTGCGCAGTTTGATTTTAACTCAAATAAATCATTTGCCGGATCGCCATTACCAGGGGTAAAAGCATTAGGTACATAAAGGCTACATTCTTGCAATTGATCTTCCAGTACAGCAGAATCATTATCTGCAATACTAGCTGTAGTGCCCACTACAAGGAGCAATAGAGCAAAACCGATTATTGATTGAAAGTATTTTTTAGTCATTACCTACACAAAAATTCTACTACAAAGGTACAAAAAAGCGTGTTTATTTCGTAGCAGGCTTGTAAATTAACGAAAAAGCAACCTATAATACAAACACTAAAATTCTAAACTTGTCGTGTCTGTATCATCTTCATCCCATTCAATAATCAAGCCATTGTCTTTTTTGGTGTTGTCTACACTGTCTTTAGGGTTAAAAATGTTTTTCAATTCCTCGCCTTGTTTTTTCCAGCCTCGTTTCAAGTCACTGCCCAAGTGGTCTAGGTCATAAGATACTTTTGGGTCATCAACAGTGCCTGTTATTTTTAGGAATAGTAAGTGATTTACGCCATCGTCTGCCACAACAACAAACTCATCCAAATCACTACTTTTTTTCTTTTTGTCCTTATAAAATATATCAGACATTTCTACTTGAATGTGGTATTCTATACGATTATCAAAATAATGTTTACCATAGCCTGATAAATTCATAGCACTGGTTTCTATATCCATTTTGGGGATAATAATGGTCTGATTTTTTATTTCAACGGAGTTTTTGAGGTTAGAAAAACTCACTTTTTCAAGTTCTTTTATATCCACAAAGTCCGATAAGGCTTCTAGTGTTTTAAACTCAATAAGTTGTCCATTATCAATTTCTACATCGGCTTTTACTTCAATCTTGTCTAAGTTGGTTACTAATGCATTACTCCACTCTCCGTTAAAGCTTACCGTTGCAGAGCTTGTCCCGCTTATGTTTTCATGCTGTAAGGTCTTCTGTCCAAAGTTGTCAAAGTCATGAAACAGCTCTTTTACATTTATATTTTTGAATTTTGCTTCTGATGCAACTAGTAGTACTCCTTCTTTTTGTCCATTTACTTTTAGTGTACCGTTTGCTTCTCCTTCCATTGTATTAAAGTGCATACGATTGGTACTAAACTTTTGGTCTTTAAGGGTGAAAATGGCTGCAATATCAGTTCCCTCAAATTCCTGGAAATCTAGCTTTTTGATTTTTGCATCCAATACAAACTCCAATCGTTTAGAGAAAGTAAGGTTGTATTCATCTTTCTTATTCGATTTTTTGGATTGTAATAACTGGCTCAGTCTTATTTGGTCGGACTTTAATTTCGCCTCAATTGTAATTTTCTCATCAGGGAAGAGTAGGTAGTACAGGCTGTTTCTAAAAAAGCCCTCTAAATAAAAGTCACTTTCAGAAATATTACCTGATAATGATTTAATCAGTACATCTCTATTAGTGAAAGCCATATTGGCATTAATGCTATTAAACTCAAGCGGACTATCTTCATATTCAAACTCTACATCCTTTAGGATGAGGTCTCCGCTCACTTTTGCATAAGCATAGTCTTTAGGGCCTATGTCATCAAAAGATTTAAACTGGTTTTTGAAGTTTACTTTTCCGTTTATTCTTCCTTTTACATTTTTTATACTGTCTGCACCTGCCAAGCCTACCAGTTCTTCCAGTTCAGTGTCTAAATCAATATCCAAAGTAAGTAGTGGACTCACTAAGTTTTTTACACTAAAGCTTCCGCTGATAGAACCCGATTTTGTTTTTCCACTGAGCTTAGTAATGCTTATTTCAGAGGTGCTTAACTCCCTTTTAGAGCCATTGGTATAGCTACCATTTAAGGATAAATTACTTAAGGTAATGCCGGTTTTCTTTTCTTTAAAACTACCATCTACCAACGTGTAAGTAGAGTTGATAATTGGACTTTCTTTTCGGTCGCCTGTAATTTTGGTGTTGATAGAAACAGTGCCTTTTGCGGTATAGTTTTCTAGCTTCTCCTGAGAGTTTTCTGGGAGTCTTTTTAATACCTTATCCAAGTCCAGCTTTTCAGCATTTAGCTCAAAATTCATATCAGACTCTGTCAATTCACCGGTAAGGGCAAAAGGTAATTTGTCTAACTCTATATTACCCTGGGTAACAGAGAAGGTATTGTTTTTTACGTCTAGCTTTAATTGATATTCGGTAGGCAGCTCTGCGGCAAAAAAGGCCGATTGAGAATAGAATTTCTCAATATTCAATTTTCCTTTACTACTCAAAGTATAAGCAGAGTCAGAGAAATCTCCTTGTAGTTCTACATTGTTTAGTAAGGTCTCTACATACCTATCGGCTTTGGCATTTCTATAGTCAAAACGGATATCAGTAATGTCTACTTTTTGTAAAGCAAGGTTAAAGCTGCTGCTTGTAGAGTCTGTACTTGGTTTCCAAAAGTGGTAGTTGTCATTGCCTTCTCGGTCTACTTTGGGGCGTACAAATCCATGCTCAATACTCAGCTTTTTTACATTGTATTCTTTTTTGATAATGTCTCTGATATCAAACTCTAAGAAAAGCGATTGTACAGCAAAAAGTGTATCCGATTGGTATTGCGAAACGTCTTTTGAAACCAAATTTTTAAAACGAACCGAAGCATTTGGGAACTTTCTGATGAAAGAAAACTCAATATCATCTACCGTAATTTCGGTAACCAAGTTTTTGTTGATTTCGGCAGTTACCAAACCCACAATCTTATCTTCATATACCTTAGCCAGTACTATTGCGGCTAGTATCAGAAATAAGAATACCGAAAAGATGATGATAATTATCTTCTTGAATCGTTTCATAAAATTGCCTTTGGCTTGTAAAACTACCCTATAAAAACGATGGATTCAAGTAAACTGTTGTACAGTTATCCTCAATGCTGTTTTAATATGTTTACTTCGCCCTCTGTAAGAAAGCGCCAGCGGCCTCTTGGTAAGTTCTTTTTGGTCAACTCACCAAACAATACACGGTCTAGTTTTACTACTTCATACCCTACAGATTCAAAGATACGGCGTACTACGCGGTTCCAACCTAAGTGTAACTCTATACCAACTTCGTTTTTAGGCTCATTTTCTATGTAAGAAATAGCGTCTACCACAGCAATTTTACCCTCTAGTTTTACACCTGCAGCAATTTTATCTAAATCTGCTTTGGTTAGTTTTTTATCTAAAGTAACACGGTATATTTTGCGTACTCTATGGCTAGGATGGGTTAGCTTTTTAGCCAAATCACCATCATTGGTAAACATCAATACACCTGTGGTGTTGCGGTCTAATCTGCCCACCGGATAGATACGCTCTTTACAAGCTTCAGAAATCAGGTTCATTACCGTTTTTCTGCCTCTATCATCTTGCATGGTAGTGATAAAGCCTTTTGGTTTGTTCATTACCAAGTAGCGCTTGGTTTCAGACTTAATGATGCTTCCGGCATACTTTACTTCATCAGTAGTTTGTACTTGGTAGCCCATTTCGGTAATAATTTTACCGTTTACTTCTACCAATCCGGCTTTAATAAAATCATCTGCCTCTCTACGAGACGCAATGCCTGCATGTGCTATAAACTTGTTTAGGCGTAATGTTTCTGCCTTAGGGGTAGGCTTTTTACCTCTTGGTTTGTTGCTGTAAGGCTTGTCAGACTTTCCGCCTTTGTCAAAGCTACGCTTAGCACCTGCATAAGGTCTGTCAGATTTTTGCTCTCTATCTCCTGATTTATAAGGAGGTCTGCTCGGTCTTTCAGACCTATTATCTCTGTCTCCGCTTTTATTAAAGGGCTTATTAGGTCTTTCAGAGCGGTCGTTTCTGTCGTCAGAACGGTATGCTTTAAAAGACTTACTTGGGCGACCCGATTTATCATCACGGTTGCCTTGGTATGGTTTTCTTTCGCGCTCATCGCCCGATGCATTTCTATCATCGTTTTTTCCTTTGTAAGGAGTACGTTTTGCGCCTGAATAAGGTTTATCGAATTTTTTATCTCTATCGCCACCTTTGTATGGAGGGCGACTTGGTCTGTCGGAATTAGAGCTTTCGTCTCTGCGTTTTGCTCCTCTTTCATCATCTCTATTCCTTGCTGATGAAGGTTTCCCTGTTCTGTTTGAGGGTTTACTATTCCTTGATCTTGAATCTCTATTTCTACCGTCGCGGCTGTTCATGTGTCAAATTTTTTGCAAAGGTACTAATAAGTAAGACGCTGTGTAAGGAAAGCCAATTCTTTTTTATTGATTTTTAAATGTTTAGGGTTGAGCACTATTTAATAAGTACATTGCGTTTTTTAGTAAACTCATTTAAATAATCTCATCTGATGGACTATAAAAATCTTCTCTTAGTATCTGTGGCTGGTTTATTCCTTATCAGTGTTTTGTCTTGTAAGAATGAAGCGAGTACTGAAAATGTAGAAATAGATGAGATTGAAAGTGATAGTATTGATATTGTTGAGATAGACACATCATTAAACGGAGTATGGGTTTTAACTAATTATTTTGATACAATAGTTAAGCATAAGCAGGTAGCTAAGTATAGATTACAGGTTCCCACTTGGTTTGGGATAATTCTTGAAATAGATGGGGATTCTATTAGAAGTTATGGTTCGTTAGGAGATTACTACGGTAATTTTAATGATGTAATTGACGTGTTTTCAGATACTCTGATGCACCATGAAAGTAAGCAAATAGGTTGTTGGTATTTGATTAGAAATGATAAATCGTTATTACTATTAATAGATGAAGAGGATCCGTATGTTGACTCAACAAAGTACATATATGAAAGAGACCTTAGTAAAAAATATATGGCTAAAGACTTATCGGGAGTATTTAAAATAGGGCATCATGTAACTAATTATTTTAATGAAAAAATTATGTCAGGGAAGTATAGATATCTAAACTCAAATAAGATAGTTGAGTTTATGCCTGACGGTTCTTTGATAGGATTTGAAGAGTTTAATGAATATGAAGTGAGAAACTATTTTGGTACACTTCATATGCACAAAAATTTAGATGTAATAACGTTTAAAAGCCCTGAAAAATTTGAACAATATAACTGGGTATTTACAAATGACAGATTAGTGCTTACTAAATTTATAGATGAAGAGATTATGGTTAATGGGAAGCGTACTATAACAGATTATTTTGTTCCGGGAGATAAAACTATCACATTAATTAAAATCGAAGATTAACCAATCTCAGGATAAAATGCTCCTTCAATATGTTCTAAGTCATCGCCTGTAATGGCAATAATATCAAAACGGGTGTCTAGGTCTAATTGTTGTTCTTGTATGTAGGCTTCAGCAGCTTTAATCAGTAGTTTTTGTTTGGCGTCGGTTACAAAGGTTTCGGGTTTACCAAAAGCTTTGCTGCTACGGGTTTTTACCTCGCAAATTACCAAAGTCTCTTCGTTTTGTGCTATAATGTCTATTTCGGCTTTGTCAAATCGCCAGTTGGTTTCTAGTATAGTATAGCCTTGGCTTTTTAAATACATTACGGCTAGTATTTCGCCTTGGTTGCCTATTACATTGTGTCTTGCCATCAGAATTGTAGTGTTGGATTGTTGTTTATAGTAAGCTGTACCTCTCTGCCTAGTATCAGGCTTCGGTTATCATCTATATGCCCGGCAGGGAAATCAAAACAAACAGGAAAATCATACTTGGCAACAGTATCTCTAATAATTTCTTTTGCAGTTTTGCCAAAAGGGATGGTATTGTCGTTCATGTCGCTCATACCGCCTACTACCAATCCGGCTAGTTGATTGAAATAGACATTGCGTTTGAGGTTTTGCATCATTCTATCAATATGGTAGAGGTACTCATCCAAATCTTCTATAAACAGAATTTTACCCTTGGTATCAATACTGCTTTGTGAGCCCAACATACTGTATAGCATTGATAAATTTCCGCCGACTAATTGCCCTTTTGCTTTTCCATTTCGGTTAAAGGCATGTTTTTCAAAAGCATAAGTAAGGGCCTCACCAAACAAAGCTTTTCGCAAGCTCTCTTTGCTATCATCAGTATTCTTGGCAACATTTATAGGCATGGTGGCATGCAAAGTCTCTATGTTATAATGTTGGTGTATGTGTGAGTGCAACACAGTAACATCGCTATAACCAATAATCCATTTTGGGTTTTGCTGAAACTTGCTGAAGTCTATGTTGTCAATAATCCGGATGGTTCCATAGCCACCACGTGCGCACCAAATCGCTTTGATGTTTTCATCGTCTAACATCGTTTGTAAATCTTCAGTACGTTGTGCATCGGAACCGGCAAACTGGTTTTCTTCTGCAAATAAATTGGTTGCCAATACAGGTTCTAAGCCCCAGTCTTTCAGTAGCTGGATGCTGGGTTGTAATTCTTCTAAACTGATTTTTCGGGCGGTAGAAATGATTGCCACTTTATCGCCATGCTTTAAGTAAGTAGGTGTTATGGACATATGCGTCTTAAATAGTACTTTTGCGCAAGATACTAATTAGAAAAAGATGCAAAACCCGAAACGTTATACAATTACAGCTGCTTTACCTTATGCCAATGGCCCTATACATATTGGGCATTTAGCGGGAGTATATATTCCGGGAGATATTTATGCCAGATATCTTCGTCAGAAAAAGCAAGATGTAATTTATATGTGTGGCTCAGATGAGCATGGGGTGGCAATTACGATACGTGCCAAGAAAGAGGGGGTAACTCCGCAAGAGGTAGTAGATAAGTATCATGGCATTATTAAAAAAGGCTTAGAAGATTTAGGTGTTCAGTTTGATCATTACTCACGTACATCTTCAGAAACCCACCATAAAACTGCATCTGATTTCTTTTTGGATTTATACAACAAAGGAGAGTTTGTAGAGAAAACTACTGAACAATATTTTGATGTAGAAGCCAATCAGTTTTTGGCGGACAGATACATTACGGGTACTTGCCCTAACTGTAGTTTTGAGAATGCTTACGGAGACCAATGTGAGAACTGCGGTACATCGTTGAGCCCCGAAGAGTTGATTAATCCAAAATCTGCTTTGAGTGGTAGTAAGCCTGAGTTGAGAGAAACCACACACTGGTATTTACCATTAGATAAGTACCAAGATGAGTTTTTAAATGACTGGATTGATACCAAAAAAGGGCAGTGGAAACCTAATGTATTTGGGCAGTGTAAATCTTGGTTAATGGATGGCTTGAGCCCACGTGCCATTACCAGAGACCTAGATTGGGGTATAAAAGTTCCGGTTGAAGGTGCTGATGGAAAAGTATTGTATGTATGGTTTGATGCACCTATCGGTTATATATCTGCTACCAAAGAATGGGCAGAGAAAACAGGCAAAGATTGGGAGCCTTACTGGAAAGATGAAGATACCAAATTGGTGCACTTTATAGGTAAGGACAACATTGTATTCCACTGTATTATATTCCCGGCGATACTAAAAGCACATGGCGATTATATTTTGCCAACCGATGTGCCTGCCAATGAGTTTTTGAACTTAGAAGGCAATAAAATATCTACCTCTCGTAACTGGGCAGTTTGGTTGCATGAGTACCTAGAAGATTTTCCGCATAAGCAAGATGTGTTGCGTTATGTACTAACGGCCACAGCACCGGAAACAAAGGATAATGACTTTACTTGGAATGATTTCCAAACCCGCAACAATAGCGAGTTAGTTGCCATATTCGGTAACTTCATTAATAGAGTAGTGGTATTAACCAATAAGTATTGGGAAGGCAAAGTACCGGAACAAGGTGAGTTGACTGATGTTGACAAGAAAGTATTGGCAGACTTAGCATCTTACCCTACTAAAATTGGTCAGTCGATTGAAAAATATCGTTTCCGTGAGGCATTGGGCGAGTTGATGAATTTAGCCCGATTAGGAAATAAATACTTGGCAGATGAAGAGCCTTGGAAGTTGATAAAAACCGACCTAAGCCGCGTAGAGACCATTATGAATATTGCCTTGCAAATAGCAAGTGCACTAGCTGTGGTATCGGAACCGTTTATGCCTTTTACAGCCGAAACATTATCTAAGATGCTTAATTTATCTGAAACCAATTGGGATGATGCCGGCAATGGGAATATTATCGAAGCAGGACATCAAATCAATAAAGCAGAGCTATTATTTGCCAAGGTAGAAGATGGAGAGATTAATGCTCAGCTAGAGAAACTACAAAATACCAAGACTATGAATTCTGCAACAGAAAGCAATGTACCTGCTCAAAAACCCGAAGCTACTTTTGATGATTTCACCAAACTGGATATGCGTGTTGGTACGATACTAGAAGCAGAAAAAGTACCAAAGGCCGATAAATTATTGAAGCTATTGGTAGATACCGGATTAGATAAACGTACTGTAGTATCCGGTATAGCAGAGTCTTTTACCGCAGAAGAAGTAGTGGGGCAAAAAGTAACTATCCTACTCAACTTGGCACCTCGTAAAATACGCGGTGTAGAATCGCAAGGGATGATTTTAATGACCGAAAATGCTGAAGGCAAACTGGTATTTATGAGCCCTGCAGCAGACGCACCTAATGGGCAACAAGTGAGCTAAAACTGGCCCCGTAGTTCAATGGATAGAATAGAAGTTTCCTAAACTTTAGATTCAGGTTCGATTTCTAGAGAGATTACTATTGCTCAAAACTTAAAATACCATAAGCACAGTAAGTTTTAGGTTTAAATAGCTTAAAGGGGCCTGCAGTATATATAACATATTTGCTATCAGAAATTCTATATATCCTAGCCGCACTTATTACTTGACCATTTTTTTCATTATTTAATAACATTTCATAATTAGTGTTACCCAAACTATCTATTGTAAAGGAGTTTACAAATCGGTAACGCATACCCTTCTTATTAATTTTTTTGTTGCCAGAGTTTCTATCCTCAACAGCTTCAGTGTCATTAAAAATAATATGCATTTTATTATTGTAATTTAATATTTTGTACGAACAGAAAAGAGGTTTTTTCATTCCAAACTGTTTTTTTGGAATATGTTCAAGTAGTGAGAGTGTTCCTGCCTTAGAAATTTTAAGTACTAGTATATCATTATAAACTCTGTCATAAAAACCTTTGCCATACACAACATACTCAAGTTGACCAATAATTACTGTTTCCCCATTAGGGCTTTCCGTTATATCTTTAAATATAAAATTTCCAAATGTTTTGTCACTTTTAAATTCCGCATTATCTAAAAAATCAGTAACAAATTTTTTGCTCACAGGAGAAAAATCTTGCTGAACAACTTCAAAAGATTCAGGGTTTATTTTATAGTAGAAAAAGCCTAATTCATTAGTGTATTTATGAAAAGAATACATCCCGCTTATTATAATGTTATTTTCTATAATACCCATACTTACCCCATCAGCATATTTGCTTTCTGTTGGTAGAGTAAAACGTTTTGTTTTATTTTTATTAACGTTGAATAAAACATATTCTCTATTGGGTGTTTTAGGATTCCTTACATCAAAATTTAAATTGTCATTTCCAAATAAGTATACATTACCGTCGTTGGTAATATTATAATGGGTAAACTCATAAGACTCTTTGTTGTATGATAGTTCAATTTCTTTTGTCCATAACTCAGTAAAGCTTTTATCAAATACCTTTATAATAGAGGTTTTTTCTGAATTTTCTGTTTTAGTACCAAATAGGTCATATACGATTAGGAAATTATTTGAATCGGGAGAATGTTTTATTGTAAATCCCTCATCATCTTTATCTGTTTCATTTATTTCTGCTAGTAGAATAGGCTTGTTTACTGTTCCATTTATGTCAGTTTTTTTTACTATCAGAGAGCGTATATCCTTTTTTGAATTATAGACACTATAAATTAGGTAAACATTCTCATTTGAGAAGAATACTTCTTCAAAATAAGCCTCCTTTTTATTATATTTAAAAGACTCTATCTCAATCTCTTTTAGAAGTTGTGCAGTTTCAATATCATACTTTTTTATCAAGATGTCATTACTTACTCTTTTGTCAGCAAAACCAAGGTTTAAAGTTCTTAGTCCAGCTGTATAATATGAGGTGTCATTATGACCAATAATGATATTAGATGCCGTTCTTTTAAACTTTACTTCTTCTCCCCACTCAATAGAAATATTTGATTGGGCTGAAAGTGTAATTGTTATAAAAAGGAAGGTAAATAAGAGTAGTATTTTCATGAGTATTTATTTTAAATATAAGCTTTGTTCTCAATGGGGGTTAGTTTATTCTAGACTCAGTTTACCTAACTGAGTATACCTGCTGTTAGTACTTTGTATAAATAAGGCAGCTTTTGCTAAGGGGCTCATACTATTCATTGCAATAAAAGTGTCTACTTCTTTTTTATTAAAAACAATAGTATAGCTGGTATCATTATTTTCATCTATAGTAAAATCAATTAGGTTTGCTTTACTGTAGCTATTGGTACTCTTTAATTCTTTTATCCCTTTAACTCTAGGTTCATAGTTTTTTCCGTTATCATAAAAGAGTATATGTACAGTATTTTCATCATAAATAACTCTGTATGAAGCATAAACAGGTGGGGTTCTACTAGTACTTTGACTTGTCGGTATTGTTTCAATAAGGCTAATTTTTCCATCAACTGATATATTTAAGATAATTAAGTCCATAAACTCTGTAGAAGTAGCATAACCTGCTGTTTCACTGCCTATTTGCTTACTTTGATACTCAGCAATTACAATAGTTTCATCATTTTTTCTTTTGATGATGTCTTTAAATATATAATTATCGAGTTTTTCTTGTGTTTGGTTTTTAGACTTTGATAAAATATCTTCTAATGAACTGTCTTTAAATTCAGTATAGTACTCGTTAACAACCTCAAGGGAAGAGATGTTATAGGATACATAAAAGGCTCCCGCCTTATTTTCGGAAGTATTGTATAAACCTGTAACTAGTAAAAGCTTGTTATCATTGTCAATACTTATTCCGAAACCCTTATAAGGATTAATATTTTTTGGAATAGTAATTTTTTCAGGGCTTGTAGATTGATTTGATACTTTTAGTAAAGTATATGATGGCAATTCACTTTTTTTATCATCATTTGTACAAAGCAAAAACACATCACCATTATTGGCTATGGTATAATTATTAATGGAAGCTTTATTGCTTTGATAATCTAATGAAAGCTCTTTGCTCCACAATTTATTAAAAGAGGCATCAAATACCCAAACCATTGAGTTAAAAGGCTTGTCCTTATCACTTTTGGTTTTGTAATAAATAAGTATCATGTCAGAGTTCTCTGACTTTTGAGCCCAAACCTTACTCTGATGCTTTTCTTGGTTTTTTATTGTTCCTACAACTTGTTCGCCATTTACATTACCATTGTTATCAACCTTTCTTAAAAGAATGTATTTATTTTTTTCGTCATCGATAAACACTGAGTATAATAGAAAAATGTCATTATTAGAATAGAAAGCAGTTATAAGTTTTGCTTTTTCTTCTTTATAAATATACTCTTCAATTATATAGCTTTGTTGTAACTCATAAGTGTCAATGTTGTATTTTTCAAGGTATATTTCTTCATCAGATGGTTCATAAAAGGAGGCTACTGCACCTTCTTGCCCTCGTATAAAAAAAGAGTTATTATTACTGCCAATATACTGATATGTTGTACGAGCATCATGTTGGACTTGGGTAAACCAGTTTATTGATAGTGGTGCTTTTTGTGCCTTAGCAAATAATGTAAATAGGCTAAGAACAATAATGAGTGGTAGATTTTTCATAAATTAAATTTTTAGGCTTTAAATATAAGTTGATTTTAATAAGATTCTAAGCAACAGTGATAAAGTTAGTAAGAACAGACTCAGATAATAAAGATTTTATTGGACTGGTAAAACAGTTAGATGCTGACTTAGCCATAAGAGATGGAGATGAACATGCCTTTTATGACCAATTTAATAAAATTGATAAAATAAAGTATGTAGTCGTAGCTTATGAAAATGGTGTAGCCATGGGTTGTGGTGCTATCAAGCATTATGATGATAATACTGTAGAGGTTAAACGTATGTTTACCCTACCGGAAAGCAGGGGTAAAGGGCTGGCTTCTATAATACTAGCTGAATTAGAGAAGTGGGCAACAGAATTATCCTACAAAAAATGCATACTTGAAACAGGCATTAAGCAGCCGGAAGCAATAGGGTTATACAAGAAGAATAACTATATACAAATACCTAATTATGGGCAGTATGCAAATGCACCAAGTAGCAGATGTTTTGAGAAAGTACTTAATAAAAAAGCCGACTAATTAGTCGGCTTTTTTAAAGGGAGTAAATTAATTTATTGTTAGAGTTCCAAACCTAGATTTAGAGCCTTTAATTCCAACGATGATTACTTTATCAGAGGTAAGTTGATATGACCTGAAAGGCACAAAGTATGCTTTAGTTTCTTTGTTATTAAACAGTTGTTGGTATTCGCCATTCCCGTCAGAATCTATTGTGTAGATAACAGCTACAGATTTTTTGACATTTGACATATTTCTTATTTTTTTATCCTCTTGTCTTCTTTCAAAGTTTTTTCTGTGGTCATTATACACAAAGTGGAGCTTATCATTATTAACCAATAATTTATAAGAAACATATACGCCTAATCCGCCAGTAGACTGTTTTTTGGGAACGTAAGTAGTCCAGGCAATACTCCCGTCAGGGTTTACATTAATTACAATTATATCGTCATAATGGTATGTGTAAGTTGTAGTAGTGTTGCCATTTGCATCTGTAATAGTGTGGACAACAACATAGTATTCCTCTGCAATAATTACTGCTCCACCATCATCTCTTTTTATTATATTTTTAAAATCAAAAGAACCAATACTTTTGCCTTTTTCAGCTCTTCTTTCAGACATAAAGTTTGACAAAAAATCTTTAGTAAACTGGTTAAAGCTTTCAGTAACCTGGTTTAAAGTACTCTGATCAATAGTTATGTAAAATGTTCCACCGGAAGACCCTTTTCTGTCTTCGGAGTACATACCGGCTACTCCAATAGTATTGTTACCCAAGTCAACAGTCATACCAATATTATCTATAAACTTATCAGCTAGGGCTAAGTCATATTCTTCAATTTCATCATCAGTATTTTTAGAAACTTTGAAAAGCTTGTAAAACTGATTGGATTCTTTTCTTTGTCTCTTTTCGCCTTTTTTTCTGTCGGGTTTTGCATAACCCATTACAAAAATATCTCCGTTGTTAGCTATTCGGTAGTCTTTTGTAATAAAGTATTTGTCACTATAAGGTAGTTGTATTTCTTTTCTCCATAATTCATTGTAATCTGTATCAAATACTTTTACTGCATTCATTTCTTCTTCATCCTTATCATAAGGAAAAGCAAAGTATACTAATATCTTGGTGGAGTCATTAGAAACTTGAATGTCAAAAGAGCCAGATCTTTTTTTAGCAGTCATTGAGCCAAGTTCGATAGGTTTTTGAATTTTACCTGAATTATCAATTCTTACTAATATCAAGTATCTTATGTCGTCTCTTGAGTCATAAGCTGTATAAAACAAGTTTACTTCGTTATTTTTTTGTAAAAAAGCTTGCTGAAATTCCGCATCTTCATCTTTGTATTCAAATGGCTCAACTACATAAGATTCGAGTAATTGATAGTTTTGAGTATTGTACTTTTTAACAATGATATCTTTTTTGTCGGATATACTGTATAGAGACTTTTTAGTTTCTTGACCTATTGTATAATAGTGTGTATTGTTTGCACCAATTATGCTGTTAAAGGCAAGTACTTTGGTTTTAATTAATGGTCCCCATTTTGTGTTTGTAAACTCTGATTGTGCTTTTAAAACTACGGAAGTGCATAAGAATGCTAGTAGGAGTGCTATTTTTTTCATTTTGTTGAATTTGTTTCAGCGCAAGATATATAAAAAACCATTGTACCGAAACTTAAAAAGCTGACTAACTAGTCGACTTTTTAAAAACATACAGTAAAGCAGAGTCGCATTTTTACATTGCCAGAAATCTTAATAGGTATAGGAAGCTAATAGTTGCAGCAATGCCAATAGGGATGCCTATTAATATTGATAATAGTACTGCTTTATTTGTGTTTATTCTTTTGGGAACACTGATGTAACTCACAGATTGCATAATTGTAATAAAAAAGAAATAGAAGCTCATAGCAATTAAGTTACCGGGTTGGGTAAGACCTTCTAAGCTATAATTGCCTTCATCTATGTAAAATAAAAAAAGACAGATGAGTACTGTTGCTACTATAAAAGCAGGCAATGCTTTTATACTTCTGGGTTGGTTGAGCGTTATATTCATAATAAATAGTTTTTGGATGTAAACTAAACGCTTTTGTATCTTGTATTCGTATAAATCAATTACAATAGTATGTCTAACACTGGCTTAATAATAGAGGAAAGAACAAGGGATATTGGCGATTTTTTAGTGGGGCGTCTCATTCCTTTTCGGAAAAAAAGAATGGTGGGGCCTTTTATTTTTATAGATCATATGGGACCATCTGAGGTAAAGCCAGGACATTATATGGATATTGGTCAGCACCCGCATATTGGCTTATCTACGCTTACTTATTTATTTGAGGGGGAGATGATACATAGAGATAGTATTGGTAGTTACCAGCGTATTACTCCCGGTTCTGTAAATTGGATGACAGCAGGTAAAGGTATTGTACATACCGAGCGCACACCGGAGGATATGCGTGATGGAGGAACTTATCCGGTACATGGCTTTCAAATATGGGTAGCGCTACCTAAAGAGATAGAAGATATTGACCCTGTATTTAGTCATACTGATAAAAGTGAATTACCTACTTGGGAGCAAGATGGATTGCAATTTACCCTTGTTGCCGGTGAAGGTTATGGAAAAAAGTCTCCTGTTCCGGTATATTCCGATTTGTTTATGGTACAAGTAAAAGCCAAAGAAAAAAACCTATTTAACCCACAAGGAAAATTAAAAGGAGAAATAGGTATAACTATAGTTGAGGGGTATATTGAAGCCTGTGGGGATAGAGTGGAAAAAGGAAATATGTTGGTTTCTAAGGAGGAAGATGTTTGCAATATTACTATTGGAGAGAATACGCATTTACTATTATTTGGGGGTAAACCTTTTGCTGAAGAACGATTGATTCATTGGAACTTTGTTTCATCAAGCAAAGAAAAAATTGAAAAAGCCAAACAAGATTGGATTGATAAAAAGTTTACCCCAGTAGCAGACGACGATAGTTATATTCCATTACCTTAGTTACATGGCAAATAAGAGTATAATAGTTACTAAAGTATCAGGTAAGCAGGATGTGTTTGATGTAGCTAAGCTTAGAAATTCATTAGAACGTTCTGGTGCTAATGATAAAGTTATACAGCAAATAGTTGATGAAATAAGTGCCATTTTATACAATGGTATTACTACAAAGGAAATATATAACAAGGCATTTTCTCTTTTGAGAAAAACGTCTAAATCTACGGCGGCAAGATATAAGCTTAAAAAAGCAATAATGGAGTTGGGCCCAACAGGCTATCCCTTTGAAAAGTTTGTAGGAGAGATACTTAAATACCAGGGTTTTAATGTAGAAGTAGGCAAAATTGTTGAAGGACACTGTGTAAACCATGAAGTAGATGTAGTAGCAGAAAAAGATACCAAGCAATATATGGTAGAGTGTAAGTTTCATGGAGATCAGAGTAGAAACTGTGATGTAAAAGTATCTTTATACATCCACTCAAGGTTTATTGATATTGAAAAGAAATGGAAAGAGAAGTCTATGGATGAAGTTAAGTTTCATCAAGGATGGATTTTTACCAACACAAAGTTTTCTAGTGATGCAATAAAGTATGGTAATTGTGTAGGCTTAATGTTAGTAGGTTGGGACTACCCCAAAGTAGGCAGTTTAAAAGAGCGAATAGATTTATCGGGCTTACATCCGGTTACTTGCCTTACTACTTTAACTAAGTACGAAAAACGTAGACTTATAGCTAAGCAAAAAGTTTTGTGTAAAGATATATGCCTACAGCCGGAGGTTTTAAGTGCTATAAATGTGAGTAATACTAGGCAACAAAATGTTTTGAAAGAAGCAAGTGAGCTGTGTAATATAAAAGCTAAATAAAAGCAGATGAGTTCAGATACTATTTCTATACATTTTTTAGGAGGGGCAGGCACTGTAACGGGGTCCAAATATTTAATTGACACTGGCGAAAGAAAGATTTTGGTTGATTGCGGGCTTTTTCAGGGCTTAAAAAAGCTACGTATGCTCAATTGGGATTTCTTACCCTTAAATGTTTCGGAAATAGATGTTGTGTTACTCACACATGGTCATATGGATCATTCCGGGTACCTGCCTAGGTTAGTAAAGATGGGTTTTAAACGATTTATAATGGCTACAAAACCCACCTTAGATATAGCCGAAATAATTATTAGAGACAGTGCTAAAATTCAGGAGGAAGCTGCTGAACGAGCAAATAAAGAAGGGTATTCTAAACATAGTCCTGCTGAACCTTTGTATGATTTAGATGATGCTGAAAAGTCTTTAGAGCATTTTAGATCTGTACCGGAAGGAGAGTGGGTAACACTTTTTGATGGTATTAAGGCTAGGTTTCAGTACAATGGTCATATTATTGGCTCTACTTTTTTAGAGTTAGATATTAATGAAAAAAGATTTGTGTTTTCCGGAGATATGGGCAGGAAAGAAGATTTACTACTTAAATCGCCAAAAAAACCAGAGCGAGCAGATGTTCTTTTTATTGAGAGTACTTATGGAGACAGGTTGCACCCAAAGGATGATTTAGAGTTAAAACTCAAAGAAATTATACTACAAACTGTGCAAAATGGCGGGACATTAATCATACCCAGTTTTGCCGTAGAAAGGGCACAAGTATTAATGTACTTGATATGGAAATTAAGGGAGAGAAACCATATCCCGGATATACCATTGGTGTTAGATAGCCCTATGGGAGCAAATGTATTAAGTGTATTTGACAGGTATAGAGATTGGCATAAACTACCCCCAGATGTATACACAAAAATGTGTGATGCTTTTACCATTGTACAGGAGTATAGAGAGACTTGGGAGATGATAGATAATAAAAACCCAAAAATTATTATTGCCGGTAGTGGTATGCTTACAGGCGGGCGCGTACTTAATTATTTACAATACTATATTTCTGAACCCGAAACATCGTTGTTGTTAGTTGGATTTCAGGCAGAGGGTACTAGAGGGAGACAGTTATTAGAAGGGGCTCAAGAGATAAAAATATATGGTAAGTATTACCCAGTTAAGGCACAACTATTCAAGATAGATGAGTTATCTGCACATGCAGATCAAGGAGAGCTATTGGACTGGATGAGCAATATAAAAAACACTCCCGAAAAAGTATTTATAGTACACGGCGAACCACACTCGGCAGATGCATTTAGAGTAAAAGTAAAAGATACTTATGGCTGGGACTGTCAAATTCCGGAGCTGTATACTATAGAAACAGTTTAGTAAGCTTATTTATAGACTGTTTGCATTACCAAATCAAATACCTCGTATATCGTTTCTACTGGTATGTATTTGTTAGGGTTGATAGGGAATATTTTCATTCTAGAGCGGCTTCCTTGTTCTAAAGCAGGGTGTTCAATTTTATTTCCATCAACAACTAATATGTAGGGGTTGCCTGTATCCTTATCAGTCCACAGGTAGCAAAACTGCTTGCCTTTATAGCAAAAACAAGGCATACGATACTTCCAAGCCTCAGTAATATGCTCATTATAGTCTTTAATAATCTTTCTTAAAGCCAATAAACAACCTTTTACAGGCTCTTCTTGTTGGGTAAAAAAGTTATCAAAGTCTCTAAGCATATGCTACTCTCTTTTAGCTAATAGTTTTTCTACGGTTGCTTGTTGCTTTTCCCAGTCAGCCATTAAGGTATCAAGGCGGCTTTTCATTTCCTCATATTTAGCAAAAAACTCAGTGTCCTCAGATAGCTTTTTAAACTCTTCAGGCTTATGAAGTTTTTCATCTAATTCTGCCAAGGTAGTTTCTAAATCTTCCACCTCTTTTTCAACTTTACTAAGGGCATTGGTTTCTTTACGAATATCCTTTTCTAGCTGTTTTTTCTCATCATATGTGAGTCCCGACTCTTCTTTTTTTTTAGACTCCTCTTTTTTTGCTGCTACTTTTTTATTGGTTTCCAGCTCTAGTTGTCTAAAGTCAGCTACTTTTCTAGATTCTAAGTAAGAGTTAATGTCACCAAGGTGTTCTTTTACTTCACCATCTCTAAATTCAAATACTTTATTACTTAAGCCTTGTAAAAAGTCCCTGTCGTGAGAAACTAAAATAAGGGTGCCGTCATATTTCTTTAATGAGTTCTTTAAAACATCCTTAGACATCATATCTAAGTGGTTTGTGGGCTCATCCAGTACCAATACATTAGATGGTTCTAAGAGAAGCTTACATAGCGCTACACGCCCTTTTTCGCCCCCAGAAAGCACTTTTACCTTTTTTTGAACATCATCTCCGCTAAACATAAAAGAACCCAGTAAATCTCTTACACGAGGTCTTGTGTTATCATCAGCAGCGTCTTCTATAGTTTGTAAAATGGTTTTGTTGCCATCTAAACTGTTGGCTTGGTCTTGGGCGTAGTAACCTACTTTTACATTATGGCCAAGTTCTACTTTACCGGTATGCTCTAGTTCACCAATAATAATTTTTGCAAGGGTAGACTTTCCTTGTCCATTTTGACCCACAAAAGCAATTTTCTCTTGACGCTCTATCATCATATCCACATTAGAGAATACTTGGTGGTCTCCGTAACGTTTACCTACATTTTTTGCAGTTAAAACCACTTTGCCCGAATGGGGTGCAGGAGGAAACTTAAAGCGCATACTTTTGGTGTCTTCTTCATCTACCTCAATAATCACCATTTTATCCAACTTCTTAATCAAAGACTGAGCAAATGCCGCCTTACTGGCTTTTGCACGGAATTTATTAATCAGCATTTGAGTTTGCTTAATCTCCTGATCTTGGTTTTTCTTTGCTTGTATTTGCTTTTCTCTGCGTTCTTGACGCAATACTATATACTTACTGTAAGAGGCTTTGTAGTCGTATATATTTCCGTAAGAAATTTCTATAGTACGATTGGTTACAGAGTCTAAGAAAGATCTATCATGCGAAACGAGTAGTACAGCTCCTTCATAGGTTTGTAAAAACTCTTCAAGCCATATGATAGATTCTATATCTAAGTGGTTGGTAGGCTCATCTAGTAGCATTAACTCATTCTTTTGCAATAAAAGCTTGGCTAACTCTATACGCATACGCCATCCACCACTAAACTCTGTGGTTTGTCGGTCAAAGTCTTCTTGCTTAAAACCCAAACCTATCAAAACACGTTCTAAGTCGGCTTTAAAGTTGTAGCCGCCAATCATGCTAAAACGTTCTGTGGCTTCGTTCAATTCGGTAATCAAATCCATATAGCTATCACTTTCGTAATCTGTACGAGTAGTGATGGCTTCGTTTATTTCTTCAATACGGGCTTCAAGTTCTTTAATTTCTTCAAATGCAGATTCTGTTTCTTCCATTACGGTTTTACCGGATGAAAATTCTAAATCTTGCTTTAAGAAACCAATTGTCAGGTCGTTTGGACCAGAAATATTACCCGAGTCTGCTTTTTGCTCACCTGAAAATATTTTGAGCAGGGTAGATTTACCCGCTCCATTTTTTCCAACTAAACCAATTCGGTCTGTACCTGTTATTTGAAAAGAGATGTCTTTAAAAAGATCTCTACCGCCGAATCCTAACGAAATTTTATTTACTGATATCATATTGGCTGCAAAAGTAAGTAATCAAGGAAGATTAAATGCTATTTTTGCAGAACCAAAAATTAATGCAATGTTTAAGAAAGGAACAAAGCTGAATAGCACTGTAAAAATGAAGTGCCCAAGGTGCCAAGAGGGTGATTTATTTGATGATAAAAACCCTTATAATCCTAAGACTACTTTAGTGATGAATGAAACATGCTCTAATTGTGGTTTGCGTTTTAATATAGAAGCGGGCTTTTTTTACGGAGCAATGTATGTAAGTTATGCGCTAACTGTTGCAATAAGTGTAGCTGTTTATGTAACGGCTCATTTGTTTTTTGAGCCCACAGTTTCTCAATCTCTAATAGCTATATTTATAGCTTTATTGTTGATGGGGCCGGTGGTATTTAGGTTGTCTAGAGCTTTGTGGTTAAACTTATTTGTAAAGTATAACCCGGAGGCTAGGGGAGAGAAGCCCTAAATTCTTCTTGGTAACGTTTGATATCTACTTCGGTATTTAATTCTGTACCGTTTTTAATAGAGTCTACAAACATATTGGCAAGGTAAGGTGCTAATAGCACCCCTCTTGTGCCCATTCCATTAAAGATACCAATGTTTTTATAGTTAGGATGAAAGCCAATCAATGCTCTACGATCTTTTACTGTTGGTCGTAAACCCGCACGACGCTCAATAACTGTATAAGGTAAACTGAGTAGCTTCTTAAGCTTGTCTTTTAATTCTTGAAGACCTTCTTCGCTTGGAGCTGTGTCTTTTTCAATCCAGTTAAAAGTAGCGCCAACTCTATACAAGTCATTACCAATTGGTATAATAAAGGGGTCTCCTTTTATGATATGGTTGAGGTTTAAGCCTTCGCACTTAATGGTTATTAGCTCTCCCTTAGTTTGTTTTAAGGGTAAGTAGTTAAAGTATGGGTTTGTTAAGCCGTCAGGACCTTGGCAAAAAATTAGCTTTTTGAAAGTATAATCTTTCCATTTAACAGACTCATCAGTTAGTTCTAGCTCATTAGGGTCAAAGGCTTCTTCAATAAGTATATGATTAGCTTTTAAATAAGTTCTATATGCACTAAGCATAGTTTCTGTATCTAACCAACCGGTGTTGTATACTTTGGCTACACCATGTTCTCCTATTATACCGTTTGGGGTAGAATTTATATTGGCAGATAAATGGTCTTTATAATCTGTGTTGGCCAGCTCTAGCCATTTCTTCTTTTCATCATCGTTATGAAAAACGCGATGAACGGGTGATTGTATATCGAATTGTTCTTTCAGTACACTTTCAAACTCTTTGTAAAAAGTAGTTGCAGTTTCAGAGAGTTCATCGGCTTTCCATATTTTAGAAAAGCGCTTTAATACAACAGGGTTGTATAAACCGGCTGCTACTTTAGATGCAGAGTCTTTTTTGCTTTCATCTACTACCAAAATAGAGTATCCTGCTTTTTTAAGCTTATAAGAGAGTATTGTTCCGGCAATGCCTTGCCCAACAATTAAAATATCAAAAGAAGTAGAGTTTGTCATTTAGTAGTCCCACATATCTCCTTCAAAAGTACGGACCTTTTCTTTAATACGCTGCCCTTTGTATAATTGTCTGTAGGTGTTGTTTGGATGTTGCTCTTCAATCGACCTGTCTTGCACATTCTCTTCTTCGATGATAATACTATTATAGTATCTATTCAAGAATATCTCATCATAAGACATTGGGTAGGCAAGGTTACCTGCATCAAATGCTTGGTGTTTTGCAAATGTTTTTCTAGCGTCATCATAATAGATCCAAAAAAGAGTGTTTTTCTGAAGAATACCATTAACCTTCTTAATAATTACCGGAGCAATCCCCATTATTCTAAAGCTCATATCACCGGTTCTTTTATGAAAGAACCATGCTACTTTAATTCTATAGCTAACGATATCATTCGACTTGATTTCTTTTTGATCTACATAAAAAGTGTTCGGATTATTTAAATTAATTGGTACACCTACATTTGTGGCAACCGTATCGGTTTGTGTAAGTATCTCTTTTATTCCCTTACTAGTTAGAGGGGTTTGAAATCTATCATCAGCGTAGGCTCTTATTATTTCTTCAGACTCTATCAACCCTATTTTAATGACATCAAATAAACTAATACCACAATCTTTTTTTATTAGAGGATAATATAGATGGTGATTGATTTTTTGTTTCAAATCAATTTCTTCCCAATGTCTAGTGCTCCACATAATATCAGATTCATATAACAATGGGAGCTTTATGGGTTTATTGGTATCATAGTCACATGGTGCCATAGTTTGTGACCATCCATAAATTGGGGAAAGTATTAGTGTCGCTATAAATAGTAGATACCTCATTAAATAAAAAACTCCCCTATATGGGGAGTTAGTATATTGATTGTTATTTTTTACAATTAATATTCCCAAAGATCCATTTCAAAAGCTCTAAGCTCTTCTTTAATAGCTTGTCCTTCTAATAACTGATCCATAGCACTGTTTACCTTATATTCAGAAATACGTCTGTCATACACGTTTTCTTCTTTGTAAACCATACTATTAAACATTCTTAGGTGAAATAATTGATCAAATGAACGTCTTTGCGTATTGTTATTCATATTAAAAGCCTCATGTGTAGCTAATGAAAGTCTAGCATCCGGGAAATAAATCCAACAAACCTGTAATCGAGTAGGAGGTGATGTTGATTTATCTTCAATTACCGGAGCGATACCTAGTATTCTAGGCTTCATTTCACTTCTTTTCTTATCAAAGTACCATACTGTTTTAATATCATATGCTACTATATCATTAGCCTTTACTTGATTTGTATCAGGGTAATATGTAGATCTATCATTCGAGTCAATCGGAATATCTGGATCTAATGCAATATAGTTAATATCAAAAATTCTAGACTGGAAGTCTTGATAGGTCATTAAGTTTTGGAAACGGTCATCAAAATATATTTCAATAATAGTACCTTCTTCAATGGCATCTTTAAATACATCCCATAAGCTCTTTCTATCCGGTAACTTTGTAATAGGATAGTAAAGAGGATGATTTATCTTTTCTCGTAAGTCTATTGTTTCCCATTGACGTGTTTCCCACATCACATCAGACTCTTGTAAGAAATGATAAGGAACAACTCTACTCATAGAGGTTTCTTGTCTGCTGAAAATAGCATCTTCAGAGGCGTCTAAAACATTTTGTGCACTCAACATTGAAGCTGAGCTTACAAAAAGAAATATGGATAAATACGCTAACTTTTTCATATTAAAAGTTTTTTAGTCAATCGTTAAACTAATCGGGTTGCTAGCATCTTTTATTCCGTCAGGTGCTTGAACCTTAATATTAGTAAATGATACTGGAGATCCAGGTCTTGCAGACTCTAACAGTGTTCTTGCTGTACCACTAACTTTATCTCCATTAATTTTAAATTGTTGTGGACTACCACCAGAAGTAAAAGTTATTGTAAATGACTTAACACTAAATTTAATGTCATAAGGAAAGTCCTCTATACTGGCTTTTAATGGGTTGTTTTTTATTGCACCAACAGACATTGTACCTTCTTTTTTATTAAGAATTGTAACACCAGGAGGTGGGATTCTTTTTACACGGAATTTTTTAGGTGGAAATGATTGACCGTTTGCAGAAACAGAAATGTTTATTTCTCTATCTCTTACACTCAATACATTACATTTATATTTTCCGCCACTTCCGCTAAATCTTGCGCCACCTGTTCCTGTAACAGTTAAGTCTTCTGGTGGTACACCGGGTATAGATATCTCTAATGGGTTATCTACACCACGATACAATACATTCATTTCTGTTGGAGAAATCACCACGGCAGCCTCTGCTACAGTATAACCAAATTTGAACCTTCTATCAACCTTGTCTCCAGGAATTTTAATAACACCTGCATAGTTATAAACTCCTGTTGATGTTGTCTTTTGGCTAAAAAATCCTTTTCCGTTTTTGATATCTTCTACTTTAATTGGGTCACCAATAACATTACTATCAGCATCAAGAGCATAAACAGTAATTTCCGGTGTTGACTTAGAGTCATATGCCGCCATAAAAATTTCAGACTTAAATGAATCTCCAACAAGAATATAGTTTGATGGAGCCATTGCAATAGGGTTTACAGCATCAAATGGAATTACATCACCTTTTATTTTTGATTTTAATTCACCAACAACAACAGATTCAGCATTTCTAATGTCATTTTGTTGCTGAGATAAGAAGGCAACTATAGGAGCTAAAGGATAGTGCTCAAATGTTCTTTCTACCCATGGGATTTTAACATCTCCATTTTCCGGCATCTTTGCTTCTGTATCAAAAGTAACGTCTAATTGATCTTTAAATGTAGAACTTTCAGTCATAGACTTCATAAACTCTCTGTAAGCATCAAGTTTATCTTTTAGTTCATCTCCTTTTTTCTGAACTAATAAATACTCAGCAGCTTTTTCTTTATTATCTAGCTTAGTATTATCAATATTACCTTCCTCATCTATCGCATCAACTCTCTTATAAAGCTCTTGCTTGATTTCTTCAATGAAATCATATGCTGCATCAGCTTCAGCTTTTACCTTATTAGCCTTAGCTTCTATAGGTTTAGCTCTTTCAGGGTTTACACCAGCTTCGTACTTAATTTCACTGTAAAGAGAAGCAGTTGTGTTGGTAATTCTTGAAGTTGTTTGTTCAGTACTTTCATTAACTTTTATAAACGCTTCTAAAATTTCTTTAGAAATGTTTAGTGCAAGTAATGCTGTTAACACGAGATACATCATGTTAATCATTTTTTGCCTTGGTGATAGCTTACCTCCTGCCATTTTTATTTAATTGTCCGTTTTTATTCAGTTAAATTATTCAAAAAATGGGGATGATTACCCACGGTTTACACTCATAGCAGATAGCATATTGCCATATACGCCATTTAATGAGCTTAAGTTTGTTGCTAAAGCATTTACTTCTTCAGATAATTTTTCTGAACCTTCTGCACTAGCAGCTAATTTTTCTACAAAACCTTTTGTAAATTCTACTTGGCTTTGAGAGCTTTCTAATTGTACTGCATATAAAGCGTTTAATGCTTCCATGTTTTTAGCAGCTAAAGTTACTTGCTCGCCGTACTGTTGTGTGCCTGCAGCAGCATCAATAGTTTCATTTAATTTAGATGCAGCATCGCCAAAGTTTCTTAAGCCACTACCTAAACTATCTATAAGTTCAGCATCAATTTTTGCATCTTCAAGCATATTATCTAGCTCTTGAGTTGGAGATAAACCAGGACGACTAGCAGTATTGTAATCAGCATCCGGGTCATCCATATGTGCCAACTCTGGGTAAACTAAAGTCCAATCATATTCTGCATGAGGTTTTTCAAACGCAGAGAAGAAGAAGATAACAGCTTCAGTAGTTAAACCTACCACAAGCATAATATCTGCACCTGGCAAGTGAAGGATTTTAAACATTGCTCCTAAAATTACTACAGAAGCACCCCATCCATAAAGCTTAGCCATAAAGTTCTTGAACTTCTTGCCGTTTACATCAATTAAAGCCATAATTTAAAAGTATTAGAGTTAAAAATTTGTTTCGTTAATTATTATTAAAAGTCACTTAAGTCACGACCTAAGAAATCTTGAACACATCTAAAGCCTATGTAGCTTCTTGTTGTATCTTGATACTCAAAGTCTCTTGTGCTTACTTGTAAATATGCAGCTACATCTTTCCAAGAGCCACCGCGTACTACTTTTTGTTTTAATCTTTCATCATCAAACTCGCCAGCACGGTACTCATATTCCGGATTACCATCGGCAGTAAACATATAAGCTTCTTCAGTGTAAGCTGTATTAGTCCATTCAGCAACATTACCAGACATGCAGAATAAGTTGTAACCATTAGGGTTATAAGAAGTAACTTTTACTGTATGAAAGCCACCGTCTGCTGTATAGTTACCACGAAGAGGCTTAAAGTTTGCTAAGAAACAGCCTGAACTGTTTGTTGAAGCAGGACCACCCCATGGATAAGTAGTTAAGTTTTGGCCACCACGTGCAGCATATTCCCATTCTGCTTCTGAAGGAAGTCGGAAATCATACTCTTGTAGCTGTTGAGTTTCTGTTAAATAACTACTTCTCTTGTATGAACGCCAGTTGCAAAATGCTTTTGCTTGATTCCAGTTTACACCTACTACAGGATAGTCATCATAAGCAGGATGCCAAAAGTACTTGTCATGCTTAGGCTCATTAAAAGCGTAAGTAAAGTCATGTATCCATGCTAAAGTATCAGGGTAAATAGCTACTTGTTCTTTGTTAAAGAAAGAGCTTCTATCAGAAAATTCTCTACCTTCTTTAATAAAGTCTTCATAGTAGAAATATTCACCATCATCATCTTCGTCTTTGTGATCATACTGAACTCTATTTTCTTTACGGGCAGCTTTTTGCTTATCCATCCAATAGTATACATATACCAGTTGACGAGCATCGACAATTCGCTTTCCTAAGAAACGCTCTTCAGGAAGCAAATAGATACTTTCAATGATTTCAGTATACTCTTCGGAAGGATAACGTTCTGTATCCCAAATTAAGTCTGGTTCCCAGTTGATGTGTCTTTGCATCGAATCAGGATAGTTTAATGCAACAAACTCTTGGTAGAAATTTGGCTCATCTAATTCTGTAAAATCATTAAGCTCGTAACCTTCTACTAGTGCTTCATCTCCCAAACGGAATCTAACAATAGAGTCTCTTACCCAATATACAAATTGGCGATACTCATTATTGGTGATTTCAGTTTGGTCCATAAAAAAGGCACCAACTGTTACAGTTTTTGTGGGAGCGGTCATTGCATAAGCAACATCTTGGTCACTTGATCCCATGTTGTACGAGCCCTGAGGAATGTAAACCATACCATAAGGTAGGGTTGGAAACCACTCCGGACGTCCTTGTACTCCTACTAGTTCTCCATGATCGGAACTACTGCAAGAGTAAAGTGTACTTACTATTAAACCTAAAACAACCAGTTTTTTCATATTCATTTCGGTGTTGGTTTGTCTTTAATGTCTTTTGTTAACTCAAAAATCATCATACATATTACAGCATGATGATTTATTTTTTTGTTTTGCTGTTTTGTTCTATTCCAAAAATCTAGGATCCACATACCTTTGCGGCGGTCTAGGTGGTATTTCAATCTTAAATTTGTAGCTAAGCATCACTTCGTGACTACCACTACTACCATTACTACCACCACTCAGTTTAGATGTTGTTACATCATATGAGTATCCAAATCTTAAATCTTCTGTCAAATTATACCCAAAAAGAACGGCAAATGCATCATCCAATCTGTAACCTAAACCTAGCCATATTTTACTATTATACAACACTGTTGCGTTTATATCAACTTGAGTAGAAATCAAATCTGTTTTCACAAAAACAGAAGGAGTTAATATCCAAGTTTCAATAGCAGGGTCTAACACAAAATCATATCCTGCCATAAAATAGTAATGCCTCTCTTGTTTTACTCTTGATGCATTAAATTCTGATACATTATTAAAATCCGATTCAAACTCAGTCAAATGCGATGTTGATAATCCAACATAGTAATCATTTGTTCTATAATATGCTCCAAAAGCTATATCCGGTGTGAATGCACTTGCATCATCGCCGTCAGGTACAAAGTTGTCAGAGTTGGTTCCGTTTGGAAGTAACCAATCAGTAGAATTTAATCCTTGACTGTTAAAACCACCTGAAATTCCAATACCTAATACTCCGTCACCTACTATAGCTTGATAAGCATAACTAAGCTTAAATGTTGTATTGTTAAAGAACCCAATTTCTTCTTTCACAAAGCCCACACCTAATCCGCCATGTAAGAATCCCAAAGGAACTTGTACATTAACATTTAGCGTTTGTGGTGCTCCGTCAAAGCCAACCCATTGTGTTCTACCTAAAAGATTTGCAGTTATATATCCATCACTTGCAGTTACACCGGGGTTATAAAAAACCTTGTTAAACATATACTGAGTGAATTGTATATCCTGTTGTGCAAATACACCTATGGTAGAACAAAATGCAATTAAAGTAAACAGTCTTTTCATACACAAATCCGCTATTAGTTTCCACGCATTTTATAAGTGCGAGGGGCTAAAGATATAGAAAAATATTTCTTACTACAATTTTTAAATTTAAAAAAAATAATGGTTAAAAACATGTTAACACCACTATGTGGATTAGCACATTTTCTACAAAAGCCTGCAAAACACAAGGTTATGTAAACTTTTTGTATGCTTTCCACCAACGCTCAGGTATCTCACCTTCGGTTGCATTTAAATAGTCGTTGTAGGAACAAGGTACTAGAAAATGCCCTTTTTTAGGGCTTTTTCCCTCGTTTTCATCTGCGGACTCAACCCACCATCTTCCGCTTTTATTGCTTTTGTAAAATACCAGTTCAAAAGCACCGTCGTGGGTTGGTAAAATGTATTTAGTGTAATCTGTACTAATAATAACGGGGGTATCTGCAATTCTAGTATTTACCCCCTCAATAAAGTACCAAATTAATTGTGCAATTAGTTGTGCAGTGTTTGTATGTTCTTCAAAATCAGGGTTGTATTCGTAAAACCCTATAGATGAAATTTTGCTAGAAATTCCTGCATATCTACTTATAGCACAGGCTTCATCGGCAAAAAAACCATTGGGAGATGCATTTCCATTGCCTGCTGCATCTGCCTTTTTAATGGCAGATATATCAAAACTTACAAAGTCAGTATCCCTTAATATGGGCTCTGCTTCTTCTATATTATCTTTAAAGGCACCTAATCTGTTTACATCAAAATAAAGCTTATCCATAAGATTGATTTCTTCCTGATGGATAAAATAGGTTTGGAAACCAATATTACTAAAGTTGAATAGGAAGTTAGGTTCTTTAAGTATGATGTGGCTTAAATAGGATTGTGAGTTAAGCTGTTCATCTATAGTTCCTAGGTCAAAACGGCTGTCTATAGTTGTTAGGTTTACAGATGCTTTAAAGCCATCATAAGCTCTATATTGCGCGTAAGTTAGGTCTTGTCCACCACCAATAATAATGGGGATAATATAGCTTTTTAAAAGCTCTGAGATAACTGTTTTTACAGCAAAATAGGTGTCCTCTATAGTTTCACCTTTGTAAATGTTGCCTAAATCTACAATTGTAGTGTCCCAGTTTCCGTAGAATAGTTCATATAAATGTGGGCGTATAGCATCTGGTGCTGCATGGCAGCCTTTGTTGTTTTTGGCGGCCCTGTCTTCATGTACACCAATTAAGGCTATTTTAACACCTTTTAAATCTGGTAAGCCATCAACCTCGGTATGTACCTGTATCTTTTGCCCAAAAGTTGCTTCATGTTGTTGTATGGTTCTACTTAGTAGAGATTCACTAACGGGCGACAAGTACTCTTCTAGCATATACTAGCTTTTTTTACGGGTTGTTCTTTTATTAGTTTTTTTAGGAGCTTCTTTTTCTAGCTTTAAACAATCTTCTCTTGTAAGAGTAGTTGGGTCTACATCTTTAGGGATTTTTACGTTTTTCTTTCCTATTTTAATGTAAGGTCCCCATCTGCCTTTTAAAACTTCTATTACAGGCTCTTCCTCATCAAATTTAGCAATAAACTTTTCAGCATCAGCTTTTCTTTTTGCTTCAATTAATTCTATTGCTCTATCTAGCTCTATAGTAAGTGGGTCATCGCCATCATCTTTTTTAATAGACACAAACTTACCATCGTGTCTTACGTATGGGCCAAACCTACCAACACCTACTACTACTTTCTTCTCTTCATACAAACCTAAGTCTCTGGGTAGCTTAAATAACTCTAAGGCCTCTTCTAGAGTAATAGATTCTATATGTTGCGTTTTTAATAAGCCTGCAAATTTTTTCTCTTCATCATCAGATTCTCCAATTTGTGCCATTGGGCCATATCGTCCAATACGTACATATAAGTTTTTACCTGTCTTTGGGTCTGTACCCAATAAACGTTCTCCGGATGCGCGCTCTGAGTTCTCTTTTACATCTTCAATTGTTGTATGGAAATCACTGTAAAAAGATTCTATCATTGAATTCCACTCTTTTTGACCATTTGCAATGGAGTCAAACTCTTCTTCTACACTTGCAGTAAAGTTAAAGTCGAGTACATTTTTAAAGTGTTCAACCAAAAAGTCATTTACAACCATACCAATGTCAGTAGGGGCAAGCTTGCCTTTATCTGCTCCGGTGTTCTCTGTTAGTGTACTATCTTTTATAGCTCCTGCTTTTAAAATAAGTTGGTTGTAATTTCTTTTTATTCCTTCTAACTGTGTCTTTTCAACATAATCTCTTCGTTGTATAGTAGAGATGGTTGGCGCATATGTAGAGGGTCTCCCGATGCCTAATTCTTCTAATTTTTTCACCAAACTAGCTTCCGTATATCTTGGTGGATGTTTGGTAAATCTTTCGGTAGCGGTTATATCATCTGCATTTAGCTTGTCTCCTTGAGCTAACTTAGGAAGCATGCCCTTTTGTTCGTCTAAATCTTCATCATCAGTTCCTTCTAAGTATACTTTTAAGAAACCGTCAAATTTTATCATTTCGCCTCTTGCAGTAAACTCAAGTGGGTTGCCAGATACTGAAATATGTGCCGTGGTACGCTCTAGTTGTGCTTCGCTCATTTGCGATGCTAATGTGCGTTTCCATATTAAGTCATACAATCTTTTTTCGCTATCGTCTTTACCCGCAGTATGATTTTGCATATAGGTGGGTCTGATAGCCTCATGCGCTTCTTGTGCACCTTTACTTTTTGTAGAGTAATTACGCGGTTGAGAGTAATTAGCTCCATATGAACTGGTAATCTCTGCTTTGGCAGCAGCTTTAGCGTCATCAGACAAGTTTACACTATCAGTACGCATATATGTTATAAGACCGGCTTCATATAATTTTTGAGCAACCGTCATTGTTCTAGAAACAGAAAAACCAAGCTTACGCGATGCCTCTTGTTGTAATGTAGAGGTAGTGAATGGCGCAGCCGGCGATTTTTTAGCAGGTTTTGTTTCTAAACTACTTATATTAAATGTAGAGTCTTTGCAATCATTTAAGAATGCTTCTGCTTCTTCTTTCTTTTTAAAACGTTTAGGAAGCTCTGCTTGAAATGTTTCGCCTGTACTCGTCTCAAATTGTGCTACTACTCTGTAAGAAGATTCAGTTTTAAAGTTGATGATTTCTCTTTCGCGTTCAACTATCAATCTTACTGCAACAGATTGTACCCTACCTGCAGATAAACCTGCTTTTACTTTTCTCCATAAAACCGGAGATATTTCAAAACCCACTAAACGGTCTAACACTCTGCGTGCTTGCTGAGCATTTACCAAGTTATAATCTATAGTTCGTGGGTTTTCTATTGCTTTTTGAATGGCAGTTTTTGTAATCTCATGAAAAACAATGCGCTTTGTTTTACTTACATCTAAGCCCAATGCTTCTACCAAGTGCCATGATATAGCTTCTCCTTCACGGTCCTCATCCGATGCTAGCCATACAATGTCTGCTTCTTTAGAAAGTTTTTTTAGTTTATTTACAACGTCTTTCTTGTCTTTAGAAACTTCATAGATGGGTTCAAACCCTTTGTCAATATCAATACCCATATCTTTAGAAACCAAGTCTCTAATATGTCCGAAACAAGATTCTACTTTAAATTCTTTTCCAAGAAAACCTTCAATGGTTTTTGCCTTTGCAGGTGACTCTACAATCACTAAATTCTTTGCCATGGGCGTACTGTTTTTTAGTACATTAATTGCCAATTTGAACCCGCAAAGTAACGCAATTGTTTTTCATTACTACAAAAGTTTTTTCTGCGGGAGTGCATATTTAACCTCATAATAACACTGTAATAGGGGCTAAATTCTATGTTTGTCAAAGAACTTTAAAAAGTTTGGTAATGTTTTAAAATCAATTAGTTTTGCCCAGAATAAGAAACACTTACAAGCCCAACGCATGGAAGAAAAAGTTGTATATGTAGTCCATTCTGTAGATACCGAAGGACCACTTTATGAAAGTCTTGCAGAAACCTTTGTTCGCATCAAAAATATTTTTGGCTTTGAGATAGAGCCTTCTAATGAGAACTTACAAAAGCTGCAAAATGCGGAATTTGATTTAGGCGGAAAGGAAGTGCAAATACAGCAAATGTTATCATCAGGCTTACTTACGTATAATGATAATTATGGTAAAGTAGGCGATATGCTAGAGCGTATTGGTAGTAAAGAGTTTCGTATGCGAGTGCCTGATAGTTACGGAAATGGGTGGTTATATAACTGGCATTGTGTAGATCATATGGGGTATACAGATAATCCTCGCCGAAAGGATATGGGGTACCATAATATATATGACTACTACGCAGATTTTATAAAATATACCGATGCACCCGATGGAATCCATTGGCATTTCCATCCTGCACATTGGTCAGGAGCATCACATATATGTGCTACTTCTTATATTGGAGATACTCGCTTTTTAGATATTATTACCAGACGTGTACTAGAACGTAACTGGTTTCCATCAGTAAATCGTGCGGGTTTCCATACCGAAAGACCGGATAGTCATTGGTTGATGGAGCAATGGATAACATTTGATATTTCTAACCAGCGAACAGACAAGCGCGACGAGCAAGATGATTTAAACGGCGGTAGATTAGGAGATTGGAGAAGAGCACCAAGCAATTGGGGAGTATACAACCCAAGCCATGATGATTACCAAGTACCAGGCAACTGCCGCAGATATATAGGCAGATGTTTAAACGTAGGTACTCGTATGCGTTTGATAGATGAAGCTGAAGTAAGAAGAGCTTTTGATGAAGCCGCTGAAACCGGAAAAGCATTAATGGCCTTTACCAATCATGATTTTAGAGATATGACACCTGATGTTGTATTGATGCAAGACATGTTGGAGAAAGTAAGTAAAGACTACCCAGACATTAAGTTTAAATATTGTGATGCTCGCGAAGCATTTAATAGATACATTTGGGGTACATATGAAGAGCCCAAAGAAAACATTTTGACTGCTAGAGTTGAAAAAGGATCGAGCGATACACAAGTGCAATTGATTATTGAGGCTTCTGAACCTACTTTTGGACCACAACCTTTTTTGGCTATAGAAATAAAAGGCAAACGCTTTTTGCATGATAACTTAGATTTTGAAGAGCCATTTAAAAAATGGACTTATACCTTTGATTATCAAACCGTAGAATGGGATGAAGTTGAAAAAATAGGTATTGCAACTAATGATAAGAAAGGGTTTAACCATATATTACACCTAGACCCAAAAAACTATACTATATGAGCAATTTAGGACCCTTATTTATGACAGGTGTATACCGAAGCGGTACTACACTTCCGATGAAGATTTTAAATACTCATTCAAAAATCAATCTTACGCATGATACGGTAAATTTTTACCGCTATTATTTAGATAGAGGTTATGATTTTGCAAAAGACTACCCGGAAATTGTAAAAGACATTGCTTTTCGTTTAGGTACTCGTTTTGAAATAAATGTACCTGAAGAAAAGATAATAGACATTCTTAAGAACACTGATAAAGTAGACTTAGCAGAGGTTTATAGAAGAACCATGATAGAAACTTTTTCTAATGGTGATGAGAATGTTATATGGGGTGAGAAAACTTTATTGCAATGGGAAAACATTCCGTTGTTTTTAACAATGTTTCCAAACTCTAAGGCAATATTAATACTGCGTGACCCAAGAAATACCTTGGCTTCATATAGAGATTTTACCATTGAAAAAGGAATGCGTTATTTAGATTCTGTTTTTGCATGCCAACATGCATTTAAATGGGCTGCTAGTGTAGGTAAGTCTTTAGACCCAAATAGGTTTAGAGTGTATTACCATGAAAAGCTAGTTGCAGATCCAGAAAAATGGAGTAAAGAAGTAAGCGAGTTTTTAGGAGTAGACCATGAGGTTGATATGACAAACTCTGAGAAGTTTTTAGACCATACAGGTAAGCCTTGGAAATCTAACTCTTCTTTTTCTGATGTGAAAAAAGGATTCTCTAAAGAGACAACACAACGCTGGAAAAATAAATTAGAGCCCGAAGAAATACTGTTTGTAGAGAGTATTATGGGCGGCTTAATGGAAGAGCATGGTTATGAGCTTTCCGGGCAAACCATTGGAGCAGCAGATTTAGAAAAACTATGGTATTATTTAAGCGAAACACCATTGTTACAAAAGAGACTACACAATTGGTTAGATACCGGTTGGGGCGTAAGTGAATACCCAAGTGATCCGGTAAAACCGCAAAACTGGTCTAAAACCATGTTGCCAAAAGACAGAACCGAGTAATGCTTAATTACTATCATTCATATTTAAACCCTTATTGGAAACAGTAAGGGTTTTTTGTTGCGATAAAACTTAATAATTAGCTTACGCTGTCAAATTGTCATAATGAAGTGATTTTTTGTAGTTTTGCAATTCTTAAAATAAATAGAAATGAGTGGACTTCACAGCGGAAATAAGGTAATTGACGAGAGCCGACAAGGCGAAGCTGTTGTAATAGAAAACGGTGATATTGCCAAAGGCCGTAAATTATATATAGAGAGTTATGGTTGCCAAATGAATTTCTCTGATAGCGAAATTGTGGCTTCTATAATGAATGGAGAGGGTTTTGAAACAACCAGAAACTTTGAAGAAGCAGATGTAGTATTGTTAAATACTTGCTCTATTAGAGATAAAGCAGAACAAACTGTACGTAAGCGTTTAGAAAAATTTAATGCGGTTAAACGTTCTAAACCGGAGATGACGGTTGGTGTATTGGGTTGTATGGCAGAGCGATTGAAGGCTAAGCTTTTAGAAGAAGAAAAGATAGTAGATCTTGTTGCAGGACCTGACGCATACAGAGATTTACCAAACCTAATTAAAGAGGTAGATAGTGGTAGAGATGCCGTAAACGTAATTTTATCTAAAGAAGAAACCTATGCTGATGTTACTCCTGTGAGAATGGGAGGTAATGGTATAACAGCATTTGTATCTATAACCCGTGGTTGTGATAACATGTGTACTTTTTGTGTAGTACCATTTACCAGAGGTAGAGAGCGTAGCCGTAATCCGCAAAGTATTGTACAAGAAGCAATGGATTTATGGAGCAATGGTTATAAAGAAATTACGCTTTTAGGCCAAAATGTAGATTCATACCTATGGTATGGTGGTGGCTTGAAAAAAGACTTTGAAAAAGCATCTGATATTGCCAAAGCCAGCGCAACAAATTTTTCGCAATTAATGGCTATGGTTGCAGAGGCAGTACCTAATATGCGCATCCGTTTTTCTACGTCTAATCCGCAAGATATGACGGACGATGTATTGCATGTTATGGCTAAGTATGATAATATCTGTAACTATATACACTTACCTGTTCAGTCGGGTAGCTCTAGAGTATTAAAAGAGATGAATAGAGGTCACAACCGCGAGGAGTATTTTGAGCTGATTGAAAGAGTGAGAAAAATTATTCCGGATTGTGGTATCTCTATGGATATGATTACCGGTTTTCCTACCGAAACAGAAGAGGAACATAAAGAAACATTGAGCTTAATGGAGTATGTAAAATACGATTTTGGCTATATGTTTAAATACTCTGAAAGACCAGGTACAATGGCTGCACGTAAGCTAGAAGATGATATTCCTGAAGAGGTGAAGAGCAGACGTTTAACAGAAATTGTTGATTTACAACAGCAACATTCCGCATACCGCACAAAAGAACATATAGGTAGAGTAGAAGAAGTATTAATTGAAGGTACTTCTAAAAAATCTGCTGAAGAGTGGTACGGCAGAAACTCTCAAAACACAGTAGTTGTTTTTCCAAAAGAAAACTACCAACCCGGAGATTTTGTAAATGTAGAAATCACAAATTGTACAGCAGCAACGTTAATTGGTAAAGCAGTTGGCTATAGCAAAAACCAAGTTACAGTATGAAAGGATTTATAATGAAGGTAAGTTTAGTAGTAGGCTTATTATTGAGTGCAATTTCTGTTCAGGCGCAAGTAAGAGATCTTACACCGCCACCGCCAAGAGCACCCGAAGTAAAAGTATATGATGATAGCATTACTTTTAAAGTAATAAATGATCAGTTAATAGACTCTAGCTATTGTGAGATATGTTTGTATGATATGCGTAGGGAGCTGTGTATAGAGAATCTTACAACTGGTTTTAAGGTTCTTTTTTACGATGAAAACGGAATGTTTTGGAGCTCTATTTGGAATGGGTCGAGCTTTTATCTTCCTTTTAAACAGAAATTTAAAAAAGGAGATTATATGGTCATACAAGCCTTTAAACCACACGTTACCAATGTATCATCTGGCGATAGGGTTTGGCAACATAAAACAATAGAAATAACCTATTATTTAGAATGACATCTGTACAAGAAATAAAACAACGTTTCGGAATTATTGGGGCTTCCTCTTTATTAGACAGAGCTATAGATAAAGCTATGCAAGTAGCTGCTACCGATATTTCTGTGCTTGTTACAGGAGAGAGTGGTGTGGGTAAAGAAGTAATTCCTAAAGTTATACATCAACTATCTGCTCGTAAGCATAACCCATATATTGCAGTAAACTGCGGAGCTATACCGGAAGGTACAATTGACAGTGAGTTGTTTGGGCATGAAAAAGGTGCTTTTACCGGAGCAACCAACTCCAGAAAAGGATACTTTGAAGAAGGCAATACCGGAACTATATTTTTAGATGAGGTAGGAGAACTGCCTTTATCTACACAGGTACGCTTATTAAGGGTTTTAGAGACCGGAGAATTTATAAAAGTAGGGTCATCTAAAATTATTAAAACAGATGTGCGTATTGTAGCTGCTACCAATATGGATATGGAAGAGGCTATTAAAAACAATAAATTCAGAGAAGATTTATACTATCGTTTAAATACTGTAGAAATTACAATCCCACCCTTGCGCAAGCGCAAAGAAGATATTCATTTATTGTTTAGAAAGTTTGCAGCAGACTTTGCTGATAAGTATAAGATGCCTCCGGTACGATTAGCCCCGGAAGCTATAGAAATGCTTAATAATTATAGATGGCCTGGTAATATTAGACAGTTAAGAAATTTAGCAGAGCAGATGTCCGTTTTAGAGCATGACAGAGAGATTTCTGCACATACATTGCATAACTACTTGCCGGCCATAAATGAAAACAATATGCCTGCTATTTATAACAAAAAGCAGGAGTCTGATTTTTCTAGTGAGCGCGAAATTATGTACAAGTTGCTTTTTGATATGAAAAGCGACTTGAACGATTTAAAAAAGCTGACATTAGACTTGATGAAAAGTGGAGATACTGCAAGCTTTAAAGAGAATAATGAGCAGTTAATACATCGTATATACGGAGATGATGATGAGGTAGAAGAGGTGAATAAAGTGTTGCATTTACCACAAAAGCCTGAAGAAAGTAGATATGTAGATTATAATGAAGATGAAGAGGTGTATGAAGAACATGTTGTAGAGGAAAGTCTTTCTTTACAAGATAAAGAGATTGAAATGATAAGAAAGGCTTTAGAGCGTAATGGCAACAAACGTAAAAAGGCTGCAGACGAGTTAGGTATTTCGGAACGAACTTTGTACCGCAAAATCAAACAATATAAATTGTAGTATGAAAAAGTTTCTAGTATTAGCTGTCTTAGCACTAGCGGTAACAGCATGTAAAGTTTCTTACACAGCTTCTGGTGCTGATATTGAGCCTGATGTAAAAACCATATCGGTTGAGTATTTTCCTAACTATGCACCATTGGTACAGCCCAATTTAAGCCAGAATTTTACAGAGGCATTAAAAGACATATTTATTACCCGTACAAATTTAAGCTTGGTCTCAAGAGAAGGAGATTTGCAATTTTCGGGTTCTATTACAGGCTACTCAGTTACACCCATTGCAGCACAAGCAAATGAAACTGCAGCACAAAGTAGGTTGACAATTACAGTGAAAGTTATTTTTAAAAATATCAAGCATCCGGAGAAAGATTTTGAACAGTCATTTACTCGTTTTGCAGATTTTGATAGTTCGGAGGCTTTATCTTCTGTAGAAGATGCATTGATAGAAACAATCAATGCAGAGCTAACAGAAAACATATTTAACCGAGCGGTAGTAAACTGGTAATATGACTAACTCTTTAAGCACATATATACAATCTCCAAAAAAAATTGATGGGCAATCGGTCAATTATTTAAAAGAGGTGCTAGAAGAACATCCGTATTGTCAAACAGCACAGTTACTATATTTAAAAGGGCTGCAAAACCAAAGTAGTTTTCAGTATAACAACAGGTTAAGAGTTACCGCAGCTTATGCAGGAAACAGAAGTGTACTGTTTGATTATATTACAGAGCCACTAAGTATAGATATTCCTGAATCTAAAAAGGAACAAAAACCAATATCTACTACTGTTGTTAAAGAGCTTACCCCACCTAAAAAAGAGGTTGAGGAGAAAAAGGAAGAACCTCAAAAACCAAAGCTTGTTGCATCGGTAGATTCGGAAAAAGTAAAACCAGTACCTAAACCGGTATCCAAACCAATTACTAAAGAGGATGACTCTAAAGAGTATAAGCCTGATTTTAGTAAAAGTAAAGACAAGAGTTTATTAAGTGCTTATGAAAAAGCACAGCTTTTAATAGAAGAACAAAAAGCAAAGCTACAACAGCTTAAGCAAGAAAGTGAGACTGTAAAAGAAGATTCGGTAAAAGAAGAGCTTGTTACGCCTGAAGAGCAAAAGCAATTAGAGCAGAAACAAGAGGAGAGTGCAGATGCTATAATAGAACCAATTTTTGCTGTGGATGCGTCTACCATTAAGGAAAGAGAAGAAACAGATGAGGTTGCTGAGCTAGAAGATGCAGAAAAGCGCTTAGATATAGGTAAGCCTTTACAGTTTGATAGAGATGAAATGCATTCGTTTACAGAATGGTTACAACTTTCAAAAGTTAAGCCTATTGATAGAACCATTAGTGAGGATAAGCCTGAAAAAAAGCCTCTAAAGCAAGACCCAAAAAAGCGCAAATTTGATTTAATCGATAAGTTTATAGAGGAAAAACCTGCTTTAAAGCCAAAAAAGACAGATTTTTACTCTCCTGTAAATATGGCTCGTATAAGTGTACAGGCTGATGAGGCATTGGTTACTGAGACTTTGGCGCGTGTATACATTGAGCAAGGGCATTATGGTAAGGCAATCAAAGCCTTAGAAATTTTACGCTTGAAATATCCCGAAAAAAGTAGTTTCTTTGCAGACCAAATTTCTGCGGTAAAGAATTTAATTAAGAATAAAAATAAATAACAATGAGTGTTATCTTTTCTGTATTAATAGTGATTGTATGTATCCTATTAGTATTAATAGTGTTAGTACAAAATCCTAAAGGCGGTGGTTTATCATCTGCTTTTGGCGGAAGCGGTACACAAATGATGGGTGTGCAAAAAACAAATGACTTTTTAGAGAAAGGAACATGGTTTTTAGCAATTGCACTAGTGGTACTTACATTGCTATCTAATGTAATGGTAAGTAAAGGAGATGGATCATCATCTACAGAAGGTGCAGATTCATCAATATTAGGGGAAGATGTAACACCGGACCCTGCTGCTGACCAAAATAATTACCAAGTACCTACAGGAGTACAACAAAACTCTGGTGGAGAAATTAATTTTGACGAGACAGAAGAATAATTTCTGACAAAATAATATACAAAATGCCAGCCTGACATAAAGCTGGCATTTTTTTTGGCTCAATATGTCAGTTTTAAGCACTGGCATAATTTCTGACAGTAGAGCTATGTAATTTTTAAAACACAAATTGTTAAACCATAAATAATCAACTAAAAATGGCTGATTTAAACATTAAACCACTAGCGGATAGAGTTCTTGTAGAGCCTGCGGAAGCAGAGACTAAAACAGCTTCCGGAATTATTATCCCTGATACTGCTCAAGAAAAACCACAGCGAGGTAAAGTAGTAGCTGTTGGTAATGGAAAAAAAGATGAGCCTATGACTGTAAAAGTAGGCGATATGGTACTTTACGGTAAGTTTTCTGGTACTGAACTAAAGCTAGAAGGTAAAGACTATATGATTATGCGTGAAGCAGACATTCTTGCAATTGTTTAACAATCCCAAAAAAACTAAAGAGAAATGGCAAAAGAAATAAGATTTGATATAGATGCTAGAGATCGCCTTAAAAAAGGAGTTGATGCTTTGGCAGATGCAGTAAAAGTAACTTTAGGTCCTAAAGGACGTAATGTAGTAATAGAAAAATCATTTGGTTCGCCAACCATTACCAAAGATGGTGTATCTGTAGCAAAAGAAATTGAACTTGAAGATGCTGTAGAAAACATGGGAGCGCAAATGGTAAAAGAAGTAGCTTCTAAAACCAACGATTTAGCTGGTGACGGTACTACTACTGCAACCGTGTTGGCTCAGGCAATTGTAAAAGCAGGTTTAAAAAACGTTGCTGCCGGTGCTAATCCAATGGACTTAAAAAGAGGAATTGATAAGGCAGTTGAAGCTATTATTACTGACTTAAAAAGTCAATCTCAAGAAGTAGGAGATAGCATTGATAAGATAGAGCAAGTAGGTTCTATATCTGCCAATAATGATAACACTATTGGTAAACTGATTGCCGAGGCAATGAGTAAAGTTGGTAAAGAAGGTGTAATTACTGTTGAAGAAGCAAAAGGTACTGAGACAACTGTTGAGGTTGTTGAAGGAATGCAGTTTGATAGAGGTTACCTTTCTCCATACTTTGTAACCAATGCAGATAAGATGGAGACAGAATTAGACAACCCATATATTCTTATCTATGATAAGAAGGTGTCTAGCATGAAGGATTTATTGCCTGTATTAGAGCAAACTTCACAAAGTGGTCGCCCATTATTAATTATTGCTGAAGATGTAGATGGAGAAGCTCTAGCTACATTAGTAGTAAACAAAATACGCGGTGCGCTTAAAGTAGCAGCAGTAAAAGCTCCTGGTTTTGGAGACCGTAGAAAAGCAATGTTAGAAGATATAGCTATTCTTACCGGTGGTACTGTTGTGTCTGAAGAGCGTGGTTTTAAACTTGAAAGTACTACACTAGAAATGTTAGGTACTGCAGAGAAAATAACTGTTGATAAAGACAATACTACTATTGTAAATGGTGCTGGTAATGATGAGGATATTAAAGCTCGTGTAAACCAAATTAAAGCACAAATAGAAAGTACTACGTCTGACTACGATAAAGAGAAACTACAAGAGCGTTTAGCTAAGTTGGCAGGTGGTGTAGCTGTATTGTATATTGGTGCAGCATCTGAGGTAGAGATGAAAGAAAAGAAAGACCGTGTAGATGATGCTTTACATGCAACAAGAGCTGCTGTAGAAGAAGGTATTGTACCTGGTGGTGGTGTAGCATTGGTAAGAGCAGGTGCTGTGTTAGCAGCTTTGAAAACTGAGAATGCAGATCAAACTACAGGTGTACAGATTATAGCTAGAGCAATTGAAGAGCCATTACGCCAAATTGTAGAGAATGCAGGTGTAGAGGGTTCTGTAGTAGTTGCTAAAGTACGCGACGGTAAAGGAGACTTTGGTTACAATGCAAAAACTGATCAGTATGAGAATATGCTTGAGGCGGGTGTAATAGATCCAACTAAAGTAACTCGTATTGCATTAGAAAATGCAGCTTCTGTTGCAGGTATGTTATTAACTACTGAGGCAGTAATTACTGAAATTAAATCTGATGAGCCGGCAGGAATGCCAGGTGGTGGAATGCCGGGCGGTATGCCGGGAATGATGTAATCAGGTTACAAAATAGATTTAAAAGCCCGCTTTTTAGCGGGCTTTTTTATGTTTAAAATTTTGTTTTTCAGTAGGTTAAAAAACTAAATGATTTACTTGTGTTAAATTTTTTACATGTAAGTCAAATAAATATTCATTTTAGTTGTGCAGATAGAAAAATAGATTACATTTGCTCGCTTTTTTGACGCAAGGCCAATAACTAAATTGGTCTATACTTTAGAAGTAGTTGACAAATAACTATTTAAACCCGAATAAGTCTATTGAGAATAGGTTTGATGGGGTTGCGGATGCACTAGCATCCGAGGGGTATGTAATAATAGATAACTTCCTTTCTTCTGAGGAGGTTGAATTACTTTTATCAGTGCTAAAGCATTATATAGAAAGTGACCGACTTAAAAAGGCCGGTATTGGTACAGCCTATCAATATCAAGTAAACAGAGAAGTTAGGGGCGACTATATAAAATGGGTAGAGCCAAGTCAGGCACTACCTCCAACACAAACTTTTATAGACTACCTAAAAGACTTAATAGCGTACTTAAATCGTACTTGCTTTTTGGGCTTAAAAGATTTTGAAGTACATTATACCATGTACCCAAAAGGTACTTACTATGATAAGCATATAGATAGATTTAAACTGAATGATGCCAGAGTTATATCTATGGTAACATATTTAAATAAAGACTGGAAAGAAGGAGATGGTGGAGAACTAATCCTTTATCCTGAAGATAAACCGGCTATATCTATTCAGCCTACATCTGGCAGAATGATATGCTTTAGAAGTGATAGTATAGAGCATGAAGTGCTAACTACTAATACTGAAAGGTATAGTATTACGGGCTGGTTACTCAATCAAATTAGTGAACTTACATTTATCAATCAATAATGAAAAACAAGTATTTCGACATCGTAGACCAAACACATGTTTTCCCACAAGAAGAGTTTTATGTGGAAGAAAATGAGTTATACTTCCATAATGTAAACCTTATGGATGTTATTAAGCAATACGGCACACCAACACGCATTACCTATTTACCAAAAATATCTGAGAACATACAGCGTGCTAAGCGTTGGTTTAATGTAGCTATTGCAAAGGCAGACTATCAAGGTACTTATAACTATTGCTATTGCACCAAAAGTTCTCATTTTTCATTTGTAATGGAAGAGGCTTTGAAAAATGATATTCACATAGAAACTTCATCTGCTTTTGATATTAACTTAGTGGATGCACTATATGAGTCGGGTAAAGTAAATAAGAACACATTTATTGTTTGTAACGGATACAAAAAGAATGTATACTTAGATAATATTGCACGCCTTATAAATGATGGTTTTAAAAATGTGGTGCCCATTATGGACAATAACCGCGAGTTAGAGCGTTTAGCACCAAGATTAAAAGCGCCTTGCAATATTGGTATTCGTATAGCGTCTGAAGAAGACCCTAAATTTGAGTTTTATACCTCTCGTTTAGGAATAGGATATAAAGACATAGTTGAGTACTACAAGAACTATGTAAAAGATGTAAAGAATGTGAAATTAAAAATGCTGCATTTTTTCATTAACACAGGTATTACAGATACCGCTTACTATTGGAACGAATTGGCAAAATGTGTGAAAGTATACTGTGAGTTAAAGGCAGTTTGCCCAGACTTAGATTCATTAAACATTGGCGGTGGTTTTCCAATTAAAAACTCATTGTCTTATGATTATGACTATGAGTATATGGCTGAAGAGATAGTACATCAAATAAAAATAATGTGTAATGCAAAAGGTGTAAAAGAGCCAAATATTTTTACTGAATTTGGTTCGTACACTGTAGCAGAGTCAGGAGCAATCCTATATTCTATTTTAGACCAAAAGAAACAAAACGACAAAGAACACTGGAACATGATTGATAGCTCTTTCATGACTACTTTGCCGGACACATGGGCTATCAATAAGCGCTTTATTATGTTGGCAGTAAATAACTGGGATAAAGAGTACGAGCGTGTATTTTTAGGAGGTTTAACTTGCGATAGCGATGATTATTACAACTCAGAGGCACATGCAAATGCTATATACTTACCCAAGTTTGATGCAAAGAAAACACAATACATAGGTTTCTTTCATACGGGTGCTTACCAAGATTCTATTAGTGGTTTTGGTGGTTTACAACATTGCTTAACTCCTGCGCCAAAGCATGTAGTAATTGATGTAGATGAGGATGGAGAAGTACATACTAAGTTGTTTGCAAAAGAACAGAGTTATAAATCTATGCTTAAAATATTAGGTTACTAATGGAAACGAATAACAATTATGCGGGAATACCCGATGAGTTTGCTCAATTAGATACTGCAAAAGTAGTACTGATTCCTGTGCCTTATGATGGCACAAGTACTTGGGGAAAAGGAGCAGATAAAGGACCGGATGCTTTTTTAGATGCTTCTGCCAATATGGAGTTGTATGATATAGAAACGGGTACAGAGGTTTATAAACAAGGTGTGTATTTAGCAGATGCTGTAACTGAAAACTCATCTCCCGAAGCAATGGTAGATGCAGTACATCAGTCGGCTTTAAGCTACTTAAACCAAGGTAAATTTGTAACTCTTTTTGGAGGAGAACACTCTATCAGTATTGGTTCTATTAGAGCTTATGCAGATAAGTATGATGATTTAACCGTATTACAAATAGATGCACATACAGATTTACGCCCGGAATATATGGGCTCTGCATGCAACCATGCTTGTGCCGTATATGAATCTAGCAAAAAGCATAACCTTATTCAGGTGGGTATACGTAGTATGGATGAGAGCGAATTAGAGCATATGAATGCCGATAAGGTATACTTTGCTCACCAGATTATGGATAATGATGATTGGATGGATAGAGCCATCTCACAGATGGGAGAGAACGTGTTTATTACTATAGACCTAGATGCATTTGATCCTTCAATATTACCACACACTGGCACTCCGGAACCGGGAGGTATGGGATGGTATCAAACCCTAAAATTTTTAAAGAAGGTTATTGATGCCAAAACTATGGTAGGCTTTGATATAGTTGAGCTTTGCCCAAGTGTGCAAAGTAAACCATCAGACTTCCTAGCCGCTAAACTATACTATAAATTATTAAGCTATAAATTTTTACAAAATGACTAATTCTAATCAACCTATATCAGACTTTATAGATAAGTATTTCTTGCACTTTAATGCAGCAACTGTTGTTGATGCAGCAGAGGGATACAAAACTCACTTAAACGAAAATGGTAAAATGATGATTACCCTTGCAGGTGCTATGAGTACTGCAGAAATGGGTAAGCTATTAGCCGAAATGATTAGACAAGACAAAGTAGATATCATTTCTTGTACAGGTGCAAACTTAGAGGAAGACATCATGAATTTGGTAGCGCATTCACACTACAAGCGTGTACCTAATTACCGCGATTTAACTCCTCAAGAAGAGTGGGCTTTATTAGAAAAAGGCTTGAACCGTGTAACAGATACATGTATACCAGAAGAGGAAGCTTTTAGAAGACTACAAAAGCATATTCACGAGATATGGAAAGGAGCAGAAGAGTCAGGCGAGCGTTATTTTCCGCATGAGTATATGTATAAGATGTTGTTGTCGGGCGTATTAGAGCAATACTATGAAATTGACCCGGCAAACAGCTGGATGTTGGCTGCAGCAGAAAAGAATTTACCTATTGTAGTACCTGGTTGGGAAGACTCAACTATGGGTAACATATTTGCATCTTATTGTATGAAAGGCGAATTGAAGCCAAGTACAATGAAGTCTGGTATTGAGTATATGACTTACTTATCAGATTGGTATATTAAAAACTCTGGAGGTAAAGGTGTAGGTTTCTTTCAAATAGGAGGAGGTATAGCAGGAGACTTTCCTATTTGTGTAGTGCCAATGTTGTATCAAGATATGGAAATGGAGGATATTCCTTTCTGGAGCTATTTCTGCCAAATATCAGATTCTACAACTAGTTATGGTTCTTACTCAGGTGCAGTGCCAAATGAAAAAATTACTTGGGGTAAATTGGATATTAATACCCCTAAGTTTATTATTGAATCTGACGCTACTATTGTAGCTCCATTGGTATTTGCCAAAGTATTAGGTATGTAATTATTTATGTAGCGCGCAACCTTTTCATAGGTTCTTGACATCTTAGGAGTAGAGATTCAATTAACCCCTAATTTAATAAGAACCTTATGAAAACAATGCTTAAGAGTATAGGATTAGTAGCTTCATTTATATTGATAGCTTCATCTTGTACAAAAGACGACAGCACCGACGACTGTATCGATCAATCAAGCATTTCTAACAATTCATGTCCTGAAGTATATGACCCTGTCTGTGGTTGTAATGGCTTTACTTATTCAAACTCATGTTTTGCAACCAATGCTGGTGTTAAGTCATGGACATCCGGTCCTTGTACAAGTGATTGTATTGGTACTCCGAATCCTTTAATTTTATGTACAGCTGATTATGACCCTGTATGTGGTTGCGATGGAGTTACCTATTCTAATGATTGTATGGCGCAAGCTGCGGGTATTAAAAAATGGACTTCAGGTGCATGTAATACAATGTGCGATACATATGGTACAGTAGTGCAGAGTATAAACTGGGGCTGTGGTTTAGTTATTCGCTTAGATGATGGTCATATTTTAGAACCCATGTCAGTGCCCTCCGGTTTTAACTTAGTAGTAGACCAACGTATTAAGTTCTCTTATACTGTTATGGATAATGTAGATCAGACATGTAATGGTGCAGACCCAATTGGTATTGACTGTATTGAGGTAGTGAATGTAACCACATGTGATTCTATTTTACCCTTAGCTAATATGCCTACAGGCATGGATGATTACTTGAAGATTAATGCAGCAGTGATAACTGGGGATTGTCTTGATATTACTGTGCAATATGCTGGTGGTTGCCATGAGCAAGTATTTGATTTATTTCAATCTATACCAACTCCTACACCTGGTTTAACTACTTATGATTTAAAACTTGGGCATGATGCCAAAGGAGATTTATGTCAGGCATTAATTACTAAGAATGTTTCTTTTGATTTATCAGGCTTACAAGTATTCGGAACGAACTCCGTTACTTTAAACCTAACTAGTCCTGCTGACCCAGGGTATACACAAACACTAACGTATACTTATTAATTTTCTTTATATAAATCGTTCTTTGATTCAACAAAAAGCCCGCTAGTTTACTAGCGGGCTTTTACTTGCTCTAAATAGTGATAAACTATATACTAGGTATTTAATAGTTCCTTAACGATGTTAGATATGGTTTTGCCATCTGCCTTGCCTGCTAATTGCTTAGAGGCCATACCCATTACTTTACCCATATCTTGTGGTGAGCTTGCACCAACTTGATTAATAATGTCCCCAAGTACTTTTTTAAGCTCTTCTTCGCTCATTTGTTCCGGTAAGTACTTAGCTATTACTTTTGATTGTGCCAATTCCGGTTCAGCTAAATCTGTTCTACCTTGCTCAATATAAATAGCCGCAGAATCTTTGCGTTGCTTTTGTAATTTTTGCAACAATTTCAGCTCAGCATCTTCTGTTAATTCTTCAGATGCTCCGGTTTCGGTTTGTGCTAATAAAATAGCACTTTTAATTGCACGCAATGCTTCTAAGGTCTCTTTGTCCTTAGCGCGCATTGCTGTTTTTATGTCTTCGTTTATTTGTGTGCTTAAGCTCATGTTTTAGTCTACGTTATCGTGTAAGAAACTATTATTAGATCTTATCTCAGTATTGTTGTTGTCATCATCACTTAGTGTTAAACGAGATACACCAGACTCAGATGAATGAGGAGTGTTGCTTAAATCAACTCCCATTCTTTTGTAGGCCGGTTCGTTTTCTACTTCATCAATGAAGGCAGTGTTTCTAAAACGGTAGTTAAAAGCCTGTAATCTGGCTTTACGCTCGCTGGCACGTTGTTGTTGTGCATCAGCAATACTGCTATCCATCGGCGAAACATCTTTCTTAGCCTCTATTGGTTGAGTTTTCTCTTCTACCTTTATTTCTTGCTTTTTCTCAACTTTAGGAAGTTCTTTTTTCTCTTCCTTTAACTCAATATTTAGCTCTTTTTCATCTGATGGAGTGCTATTCGCATTTTCAGACTTAGCGCTTTTTAACTGGCTTTCAAACTCCAAGTAATCGTCTAATTGAAAACGAGTAATCTCCTCTTTTTGTTCAGTAGCGTCAGGTGTTTTTTCAGCTTCAATTTCGGCAGTTGGCTCGCTCAATTCTTCAGTCTCTTCATCTGTGCTCGTTAGCTCAAAAGAAAAGCCGTCTTCCTCTTCATCAGTATTGTTTTCAATTGGGTTTATCGGTGCAGAATCTTCTTCTGTTTCTTCTTCCTCATCTATCAATTCAAAACGAATAACCTCCTCTTTCTTTTCTTCAGCAACAGGCTCTTCAGCTATCTCTTCAGTACTATCTTCTTCAACTGCTTCATCAGTAGTTGGCTCAAAGTCAAAACCAAAAGAAGGTTGAGAACTTTCTTCTTCAATTACCTCTTCCGTTTCTTCTACCTGTGCTGTAGGAGCAGTTTCTTCCAATTCATTTATTGGACTGTCTAAGTCATGTATGGTTAAGTCTTCTTCTTCAATAGCGTCCTCTACCAACTCTTTTTCTTTGTCTAAAAGACTATGACTTACAGGCTGATCTTCCTCTAAAGTATGTACTACTTTTTTAGGCTCTTTAGGTATTACATGAACATGATCTTCTGTTTCAAAGCCGGTGGCAACTATAGTTACACTTACCTCATTGCTTAGCTTTTCATCTTCGCCAATACCCATAATAATGTTGGCGCTACCACCTGCTTCTTGCTGAATGAAATCGTTTATTTCGCCAATTTCATCAATGGTAATTTCTTCATTTCCGGAAACAATAAGTAGTAATACGTTTTTAGCTCCTTTAATATGATTGTCATTTAATAAAGGAGAGTCTAGCGCGCTTGATATAGCATCTATAGCACGGTTCTCACCAGATGCTGTTGCAGAACCCATAATGGCTGTTCCGCTATCTGCTAATACGGTTTTTGCATCACGTAAATCGATGTTTTGAGTGTAGTGATGTGTTATTACTTCTGCAATACCGCGTGCTGCTGTAGCTAATACTTCATCTGCTTTGGCAAACCCTGTTTTAAAGCCAAGGTTACCATAAACTTCGCGTAGTTTGTTGTTGTTGATTACAATAAGAGAATCTACGTTGTTACGAAGCTCATCAATACCTTTTTCGGCTTGCTTCATACGTGTGTTCCCCTCAAACATAAACGGAATGGTAACAATACCTACCGTTAATACGCCCGATTCTTTTGCTGCCTTAGCAATAATTGGCGCAGCACCTGTACCCGTACCACCACCCATACCGGCAGTAATAAAAACCATTTTGGTATTGGTTTCCAATAATTTTTTTAATTCTTCAATGCTTTCAATAGCAGATTGAGCACCAATTTCTGGGTTTGCACCGGCGCCTAAACCTTCAGTAAGCGATACACCTAACTGAATTTTATTAGGGATTGGGCTGTTCTCTAATGCTTGTGAATCGGTATTACAAATCACAAAGTCTACACCACGTATTCCCATATGGAACATGTGATTAACTGCGTTGCTACCACCGCCACCTACACCAATCACTTTTATTACAGATGATTGGTTTTTTGGTAAGTCAAATGAAATTCCCATGTTATTTCCTTCACTCATAAGGTATCTATTTGGGTTTACTATTTTATATTATTCGTCGCTATCTAAAAAGTTCCTAAATTTCTCTGCCCAGCTTTCAAAAACACTTTTCGTTTTAGGTTTCTCTTTTTTGCTTTTTACTTCTGTATCAGAGTCTTCGGTTTCCTCTGCTGTATTTTCAATTTCTGCTTGTTGCTCCTCTTCGGTAGGGATGTCGCTCATTTGTACAGTAGCTTCTCCCGACTTTACATTTACTTCTAAGCCTTTCATTACCAAACCAATTGCAGTAGCATATAAGGGGCTGCTAAACTCCTCATCAGCACCGCTTGCCATGTGTTCGTTTGGTAAGCCAATACGGGTATCCATACCGGTTACATATTCTGTCAATTGCTTAATATGTTTTAGTTGTGCACCACCACCGGTAAGTACTATACCTGCAATTAGTTTTTTCTTTTGTTCATCATGCCCATAGTTTTTAATCTCTAAGTGTACTTGCTCTAAAATTTCTACCACACGCGCATGGATAATTTTAGATAAGTTTTTCAGTGATATTTCTTTTGGTTCACGACCTCTTAAGCCTGGTATAGAAACAATTTCATTGTCTTTGTTTTCTCCGGGCCAAGCTGAGCCAAATTTTATTTTCAATAACTCTGCTTGCTTCTCTATAATAGAGCAACCTTCTTTAATGTCTTCTGTAATTACATTACCCCCAAATGGGATAACAGCAGTATGGCGAATAATACCATCTTTAAAAATGGCAACATCAGTAGTACCACCACCAATATCTACCAATACTACACCTGCTTCTTTTTCTTCTTCACTTAATACTGCTTCAGCAGAAGCCAGTGGCTCTAGTGTAATTGCTGATACTTCTAGTCCGGCACTTTTTACACATCTGCCAATATTTTTGATAGAGGATACTTGCCCTACTACAATGTGGAAGTTAGCCTCTAATCTACCCCCGTACATACCTTTTGGCTCTCTTATCTCTGCCTGCCCATCAACCTTATATTCTTGAGGTAATACGTGTATAATTTCTTCTCCTGGAAGCATTACCAGTTTGTGTACGTTGTCAATCAACATACTTATATCATTCTCATCTATTACATCATCCGGGTTTTGACGAGTGATGTAATCGCTATGCTGTAAACTGCGTATATGCTGACCTGCTATACCAACCACAACATCCGAAATATTCATTCCGGATACATTTTGTGCTTCATCAATAGCTTGCTTTATAGACTCTATAGTTTGTGTGATATTAGACACTACACCACGGTGTACACCCAAAGACTTTGCTTTACCCATACCCACAACCTCTACTTTGCCGTACTCATTTTTACGGCCAATCATGGCTACAATTTTGGTGGTTCCTATGTCTAACCCTACTGCTATTTCCTTAGAGTCCATTTTGCTATCGTTTTGTACAAACCACTTGGTTTGTAAATTTCAGGTTCAGTATTTTGTAATCTTCAATCTTATTATTGTCAAATGCCCAGCTGTAAAACAGCTTTAAATTCATGAGTTTCTTTTCTAACTCGTTGGTCTTACCCAACAAAATCACATGATTTCCCTTTCTGGGCAGCATTTTATATCCCTCTTTGGTGCAAATAATCTCTACAATTTGCTTTTCCAATACTGTATCACTGCGAATACTTTGCACTAAATGGAAAATTTCTTGCAAATTTTCATCATTTACACTCCCTCTTACGGGTAGCACTCTTGCAGAGTAGTTAGGTGATAAGTCCATTTTATCTCCCTTACTATCAATGTAGTAGCTTTGATTATTTGAAAATACTCTAGCTACCGGATTGCGCTGCGATACATTTATATGCACCTCTCCATTAATAGTTGAATATACTTCAGCTTTAGCCACAGCCGAATGAAGCTCAATGTTTTCTTCTAACAACGTAGTGTTAATTTCTCCTAGGTTTTTAGCGGTTATGGTGTCGCCATCATTCAGTAATAGGTTGTTGATATCGGCTTCGTTTATAAAGAAGTTACCATCAGAATGGTCTATGCTGATAATCAAATCTTTACAAGTGGTTTGTTTGCGTGCCTTGCCTGCAAAACCAAGTAGAGTAAGGGTTCCGGCTATTAAAACAAAACTATATGTAAGGCGCAATAGCTTTTTCATTACTTAGATACTTTCTCTAATTCTCTTTTTATAGGTACTATCAATTTATCAATATCTCCGGCACCAAGTGTTACTAACACTTCTGGTGTATGTTCTTTAAAATAAAGGGGTAAATCTTCTTTTTTTAGGAGTTTTTTATGCTTTAAATTTATTTTTTCAAATAGCCATTCTGCTGTAATTCCCTCAATTGGCTCTTCACGAGCAGGGTAGATGTCTACCAAAATCAACTCGTCTAACAGCTCTAAACTACGTGCAAATTCATCTCCAAAATCTCTAGTTCTGCTAAAAAGGTGTGGCTGAAAAACACCTGTTACTTTTTTGTTTGGATACAACTCTTGCACTGCAGAAATAGCTGCTTTTAACTCTTCCGGATGATGTGCGTAGTCATCTATATATACCAAGTTGTCTTTGCGTATATGGTATTCAAACCTTCTTTTTACACCTTTGTATGTCGCCAATGCCTTTACAATGTTGTCTAAGTCAAGTCCTTTTTCTGTAGCCATTGCTAATGCTGCCATTGCATTTTCTACATTATGTCTTCCGGGTAAGCCCAGTACTACATCTTTATGAGAATCTCTTGGGGTTTTTACATCAAAAACAAACTGACCATTTTCTACTCTTATGTTTGATGCTGTATAGTCTGCATCTTCGGTAATAGAATATGTATAACCTCTGTCAAATTCTAATCCTTTTTTTACAATTAAAGAGCCATATGGTTTCAGTTTGCCTGTAAAATCTTTAAAAGATTTTAGTAGACTTTCTTTGTCACCATATATATCTAAGTGGTCAGCATCGGTAGAAGTAATAGCTGCAATATCTGGTGATAGCGTTAAGAAAGAACGATCAAATTCATCTGCTTCTACTACGGTAGTATTACTACTACCAATAATAAAATTACTGTTGTAGTTAAGTGCTATGCCTCCCATAAAAGCATTAATATCTTCTCCGCTTTCCTTAAGTATATGTGCTAACATGGTAGAGGTGGTAGTTTTGCCATGTGTTCCGGCAACTGCCATACAAAAGCTATGTTCGGTAATAAGACCTAATACTTCGGCGCGTTTTTTTACCGTAAAACCATTTTTGATATAAAAATCCAGTTCAGAGTGTTCTAATGGTACTGCTGGTGTATAAACAATTAGGGTACTTGCTTTATCTTTCTTAAAAATGTTAGAAATCAAATCAATATCATCTTCAAAATGGATGTCAATATCTTCATTCAATAACTTATCAGTAAGTGGAGTAGGGGTTTTATCGTACCCGCAGACTAGTTTACCTTGCGCTTTAAAGTAACATGCAATGGCGCTCATACCGATTCCCCCGATACCGATTAGATAAACCTTTTTGATTTTGCTTAAATCCATTTAGCTGATTAGTTTTTTAATTTCTTTTACTATTGTTTCTGTAGCCTTTGGCAAAGCCATACGGCTTATGTTTTTAGAAAGCTTTTCGCTTTGCTCTTCATCTTTCAGTAGTAACTCTAAATGCTCAAATAAGTATACTTTCATCTCTTTTTCATTAACGAGAAAAGCTGCTTTTTTGTCTGCCAAAGCCCTAGCATTTTTTGTCTGATGGTCCTCTGCTACATTAGGAGATGGAATAAGGATAACGGGTTTACCAACAATGCATAACTCAGATATTGTACCTGCACCTGCTCTAGATAAAATAATATCAGCAGCAGCATATGCCAAATCCATACGAGAGATGAATTCTTGCACTTTAATATCATCACAACCCAGTTCATCAGCAATTCTTTTGCTTTCTTGATAATATAGTTTACCGGTTTGCCAAATCAGCTGAACATTATGTTCTTTAAACCAATTGAGGTTTTCTTGTAAAAATAAATTGATGGCTTTAGCACCTAAACTACCGCCAAGTACTAAAACAGTTTTTTTATCAGTACTTACATGAAAGTACTTTAATGCTTCGTCCTTTTTATCAGTAATGTCTAATATGTCTTGTCTTACAGGGTTGCCGGATTTAATAATTTTATTGGCAGGGAAAAAGCGTTCTAAATTATCATAGGCTACAAATATTTTATGAGCCTTGCCTGCCAGCATTTTATTGGTAATACCGGGGTATGAGTTCTGCTCCTGTAAAATGGTAGGGATTCCTAGTTTAGAAGCTACCCATAGAGTAGGTCCGCTAGCAAAACCACCTGTACCTATTACAGCACTTGGCTTAAATTTTTTAATGATGAAGTAGGCTTTTGTAATACTACTCATCAGCTTAAACGGGAACATTAAGTTTTTAAAAGTCAACTTGCGTTGAATACCGCTTATCCATAAACCCTTAATTGGGTACCCTGCTTTGGGCACCTTTTCCATTTCCATTCTATCACTGGCACCTACAAACAAAAAGTCAGCGTTGGGGTAATTTTCTTTTAATGTATTGGCAATTGATACAGCCGGGTAGATATGGCCGCCAGTGCCTCCTCCGCTTAATAAAAACTTATGCTGTAACTGCTTCGCCATGGATGGGTTCTTTTATGGTTTCCGGATTATCTATTGATTTACTTACGCTTAATACTATTCCTATTCCTATGCAGGTCATCCATATAGATGAGCCCCCTGCGCTAATTAAGGGTAATGTTTGTCCCGTTACCGGGAACAGATGTACTGCTACCCCCATATTTATAAATGCTTGAAAGATGATACTAAAACCTACTGCTACGACTAGTAAGGAGCCAAATGTGCCCCGTGTTTTAGTAGCTATAGATAAGATGCGCATCATGAGTAATAGGTAAAAAAAGATGATGGATAAACCGCCTATCAACCCCCATTCTTCTATAATTACTGCATAAATAAAATCTGATGATGATTGTGGTAAAAAGTTCTTTTGCGTACTCTTGCCGGGCCCCTTACCCCATAAGCCGCCTTGCGCTATGGCAATTTGGGCTTTTTCTACTTGGTAATTTTCTTGTGGGTCTCCGCTACTAAAATTTTCTATTCGGCTTTTCCAGGTTTCTACACGGTTGCTAATATTTGGGAAAGCCATTACTAGTAATATAAATAAAGCCAAACCTCCTATGCCGGAAGCTACTATAATACCCAAATGTTTTAGCTTATAACCGCCCACAAACATGAGTACTAAACACATAAAAAATAAAATAGCTGCCGTAGAAAAGTTGGCAGGTAGTATCAAACCACAAATTAGTGCTATGGGACCTAATAAAGGCAATATAGACTGCTTGAATGATATGTTCTTATCATGTGTTTTGGCTAGGTAACGAGCCACATAAATTAATAATACTACACTTGCAAAAGATGAGGTTTGGAAGGTCATACCCACTAAAGGGATGCGTATCCAACGAGCCGCATTGGCGTTTCCAATGGTAGTACCCTGTGTAAGGGTGTAAATTAACAGCACAACTGCCACCGGAACGAGCAATACAGAAAGCCCATTGTAATATTTGTAGTTGATTTTATGTGCAACATACATCAATCCAAAACCCAAAAACAAGTGCAAAGCATGCTTTAACAAGTAGCTTAGTGTATTGCCATCGCTATACAAATAAGCTAAGTTGCTACTGGCACTATATACCGGCATAAAAGAGAATAAGGCCAATATAAAAGCTATTGCCCAAATTACTTTATCACCTTTTATGTTTGCCAGTATGCTAGACATATTACAGCTCTCTTACAGCTTGTTTAAATTGACGACCACGGTCTTCATAGTTCTCAAACAAATCAAAACTTGCACAAGCAGGAGATAGTAATACTGTATCGCCACGCTTACCTAATGAGTATGCTTTTTTAACTGCTTCGCTCATAGATGCAGCATCTGCAATTATATCTACTTGCCCATCAAATGCTTCATGTAGTTTTTTGTTGTCTACACCAAGGCATATAATTGCTTTTACTTTGTTGCGTACCAAAGGCAATAATTGGTTGTAATCATTTCCTTTGTCTACACCACCCACAATCCATACGGTTGGTGTGCTCATGCTATCTAATGCATACCAAGTAGAGTTTACGTTGGTTGCCTTAGAGTCGTTGATGTACTCTATTCCCGAAATTTTTAAAACAGGCTCTAAACGGTGTTCTACGTTTTGGAAGTCTGATAAACTTTCGCGAATGATATCATCGCTAATACCAAATAATTTGGCTCCAATAGCGCTTGCCATTGAATTGTAAATGTTGTGTTTGCCTTGTAAGGCTAGTTCGTGAATGGACATAGTAAGTGTGCTGTTTATATTTATATTAATTGTATCGTTATCTAAGTATGCTCCGTTTTCTACTTTTTGCTTTATAGAAAAAGGAATGTTGTTTGCTTTTACCGGGTGTTCTTTTAGCCAATTTGTTGTCTCTTCATCATCAGCACAAAAAATAAAATGCTCCTCTTTTGTTTGGTTTTGTGCTATTCTGAATTTTGAAGCCACATAGTTTTTCATTTTATACTCATACCTGTCTAAATGGTCAGGGGTAATGTTAAGTAGTACAGATACTGTGGGCTTAAACTCATAGGTTCCGTCTAGCTGAAAACTACTCAGCTCAAGCACAAAAACATCAAAATGGTTTTCTGCTACTTGTAAGGCAAAGCTTTTACCAACATTTCCTGCTAGTCCTACATTTAATCCTGCTTTTTGCAGAATATGGTAAGTAAGTAGGGTGCTGGTGGTTTTTCCGTTGCTACCTGTTATGGCAATTGTTTTTGCATTGGTATACCTGCTTGCAAACTCTATTTCAGAGATAATGCCAATGCCCTTTTCTTTGCATTTTTTAATAATCTCAGCCTTGTCGGGTATACCCGGGCTTTTAATTATTTCGGTTGCACTAAATAGCTTTTCCTCAGTATGAGTCCCTTCTTCAAAAGCAATCTCATATTTTAAAAGAACGTCTTTGTATTTTTGCGGAATGGCGCCTGCATCAGACAGCCAAACCTCAAATCCTTGTTTTTTTGCCAACACAGCAGAACCCGTTCCGCTTTCTCCACCACCTAGTACTACTATTTTGTCTCCAATCGTCATTATCTCAACTTGAGGGTTACGATAGTAAGTACAGCCAGCATTATTCCTACAATCCAAAATCGGCTTACAATTTTACTTTCGTGGAAACCTAATTTTTGATAGTGATGGTGTAATGGTGACATTTTGAATATTCTACGGCCTTCGCCAAATTTCTTTTTGGTGTACTTGAAATAGCTTACCTGCATGATTACCGATAGGTTCTCTACCAAGAAAATTCCGCATAGGATAGGGATCAGTAATTCTTTACGAATTGCAATAGCAAACACAGCTATAATACCTCCAATGGCTAAACTACCCGTGTCTCCCATAAATACTTGTGCGGGATAAGCATTGTACCATAAGAAACCGATACAAGCACCTACAAAGGCTGCAATAAATATTACCATCTCGCCTGAGTTGGGGATGTACATAATGTTGAGGTAGTCGGCAAAAATAATGTTACCAGATACCCATGCTAAAATTCCGAGGGTGGCTCCTATAATTGCAGATGAACCTGTGGCTAAACCATCAATTCCATCGGTTAAGTTTGCACCGTTTGATACTGCGGTGATGATGAAAATGACAATAGGGATGAATATAATCCATGCCCACTTTTTATAATCTTCGCCCATCCAAGCCAATAGCTTAGAGTAGTCTAGCTCATTGTTTTTTAAGAATGGGATGGTTGTTTTTGTGCTTTTCTCTGCATCATTATATACAGGTAATTGTTGTACAGCAGCAACTTGTTCAGTTTGTTCAACCTCAATGGGTGTTGCCTTTTGTTTAATGGTTACATCAGGGTGGAAGTACAGTAGAGAGCCTACTATAATACCCAAACCTATTTGCCCTATTACCTTAAAAATACCGCGTAAGCCTTTCTTGTCTTTTTTAAATACTTTGATGTAATCATCTAAAAAGCCTATTAAACCCATCCATACTGTGGTAATTAATAATATGATGATGTAGATGTTGTTTAGCTTAGCAAACAACAATGTGGGAATAAGTATAGCTGCAAGAATGATAAGCCCCCCCATTGTTGGTGTGCCTGCTTTTTCTTGCTGACCTTCTAAACCTAGGTCGCGAATAGTTTCGCCAACTTGTTTCTTTTGTATAAAGCGGATGATACTCTTACCAAACAATAAGGATATAATTAGAGAAGTAATGATAGCCATTGCTGCCCTAAACGAGATAAATTGAAATAACCCTGCGCCAGGTAAATCGTATTGTTTTTCCAGAAAATCGAATAAATAGTATAACATTACTTATTGTTTGTTTGAAGGGTTTCGCTTAATACTTGTAAATCGTCAAAAGGGTGTTTTACACCGTTTATGTCTTGGTATTTTTCATGCCCTTTGCCTGCCACAAGAATAATGTCTCCTTCGTCTGCCAATGAGCATGCTGTGCGTATTGCCTCTTTTCTATCTGTTATGCTTAGTACTTTTTTATAGTGTTGGGGCTCTACGCCCTCTTTCATGTCTTTTATAATCTGATCCGGGTCTTCTGTTCTGGGGTTGTCAGAAGTAAGAATAACCTTTGTGCTTAATTCGCAGGCTATTTCTGCCATTACAGGGCGTTTGGTTTTATCTCTATCGCCACCACAACCTACTACCGCAATTACCGTTTCGTTGCCTGTACGGATGTCATTAATAGTGCTCAATACATTTTTCAATGCATCAGGTGTGTGTGCATAGTCTACAATGGCAGTTATACCATCTGCTTTGATGTATTGAAACCTGCCTTCTACAGAGTTAAGTGTGCTTAAAGCAGTAAGCGTATTCATTTTATCTTGGTCTAACAGTCTAGCCACGGCATATACTGATACCAAGTTGTAGGCATTGAAACTGCCAATTAGTTTGGTCCATATTTCATGACCATCCATTTGTAGTAGTAAACCCGAAAACTGATTTTCTAAGATTCTTACTTTATAGTCTGCATCGGTTTTCATACCAAAGCTATACTGGTTTGCTTTGGTGTGATGAAGCATCGTAAAGCCATGTCTATCATCTTGGTTTACCAATGCAAAAGCAGATGATGGCAGATTGTCAAAAAATTTCTTTTTGGCTAGTATGTAGTCATCAAATGTTTTGTGATAGTCTAAGTGATCATGTGTAATGTTGGTAAATACACCACCGGCAAATTGCAATCCGTAAGTGCGATTTTGCACCATTGCATGGGAGCTTACTTCCATAAAGCAGTACTTACAACCCGCTTCAATCATTTCGCTTAAAATTCTATTGGTTGTAACCGGATCTGGAGTAGTATGCGTTGCAGGTATAATTTTATTGTTAATCTTAATATTAACAGTAGATAATAAGCCTGCCTTTTTATCCATTGTTAAAAAGAGCTTGTGCAATAGGGTAGTTACGGTGGTTTTTCCATTCGTACCTGTAACCCCTACAAGTTTTAGTTTTTCAGAAGGGTTGTCGTAAAAGTTAGCAGCTATTTGGCCCAAAGCCTCACTACTATCTTTTACAGCTATGTATATGATATTCTCTTGTATATTCTCCGGAACGTCTTCGCATATAATAGCTTTTGCACCACTTTCAATTGCTTTTTCTATGTACTCATGTCCGTCAACAGCGGTTCCTCTTACTGCAACAAATAATGAGTCTTTGTTTACTTGTCTAGAGTCAAAAACAATATTGGTAATGGCAATATTGGTATTCCCAATCAGCTCATCAATACGTACTTTATATAATATGTCTTTTAACAATTTCATCCTAATTGTAGATAAACAGTTGTGTATGGTTTTATAGCTTCTCCTGCTTTTGGAGCTTGTTTTTTAATTTTTCCTTCGCCTACAGTTTTTACTTTAATACCCATGTTTTCTAATAATGGTATAGCATCCATTAGTGGTAATCCTGTAAGGTTTGGCATTGTATTTTTTGAGGTTTCTATTTCTTTTATAGGACCCATTTTTTGCGCTAAGTTTTTAGCATTCATTTTTATTTCTTGCGGAGCAGGGGTAGACACATATATTTTATGTGCTATCTCTGAGAATACCGGTGCGGCACAGTGTGAACCATAATAGCCTATTTCCGGGTTGGGCTTGTTTACTACTACTATGCAAGAGTACTTTGGGTTATCCGCAGGGAAGTAACCTGCAAAAGATGCTTGGTATTCTTTCTCTTCGTCTTTTTTCCAATAGTTCAGCTGGCATGTACCGGTTTTACCTGCCATAGTAATTTTACTAGAGCGAATATTGGTTGCAGTACCTCTCAATACCACACCCTCCATCATTACCTTAACTTGGTTGATAGTTTGTTGCGAACAAATGGATGGGTTGATAATTTCCGGCTCAAAAGACCTAATGGTTTTGCCGCGTTTGCGTATTTCTTTTACAAAATGCGGTTTTACAACTTGCCCGTTGTTGGCTATGGCATTGTAAAAAGTCAATACTTGTAGTGGGGTCATACTCACTTCGTAGCCATAAGACATCCAGGGTAGTGTAACGCCAGACCAACGTCTGTCACTTGGTTTAGGAATAATAGGTGTTTGTTCTCCTTTAATTTTTACTCCTAAAGGCTTGTGTAGCCCCATTTTATATAAACCATCTACAAACTTGCTAGGGTTTTTGCCATAGGCATCATTAACCATACGGGCGATACCTACGTTAGATGAAACTTCAAAAGCTTCTCTTAAGCTAATGATTCCGTAGCCTCCTTTTCTGGAGTCTCTTACTACTTGGTCGTAAAACTTATAGGTTCCATTTTCTGTATCAACTCTGTCAGATGTGTCTGCCAAGCCATCTTCTAATAGACGTATTACAGATGCTAACTTGAATGTAGATCCCGGCTCAGTTCGGTCGTATACAGCATAGTTTCTTTTCTCGTAATACTTGCCTTCATCAGTTCTGCCTAAGTTTACAACGGCTTTTATTTCGCCAGTTGCAACTTCCATTACAATTGCACAGCCGTGATCTGCTTCATATCTCTCTAAATACTTAAGTAAAGAGAAATGAGCTACATCTTGTATGCGGGTATCTATGGTAGAAACTATATCGCTACCATCTATCGGTTCTATTTGGTTGTTATCGTTTAGGGGTTTCCAAATACCATCAGATATTTTTTGCTTTAAACGTCTGCCGTCCTTTCCTTTAAGCTCATTATCATAACTACCTTCTAATCCTACACCACCACTGTAACTATAGCCAATGGTTCTTTCGGCAATTTTACCCAGTGGCTTTTTACGAATATTGCGTTGCTCGTAAATTAAACCACCCTTGTATTTGCCTTGGTTAAATATGGCTAGGCTTTTTAGTTTTTGTAATTCTAAATAGGAGATACCTTTCTGTAGTTTTACATATCTATTGCCCTCATTGCGTTTTTTACGGAGGTATTGCTCATAATCTCTAGCCGATTTGTCGGCAAAAAGAGAAGCCAAACCTTTAGAAAGTTTGGCCACGCTATCGTTAAAGAGTCCATCTTCAACCGTATAGGGGTCCATCCAGATGTCGTACACAGGCATAGAGGTGGCTAGTAAGTTACCGTCTGATGCATATATATTGCCACGCGAAGCAGGGATGTTCATGTTGCGTATTACCGTCTCTTCAGCTTTTTCTCTCCACTTATCGCCATTAATAATTTGTGTGTTAATAAGCTTAATGCTAACGGCCAATGCAAAAACACCCATTACTGCTGCCAGCAAGTACAATCGGGTCAATATGTTTTTCTTCTCTTCTATGGCTGCTGTTTTTTAGCAATTAATTTTGTTGGAGGTGTTTTAGGTACCTCTAAGCCCAATCGTTCTGCTTGCTTAATTACTTTCGATTCCATTTTCTCGGTCATTAATGCAGAGTGTATTTCTATGTATTCAGAGCTTAGCTCTTTTATTTCTTGATTCAATCTGGATATTTCTCTCACCTTTCTATCAGCACTGTGCGCGCTAGCAATACTTAGTAATGCCAGAAAACTTAGGTACAACACAAATCGCCAATTTTTTAAAGAACCCTCATTTACCAAGAAGCGTCCTCGTATCACATCACTAATGCGACTTCTCTTCTTTGTGGTATTTTGTTGTTCTTCGCTCACAGTTTTTCTGCAATTCTTAGTTTGGCACTTCGTGCTCTATTGTTTTCTTGTATCTCTTCATCGCTAGGGATAATGAGTTTTCTGTTTACGGCTTTAAAAGCTACTTGCTTGTTTCCGTAAAAATCTTTTTCTGCTTCGCCCTGAAATTTTCCTTCTTTGATAAAGCGCTTTACCAACCTATCTTCTAATGAGTGGTAAGAGATTACACTTAGTCTTCCGCCCAGCTTTATTACTTCAGCTGTATCTAGCAACATCTTTTTCAATGCTCCTAACTCATCATTCACCTCAATTCTTATGGCTTGGAATACCTGTGCAAAAAATCGGTTTTCTCGGTGTCTAGGCGCCAAATTTTCTAGGAGAGCTTTTAGCTGTTCAATGGTTTTTAATGGGCTTGAGCTTCTGCTGCCTACAATTCGTTCGGCTACTTTTCTAGAGTTTTTAACTTCTCCGTAATGCCAAAGCAAGTTTTTCAGTTCATTTTCTTCGTACTCATTTACCACAGTTTCGGCACTTAAACTTGCAGATGTATTCATTCGCATATCTAAGTTTCCTTCAAAACGGGTAGAGAATCCTCTGTCGGCTTCATCAAATTGGTGGGAAGAAACACCTAAGTCGGCAAGTATACCATCTACTTCTTTTACCCCGTATAGCCTTAAGCTACCCTTTAGGGTTCTGAAGTTTTGATGGATGAGTGTAAACCTTGGGTCATCAATGATATTGTCTAAGGCATCCTTATCTTGGTCAAAAGCATATAGCTTTCCGTTGGGGCCAAGTTTTTCTAGTATTGCCTTTGAGTGACCACCACCACCAAAAGTCACATCCACATACACGCCCTCCGGGCTGATGTTTAAACCTTCCACACTTTCATGTAAAAGAACGGGTTTATGATACGCTTCCATCAGTGTCGGGTTGATTACCCATTACCTCTTCTGCAAGTGCACCAAAATCTATATCAGGGTTGTTTATACTCTCTTCGTATAGGGTTTTATCCCAAATTTCAATCATGTTTACCGATGAGGATAAAACCAGCTCTTTGCTTACACCTGAATAGGTGATAAGGTCTTTAGGAATTAAGAGTCTTCCGGTAGTATCCAGCTCAATCATCTTTACGCCGGCATTAAACATTCTTATGAAATCATTATTCTTTTTTACAAAGCGATTCAGTCCGTTTACTTTAGATACCAACCCATTCCACTCGGTCATAGGGTATAGCTCTAAGCATTTCTGAAACAAACTTCTTTTCAATACAAATCCATCGCTCAACACCTTCTGCAGCTGCTTTTTAAGCGGCGCAGGAAGCATTAAACGCCCTTTGGCGTCTAGCTTGCATTCGTGTACTCCGATGAGGTTTGACATTAGAATTCGCTTTTAAAAGGGTAAATATATAGAATATTCTACCACTTTTTACCACAATTTACCACTTTGTTGATAACTTTTGACACTTGAATGCTATAATGAATAGATTGTGCTTAAAAGCTTGTAGAGTAGTTGTTTAGGGTATTAAGAATTTTTAAGTATAATTGTGTTTAAATAGATTGCCGATAAAAAGCGTATTTTTGTCGGCTCTAAACGTTATGACATGACAATAGAAACGAAAAAAGAAGGAAAGTTTGAGTACTTTGAAGAAGGAGAAGGGCATCCAATAATCTTGTTACACGGGTTGCTAGGAGCGTTAAGTAACTTTACTGGGGTAATGGATTATTTCCCTAAAAATGGTTTTAAGGTTTTGATGCCTTCATTGCCATTATATACTATGCCAATACCTACCACCAATGTAAAAAACATAGCAAAATTTGTACACGAATTTATAGAGTATAAAGGCTTTGACAAGGTTACTTTAATAGGTAATTCATTGGGAGGTCATGTTGCGCTGGTATACACAAAACGTCATCCTGAAAAAGTACACTCATTAGTATTATCTGGTAGTTCTGGTTTATACGAAAGTGCTTTTGGCGGTTCTTACCCCAGAAGAGGTGATTATGACTTTATTAAACAAAAAACCGAAGAGGTTTTTTATAATAAAAGTATTGCCGATAAAGAATTGGTAGATAGTGTATATGATACATTAAATGATAGAAATAGGGTGATTAGAACAATTGCAATTTCAAAATCTGCAATTAGACATAACATGTCTCCTGATTTGCCAAACTTTAATATGCCTGTATGTTTAATTTGGGGTAAACAAGATATTGTTACACCACCGGAAGTTGCAGAAAGGTTTCATGAGTTATTGCCAAACTCTGAGTTGAACTGGATTGATGAATGCGGCCATGCAGCAATGATGGAACACCCAGATAAGTTTAATGAAATTATGCATGCTTGGCTCAAAAAGATTGTATGAGTCAGATAAATGTAAATGCCCGTTTTTTAATAAGTAATACTGATATAAAGAAATGCCCGGAGCCTAATAAGCCCGAGTATGCTTTTATTGGTAGATCTAATGTAGGCAAGTCATCACTCATTAATATGTTAATGGGTAATAAGAATCTTGCCAAAACCTCTAGTACTCCAGGTAAAACGCAGCTAATAAATCATTTTGAGGTTGATAACCATTGGTATTTGGTAGACTTACCCGGTTATGGCTATGCAAAAGTGTCTAAAGGACATAGAAAAGCTTTCCAGAAAATTATAGAAGACTATATTTTAGGCAGAGAAAACCTTGCTTGTGTTTTTGTACTAATAGATAGTAGACATAAACCCCAAAAAATAGACATGGAGTTTATGCAGTGGTTAGGAGAATGCCAAATACCTTTTGTAATGGTGTTTACCAAAGTAGATAAACTGTCTAGTGGTGAGCTGAAAAAGAACCTAAAACAATACAAAATAGAGATGGAAAAAGTGTGGGAAGAAATCCCACAATCTTTTGTAACATCAGCAACCGGTAAATTGGGTAGATTAGAGGTGTTGTCTTTTATCAATCAGACAAATGAAACCCTAAAGCAGCACTTTATTTAGCTCTTTTTTAAGTCCATTTTTTCGGCAAAGTATTCGCAAAAATCGCGCATATCACCTACCATTTTTTCTTCTTGTGTAGCACGCTCAAAGCTGTCTGCCATAGATACAAGTGTTTGATGAAAAAAGCGTTTCATATCATCAACCAGCATGTCTTTGGTCCAAAGATCTATGCGTAAAGTATCTTTACTTTTTTCGTCCCAAACAGATAGCATTATTGCTTTTGATGCAGCATCGTTTACGCCACCATCACTAGCACTCCATTTAATATTTTCTGGTATTTTGTTTTCGTCTAATCCTATTGTAAATTTTATTTCGGACTCGTGTGTATGTGCCATTATTTACTTGGTTTGTATTTAGAGTTCTTTAATATCGTTTCAGAGCTATTATTGTTCATTAATTCTTGCAAAGTAACGTCTTTGTTCTTTTCCATGTATTTTCTTACAATTTGCCATCCTAGCCATTGGCCAATTCTGCCGGGGCTTTCGTTGTCAATTTGTAAATAAAATTTAGAGAAAGGAGCAGGAGTAATAAAACGTTGTTTTTCGGTATTCTTTTTAGAAAACAAAAGTTGTTGTTCTACCAACTCTGCCCACATATAATACTCATTTTCTTTACACCATTTAATTTCTTCTGCAGTGTATTGTATTTTTATGTGGTCATCAACTTTAGGCATCATTGCATCAGTAAAATAAAGGAGCTTACCATGATAAATCATATCATCCAATAAAGTGCTGTTGCCTTCTGCAGGCTTATTTAGTGTTTTTCCAATTTCTTTAGCAACTTCAGTAGCTATATATTTTTTGCTGTAGTCTTCTGCTAAATAATTAGGTAGGGTGTTGTATAAAGGAGTGTTAGGTCCTAAAAAATCATCTGTAGCAATAAATAAAACGGTATCTAAATAAAGTACCGGTAGCTCAAAGTCCATCCCCGATAAATAGGTGTAAACTGTTGGTATGGTTCTCTCTGGGTAATAGTATTTGAAATGCTTAAAAACTACTTCTAAAGCCTCCTCCTGATTTGAAAAGTCAGCTAAACTCTTTTTTACTTCGGTATAAATATCTTTGTAGTAATCATCATTGTACTGGTTCTTCCAGTCTTCGGTGCTAAAGTTGCTTAACTTAAAAACTGCTGGGTATGTTGTTGCAATATTGGGTAACTCTTTCTCAAAATTGTTGGCATCTATTTCATAAAAAGCCAAATCGAAACGTTTAATTTCAACGGGGGCATCAATATTGCTAACGTTTACATCTAATTTGTTTTTGCTGCAAGAAACTAACAATAGCACTGTGCAAAACAAAACGATACTTATCCTTCTTTTAAACATTAAAAAATTATTTTTGTGAAGAGAGGTTAACCAATTAAAAGCCAAAATTATGAAATGTAATACACTTTGTACTACAAGTAAGAGACTTAAAAACGCATTCTTACTTTTATTATTCTGTTCATTTAGCATCAACGGATTTTCTCAGGAATTTAAAAAATACCGTTTTGGCTTGCATGCTTCGCCAAGCATCAACTGGATAAGTACGGATACAAAAGGGGCAGATGCCTCAACTAAAATACGTTTTGGTTACGGCTTAATTGCCGAAGTTGGATTGACCGAGAACTATGCCTTTTCTACAGGTATAAATATTGTAAATAAGGGGGCAGAGTTAAGCATAAATGATACAGCAGGTAATTATGTAGGTAAATATGTAGAGATACCTTTTACCTTAAAGATGAAAACCAATGAGATAGGATACTTTACCTATTATGCTAGATTTGGTTTAGGCTTAGCCTATAAAACAGGGGAGAGTGTTGAGTTTGACCCTGAGTTTGCAACAGACCCGGTAGATGGTGATTATATAAATGATTTTTCTATTTCTTTAATGATAAGTGCAGGAGCAGAATACTCATTAGGTAGCTCTGCATCTCTGGTTTTTGGAATTACATTTAATAATAACCTGACTGATACATTAGATGATATAGACCCAAGAATTGAAGGAAGTGATAACAATAGCTTTGGTCAGGTGGTATTAGATATAGGAATACTATTTTAAGTAGATGAATACAACTACAGTAATTGATTATATAGTAGATTGGCTTAAAGATTATTCGGTAACGTCAAAAACAAAAGGTTTTGTTGTGGGTGTTTCCGGAGGTATAGACTCTGCAGTTACTTCTGCATTAGCAGCTCGTACAGGTTTGCCTACTTTATTGGTAGAAATGCCAATTCATCAGAGCGAAAACCAAGTTTCTAGAGCGCGTAAGCATATTAATGAGTTATCTAGTTTGTACAGTAATGTAAGTTCTGTGGAAGTAGAGCTGACAAGTGTGTTTGACAATTTTGTAAGCGAAACTCATATTGAAGGGGTAGATAAACAAATGGCTTTGGTAAATACAAGAGCTAGACTTAGAATGACGGCTTTGTATTATTATGCTACAGTTTATGGGAGTTTAGTAGTAGGTACTGGTAATAAGGTTGAAGATTTTGGGGTAGGCTTTTTTACAAAGTATGGTGATGGGGGTGTGGATTTAAGTCCTATAGCAGATTTATATAAGTCTGAAGTGTATGCGTTGGCTAGAGAAATGAATGTTAATGATGAGATATTAGATGCGCCGCCTACAGACGGTTTGTGGGGAGATGATAGAACAGATGAAGATCAGTTAGGTGCTAGTTATGATGAGCTTGAGTGGGCTATGGAGCAACAAAAAGCTAAAAAAACAGTAGCAGACTTTAGCGGCAGACAAGCAGAAGTATTTACAATTTATACTAGGCTTAATAAAGCCAATACTCATAAAATGATTCCTATACCAGTTTGTACAATACCTAGTGAATTAAAGGCTATTTAGTATTTACAATTGGTATTGTAAAAATGAAAGTTGCGCCTTTTCCTTGCTGACTTTCAACTCTTATTTTTCCACCATGTTTGTTTATTAAATCTTTGGCAATTAATAAGCCCAAGCCAGTTCCTGCCTCTTCATTGGTGCCGGTTGTTGAATGGTGTACATCAGGTCTGAATAATTTGTCAATATCCTCTAAAGGTATACCCACACCCGTATCTTCAATAGATATTTCTGTAAACTTAACACCCGGGTTTGCTTTAATTTTTATAGCACCTCCATTATAAGTAAACTTTATGGCATTGTTTACTAGGTTTTGTATGACCAACCTAAGCATATCTTTATCTGCATTTGCAGTAATTTCCGGTTTAATAAGGTTGGTGATTTTTATATTTTTTTGCTTGGCAGATAGGCGTAATACCTCAAGTTCTTGATTAATTAATTCTTTAAGATTAAAAGGTTCTGTGCTTAACTTAAAATCTTGGGTTTGTAGTTTAGACCAACCAAGTATGTTATCTACTAGATGGTATATTTTGCTACCAGAGTCATTAATGGTTTCTGCACAAGATTTTAATTCGCTTTCAGGTAAGTCGTCCCATTTAGAGTTCATAATGTCTGAAACATGATTCATAAACCTAAGTGGTCCTTTAATGTTGTGAGTGATAATAGAGATTACCTTAGCTTTTGTAAAGTTGGTTTCAATAAGCAAGTCTTCAGACTGACTAAGTTCGCGGTTTTTCTGTTCTAATTCTTTGTAACTCTTTTTAAGAGCTTCGGTACGTTGCTCGGCTAGTTTTTCTAGCTTTTTATTGGCAAACTTTATCCTGTCTAATCTATACCTGTACAGCCCTACAACTAATAGTAATAAGCCAAGCCCAATAAGGATTTGAAACCAAGTTTTCTGTATTAATGTTTTAGGAACTGTTAAATACAGTTCAGCTTCTTTATACTCTCCTATATTTAGTTTGTTGTATACCCTTACTTTAAACTTATAGTTGCCTGATGGTAAGTAGGTATACGTGATTTTTCGCTCAGTAGTTTCGGTCCATTTTTCATCTAAACCTTCCATTTTGTATTCAAATGAAATATTGTTTTCATTGATGAAGTATGGAGCTGTAAATGCAATTTGTAGTCTGCTGGTATTAGATTTTATGACAATGTTTTTGCTTTTTTCTAATGAAATGTCATCAGCAAGAACTTCTGAAAATAATACCTCAGGTATTTCAAATGAATAGTTTAAATCTTTCGGGTTTATTATGGCCAAGCCTTTAGAGGTTGGGAACCACATTTCGCCAGAGCTTAGTTTGATGCCTGAAGGTTGGCAGCCACCATTAAACTCAGTACTCAACAGCCCATCTTCATGACCTAACTTAACTTTGTTTAGCTTATCACTCAGTCCTTCGGCATAAAGGTTTAGCTCATTTTTATTAGCAATAAACATACCTGTGTTAGAGGTCATCCATAGGTATCCATTTTCGTCCTCTATTATGCATGATACAATATCAGATAAATTGGGCTTTACTTGGTTGTAAGCAAAAATTTCTCCGTCTTTATAACGATGTAAGCCGCCACCATAGGTTCCTATCCATATAGTACCATCACCATCTTCATATACACATCTTACACTATTGTTTATAAGGCCGTTACTTTTATTAAAAAGGGTGGTTGTTTTTAAGTCTTCAGTCAATATAAGCCCTCCTTCAGAGCATATCCAGTAGCGATTTTTACTATCTTCATACAGTTGATTTACTCTGTAATTTATAGGTGTATCTAGCTCTTGCTTAACAAATTTTTTACCATTAAAGTAGCAAATGCCTTGGTGTGTGCCTACCCATAAGGTGTCTTTAGAATCCACTATCATTGCAGTTGAAGATGTTTGAGGTAAGCCATCATCCATTCCAAACCGAGTAGTTACATTATTTTTAAATCTAAATACTCCAGAGTTGTATGTGCCTCCCCAAATAGCCCCGTCTTTGGTTTCTGATAGAGACCATATGGTTGTGTTGCCCGTAACATTATATGTTCTGGTCGTTCCGTTTGTGAGTCTTGTAAACCCAAGTTTACCCCCACCAACCCATATGCTGCCATCAGATGCCTCTAGTATTGGGTATATACCATATTTGTTAAGTGTATTGTGTTTGGTTTGGAGGTTGAATCTTTTTTTCTGTAGCTTAAGCAAACCAATATCTGCAGTACCAAGCCATATGTTTTCTTCCTTGTCAATGTAGATTTTTCTAATGGGTTTTTTTAAGAGTTCAATTTCTGGGGCAATATTTTCAAATTTGCCATCTTTTAGCTTTATGATGCCTTCTGTACTAGAATACCAAGCAGCATTATTTTCATCTATATAAAAATTTTCAGTATTTCTATTTGTAAGCTTTTTACCAGGGTAGACTTTAACAAGCTTTTCGTTTTTATAGATGTAGAGTTCGTTATTAAATATAGCATAAAGGCTTGTGTCCTGCTGTGATAAAGTTGGGAGATGCTGGCTATTACGGGTTTCTATTAATGTAGAAATATTGCCGTTCTTGTATTTATAAATACCATAGTGGTTGCTGAAAATAAAGTCATTTTTTGCTACTGATTTTATAAAGTGTACTCTCCCGTTGGTAAGGCTGTCTCCTGCAATTACATTAGTAAACTTACTATTGTTAAAATCGTAAATACCGTTATCAGTTGCTAGTAATAAGCCACCATTTTTGTTTTCAGAAACGTTATTTATACTAGTTATACCAGTTCCATTGTAATTGTAAGATGTAAAATTTTCGTTTTCATACTTCAGTAAGTAACTAGACTCTGCAATTATCCATAAGCGCTTTTCTTTATCTTCATACAGTCTTAAAAAGCGGTTAGACTCTATGTTTTTATTGTTAGCAGTATTAAAAACTGTAAAATTTAGTCCATCAAACCTTACAAGACCGTTAAATGTTGCAACCCATAAATATTCATCGTGAGTTTGGATAATGTCATTTGCATTATTTTGGGGTAAGCCATTATCTGTTGTCCAGTAAGAAAGTGTATAGTTGGTGGGGCTTATAATGCTTTCTTCTAATATATATGGTTTTTGCTGAGCATAAAGGGTAAGGCTCAGGCAGAAGAGTAAAAAAGTCAGAAATTTTTTAGTTGAAGACACTTATTATCTGATGAATAGGCTAGTTATTGTTATATTCGCAAATCATACAAATGTAAACCATTTTTTGGGTTATGATAAAGCTTCTTATTGCTGATGATCATGCAATTGTACGCAAAGGCTTAAAGCTTGTGCTAAGCACCGATAAAGATATTGATGTGCTTGGTGAAGCTATTGATGGAGAAGAGGTGCTTGAAAAAATTAAGGTCAAACATTATGATGTAATCCTTTTGGATATTGATATGCCTAAGATTAATGGGATTACTGCTATCCGTCATATCAAAAAAATATCGCCAAAAACAGAGATTTTAATTTTAAGTATGCATCCTGAGGAAGTATATGCAATGAGTGCAATACAAACGGGCGCCTCCGGCTTTGTGTCTAAAGACTCTGAAACTGAGGTTATTGTTTCTGCTATTAAAAAAGTGGCTAGAGGAGAGAAGTTTTTAAGCCCAGAGTTGGCAAAAAAATTGGCTAAGCATATTGATAAAACTACAAACGTAAGTCTTACAGGAAAGTTCTCTACAAGAGAGATGGAGGTGTTGAAATTGCTTTCATCTGGTAAAACCAATAAAGATATAGCTGAGGAATTGCAGATAAATGAAAAAACTGTAAGTACCTATAAAACTAGGTTAATGAAGAAAATGGGGGTAAGTAATACGGTTGATTTGATTAAATATGCCGGTACTTTTGAAAATTAAAAGCTATGCTACAAGAGTTTAAACCTGCAATATGGTTTTTGATAAAGTTTTTTGTGTTTTTCTTTGCAATAAGCCTATCCTATCAATTTTTATATTTAAATAGGTTTAACCAAGAAGGCAATGTTAAGGCCGATGGTATAACCAAAGAAGTAACTATTGAAAGTGGCGAACTGCTGCAATGGTTTGGTTACAATACTAAGTGCGAACAGATAGGGAATCATAAAAATATGAGCCTGCAAATTGATGGTAAAGAAATATTACAGGTAATGGAGCCATGTAATGCATTTAACATCATTATTTTATTTGCTGCATTTGTGTTTGCATACGGTGGTAAGCCTAAAAGAATGATTGTTTTTATTGCTTTAGGAATAGCGGTTATTCATCTATTTAATATTATTAGAATTGCATTATTGGCAGTAGTGCAAATGCATTACCCAGATCAAATGTATTTCTTTCATAAGTATGCTTTTACAGGTATAATTTATCTGGTTATAGTTGTTTTATGGGTTTTATGGGTAAATAAGTTTTCTAAGAAAAAGTTACTAAATTTCACTTCAGATAAGTAGTATTACCATATGTTATGCCCTTAAGAAAAAGCACTGATCAAATAGCATTGTTAGTTTATGCTCCTTTAAAAATAAAGCAGTTAATTATAGATGCTATAGTAGGCTTTGAAAACTGCAGAGTAGAATTTGTATCTACTCAAAAAGCATTTAATACTGCGGCTTCAAAAACAGCATTTAATGTAATTGTAGTTCATAAACAGCAGTACCTCTCTAATTATAAGGATCTTCTAAGTCAGCTTTTTTCAAGTAATAGAGAGGCTCAATTGGTTTTGGCTATAAATAAAGAAGATGCTTCAGTAGTTGAAAATGCTTTTGAAGATGGGTTTCAAGACTTTATAACATTAGATAAAGAGTTTCCTCTTAGCATTCAGTTTTCTAGAATTATCAGATTAAGTAAGCAAAGAGTTAAGCTAGAGAAAAAGCTAAAAGAAGGAGAAGATTTATTTAGATTAATAGCAGAGCATAGTAGTGATTTGTTTTGCTTGCATGAACCAGATGGTACTATTATCTATGCTTCGCCATCATCTATGCAAATTTTAGGGTTTTCGCCCGCAGAAATGATTGGTAAAAAACCATTAGACTTCATTGAGTCATCTTACTTAAAGGATGTAGATAAACAAACATTCATTAGTCTATTGGAGTCTAGAAATAGTAGGATACGCTATAAATTTCAGCATAAAAACGGAAGTATACGCTGGTTAGAAGCTACAAGTAATGATATTTTTGACAGTACAGGTAACATTACTCGTATACAATCATTTAGTAGAGATATTACAGAGAGTGTACACTTGTTTGATGACTTAATGAAAGCTCTTTCTAAAGAAAAAGAACTAGCAGATTTGAAATCGAGATTTGTTTCTATCGCATCGCATGAGTTTAGGACTCCTTTATCAACAATTTTATCCAGTGCAGAGTTATTACAGCTAAAGTTTGAGGTAATGGATGGTGTTAAGCCAAATTTAATAAGGTCCGTAGATACCATTATTGAAGAGGTTGAGCGAATGAATAATTTGATTAATGATATACTTGTGTTAGGTAAGTTAGAAGCCGGAAAAACTCCATTTAATCCAGTATCATTAGACATAGCCAAGTTAGTATCACAAACAATTAGTACTGATTTTAGAAATGTAGGTGTAGGAAAGCCTATTGTTCCAGAAATTTCAGGTAGAATAAAAATGGTTGAAGCAGACCCTTCGCTTTTCCGCCATATTTTTGTTAACTTGCTTTCCAATGCGTATAAATATTCACCTGGCAATCAGGCGCCAAAAGTGAATATTAAATACAAAAAGAATGAATTAGTACTTGAGGTGATTGATAATGGGTTGGGAATACCCAAAGAAGACCAAAAGAATATATTTTCTTCGTTTTTTAGAGCTCATAACGTGTTAAATATTGAGGGGACAGGTATGGGCTTGGTAATTGTAAAGGAGTTTGTAGAGTTGCATAACGGTACAGTTACATTAGAAAGTGAAGAGGGAAAAGGGGCAACGTTTATAGTAAGCTTGCCGTATAAACAGTAAAAAAACCAAATATTAATAGAGTATGGAATTTGTAAAAGAGCTAGAAACGATTCTTGTTGTTGAGGACAATAAGAATTTGAGGGAGTCTATCTGTAACTTATTGGAAGATTCTTTTAATGTTTTATCCGCTGAGGACGGAGAGCAAGGAATTGCAAAAGCATTGGAGTATGTTCCGGATGTTGTAATATCAGATATTATGATGCCTAATGTAGATGGGTATCAATTACTGAATACCTTAAAAAATAATAAAAAAACATCTAAAGTGCCTGTGGTACTATTAACAGCATTGGGTGAAGAAGAGAGAGAGTTAGAAGGGTTAAATACAGGCGCTGATGATTATATAGTTAAGCCATTTAAAGCAACTGTGCTTTTGGCAAGAATAAGAAACCTGATTAGAAATCGTAAAAGTTTGATGATTGATATTGAAGGGGAGATGCAAAAAGAAATGGAGGCCTCTAAGTTTGAGACCAAAGACCCTACTCTTGCTTTGTTAGAATCATTAGTTGCAGATCGTTTCCGTTTTAAGAATATCCCTATTCCTAAAATAGCGGATGAAATGAATATGACACCATCCCGTTTAGAGCGTTATGTAAAGAAAAACACAGGGATGTCGCCTAATCAGTATATACGAGATTATAAGTTGCAGAAGGCTAAATTTATGTTAGATAATGATCAGATGAATGTGTCACATGTGTCATATAAGTTGGGCTTTAATAGTCTTTCATATTTTGGTAAATGCTTTAAAGCAAAGTATGGCTATAGCCCGTCAGAACATCAAAACGCAAGTTAATGAGCAAGAAGCTTAGTGTGCTGATTGTTGATGATGATCAAGTAAATAATTTTGTACTTAAGAATGTTATTGAACGAACATACCCACAATCAGAAGTTGAAATTAAAATCAACGGAAAAGAAGGACTTAATTATTTATATAAGCTAGACTCTGAAAAGAAAAATTTTCCTAAAATTTTGTTGGTAGATATTTATATGCCTATCACTAATGGTTTTGAGTTTTTAGATGCTTATGAAAAAGCATTTCAGAATAAAGACTCAGTAATATTTATGATTAGTTCATCATTAAGTAAAGAGGATCAGGTGAAGGCAAACGGATATAAATCTGTTAAAGGATATATTACCAAACCACTTATTAATAATAATATAGAGTTTATTGTAGAAAAGTATTTATAGAATAAATCTAGTACTGTAGATTTAGTTTTATTATTTTAATCTGGCCCACAGTTTTTTACGTATGTAAATGACTGTGGGTTTTTTAATGTCTTATGTTTTAAGAGTTCAATGTTGAAATAAAGATATTTTAAAACGCTACAAAACAGTTATTTAAATATTTAATATAAAGAATTAGTATATATTTTATATATTTGCACATTGATGATATTGTATCATCATAATGTATTGATAGTTAACAGTTAACAATATAATTAAAATGAAAAAAAGCGCATTACTAATATTCGCACTTACATTAGTAGCTTTTTCATTCAATTCTGCACAAGCACAAGTTGCAGTTGATTTGGAAATTCGTAATCAAAGAGTAGAAGGAACAGACTTTAAGTTTGACGTGTATTTAAACGGTACAACCCCTTCTGATGTATTGTATTTAGGTAACGCTGATTTCGTGCTTACTTATGCAAACGGCAACTTCTCTTCGCCAACACTTACATTAGAGGCTTCGTCAAATACCTTTGTAAACTCAAACGCAACAGCGCCTACAAGTTATGAGAGTAATATTTCTCCAACTATAGGTACGGGGGCTAATGCAAACAAATTAATTATTAACGTTAATCAGCCGTTCTTCGGAACACAACCGGCATTTAATACATTGGTTCCGGAAATAGATAACTCTACTGCTACCCATCGTTTGGGTACTTTTGTTATTTCTGGTATTCAAGACCCAAGTGTTTTCCCAGATTTACAATGGGTAACAGGTGGTTCGGGCGTGGTTACTAAAGTATTTACGCTAGATAACTCAACATTCTTCAGTACAAGAACTACTGAAACAGCAAATGATCCTACGCTTACAACTCAACCTACTACACAGCAATCTGCTTTAACTGTAAGCGCGGTTACAGAAACCTCTATTACTTTAACATGGCCAGGTGATGGTAATGGATCTAACTTATTGATATTAGCTAAAGAAGCAGGTGCAGTAGATGCAGATCCTGCAGATGGATTGGTATATGCCGCAGATGCAGCATTTGCTAGTGGAGACCAAATAGGTAACACTGGCAATTATGTAGTTTATAATGGTAGTGGAACTACTGTTACGGTAACAGGCTTAACTGCCAATACAGTTTATCATTTTGCTACTTACGATTATAATGGAGCAAATGGTCAAACGGAAAATTATAACACAACATCTCCAGCTACGGTTAGCTCTTCTACCCACTCTGCAGAACCAACGCAAGCAAGTGCTTTAGCGGTAACAGGTGTAACCAACAATACAATGAGTTTAAGCTGGACAGACAATGGAGCAGACTCAACGATTATTGTGGTACGTCAAGCGAGCGCAGTAGCGGCAACC
>JASBRU010000002.1 GCA_030149285.1 Flavobacteriales bacterium
TGGAAGTGGAACAGACTTAGGAACTAGTGAGTTTGTAGTATACAACGGATCAGGCACCAGTGTAACGGTAACGGGCTTAACAGCAGGAACACAGTATCACTTTGTAGCCTATGCGTTTAACGGCGGTAATGCAACCACAGAAAACTATAATGTAACAGCAGCCCCAACAGCTAACGGAACTACTTATCAGGCAGAACCAACAGCGGCAGCTACAAGTATGACGTTTACTTCTGTAGGATCTACTACATATACAGTTAACTGGACGAATGCCGTAACAGGTGGTGGTTCTAGTAGAATAGTATTAGTAAGAGAAGCTTCAGCTGTAAATGATGATCCGGTTGATGGTACTACGTATACAGCTAATGCAGCGTATGCTAGCGGAGATCAAATAGGAACAGGTAACTATGTAGTATATAATGGTTCAGGTACAAGTGTAACGGTAACCGGTTTAGATCAGAATGAGACTTATCATTTTGAAGTATTTGAATACAACGGTACAACTGGTATTGAAAACTACTTAACTAGTCCTACGCTTACAGGTAGCGAGAACACATATATTACAGTTAATGTAACAGCTATCTTACAAGGAGCTTACAATAGTGGTTCCGGTGAAATGACAACAGCATTGAACTCCGGAGCATTATTACCATTAGCTCAGCCATATAATGTAGCGCCATTTAGTTATGCGGGTGCAGAGAGTGTAAGTTCTATACCAAATGCAAATATTGTAGATTGGGTAGTTGTAGAGCTTAGAGAATCTTCTACAGGTGCAGCTAATGCTACATCGGTAACTACAAATGGTGCACAAGCGGCCTTCTTGCTAAAAGACGGTTCTATTGTAGGAACAGATGGTTCTAGTGCATTAACGTTTGAGATTACTCAGTCTGGTACTTACTATGTAGTAGTTAAGCATCGTAACCACTTATCAGTAATGTCTGCTAGTGCAATTACATCAGCAGGTGGTGGAGCTAACTTTACTTATGACTTTACTACAGCTAACGCTCAGGCATACGGAACAAGCGCACAAACTGCAGTGAATGGTGGAGGTACAATATTCGGATTATACTCCGGTATTGCAGACTACACTACTACAACCGGTGTAATTGATTCCGGTGACCGTAACGCGGCTTGGAACGATAGAAACGGTACAGGTACTTATACTGAAGTAGATGTGAACTTAGATGGTGTAATTGATGCATCTGACCGTTCTTACATCTGGAACAATAGAGATCAAGCAGATCAGACTCCTTAATAGGTTTTTGACAAGATAAATATCGAAACCCCATCTTTTCAGATGGGGTTTTTTATTGTCGAAAAATTACCAATATAAAATACTAGTTTACAGTAATTTACAATTTTGGTTTTTACATAATAAATCAGTAAATTTGTGCGTTGATAATCTATATAGTACAAAATATCGTATATGATATTATAACTTACTGTAAAACAGATTTTTAAATTGAAACAATTTTATAAACTAGTATTCATTTTTGTTGTGATTATATTCTCGTCACATACTGTGTTAGCGCAAGGAGTTACTCCGTCGGCTACATTATCAGTGAGCAATCATTTTGCTTCAAATGATACTGTTTATTTTGATATAGTGATTGAGCAGTCTGTATCAAGCTTAAAGCCTACTTACTTATCACACTCAGAATTTGTTTTTGATTTTGATGAAGCTCAGTTTACAAATCCAACTGTAGGAGTAGCTACTCATAGCAATGGCGATTTTTATTCTACCATTACCACTACAAGCGGAGCTCAAAATATTATGTACGATTATGGTACTGTACCTACTATAGGAGAAGTTGGTCCAAACAGCAACCGTATTATTGTTGACTTGGCTGCGCCAAACTTCAATGAGTCAAATTCATCTGACTTTGATGCCAAAATTGCAAAGATTGATAAAGACGCTGACCAAATTTTAGGTCGCATATTCATTTCAGGATATAATGGTGGCACCAACAATGTTGGTTTGACATGGGTAACCACAGGTGCAGAAAATGAGATGCGTACTCAAGTATCAAGTTTTGATAACAGTACTTATGATTCTGAGCATATCAACTTAACATATACTGCTATTGGAGACTTAATGGAAGAAGTGTTGGTAGATGCAAAAATCATGTTAGAAGGACCATTTAATGGTACTGACATGAATACCGACTTAAATGACTTAAACTTAATTCCACTTTCACATCCATATAGTGTTGCCCCATGGAGCTATGATGGTACTGAGCAAGTTGCTGCTATACCAAATGCAAATGTAGTAGACTGGGTATATATATGCCTTAGAGAAGCAGATGGTCCGGTACCTAGTGCAACCCCAAATTCTATTATTGCTCGTCGCGCAGCATTTTTATTAAAAGACGGAAGCATAGTAGACTTAGACGGAGTATCTCTGGTTTCTTTCGGATTTATCTCCCCACACTATCATGACTTATTTATAGAAGTATATCATAGAAACCATATACCGGTTGTAAGTGCTACAGCAATATCACATCATGCAACTGGTTCATACGATTACGATTTTACTACAAGTATATCAACAGTATATAATGGTGCTGCCGGTGGAAAATCTTTAAACGGTAAAGGCGGAATGGTTACCGGTGATGTAAACGGTGATGGAGAAGTATTGGGCTCTGACAGAAACCAATGGGTAGGAGCTAATGGTGGTTCTGGTGTGTATAGCAATGCAGATATGAATATGGATGGTGAAGTTTTGGGTTCTGATGCCAACCAGTGGAAACCAAATAATGGAATTGTAAAACAAATACCATAAAAAACCAAAAAACCATAATGAAAGCAATTCAAAAAATAGTAATCATATTGTTAGTCTTCTTCGGAGGGGTATCAAACATGCATGCTCAGCAAAAGTTTGATGCACGCTTGGTACTGGTAAGTGATGCTGCGTCTAACAGTGGTGACTTTGATGTACGTGTAGACATCAGAAACAATCCTAGTAACTCTAATAGTTCTTTTGACTTAGAGACTGCTAACATTCGTTTCAACTTTGATGAAACAGTAATTGACGTACCAACTTTACAAACAGCGCACAACTTTAACAGTTTTTCATCATCTAGCGGACCAAACGGTTTTACAGTGTATGATAATATGACTGTAAATGAACCGGTTGGAGGTGTTGCCGGAATCAATATTAGTTTTAGTACCGGTGATCGTACCACAGTTGATACGAATTGGACTCAAGTAGCAACTTTGAGATTTACAATACAAGATGCTAGTAAAGACGAAGTATTGACTTTAAGAGATGCGAGTGCTGTACCTAGATCAGAAATGAGTAGAGACTCGTCAGGTACTCCTGTTAGCATGAATGTGGGAGATTATACTAACTATGCTTCTTACGATATTGTATATACGGGTACTGGTTGGATAGGTGGTAATGGGGCTAACGGAAAACCAAACGCTACCGATAACTTAAAGGATGCAATTGTATTAGGAAAAACTACTTTAACAAATAGTGCATCGGTAAACGATTTGATTATTGATGATGGTTGTTCTTTAACCATTGGACCCGGAAGTTATATAGATGTACAAGGAGCCGGAACAGTACAAGGAGCCGGAAAATTGATACTTGATGCAGATGCATCCGGTTACGCACAGCTTAGCGGAGCTATTACAGGTAATGTAACCGTAAGACAACACATAAGTGGTACTACAGAGTGGAGAAATATAGGTTTACCAGTAGATGCAATTGCAGATAGCTTAACTTTTAATGGGATAAACTTTACTTATGGTGGTGGTACTACCGGAAACTTATATGTTTTTAATGCAGCTACCAGTAAATGGGATTCTGTTGCTAGTGGTACTCATGCATTTGATGGAAGAGGGTATTCTGCTTATATGGGGCCTCCTCACTTCAGTACGTTTCCTATTACATTAGAGGTAACAGGTACTGTGGGTAACGGAACTAAAAACTTGAACTTAGACTTTTTTAATACCAATACCGCAAGCTTTGATGGTTGGAACTTGATATCTAACCCATATCCATCTAACTTAGATTGGGATGTATTGAATGATAATTTATCTGCTAATACAAATGCAACTGTTGCAGTTTGGAACCCGTCTGCAGGGCAGTACGCAGATTATAATGAAATAGCCGGAGCTAATAATGGTGGTCAACAATACATTGCTCCTTTCCAGGCGTTTTGGATAAAAGCTACAGTAGATGATCAAGCATTACCACTTACAAACTCTGATAGAACCTTTACTACGGGAAGCTTTTTTAAGAAACCGGCTAAACCGGAAGTGTTGCGTTTAGAGGTAGAAGGTACAAACGGATGGTCTGATCAAACTTCTGTATACTTTCACACTTTAGCTTCTGCAGGTTATGACAGAGAGTATGATTCTGAAAAATTAAAGAGCCCAATGAGTGAGGTGCCTACCTTGTTCTCTTATGATAATAATTACAATGAGTACTCTATAAACGGTTTGCCTGAGTTTGCAAAAGAAACTAGGGTAGAAATTGGTTTTACCAGTGAGCAAAACATTGGATACAGCATTAAAAAAGTAGATGCGGATGCAATTGATAACGCTATTGATGTTTTTGTAGAAGACCATGTAACAGGTGCTTTTCATAACATAAAAGTTGCTGACTATAACTTTACGCACAGCACAAACTACGTTGAAAACAGGTTTACTTTGCACATCATTAAAAATACTATTGGTGTAGAAGAAGAAGTTAATGAGCCTTTAAGAATTGTTGCTTTTGACAATCATGTGAATATTGATTTTGGAAGTTTGCAAGGGCGTGCAGATATTGAAGTTTTTAATTTAAGTGGCCAATTGGTGTATGATAAGTCTGATGTGAAAACAGACTCAGATTTTTCATTCCGTTTACGCACAAAAATACCAACTCTCTATACGGTTCGAGTATTAGTTGGTAGTAATGAATACACAAAAAAGGTTATTCTTTAATTTTCAATTTATTTGTAGGTTTTATACTTGATTTATAGGTTTTTGTACCTGTATTCTATTTATAACATTTTCTGTGTGGCTATTTTTGCGTATCCGAAATTTTAATAACAGTACTACATTTTCCTATTCCTCTTAACCTGTTGATTATTCATTAACAGGCAATCATTTCGTTACTTATGTAAATATTGTATTGCTTGTTTTGAGATCAATCAATTTATTGATAATCATTTTGTTAGAATTGATATTAGTGTCTTTTTATCAATTTTAGGCTGTCAATCAAGTAAATTTTGTTGGGATATTTATTACAGAATATGTAAATTATTTATTGTTATATAACAGCTGAATAATTTGTTATATAATAAAAAATAAACCTAATAGAAAAACCGAAAAGCAGCAGACCAAAGGGCACTCATTATGCTATTGTAGGGGTAATAATGAGTGCTTTGTTGCTATCCTTTAAAACAGAGACCAGTTGGTTTTTTTTACACCAACCAGTAAGTTTCCGTTTTCAATTTTAGTAGGGAAAGTTTTAATGGCCAAGCCATTTGTTTCGTTGGTTTGTTTGCCTGTTTCTAAATCAAAGCTATATCTGTGCCAAGGGCACACTATTTCATTTGCATCTGTGCACTTGCCGGAGGATAACAAAGCACCTTGATGTGGGCATTTGTTGTCTACTGCATAAATGCCTTTATCAGTTCTGCTTAGGCACATAGATTTTCCATTTACTTCTACTTCTCTTGCAGAGCCAATAGGCAAAATAGTGTCTAGGCTATTTACATCTAATAGTATCTTGTACCATTTGATGCGTTTTTTAATAGGCATAAATGAAACGGTTTATTAATGCTGAAAAATACAAATAATTAAGGGATGCTGACGTCGTCTCCTTGTTTGTTCCATACATCAGAGCGGTCTTCAGAGTCTACTTTACCATCTAGGTTGGTGTCTGAAGTTAGATAACCACTTTTGTTACGGTTAGACCAAGCTTTATTTAAATCATTCTGATCAATTACAGTTCCTCCTGATACATAACCCGATTTTGCAGCAAAGTCATTTAGGTTAACAGAAGTAACATCGCTAGAGTTGTATATATCTGTAGGACTACTGGTCATATCATAGCGGTAATGATCACTATCCTGGTCAATATAGAAGTTACTCATTATAGGTAAGTGGTTGTGATGATATACCACCACATAAAAACTATCGGGTAATGAGGTTTCAAATAATATCTGTGAGTTCAGATTTGTGTCTACAACGCTTCCGTCTTTTAATAAAAATGCAGCACGTTGAGCAATGATATTTGCAGAGGTTGCATTTTCAGGTGAAACACCGTTTCTTAATTCAACATATACCCAGTCTACAATATCAGCACTAGGGATAGATGTAACCGCCTCTGTACCGTTATAAGAATAAATAGTATCATAGGGTTGATTGGTAGGTAAAAGCCCTAAGGAGTTTAGGTTGGTTGTCATTTCGGTACCATTATAGGGGCCTTCTAGTATGGCACTTAAACTAAGGGTTAAGTAAGTATATGTGCTATTGGTAGCCGGACTTGTTAAGAGATAATTTTCGGTTTCTAATCCGCTAGAATTAAAAGCAAATACTTGAAAGTATATAGTACTGTTTTGAGGTAAACCGCTTATGGTAGTTGTGGCATCTAATCCATTATAAACGACATACTCTCCTGTAGATATTTCTGTACCTAAACCATAGTCACTTGCTGTGTAGGTAATTCCATCTTCTGGTAAACCAATAAAGCTGCTAGATGTGCTTGCAACTACTAAGTAATTAGTTCCGTTTCCATCGTTAAAAGTAAGGGTAAGAGAATTGGCTCCTTTGTTAGAAAAGCTTATGCTAGAAACTTGTATTGTAGGCTCTGGTGCTAACTCTACCGAGCCACCTGTAATAATACTAAGAGCACTTGTAACAATGTCTACAATATTAGATTGCTTATTAACTACCCCATTAGATTCGCAACCGTTTAAACCTATAATTTTATTTAAAATTTTGTTTTCATTGCCAACAATGTCTGCATCTACATAGCTTGCAGCAATGGTAACACTGTAGTTGTCTATATTAGTTGCTGAGGCTCTCCAAAACCTAGTTAAGTAGTTTGTGCTTGGCTGACATTGTTGTTGTGTACTATCTACCGCACTAACTTCGTAATAAGCACCCGCATTAAAAGTACCAGAGGTAAAGTTTACAGTTATGGGGGTATACTCTGCAGTACCAATATTATCTCCTACAGGTATAGTTAAACTACCTGTAGAGTTCATCTCTTTACGAACAATGCCCATACCATCTGTAACAATCATATTGCTTGCAGAGAATGTACCTGAAAAGCTGCCTGAAGGCCCTATAATAAGATTATGGTTCCCAATAATAAAATTGGTTTGACTCATACTTAGCGTTCCATCAATGCCAAGTTCAGAGCCCAGTGTAATGTCTGTAGTTCGGCTTACAGTAAAGTTGTTAAAGGTGTTATTTGTTTCATCAACAATAAAGTTACCTGTTATGGTTCCTGAGCCTGAGATAGTAAGGTTAGATGAGCCATTTGCATTTAAAGCACCTCCGTTAAAATTGATGTTACCTGATAATGTAAGCGTGTTGTTATCGATGATAAAATCGCCATAGGTAAGCAATAATGTTCCTTGTACATCTACATCGCTACCTAGGGTTACTGATGTATTAGAGCCGGTTCGGTTTAATGTAAAGTTATTTAAAGTTCTACTGCCTGTAGTAAATGTAAGTGTGCCCACATTACCTGATTCAGATCCTGCTAGGATTATGTTAGAGGATGAGGAACCACTTATGGTACCGCCATTATTACCAACATAATCATTTATGGTTAAAGTATTTGCGCCAATAGTTAAGGCTCCGGAATTAAGTAGCAAAGAGTCATTTATAGTTACACTGGCGTCTAAAAGCACACCATTAGAGTTGTTTGAAGTAAGTTTTTGTAATACTCCTACCGCGGCTGGTATTTCAGCTCCAGACGTTATTTGACCTGTAGCATCGTTATACACTACATTTACAGTACCTGCAAAGGTTGGCGCAGCACTTAATAATCCATTTGTTCGTGTAATGGTTACCCCGGAGGCTATATTTATATTCGTTCCACCAGTTAAGGTTCCGCCTGTTAAAATCAGTTGATTAGGTACACTTTTTACACTGGTAATATTTACTGTGCCGGATTCTATTTCTATAATACGAGGTAATGTGCTACCGGGTGAGCCACTAACCCATGTAAGAGAGCTATTGTCTATATCCATAGACTGATTAATAATTAATCGGGCATTGGTAGAATAGGCAGGATTGTTTCTCGCTACAAAAGCATCGTTTTGTACTTTAAAACTATTAAGAACTGTAGACCCTGTACCAAAGTTTACGCTGTCACCATCCACAACAATATTGTAAAACGAAACTGTGCCGCCTATGGTACAGCCTGTAGTTGTATTTATTTTTACAGTACCGGTTCCGGCATTAAATGTACCGTTGTTTGTAAAACATTGGTTGTTCCCCGTTATCAACAATGTATCGTTACCGCTAACTGTAAAAACACCACCTGCATCAATAGTTAAAGAAGTGTAAGATGAAAATGTTCCGGTAGTAAAGTTTGCACCATTACCAACTGTTACCGCGCCAAATAAAGCCGTACCACTACCTTGTAATTGTGTATTACCTACAAAGGTTACATTTGCGCTTCCATTTCTTGCGTCAAATGTAGCCCCTGTGCTAACATTTAAAATTCCTTTTAAAGAAATACTTTTTCTAACATCTAATGTGCCGCTTACTATTTCTACGTTGGGAGGCACTTTGCTACCAACTCCAGACTCCCATGTTGCATCTCCTCCATATAAAATCAAGCTCCCTGTAATATCAAACCTTAATATAGCTGATGCACCATATACTGGAGAGGTGGTGAGCTTGTTGTTAATCATGGTAAGAGTACCATTTACGGTTGCGCCTGTGTTAAAATCAGCACCGGGGTTGTTTACAATTACATCATTAAAGTTGATAGTACCATTTGTAGTACAGCCATAATCACCATCAAAGTAAACCACTCCGTTATTACAGTTAAAAGTACCATTGTTGGTTAGGGTAGCATCGCCATCATTTAGTACTAAGGTATCGGTGCCACAGTTACATGTGCCTCCGGCATCAATGGTAAGGTTTTGAAAAGTGGTGGTTGTAGCTAAGGTAAATGTAGACCCACTGCCTATGGTTACATCTCCAAATAGGGCTGTTCCTGTGCCTGTAATACTTGCAGAAGCTCCACTAAAGCTCAATGAACCTGCTAAACCGTCAAAGGTAGCACCGCTTTCTACATTTAAAGTCCCTTTTAGCACAACTGTTGTACCTATAAATAGTGTACCTGATACTACAGTAACATTTGGGGGTACATCATTTCCTGATCCCGCAGGCCAAGTTTTATTACCTCCATATAAACTAAGTGTTACCGCTTCTTCTATTCTCAATTCAGCACTTGCTCCGTATTGTGGGGCAGCATTTATTTGTTGGTCTTCCAAAGTAAGCTGACCAGTAACAGTTGTTGTTGCGCTAAACTCTACAGGGCTGTTACGAATTACAAAATTACCAACAGACATAGTACCAGTGGTAACATTGCTAGATGACCCTGCTAATACAACTGTACCGTTAGAGCAATTTAAGGTTCCATTGTTGGTTAAATTGGCTGTGCCAGATAGGCCGGTAAGAATAAGCGTGTCAGTATTACAATTACAAATACCGCCTGCATCAATTGTTAATGAGGTAACTGATGTGGTAGATGTTATATTAAAGGTAGAGCCATTGCTAACTACAATTGCGCCAATTAATACTGTGCCGCCACCTGTAATACTTGCTTCTGCGCCTCCGTAACTAAATGAGCCGCTTAAGGCATTGAAAGTAGCTCCTGTTTCAACATTTAAGTTTTTAATAAGTGTTACAGAATGTCCGTTTAATGCTAATGTTCCACTTTGTATATCTACGTTAGGAGGAACTGTAGATCCCGTACCGGATGGCCATACTAAACTACCTCCGTTAAGAGTTAAGGTTCCACTTAGTTCTAGTCTAAGGGTTGCATCGCTACCATAATTAGGGGCAGCAGTAACAGTTTGGTTACCAACTATAGTGAAAGTTCCATTTACGGTTGCAGTTCCGCTAAAGTTTGCAGGACCATTGGCAACGATAACATTGTTAAGAGTTGGTGAGCCAGAAATTTCGTTGTTATATCCTCGGCTTAAGTATACAGTACCACCATTTGCATTGAAAGTACCGTTTACTCGAAGTAGTTCAGTAATGTTTCCACCGCTTAAAAACAAGGTGTCTGAAGTACTGGTGAAAGTAGCCCCCGATTGAATATCAACAGAGTTGAAATAGGCATTACCGGTTGCCGAAAAATTAGCGCCTGATGCTATGGCTACGTTTGTAAATACAGGTCCTCCTGAAATAGATGGTGATGTTCCGGCAAAAGTAATAGTAGTATATGTTGGCTGAGACATTGAACCTCCATTTAAAGAGAAACTTCCCTTTATGGTTCTATCTGCATTTATGGCTAGTGTACCGCTTTGTACCTCTATGTTTGTGGGTACATTGCTAGAGCCGGTAGGCCAAGCTAAATCACCACCATTTATGGTAAAAGACTGATCGTATACAAGTGTTGAGTTGGGGCCATAAGTTGGTGCATTGCTTCTTATTTCGGCGCTACCTCCTGTTAACGTTAGTGTACCATTTATGGTAGCGTTAGCGCCTAAATCGGGTTTGCTATTGGTTACTAAAACATTATAAAATGTAGCAGAGCCTATAAATTGCTGTCCTTGCCCACTAGCACTAAAGTGTATTGTTCCTGTGCCTGCATTTAGTGTTCCGTTATTGGTAAATACCACTGCCCATGCCGCTCTAGATATTAAAAGGGTTTGGCTATTGAGGTTTATAGTACCTCCGGAATTATTGGTTAATGAGTTATCTGCTTCTAATGTAGCGTTTAGTGTAAGCACACCACCGCTTTCAATAACCAAGTCGTCTACTGATGATGAAACGCCTACAGTTATTGTGTGTCCATTTCTAATGGTCGCATCATCCTTATTGGTTGGGAATTCACCATTTTTAGGGGTGTTCCAGCTACCCCCTTTTTGTATTTGCCAAGAGGTATTACTATTCCAAGGACCGCTACCAGCAGAACGGAATATGCTAGCTTCTGCTACGCTAAAAGCCAGCAAAAACATAAAAATAAGTATGTATGCTTTTTGTTTCACTAAGTGTTTATACAGCAATATTTCGCAAAATTAATAAATATTTAATGATTTCCATAGTTAATTGATTGAAAAACAAAAAACTATATTATTTCATATCCTACATCGCTGTTATGTAAAATGTTATATATATACGCTATAATGTAGCAAAAAGTTTACTGAATAAGAAAAAGATTACAAGCCAAACATAAGTTTGCCAATGTAGAAGTAGATAAATAACCCTAAAATATCATTTGTAGTAGTAATAAAAGGACCGGTTGCAAGGGCAGGGTCAATTTTATATTTATCTAAAGCTATGGGTATAAACGTACCAAAAAGTGCAGCAACAATAATTACAGTAAACAGGGCTAAACTTACGGTTAGACTTAAAACATCATCATAGCCAAATACTTTGCCTGCTATAAATATTATTGCAGAGCAGATAAAGCCATTTAATAAACCAACTCCCAATTCTTTTAAAAGTCTAGGAAACAAAGCACCTAAACTTGTGTTTTTGGCAAGAGATTGCACAATAATAGCCGATGATTGTACGCCTACATTACCACCCATTGCTGCAATAAGCGGTATAAAAAATGCCATCTCAATATTTTTTTCAATATCAAATAAGCCAATTACTTTTGCACTACCTACACCACCAATTAGTCCAACTAAAAGCCAAGGTAAACGAGCGCGTGTAAGTCTAAATACATTATCATCAACCTCTACATCTTGCGAGATACCCGATGCTAATTGATAATCTTTTTCTGCTTCTTCTGTAACAACGTCCAATACGTCATCAATAGTAATTCTGCCCAATAAGCGCCCTAATTGATCTACAACAGGCACTACAAAAAGGTCATACTTTTGCATCATACTGGCCACTTCTTCCAATTTTTCATTGGCGTCAACAGCCTGAATTTTAGTGTTGTATATATCCTCTATAGGTGTTCGGGTAGAGGTAGTTAAAAGGCTTTTTAAAGAGAGTCTTCCCAATAAAACTTCATTGTCATTAACTACATAAATGGTGTGTATTCTTTCTATTTCTTGTGCTTGTCTGCGCATTTCGCGTACGCAGGTCATTACGCTCCATTTTTGGTTTACTTTTATTAGCTCTGTTGCCATTAAGGCACCTGCAGTACCCTCGGGGTAACGCAATAGATCTACAATATCTCTTGCTTGCTCTTTATCCTCTATTTGAGAGATAACCTCTTGCTGTCTGTCTTCAGATAACTCAGAGATAAGGTCGGCAGCATCATCAGAGTCTAGGTTTTCAATAAAACCTTCGGCAATTTCTTTGGTAGAGAGCTCATCTAGTATTTTCTCTCTAACATCTTCTTCAAGTTCAACAAGTATGTCTGCGCTTTGCTCATTGCCAAAGAGCTTAAATAAATAGTTTGCCTCTTGTGAATCTAACTCATCTAATACTTCAGCTATATCAGCAGGGTGAAGCTCGCCAACTAATGTAAGTAAGCCCTTACTATCAGAATTTTCGATAAGGGTTTCTACTTCATTAATAAACTCTTTGCTTATTTCAAACTTCATCCTGAGGGTCTATTAGTTGGGTTAATTCTATAAACTGTTGAACTGATAATTGTTCGGCCCTGAAATTAAATATTTCTTGCGAACTAATATGGGGTTCAAGGTTAAACGTTTTTAAAGCATTTCTCAACGTTTTACGACGCTGGTTAAATGCTGTTTTTACTACTCTAAAAAATAACTTTTCGTCGCAAGCTAAAGAATAATTCTCTTTTCTAATAAGCCTTATGACTCCTGATTTTACTTTTGGTGGCGGATTGAATACGTTTTCGTGTACTGTAAAAAGGTATTCTATATCATAGTAGGCCTGTAATAATACACTTAGTATTCCGTAAGTTTTACTCCCTTTTTCAGAGGCTACTCTTTCTGCTACTTCTTTCTGAAACATACCTACTGCCTCCGGTATGAGTTCTTTAAAGTCTAAAACCTTAAAAAGTATTTGCGATGATATATTGTAGGGGAAGTTGCCAATTACGGCAAAAGGCTCAGTAAAATAATTGTTGAGGTTGAGTTTTAAAAAGTCACCTTCAATAATTCTAGGGCTTAAATTTGGGTAATGTGCTTTTAAGTATGCAACAGATTCTGTGTCAATTTCTGCAACCCAAGTTTCATGGGGCATTTCTAATAGGTATTGAGTAAGTACACCCATACCCGGACCTATTTCTATAGCCTTAGTATAGCCATTGCCGGTAAGGCTATGCGCAATTTTCTCAGCAATATTTTTATCGGTAAGAAAGTGTTGACCCAGATGTTTTTTAGCGCGGACGCGATCCATACTCAGTGTTCATGTACAACTTTGAGCAAGGTACGAAATGCCACAAACTTTCCTTTATATCTATTGGTGTGTTCTGCTTGTAATGCAGGGGCATGATTTTTTTGGTATTCTTCTAAATCATGCATGTTTTTGGCAGTGTATTGTATAGAGTAGGTGGTGCCGGCTTCTTCTTCCACCATTACTTTTGCAATACGGTTTGCAATAAAACCTCCGGCCTTCATTACTTCGGGTATATGTATATTTTTCATCCAGTCCAACCACTCATCATGGATGTCATCATCAACATTAACCGTTACATTATAAACTATCATACTTGTCAGTTTAATATATCACCTCTAAGAGCTCTAAATCTTTTTCGGGCTTCAATGGTGTAAATACTATCTGTAAACTTAAGTAGTATTTGTTCGTACAAATCTTTTGCTTTGTTCTTGTCGCCCAAGTAGTTCTCATATAACTTTGCCAGCTGAAAGTACGCATCATCTGCCAAAATATCAAACGAATAGACATCTATTATTGTTTGATACTCTTCTGCCGCCGCTGCATAGTTTTTATTTTTTTTGTAGATATATGCTTTTTTAAAGTGACTTTCATCTATCAAAGTGTGTCCTTTGTATTTGGTAATAATAGTGTCTAGTGTTACTAGTGCTAGGCTGTCTTTATTTTGGTATTCTTTCAAATCTGCACGGGCATAAATACCCATTGCCAATAAAGTAGTATCTAACGCGGTATTGTCTGATATTAATAAAGACAGTTTCATAGCATCGTTTGCTATCAGCTTGGAAGTAGATGCCTTTAAAACATCAAGTTGTGCCTGTGCCCATTCAAAATCTCCTTGATAATAAGATACTTTAGCTCTTCTAAACTTGGCTTCTTCGCCAATTGTAGCTTCTTTAAAAGCCTTATCTACTTGCGAGTATAGTAGTATCGCATCCCATGTTTCGCCTTGCAGTAGCATAATGTCTCCCAGCTCTAGTTTAGCTTCTGCAATATGATGTGAGTTTGCCATGGGTATAGTTATGGCTTCTTCTAGTAATGCGGTGGCTGTATCTAAGTTGTTTAGGTAAAATGCTTGTAGGTGAGCCAAGTCTTTCATTAGCATAACGGTATGCCTTGTTTTTCCAAACTCTTTTAAAACCTGATAGTAGCGATTTTCTAAATCTAGTAACTCTTGGTAGGTATAGTTGTTTTTGGTTATAATTTTCTCTCTCAAAACATACAGTACACCAATTTCTCCATCTAAGTAAAAAGGAGACTCTTCACCTACCTCAATTATATAATTGAAACACTTTAAGGCTACAGAGTAGTCCTCATTAGTTAAAGCAATACTTGCTAGATCAAATATTTCTTTTTGATTGCCATTAGTTCTTTTGTCTATTGCTTTTAGCTGAATAAATGCGCTGTTGAAACTTTTCTCTTGGATGAATAACCAAACCAACATATCTGTAAATACCGGGTTTGGCTCTGAGCCTTGAACTCGTTTTAACAATAACTCTTTTAACTGAATGTTGTTCTCATCATCAGCATCCTCGCTAATAACCCTTGCAAGATTGTTTTTGATGGCTTGTAAGTAGTTTGGGCTAAACTCTAAAAGCCCCAGATACTCATCAAACATTTTTTGGGTATTGCCCATTAAAGAGTATAGGGTTGCCTTTTGAAAATTAAATACTTGGTTTTCGTTTATACTCTCAGCCTTTTCGTATGTTTTTAAAGCATATTCAAACTCCTGCTTTTCAATAAAAGCCTGGGCCAAATTATATACCATATGAGGCTGCTTTTCTAAAGATTCTATTGCCTCTTCATAAATTTCTTTTGCATCTTTTAGCTCGCCTTCTTTTTCATAAATATCGCCCAACATTACCATAAATATTTGGGGATTGTTTTTAGAGAGCTTGATGTGTTTTTTTACAACTTTCTCGGCGCCTTTATATTCTCCTAGTTGTATGTAGCAATCGGTAAGTTGGTCTAAAAAAGTTTTGGTTGGTCGTCTGTCATAAAGCTCGTCATATAATTCAGCAGCTTTCTCAAATTCTCCATTCATATAGTATTGCAAGGCTAGGTCTGCTTTTGTGCTGGTTTGCCCAAAAGTAGGCACAGAGCCTATTACAAATAATACTACATAAAGGAGTTTTCTCATTCAGACTGTTCTTTTAGTATGGCAATCTCTTTTTTTACCTTTTCGTGTATGGTGTCTAGTTGAGGCATCCATAAGTTTAATACCCTTTTATATTCCTCAACTTGATATACGATGCTTTTTACAGCATTTGCCTCGGTAGTATAGTATTCTGTTATCAGAGAGTCTTTAAACTCATTGTTTTGGATGCTCTTTTTTAAATCTGCTAGTTGAGTTTTGCTATAGTCTATAGCTTCAAGAGTAAGTGCATCTTTTTCTACCAGCTTTTTAAGTGTTTTGTTGGTAGCCTTAAAAGTGGTTAGGTCTTTGGTAAAAAAGTTTTTGTTTTCCTCAGTAGGGACAAGGTTTTCCGTTATATACTTGTAGTCATTACTTACTTCTTTACTAAGCTCAACATAATTCTTAACTCCTATAGAGTCGTACATTTTAGCTGCAGCATCAAGCTCGGTATTTAACGAATCTATTTTTGCAATGTAGCCCCTATTTGCTTCGCTTGGCGCATTGTTGCAAGCTGTAAAAAGCAATATTGAAAATGCAGTAAATAGTAACCCTTTTTTCATTTATTTTTAATTAATCAGTTCAAAACCAGTGTATGGAACTAAAGCTTTTGGTATGCTAACGCCATTTGCGGTCTGATTATTCTCTAATAATGCGGCAACAATTCTTGGTAGGGCTAATGCGCTACCATTTAGTGTATGGCATAGTTGGTTTTTCTTGTTTTCATCTTTATAACGCAACTTCAATCTGTTAGCTTGGAAAGTTTCGAAGTTTGATACTGAACTTACTTCTAACCAACGTTTTTGTGCTGCAGAGTATACCTCAAAATCATAGGTGAGAGCAGAAGTAAAACCAAGGTCTCCACCACATAAACGCAATATTCTATAAGGTAGTTCTAGTTCTTTCAATATTCCTTCTACATGGCTTACCATACTATCTAAAGTTTCGTAAGATTTATCAGGATGTTGCACCTGTACAATCTCAACTTTATCAAATTGGTGTAAACGGTTTAAGCCGCGTACATCTTTACCATAAGAACCTGCTTCTCTTCTAAAACATGGTGTGTATGCAGTACATTTTATCGGAAAATCATCTGCATTTACAATCTCATCTCTAAATAAGTTGGTAATAGGTACTTCGGCAGTTGGTATGGCATATAAGTTATCATCTTGCATATGATACATTTGCCCTTCTTTATCCGGTAATTGACCGGTGCCAAAGCCTGATGCCTCGTTTACAAAGTGCGGTGGCTGAATTTCTTCATATCCCGCAGCCATGTTTTTATCTAAAAAGTAGTTGATTAAAGCACGTTGTAATCTTGCGCCTTTACCTTTGTATACCGGGAAACCTGCACCCGAAATTTTTACACCCAACTCAAAGTCAATCAGATTATACTGATCGGCAATGTCCCAGTGAGGTTTAGCATCAGCATCCATACTAGGTATATCGCCATGCTCTTTTATTACCTCGTTGTCTTCATCAGAGTTTCCTGCCGGCACCAATGGGTTTGGTACGTTAGGTATGTGTAGTAGAGCTTCTTTTAGTTGCTCTTCTATGCTGTGTAATTTTTCTTGTAAACCTTTAGATTGCTCTTTTAGGTCTGCCGTTTGTGCTTTTAAGGTATTTGCTTCTTGTGCTTTACCTTCTTTAAAAAGCCCGCCAATTTCTTTTGCCAGTTTATTAGATTCTGCCAAAACAGAATCGCTCTCTTGTTGTGTATGACGGCGTTGCTCGTCTAGTTCTACAACAGCGGTTAATAACTCATTTGCGTTTTTAATACCTCTTACGGCTAAACGCTCAGCCATTTGGGCTTGGTTTTCTCTAATTTGGCTTACCTGCAACATTCTTGTAAAGATTTAGTGCTTGCAAAAATACATTTTTAATAGCATGAAAAAAGCCCCTGATAAAATCAGAGGCTTTAAATTTTTTGTATGGTTGGTTTCCCTGATTAAGCTTCGTTAACTGGGTTTACCGATACGTAAGACTTATTGTCTTTTTTCTTTCTGAATTCTACAGTTCCGTCAACCAAAGCAAATAAGGTGTGGTCTTTACCAATACCTACATTTTCGCCCGGATTGTGCTTAGTGCCACGCTGACGTACGATGATGTTACCTGCGATAGCATCTTGTCCGCCAAAGATTTTTACTCCTAATCGTTTACTTTCCGATTCGCGACCGTTTTTAGAACTACCAACTCCTTTTTTATGTGCCATTGTGGTATATTTTTAAAACGTTAGTTTTTAATTTATTTATCGTCAGTTTTTTTAGGAGCTGCTTTTTTAGCAGGCGCCTTTTTAGCTGTCGTTTCTGTTTTCTTAGCTGGAGCTTTCTTTGCTGCCGGTTTTTTAGCTGCTGGAGCTTTTTTTGCGGTAGCAGTTTCTGCTTTAGCTTCTGTTTTCTTTTCTTCTGCTTTTGGAGCAGCGGCTTTAGTAGCTGCAGCTTTTTCTTCAACCTTTTCAATCTGAAGCTCAGTAAGGTATTGTCTGTGACCATTTTTCACTTTATATCCTTTACGACGTTTCTTTTTGAAAACGATTACTTTATCGCCTTTTAAGTGCGATACAATTTTAGCTGTTACTTTAGCTCCTTTTATAACTGGGGCGCCAACATTTACTTTACCGTTATTGTCAATTAAAAGCACATTATCAAAACTTACTTTTGCGCCTTCTTTGCCTTCTAAACGATTTACGTAAAGCTGCTGGTCTTTCTCAACTTTGTACTGATGCCCTGCTATCTCTACAATTGCGTACATTTAATTACTGTTTTTGTTTACCAACAATTAATTCCCTAATCTTTTTAGGGCTTGCAAAAGTACTAAATAATGTTACACATACAAACATTGCTGTTTATTTTATATGTAATTTTTATTGACTGCAACAAAAGTACCGCTTAGTCGTCTAAATTCATAGACAAACAGTTAAAGTAGTGTTAAAATGGATGTTATACAGGAGTAATTACTTGTAAACCCTTCATTTTTTCCTATTTTTGTTGGGCTTAGAAAAATTTAAACGTATAAAAATGAACAAGAAAGCTGTATTATCCTCAATTATGTTGGCGGGTACTGTTTTTGCCTACGCAGGCGGAAACAAAATCAAATTTAAAGAATACGATTTGGATAATGGGTTACATGTAATACTACACGAAGACAATTCTTCGCCGGTAGTGGCTGTAACTGTTATGTATCATGTGGGTTCTAAGAATGAAGAGACGAATCGTACAGGAATGGCTCACTTTTTTGAGCACCTGTTATTTGAAGGTTCAGAGAATATTGGTAGAGGAGAGTATGATACTTATGTAGAGAATGCAGGAGGTACTTTAAATGCAAATACTACTCAAGACCGTACTTTTTATTATGAGTTATTACCATCAAACCAATTAGAATTGGGTTTATGGTTAGAGTCTGAGCGTATGTTACATGCCAAAGTAGAAAGTATTGGTATTGAAACACAACGCGAGGTTGTAAAAGAAGAAAAGCGTCAGCGTGTAGATAATACACCTTATGGTTCTATCATTAGCGAAACTTTTTCGCATGCATTTACTGTACACCCATATAGATGGGCACCAATTGGCTCAATGGAAGACCTAAACGCAGCTTCTGATGAAGACTTTATGGCTTTTTACAAAAAGTTTTATATTCCTAACAATGCAGTATTATCTATAGCAGGAGATATTGATATTAAAGAAACAATGGCTTTAATAGAAAAATATTTCTCTGGTATTCCTAGAGGAGAAGAAGTTGTTCAGCCATCAGTTACTGAGCCTGCAAAAACTGCAGAGGTAAGAGATGTTATATATGACAATATTCAGTTACCTGCAGTTATACAAGCATACCATATGCCAAAAGAAGGTACAGAAGATTATTATGCATTAAGCATGTTGTCTACTATCCTTGCAGATGGCGAGAGCTCTAGAATGACTAAAGCTATTGTAAATGACAAACAATTGGCTGTTGCTGCCGGTGCTTTTGCTTATGCATTAGAAGATGCAGGTTTAGCAATTGCGTTTGGTATTGCAAACCAAGGTGTAACACCAGAAGATTTAGAGGCTGCAATGAATGAAGAAATTGAGAAAGTAAAAACTGAGTTAATTTCTGAAAAAGAGTTTCAAAAGCTTCAAAATAAAACGGAAAACGATTTTATTACAGCTAACTCTACAATGGCAGGTATTGCAGAATCTTTGGCAAACTACCATATGTACTATGGAGATGCAAACCTTGTAAACACAGAAATTAAGCGTTATATGAAAGTTACTCGCGAAGATTTAATGCGTGTAGCTAAAAAGTACTTAACTCCGGAAAATAGAGTAGTGCTTTATTACTTAGCGCAAACAGAAGAAGATAACGCATCTAATCAATAATATTCCCAAAAGAAAAAATCAGAGATGAAAACAAAAATATTAAGTTTAGGTATTGCGCTTCTGGCTGTATTTACCGCAAACGCACAAGTAGATAGAACAAAGGCTCCTGAAGCCGGACCTGCTCCTAAAATTGAATTAGGAGATTATGAATCATTTGTACTAGCAAACGGATTACAAGTTTTTGTGGTAGAAAACCACAAATTGCCACGTATTTCTTTTCAATTAACTGTTGATTATGACCCAATTTTTGAGGGTAATAAAGCCGGATATGTATCTATGGCGGGTTCTTTGTTAAGTGCAGGTACAACCAACAGAACTAAAGAACAAATTGATGAAGGTGTAGATTTTATTGGAGCTCGTTTCAGTACATTCTCTTCAGGTATGTTTGGTGCTTGTTTAACTAAGCATCAAGATGAGTTGTTAGATATTATGACTGATGTTTTATACAACCCATCTTTTCCTCAAGAGGAGTTAGATAAGGGTATTAAACAAACTTTATCTGGTTTAGCATCTGCTAAGAATGAGCCAAATTCAATTTCTTCTAATGTTACTCAAGCATTAAACTATGGTTTAGACCATCCTTATGGAGAGCAACAAACAGAAGAGACTGTAGGTAACATTAACCTTGAAGATTGTAAAAACTTTTACAATACATACTGGAAACCAAATATCTCTTACCTAGTAATTGTAGGTGATATAAAAGCTAAAAAAGCTAAGAAATTAGTTGAAAAGTACTTTGCACAATGGGAAAGAGCAGAAGTACCTTCTCATACTTATCCAACACCACAACCACCAGCTCAAACAAGAGTTGCTTTGTCTCACCGTAGTGGTGCAGTACAATCTGTAATTAATGTGACTTATCCTGTAGAAATGTTACCGGGTAGCGAAGATGTAATTAAGGCTTCTGTAATGAACAGCATTTTAGGAGGTGGAGTATTCTCTGGTCGTTTAATGCAAAATTTACGTGAAGATAAAGGATATACGTATGGTTGTCGTTCTAGCTTAAGATCTGACGAATTAGTTGGTGCATTTAGTGCTAATGCCAGTGTAAGAAATGAAGTTACAGATAGCTCTGTATACGAGATTTTATATGAGTTAAATAATATTGCTGTAAATGGTGTTACTGCAGAGGAGTTAACACTTACTAAAAATGTAATGAATGGTAGCTTTGCTCGCTCATTAGAGAGCCCACAAACTATTGCAAGGTTTGCGTTAAACATTGCTAGATATGATTTACCTGCAGACTACTATGCAACTTACTTACAAAAGTTAAGTGCAATTACTGTAGATGATATAAATGCAACGGCAAAAAAATACATCTTACCGGGTAATGCAAACATTGTTGTTGTAGGTAACGCAATGGAGGTAGGTCCTAAGTTAGAGAAATTCGGAAAAGTTACATATTATGATAATTATGGTAATGTAACAGATGCTCCATCTATTCCTATTCCTGAAGGGGTTACAGTAAATACTGTATTAGATGCTTACTTTAAAGCATTAGGCGGAAATGAAGCGCTTAATAAAGTAAAAGATATTACTAGTGTTGTTACTGTAGATGTACCGGGAATGCCAACATCTGCATCAGGTATTATTAAAGTAAAAAGTACTGGTTTATTTTATCAGAAAATAGAAATACCTGGTATGGGTAAATTAATGGAGATAAAGTATGACGGTAAAGTGGCTAAATTAGACGGTATGGCATTTGGAGGTCCTCAAACTGTAGAGGGAGAAGAAGCTAAAGACCAGTTTGGTAGCGAAGCTGTTTTATTCCCAGAACTTAACTATGTAGCATTAGGTTATAAATTAGAATTAGAAAGCATAGCTAACTTAGAAACAGGTAAAGCATATCAGTTAAAAGTTACTTCTCCTGCAGGAGATGTAAGCACTGAGTTTTATGATGTAGAATCTGGATTAAAAGTTAGAGTTGAAGAAACTGAAGAGGTTGCTCCTGGACAAGAGATGACATCTGTTGAAACATACACTGATTATAAAGCTGTAAATGGTGTTATGTTCCCTCATCAAACAGTTCAGTACGCAGGACCACAAGTAATTACTTTTAAATCTACTTCTATAGAGGTGAATACAGGTTTGAAAGATTCAGAGTTTAAATAGTAGAAACTCTATATAGAAACTAAAAAAAGCGGCCTTTGTGCCGCTTTTTTTAGTTTTTGTTTACTCCGTATACACCCGCTAAGATAATTGCTACACCAATAAACTGATAGGTTTGCAATGTTTCGCCATCAATTATACCCCATAAAATGGCTATGACAGGAATCAAATAGGTTACAGATGATGCAAAAATAGGTGTAGATATCTTTACCAGTTCATTAAATAAGATAAGTGCTACAGAAGTGCCCATTATGGCAAGTATAGCTATATACCCCAGGGCACTTAATGCACCCGGATGATGTTGTATGGTACTGGTAAAGTCAGTCCCTATCAATAAATATATAAGTCCGGGTACGCCTATAAAGAAGAAAGAAACAGCAGTAATAGCCAACGATTTCATGTTTGCCAATTTACTCTTTACAATATTTACACTTAAAGCATAACACACGGTTGCTGCAACAGCAAATAAACCATAAGAAGCATTTCCGTTTGTGTTGGCTTGGTCGGGTCTCATTAGCCATGCGGCACCGGTCAAGCCTATAAGTATGCCTATAACATTGTACCACTTTACTCTTTGCTTAAACCATATCAACCCAACTATTAATGCAAAAAGTGGAACTAAGGCATTGAGTGTGCCTACTATAGAACTATCTAATTGTGTTTCTGCTTTAGGAAACAAAAAAGCAGGGATAGCATTACCCAACAAGCCTGTTAAAATAAGGGGTGCTATATCTGCCTTTTTAATTTTTGATAAGTGCCTAATGGCAATGGGTAGTAAGGATAGAAAGGCAATGGATATACGTAATGCACCTACTTCCTGAAAACTATAGGCTTCTAATCCTCTTTTCATAAGTATAAAAGAACTCCCCCATATAATAGCAAGTATAATCAGCAAAAACCAAGGAAAAAACTTATGATCGGGTCTCATATTTTATTTTGTAATGAGCAAATATAGAATAAAGCAAAACAGATATCATTCTATTCATTAACTTTGCACTTAAGATTTTAACACAGATATAATTATGAAAAAGATATTGCTATTAACTGCTCTTGCAGGAGTATTGTTTACTGCTTGCGGGAAAAAAGTAGAAACACCAGTTACTACTGATGAACCACAAGAAACAGCTAGTTTGGTAGAGGCTAATGCCGAAGCATCTATGTCTATAGAAGGTATGGTATGTGCTGCCGGTTGTGCTGCTACTATAGAGCGTAAGCTAAATGAAACAGAAGGTGTTGCTAAGGCTACTGTTGATTTTGAAACAGGTATGGCTACTATTGCTTACAACACAGAGTATACTGATGAAGCAACATTATCTGCTCTTATTGAAGAAATGAATGATGGTCAGTATAAAGTTGCAGCTCACAAAGAAATGACTGAGGAAGAAATTGCTGCTTGCAAAAAGAAATGTGCTGAAGCAGGAAAAGAATGCATGCACCACTCAACTACTACAGCAGAAGGACATAAATGTGGCCCTGATTGCAAAAAAGCTTCTTGTAAACACCATACTGAAGAAGCAGCTGTAGAAGCTGATGAAGAAACTACTGAGGCTTAATAAAAAGCCGAAGATTAATTTAGATATAAAGCGACCTTTTGGTCGCTTTTTTTGTTTTAGCTAGGTAGAAAAAATATGTATTTTTGACCAAAATTTCTCATGTCCGATAAATTCATCAGCATATTAGCCAAAATCTCACTAGCTTTTATATTTTTAATTGTAATAGCCGGTAGTGTTGTACGTATGACGGGTTCCGGTATGGGTTGCCCAGATTGGCCAAAGTGTTTTGGTTACTTAGTTCCGCCTACGGATGAAGAGCAAGTGTTATGGCACGAAAACCAAGAGTTTAAAGAAGGACAGAAAATTATTCATGAAGAGAAGTTATTAGTAGCCACTGCTGATTTTACTACTGCTGAAGACTTTAATGCTAATAACTGGGAGGTATATGAAAAGCATGACTATGCCGTGTTTAATGTTTATCATACCTGGACAGAATACATCAATAGGTTAGCAAGTGTGCTAGCAGGTATTCCTATTTTACTATTAGCTTTTTTCTCGCTATTTAATATGCGAAAACGGCCTGTAGTGAACCTACTAAGCTTTTTAGTGATCTTTTTTATGGGCTTTGAAGCTTGGTTGGGTAAAGTTGTGGTTGACGGTAATTTAATACCGGGACACATTACTATACACATGATGGGCGTATTTGTAATTATGGGTTTATTAATTACAATCATCTCTAAATTAAGTGTAAAAACAGTGTGTTCTTTTTACGATAAAAAAACTAGAAACTTAATTCTGTTTGCATTTTTTATCACGCTAAGTCAAATAATACTAGGTACACAAGTAAGGCAAGAGATTGATGAAATAACTAAGGCTTTGGGTTATGCGGCTAGGTCTGGTTGGGTAGACCAATTAGGTGCTAACTTTTATGTGCATAGGTCATACTCTATTCTGGTATTGCTGATAAATGGTTTGGTTGTTTACAGAAGCAAGAAACTAAAACTAGGCTTACCATTTACAGAGTCTATAGTTGTTATTATGTTCTTAGAAGTATTGGCAGGTGTGCTAATGGCTTATGCAGGTATGCCGGCGGCATTGCAGCCAGTTCATTTGTTATTGAGTGTAGCTATGTATGCCATTCAGTTTTTCTGGGTAATAAACTTTACCAGAAAAAAAGCAGTTCAATTATCTTAATTAGCCCAGTTTAAGGTCTCCATTAGGTGGCGAATATCTTCGCGTACATAATCTGTTACAGGGGCTAAAGAATCAGCATTTGGGCTATTGTTAAAGTATACAACTCCTCTTAAAAAGTGTTTAACGCTATCAGTTGCATAAAACTGAGTTGAGGTAGCTGCATTGCCTTCAATAAGGTACATAGATCCATATACTTTCTTCTCAAAATCGCTATACTCTGTGCTTTGTATGGCATCAGCTCTTACGGTGTGTACAAAAGCCAGTTCCTGAGATTCTTTCATTAATCGCTCTAAATTGTCTTCTACAGGTTTGTATGTAAGGTGCACAATACCGCTATAACCTTTATAAACTATGTTTATCCAACAGTCTTTTTCAAACTGAAGCTCTGCAAAATCTATATAGTCAAAAGAGTAGGGGCAGTCGCCAATATAAGTTTTGTATGCTTTTTCTGGTAAGTCTATACGTATGTTGCCAAAGGGTTTTGGGGTGTAATCGGGCTCACAGCCTGTAAGAAATACAACTGCTAGTAAAAGGTTAATCGCGTTCTTCATTCTCACTTTCTTCATTTTCTTCAGCAGTTTCATGTATACTTACTTTTATTTGCTGTATTCTGCGTTTATCTGCTACTTCTACTTTTAAGGTATAATTGTTAAACGCTATTTCCTCATTCTTAGTAGGTATTTTACCTGCAATTTCAATGGTGAAACCTGCCAGCGTATCAGCATCTCCTTTAGATCCTTCAAACTCTTCACCATCAATATCTATAATTCTGTAAAAGTCTTTTAATGGAGTTTTGCCTTCAAAAACATAGTTTTGGTCATCTAGCTTAGAGTAAATAATATCTTCATCATCAAACTCATCGCTAATGTCTCCTACAATTTCTTCCAGTACATCTTCTAAGGTAATAATGCCGGATGTGCCACCATACTCATCTACTACAACAGCCATATGTATTTTGCGCTCCTGAAAATCTTTTAAAAGCTCATTTATCTTTTTGTTTTCAGGTACAAAAAATGGGGTGCGCAATAGTTCTAACCAATTAAAATTGGCTTTAGCATCAAGGTGAGGCAATAAGTCTTTTATGTAAAGAATACCTTTTACATTATCTAAGTTATCTTCGTAAATAGGTATGCGAGAGTAACCACTGTCTAAAATAGTTTCTAAAACCTCGTTATAGGGTAGGGTAAAATCAATGCATACCACATCCATACGGGGTTTCATAATTTGCTTTACATCGGTGTTACCAAAACGAACAATACCCTCTAGTATCTTCTGTTCATCTTCATTGGTAGTATCGTCAGAGGTGAGTTCTAAGGCTTGTGATAAATCGTTTACCGATAAGTTATGTCCCTTTTTCTTTATTCGCTTATCAATAAAATTGGTGCTTGTAACCAATAAGTGACTTAAGGGGCGAAAAACTCTGCGTAAAACAGAAATTGGTTTTGCCATAAAATTGGCAAAGCTAAGGGCATTGGTGTTTGCATATACCTTTGGTAGCACCTCTCCCATTAATAATATAAGGGTAGTAACTACTATTACCTGAATGACAAAGCCCAGGGTTTGATTATTGTCAAAGTTAAAAAGCCCATCTATGATGTAAGTAGAGATAATTACAATACCTACATTAATGAAGTTGTTGGCAATAAGTATAGTTGCCAATAGCCTTTTAGGGCGTTCTAGTAAGTCAGTTAAATCAGATTTTTTGCCATTATCATCGCCCTTTACTTTTTCTAAGTCGGTGGGACTTAATGAGAAAAAGGCAACTTCTGCACCAGAAACTAGGGCAGAACAGATGAGCAGCAAGAAAAATGCTACTAGGTAAAATAGTACCGAAACATCAAAGGGTTTAAGAAGGGTTGCTAACTGTAAATAACTCGAAGGGTCTGCGTCCAAGACAGCGTGGTTTAGTTAAAAATCAGTTTAAAACGGTAAATCATCTTCGGGACTGGCTTCCGGTACCGATGGTGATGGCGATTGCGGCTGTTGGTAACTCTGTCCGCTATCTGCTACGTTATCATTATCTCTTTTGTTACCAAGCATTGTCATGCTATCAGCTTGTATTTCTGTAGCATACTTAGTTTGGCCACTATCATCTTGCCAAGAACGTGTTTTTAAACGTCCTTCAATATATACTTGATCTCCCTTTTTAAGGTATTTTTCAGCAACTTCTGCCAATCCTCTCCATAATACAATATTATGCCACTCAGTGTTGGTTACTTTTTCTCCTTGCTTGTTCTTATAAGTCTCAGAAGTAGCTATAGGAAAACGCACTAAGGTAGTACCACTTTCCAATGCTCTCGCCTCAGGATCTTTTCCTAAGTTTCCAATCAACATTACCTTATTTAATGAGCCCGCCATAATTCGTTTTTTAGGGTTTAAACAAATATAAATAATTCGCAAAGATATATCAAATGAATGGTTGCCTTATGCTTTTTTGTTTATATAACTGTCTATTAACCTTGGTAAAGGGTATTTGTTGATGTCTTTTACCGGAATTTTGGTGTAATTGTCACTTAAAAAGGCTGAGGTTTTGATTTCCCAAAAGCGCGCATATATAGTTTGATGCGATAATTGATGCTTGATGGGGCTAGAGATAGTTGATATTTCTGTTTTGTCGCCAAATAAGTCTTGCCAATTGTTGCTGTCAATAACATCTTGCTCTTGGGTTTCTTCGGTATGTTCTATACAAGGGAAGTCGTATAGGTTTTGCCAAATACCCTTTTTAGTACGCTTATTTATATAGGTATGCTTGTTATCTAGTATATAAAAGTAGTCTAGGTAACGGGTGCGCATTTTTATTTTCTTCTCCTTTACAGGGAGTTTATCTATGGTTTGTTCTTTTAAAGCAGCGCAAGAGTTATTTAAGGGGCAAGAATTACAGTCCGGATTTACGGGTTTGCACTGTAAACTACCAAACTCCATTATAGCTTGGTTGTGATTGCCGGGGTTTTTACTATCTATAAGCTCATTAGCCAGTTTTGTAAAGTATTTTTTTCCTTGGCTAGAGTTTATGGGGGTATTTATATTATAGTATCTGGCTAGTATTCTAAAAACGTTACCATCTACCACCGCATGAGGTTTGTTAAATGCAAAAGATGCAATGGCAGCGGCTGTATATTCGCCCACACCTTTTAGCTTTAAGAGTTCTTCATAGCTATTCGGGAACACTCCATTTAGCTCATTTGATACATATTTGGCTGTAAAATGTAAATTTCTGGCTCTAGAATAGTAGCCTAAGCCTTGCCAACTCTTTAAAATTTGCTCTTCAGTTGCATTCGCTAAGTCATGTACAGTAGGGTAATTTTCGGCAAAGTGTAAGTAATATTCAAGTCCTTGATTTACACGTGTTTGCTGTAAAATTACTTCGGATAACCATACCAAATAGGGGTTAGTGGTATTTCGCCAAGGCAATAATCGCCTATTTTTTCCGTACCATATTTGCAGTATTTTACTAAAGTGCATTTATAAAATTGTTGTGTATGAGATTTTTAGCTAATAAAATTTAACAAACAAGCTTTTTTATTTAAGGTATAAAGGTATATATTTGCAAGCCCAAAAATAACGAGATTATTAACTAAATAACATATAATAAAATGACCAAAGCTGACATCGTAGCGAAAATCTCTGATAAGTCTGGAATGGAGAAAGGCGACGTGCAAGCCACAGTTGAAGCTTTTATGAAAGAAGTAAAAGAATCACTGGAAAATGGTGAAAACGTATATTTAAGAGGTTTTGGAAGCTTTATCGTAAAGGAACGTGCTGAGAAAACTGGTAGAAATATTTCTAAAAATACAACTATCATTATCCCGGCTCACAATATTCCATCATTCAAACCTTCAAAAGTATTTATAGAGGGAGTTAAGAACAAAGTAAAAGTAAAATAATAACGCATGAAAAGAGGTCCTTTAACGCTTACTATACTTGCCTTAGGACTAATTGTTGCGCTATATTTTGCACCCCGTACACAAAAGAGTACACAAGACAATAGCCCCGAAACCGAAGAGCACGATCACTCTGAGCATGAACATGAGCTAAGTGATTTAGACAAAAAGGTAGAAGAAGCTATACAAATTATTCAAAACGGACAGGGACCACCTATGAAAGCCATAGGGATGTTGCTAGAAGTTGTGGAACAAGATCCGGAGCATTTTAGAGCCACATTGGCTCTTGGAGAGTTCTCCATGCAGTCGGGTCAATATGATAAAGCGATTATTCGCTTTAAAAAGTTGCTTGAAATAGACGCCGAATATGTTGATGCGCATCTCAGATTAGGAGAAAGTTATGCCGCATTACAGCAAAACGAGGAGGCTATTGAAGAGCTGAATATATATATTAATGAATCCTCTGATGAAGAGGGAAAGAGTCAAGCTCAGCAATTATTAAAACAGTTGCAAGAGTAAATTTTAACTTATTAAAAACATTGTTATGCCAAGCGGTAAAAAGAGAAAAAGACATAAGATGGCTACTCACAAACGTAAAAAACGTTTGCGTAAAAACAGACACAAGAAGAAGTAATCACTTTTTGTAAATAGCTTTCAATGAGCACCTTATTCTAAGGTGCTTTTTGTGCTTTTGTATAACTTTTCGTAAAACTATTTTACAATACTACTCCTTAAGGTATCTATTGCTTAGATACCTGTGTGTAAATATGTGGTTATACCTGGCATAGCGCTAACAATTAAAGACGTGAGTACAGAACTGGTAATTAAGACAATCCGCACAGACGGTATTGCTATTGCCTTGCTCAAAGACGGTAAGCTCTCAGAGCTTCACAACGAGAAGGAAGAAAATGATTTTTCCGTTGGTGACATTTATTTAGGTAGAGTAAAAAAACTAGTACCCGGATTAAATGCTGCCTTTGTGGATGTAGGTTATGAAAAAGATGCTTTTTTGCATTATCATGATTTAGGACCACAGGTAAAATCTCTTACTAAATTTATTAAGCGTACTACTACCGGTAAGCAAACTTGGGATTTAAGCGAGTTTCAGCAGGAAGAAGACATTGATAAGAATGGTAAGATTAACGATGTATTAAAGCAAGGGCAACACCTATTGGTGCAAATTGCAAAGGAGCCAATCTCTACAAAAGGACCTAGAATTAGTTCTGAGATGTCATTGGCCGGAAGATACATTGTACTTGTACCTTTCTCAGACCGTATCTCTGTTTCCCAAAAAATTAAGGAAAAAGAAGAACGAGCAAGATTGAAACGTTTAATACAAAGTATTAGACCTAAAGGATTTGGTGTAATTATTCGTACAGTTGCAGAAAATGTAAAAGTAGCAGAGTTAGACGCCGACCTTACTAACTTGGTTAAGAAGTGGAAAACATGCCACCGACAATTAAAAAGAGCCAAGCCTCCTACAAAAGTATTGGGCGAAATGGGAAGAGCATCTTCTATTTTACGCGATATTTTTAATGATTCCTTTACAAGTATTGTAACCGATGACGAAGAGTTGACGGATGGAATAAGAGAGTATTTACAAAACATAGCCCCGGATAAAGAGGGTATTGTTAAATTTTATGAGGGTAAGGTGCCCATATTTGAGCATTACGGCATAGAGCGCCAAATTAAAGGAGCTTTTGGTCGTTCGGTATCTATGAGTAAGGGAGCGTACCTAATAATAGAGCATACCGAAGCTATGCACGTTATAGACGTGAATAGTGGTAACCGCTCTAACTCCAAAGAAGATCAAGAAGCAAATGCCTTGGCAGTAAACCTGCTTTCGGCTACAGAAATAGCTCGTCAATTGCGCTTGCGCGATATGGGAGGTATTATTGTAATAGACTTTATTGACCTTCATAAAGCGGAAAACCGCAGAACATTGTACGAAAAGCTCAAAGAAGAAATGAGCGATGACCGTGCAAAGCACAAGATATTACCCCCAAGTCGTTTTGGTTTAGTAGAGATTACACGCCAGCGTGTAAGACCTGAAATGAATATTAAAACAAGCGAGGAAAACCCGGATGGTGATGGAGAAGTACAAGCACCAATATTAATTATTGATGATATTGAGCACCAAGTGGATGCAATTATGCAAAAAGTAAACAAGCCTATTTGCTTACATACACATCCATTTATTGCAGCTTACCTAACCAAAGGAACGTTTAAGTCTATTCAGATGAAATGGTTTAAACGCTACAAAAAATGGGTAACAATTATTCCTAGAGATTCTTATAAGTTTTTAGAGTATCATTTTTATGATAAGAAAAACAAAGAATTGGAGTTAAAAGAACAATAATATGAGGCCCGACTAATTAGTCGGGCTTTTTTTGTGCAAAAAACGCAAAGACTATTTTGTTTTATGGTAAAAAATGCCATTTATATATAAAAATGTTACAAGCTTGGCGTTTTTTGTTTTTGATGTAAGAATTGAACTACAATTGTTATCAAAAATTGGCAAAATATAAGGGAGGTAAGAATTCATCTGCGGGTATCAATTTTTAAAAACAGGGGTTTAAGCTCAACTTTGATGTATAACCAAAACGTAAAAAGTGATGGAATCAAAAAAGAGAATTTTTAGGCCAAAGAAAATTGATAAAGGATATTTAGCACGTTGTCAAAATCTAATGAAAAATGCAGCAAGCTTCTCCTTTAATATTTTACCAATGAATGAGAATCATGTATTTTTGGGTATGCCACAACAACAAAAAGTTTATGATATAAAAGAGGCCAAAGCTAAGATAGAAGGCTTCTGCGCTTACCAAGAGCGTACACAAAAAGAAGTACGTGAGAAATTGTTGAACTGGGGTATACTACCATCTATTGCAGATGAATTGATTATGGAGCTCATTCAGCAAAACTTTTTAAATGAAGAGCGCTTTGCCAAAGCATTTGCGGGCGGTAGATTCAGGATAAAAAAGTGGGGCAGAAAAAAAATAGCTTTAGAACTGAAGTATAGAGGTGTTTCGGATTACTGTATTAAAAAAGGATTGGCAGAAATATCAGATGCAGACTATATGCGTACTCTACGTGACATGCTAGAAAAAAGAGCTATTGTTACCAGAGATAAAAACGAGTTTACTCGTAAGGGAAAAATTGCAAACTACCTGATAAGAAAAGGCTTTGAGGCAGAGTTAGTTTGGGATGAACTTAATCAGTAAGCTTGATAGAGTTTGTTTGTAGTTAAATGTTTGATGATAGCCTTGGTGTCCTCCAAGGCTTCTTTCATTTTATCCTGTTGTTTGTCTTGTATATAAGGCAATGGATGATTTTGCCACCATGTAGCAGGCATAATAATATGCTTATCCACAACATCTTTATTCATACCCCTGTATACCCAAGTAGGTAAGTATTCAACCCTGCTTATTTTGATTTCTCCTGAAGTTAAATTCTTTTGTAGCTCTACGGTAAGAACAATACCTGCATCGGTATACCTCCAATACTGATTGGATAAAAAATTACCTAATGAATAGGCCACTAAACCAGTATCTAAAGTTGCATTATTGGTGGTGAAATAATCTATCGGGCTAATTACATGTGGGTGACAACCAATAATTATATCAGCACCTGCTTTTCTTACAGATTCTACTATTTGTTTTTGCTCATCAGATGGATATCGAGCATTCTCCTTACCGTAGTGCAGGTATACCAGTACCAGTTCTGCACCATTGGCTCTTGCTTTTTTTACATCCCCCTTTATTTTTTCGGGATCAATTACATTCAGCATATAATTGTTAGAGGGCAAATTTCCATTTACTCCATAAGTATAGGCTAGGGTTGCCAGCTTAATGCCCTGAATATTATTGATACGAATAGAGTCGGCATCAGCAGTATTTTTGTAAGAGCCAGTTGCATCTAATCCTTCTTTGTTGATGATGTCTAATGTTCTTAGTAAACCACTTTCGCCACCATCCATACTATGGTTGTTGGCAGTGATGAGCATATCAAAACCTGCATTTTTTAATGCAGTAACCATTTCATCAGGTGTATTAAATACGGGATATCCTTTGTAAGCAGTTGCTGTACCGGAGCATACAGTTTCAAAATTGCCAATGGTAAAATCAGCTTTACTTAAGTAGTCTCTTACATGCTGAAAACTTGGATTAAAATCGTAACCATTAGTTGTTTTTGAGTTGCCTATTTGTCGGTCATGGGCCATTAAATCACCCACCATACTGATGCGTATGCTTACATAGGTATCTGTTTGCGCATAACTAGCAACTATGCTTATTGTAAATAGTATTAATAAGAGTCTTTTCATACAGAATATTAAGCAAGTACCTTGCCATCAAATGCTTTTAGTTCTTCCAATAGCTGGTCAAGCATTTCTGGGGTTACATTTATATGGGTTACAAAGCGCAATTTACCTTCGCCCATAGACACTAGTAAAATGCCTTTATCTTTCATATGCTCTACAAAAGCAGCATCAGAATAAGTGTCCTTTAGTTTAAAAATAACAATGTTAGTTTCAACAGGTAATATCTCTTTTACGTAGTTCTGTTCATTTAAAACAGCTTCAATTTGCTTAGCCATTTTATGGTCATCAACCATACGACTTACATTGTTGTCTAAGGCATAAATTCCGGTAGCAGCTAAATAACCGGCTTGGCGCATACCACCACCTAATACTTTACGAATGCGACGCGCTTTTCTGATATGCTCTTTACTACCTAATAATAATGAGCCTACAGGGCAACCCAAACCTTTGGATAGGCAGATAGAAATAGTGTCAAACAATTGACCGTATTGCTCTGGGCTTTCGTTTTTGTATACAAGAGCATTAAATAATCGAGCACCATCTAAATGAAAAGCCAAGTTGTTTTGCTTGCAAAAGGCACTCATTTTTTCCAGTTCAGCAATATCATAGCAGGCACCGCCACCTTTGTTGGTGGTGTTTTCTACACACACCAGTTGGGTAATGGGTTTGTGTACATCATCAATATTATTGATGTTCTCTTCAATTTCTTTTACAGTAAAACGCCCTCTGTCTCCTTTTACCAAACGTACAGAACAACCGGAGTTGTAAGCTATACCACCACCTTCGTAATTATATACATGAGCCAATTCATCGCAAATAACCTCGCCACCCGGTTGGGTATGTAGTTTAATGGCTATCTGGTTGGTCATCGTACCCGAAGGGCAAAATAAAGCAGCTTCCATACCAAATAGTTTAGCGGCTTTTTCTTCTAGGGCATTTATGGTGGGGTCTTCTATAAAAACATCATCTCCTACCTGTGCAGCAAACATGGCGTTTACCATTTCTGGGGTAGGCTTGGTAACGGTATCGCTTCTTAAGTCTATTATCATTGGGCTTATTTTTTTATTCGAGGAATAAACATCGGAACCTGTTTTTTATATTCCTCATAATCTTTTCCAAAGATAGCACTTAGCTTTTTCTCTTCTAAACGAGTGCCTATTATTAAGTAAATAATGGAAACCACATAGGTAGCCAACATCTCTTGAGTAGGACTTATGAAACACAAACCAAGTAGTAAAATTAATGTGCCGGTATACAGCGGATGTCTCATGTATTTATTTAACCTATCAGTTTTTAATTGATTTTGGGCAGTATTTTGCTCAACTACTTCTATGCCTACAAACTCACGCAGGTTATAGCCTCGCAAGGCTTTAGTACATATTAGTAAGCCAAAAAAAGTAATGATTGCACCTATTAGCTGTAGTATAGTGCTCTGTTCTATTAGATAATGTTTAGGAATTTGTTTGTAATACCATATAATGAGCAAGAAACCTATTAATGAGAATGTAAAATAGCCTAAACGATATGCTCTTTTATAGGAAGGGAATAGCTTACTAATTTTGTTTTTAACAGACACTACTAAAAGTATGCTATGCAGAGCATAGTAGAAAACCCAAAAAACAATAAGCCAGATTAGTTGCATTGTAGTTTACTAATATCAAAAGTTTCCAAATTATCCATATCAGGATCTAATATGACTTGATTATACTCATAATTATGTAAAGAATCTAATTGTGCTTCAGAGAACAATATACTCTCAGATTCAATGTTCCCACCTTTGTTAAGCATAATTCTTTTATGAATGTATTTCTCATTTGGCCAATAAATATCAATAACTCTTGGAGATGTTTTAATCTCACTACTTAATAATTCAAAAAGAAATAGGTATTCTTTAATTTTTTCTCGTGAAGATGAATCAAGTATAATAGGTTTTTTTGGGCAATATTTGAAGTATAGTTTAACTAATGTGGAATCGTCTTCGTAAGTCCATATACCAGATTCTATAGCATTTGTGTAGTTTAATGTATATCTAAATCCATTGCTATAGTATCTGTTAGTATATGTAGAATCATTATTTTTATAATCTGCACAAGAGAAACAATTACCATTACCATCATAAATTTTTGTTGACCATTTATTATTATCATAATAGATTTCCTCGTATTGCGGAATCCAGGTTATAGTGTCAACTTCTTGGAGGTAAATTAGGTTTGAGTCTTTATCATAATATTCATACTTCATCATATTATCATAAAGGTGTTCAGAATAATAATGCCCTTCCTGATTATTATTAGAGCAGGAAATAAATATGAATAGGTAGGTTGTAACAAAAAGTAAAACTCTCATAACTTAAAGATGTATTGAAATATAACATCTTTTAATTAGAGTTTATTACTATAGTTCAGATATACTTTCTTTTATTGCCTTGGAGTTGCCAAAAGGTTTTGATTTAGTGATTAAAATTAATTCAGCAATTTCTCTATTAGTCAAAGTATTAGCTACACCATTGTTAATCGAACTATATAATCTCGTATGAGCTCTATAATCATTACAATTGTTTAAATGCTTTTTTAATAGGTGATAATAGTTGTTTTTTTCTTTTGGAAAAAGATGGATTAAAGCAGCTAAAGAATTTATTTTTACTATCGAACGGTTATATTTTCGGGTAACCTCTTTTTCTATAATAGATTTATAGTCAATAGTATATGGTGGGTATAAATCATAGGTCTGTTTCAAATAATCAATAATCATTAATCTAGTTAAGAAATCAATTTTAGTATTTAAGTAACTGGCAAATTTGCGTAATAGATGAATATCTTTTATAGCTAATAAATTAGCTAAATCAATTACTGTAGTGTTGTACCAATCATTATCAGTAAGCTCAAAAGATTTAACGAATGAAAGAAAATACGCTTGATTATCGGTGTCTTCTTCGAAGTTGTAATCATTAATGAAGTCCGCCCTTCTATAAAGAGATTTGTGCTCTAACTCTGATTGAATATGAATAATAGACATTACTAATGATGATTAGTGTAGGTAAATCACCATAAAGATATATATAATTAAGACTTTAAAAATTGAGTAATTGCTTTCCAGTACTCTTTATGGTCTTTTTTAGATTCCCATAAAGCTTTAGAGCCATGCTCACCGTTTCCGGTAGGAATAAACTGAGTTTTATTGTCAGTAGCTATGGCGTTGAAAAGTGTTTTTACTCCGTTTGCTTCATTTTTAGATGAGGTTAAAAATGCAGGCTTGTCCAAGCCTTTTATTTTTTCTAGTAAAGAGAAGCCTCTAAAGTATTCGCCAGGGCTAAAAGAAATTACTTTGACTACTTTATCATTATCCTTAGCTACCTTAAGCACTAGGGATGATGAGTAAGAACTACCCCATAAAAGCACTGGTTTTTTGTGCTTATCATAAGCATAGTTTACAGCAGCAATAATGTCTTGTTCGGCATCTTCATAAGTTTGTCCTAGTTTTTTTGCCGAAGCTCTGGCAGCTGTTTCATTTGTAATGCCGTTTACCGCGTTACCCGAACGCTGATCTATAGCTATACAAGTAAAGCCCATTTTGTTGAGTTTAGGGGCAATTTCTCGGTATTCACCGCGGCTGTAGCCTGCCTGATGGCATAAAACTATTATGGGAGCATCTTTATCTACCTCATATATATCGGCTGAAATCTCTAGCCCGTCTTTTGAGGGAAAGGTAACGGCTTCTATTTCTGGAGCCATTATAAAGCTCTTAAAACTCAGTAATAATATGATGGAGAGTGGTAGTAAAATGATTTTCTTCATAGCTGCAATATGTAATACCAAAAGTATTGAAACAAATATATGTATTTAGCCATACATTTATTTTACAGAACTTTTAATTAAAGTTAAATTTGCTGTATGATAACACACGAACAATTAAGGGAGTTGGTTGGGCGCTTGGAAGCGCTAAGGGGGTATCTTTGACATCGATCGCAAAGAGATAGAGATAGCTAACGAAGAAGAGCAAACCGCAGACCCGAGCTTTTGGGACGACCCAAAACAAGCTGAAGCTTTACTGAAAAAAATAAAACTCAAGAAAAATTGGGTAAACGAATATAATGCCGCAAAGGCAGGTGGAGAAGACTTGCAGGTATTGTATGAGTTTGCCAAAGAAGGCGAGGCCAGTAATGAAGAGGTAGAAGCACAGTATAATAAAACCCTAAAACTACTAGAAGATTTAGAGTTTAAAAATATGCTTTCTGCCGAGGAGGATGCCATGAGTGCCGTATTGCAAATTACAGCCGGTGCCGGTGGTACAGAAAGTTGCGACTGGGCCAGTATGCTGATGCGTATGTATATTATGTGGGGCGAAAAGCATGGCTACAAAGTAAAAGAGCTAGATTACCAAGCCGGAGATGTGGCCGGAGTAAAAACTGTAACCCTTGAGTTTGAGGGCGAATTTGCTTTTGGCTACTTAAAAGGTGAAAACGGTGTGCATCGTTTAGTGCGTATCTCTCCGTTTGATTCTAATGCCAAACGCCATACCTCATTTGTTTCGGTATATGTGTACCCATTGGTAGATGATAGCATTGAAATTGAAATTAATCAATCTGAAATTGAATGGGATACTTTCCGCTCTGGTGGAGCTGGTGGGCAAAATGTAAACAAGGTAGAAACCGGTGTGCGTTTACGTCATAAACCATCAGGTATTATTATTGAGAATACTGAAACCCGTTCTCAGCTTGGTAATAAAGAAAAAGCTTTGCAATTATTAAAGTCTCAATTGTATGAAATAGAAATGGAGGCAAAGCTTGAAAAGCGTGCCGAGATTGAGGCTGGTAAGAAAAAGATAGAGTGGGGCTCGCAAATACGTAATTACGTAATGCATCCGTATAAGATGGTAAAAGACGTACGTACCAGTTATGAAACCTCTAATGTAGAAGGTGTAATGAATGGCGAGCTTGATGACTTTTTTAAAGCCTATTTAATGCAACAAGGACAACATAATACAACAGAAGAATAGATGAAAATATATCACAACCCAAGGTGCTCTAAAAGTAGAGAGACCTTACAGATTATTGAAGACAAAGGTGCAGCCGTAGAGATTGTAAAATACATGGATGATGCGCTTACACCTGATGAACTGAATGATATTATAGCGATGCTAGGTATTCAGCCAATGGGCTTGATTCGTAAATCTGAGAAAATTTGGAAAGAAGAGTTTAAGGATAAAGAGCTAAGCAACGAAGAGTTGGTGTTGGCAATGATTGAATACCCTCAGTTAATGGAAAGACCAATAGTAGTTAAAGGCAATAAAGCCGTACTAGGTCGTCCACCGGAAAATGTAAATGAGTTATTGTAAAAGGAAAATAGAGGAGAAAGGAAGACTTATTTTGAGTCTTCTTCTTCTTTTACACCAGCAATTTTGTGAGCAAGCTTTGGGCTAATTTTGCTTAATCCGTTTATAGAAATCCAATACCCAACAAATAGGGCTACAAAGGTTAACAACCAGAATGCCATGCCGGCTACTAATAAAAACAGTACAAATCCCCAGATCTTCATATCTAAATTGCTTAATTAAGATTGTGCGGTAAAAGTATTAATTATTTGTAAAAGACACATAAAACTGGGCAATTTTTATTGTGTTAATTGTAATTTTGCCTGAGATTTAAAATAAATACCATGGAGTACAGAATAGAGAAAGATACAATGGGCGAGGTAAAAGTACCTGCCGACAAATATTGGGGAGCTCAGACAGAGCGTTCTAGAAACAACTTTAAAATTGGCCAAGCAGGTAGTATGCCACTAGAAATAGTACATGCATTTGCTTACCTAAAAAAGGCTGCAGCGCATACCAACCATGAGTTAGGTGCCTTAGATACTGAAAAGAAAGATTTGATTTCTGCTGTTTGTGATGAGGTTGTAAAAGGCATGCACGATGACCAATTTCCGTTGGTTATATGGCAAACAGGTTCCGGTACCCAAAGTAATATGAATATGAACGAGGTTGTATCTAACCGTGCGCATGTATTGGCAGGGAACACCTTGGGAGATGGCACTAGCTTAGTACACCCAAATGATGATGTAAATAAATCTCAATCATCTAACGATACATATCCTACAGCAATGCATATTGCTTCTTATAAAATGGTATTAGAAACTACTATACCGGGTGTAGAAAAACTAAGAGATACTTTACAAGCTAAATCAGAAGAGTTTAAGAATGTGGTAAAAATTGGTCGTACGCACCTAATGGATGCCACACCGCTAACTTTAGGACAAGAGTTCTCGGGTTATGTATCTCAGTTAAACCACGGCTTAAAAGCCTTAAAAAATACACTAGCACACCTTAGCGAATTAGCTTTAGGGGGTACAGCAGTAGGTACAGGTATAAATACTCCTGCAGGTTACTCTGAGTTGGTAGCAAAGAAAATAGCTGAGTTTACAGGCTTACCATTTGTAACCGCTGAAAATAAATTTGAAGCTCTTGCAGCGCATGATGCTATTGTAGAAACACATGGCGCATTAAAGCAATTGGCAGTAAGTCTAATGAAAATTGGTAACGATATCCGTATGTTGGCTTCAGGACCTAGAAGTGGTATTGGCGAGATAAATATTCCGGCAAACGAACCAGGTTCATCTATTATGCCGGGTAAAGTAAACCCTACTCAGGCAGAGGCATTGACGATGGTTTGTGCACAGGTTATGGGTAATGATGTTGCTATAACAATGGGTGGTGCAACAGGACATTATGAGCTAAATGTATTTAAGCCAATGATGGCTTGCAATATATTACAGTCTGCAAGGCTGATTGGCGATGCTTGTGTGTCTTTTAATGATAATTGTGCTATAGGTATAGAGCCAAACAAAGCAAACTTAGAGAAGAACTTAAACAACTCTTTAATGTTGGTTACTGCTTTAAATACCAAAATTGGCTATGAGAAAGCAGCTAAAATTGCAAAAACGGCTTACACAAATGGTACAACCTTAAAAGAAGAGGCTATTAATCTAGGTTATCTTACTGCAGAGCAGTATGATGAATGGGTAAGACCGGAAGATATGATAGGTAGTTTGAAGTAAATTTAAACCCATATAAAATAAAAAAGCCGACTCATTTGAGCCGGCTTTTTTTGTTTACTTACTTTACTAAGTTTATGGTTATATCACTTGTTTGAGATGTACTAGTTTCGGTATACTTAAACTTAAATTCGTTATTTGTTAGCTTAAGAATGGTAGCTGTATAAGCTACAGAGGAGGCTGTGTCGGTCAATAACATTGTATTTGTACCGGTTAGTGCCCATAAGCTTGTTCCATAGATAGCATGGCTATCCTTAACATCAAAGGTGCCATCACTTTTAAATTCATATTGTTGCCCACTAATATCATAAGTAGTGTCTTTTGCGGGTATACCGGGTTCTTTGGTATGTACATCTACTTTTACTCCATCCCAAGTATTAACAATTAACTGCGTGTTAATTTGGTTGTTGTTTCCGTTGTTTGTTCCGCTATCATCATCTTTTTTACATGAGATAAGTGAAAGGGTTAATGCTGCCGAAATTAAAAAAGCATTTCTGTTCATAGGTCTGCGTGTTTTTGGTTAATTAATTTTCTACTTAACCAATAACGGATAGAATGCTTATTTATTTAATTAAGCCTTAATATTATTCTAATAGCTCTAAATAGTGGCTGCACTAATTTTGCATAAACGAAAAAACACTACAATGAATTTTATGCTTGTAATAGGAGCAATGGCTTTGGTACTAGGTGTAGTATTTGGCTATGCTTTGTATGAAAAACACAAAAGCAAAAAGGCTAATAGCTAGATAGTCTTATTTCGCTTAGGTTTAGCCTTACTTTTAGGAGCTTTTCAAGCTTTGCACTTTTGGCTTGTTGTTCCTCACTGCTAATGTCTGCTCTCCATTTTACAAAAAATGTAGGGATCGTATCCTTCTCAAATCCTTTTATACTATCGGTATAAAAGAAGTCTACAATAATAGCATTAGAGTAAGTAAGCTGTTGAATTTCTCCTTCGTACTGAATTTTCAACTCATTACACACTTTACCAATAGGTATAGTGTCGCCTTTTATTTGCTGAATTTGACGCTCAGCTTTTTCCAAATCATTTTTGTATTGATTGAGGAGTTCATTTTTAGAAGCAATAGATTTAATGTTATCGTAATTTTCTTTCACCATTTGATCAAAAGCTTCGTCATCAGCTTTACCAAAACCATCATTAATAAATAACAGGCTGGTTTTATTAAGACCATATTCACCAAGCTTATTGGCCCAGTCTTTTTGTAATACTTCAGGTATAGCTTCTCCACCAATGTCTAATACAATTTCAGAAATACTGTCTTTGTTGTATACCAATTCTTTAGACCTAATTCTACTTCCTTCATGCTTTACCACTTCACTAATAAACCTGTTTGCATTACGGTCAAATAAAGTTTCTTGTATGATATTGTAAAATGTAAAAGCACTGGGTACTATTACAATTAGTATAAATGCATAGGTATATCGTTTTGCTTTCTTTTCTTTTACGGGGTCTACAAACTCCTTAAGAGGGTATTTTAAGAAACGTACTACAGCATATGTAGCAATACTTATGAAGATAGAATTGATAAGGAACAGGTAAAATGCGCCAAAGAAATAATTGAATTGCCCAGTAGCCAAACCATAACCTGCTGTACATAAAGGTGGCATTAAAGCAGTTGCAATTGCTACACCCGGTATTACATTAGTTTTTTCTTTTCTAGAGCCCGCAACTATACCGGCTAAACCACCAAAAAGAGCAATAAAAATATCTAAAGGTATAGGGCGTGTACGGTTTAATAACTCTGATGTAGCATCAGATAGTGGGGTAATACTAAAGTATATAGTTGAGGTAATAATACTAAATAAAGTAGCTATAGCTAAACTTTTTAGAGAGCGTTTAAGAGTAGTCCAGTCATTAGTACCTACCGATAAACCTATACCAATAATAGGTCCCATTAATGGCGATATAAGCATGGCTCCGATTACAACGGCAGTAGAATTGGTGTTTAAGCCAATAGATGCTATGAATATGGAAAAAATAAGAATCCAAAGGTTATAGCCTTTAAAGTCTATATCTCTGTGAATACCGGCTATAGTATCAGTAGGGTTTGCTGCACCTTCTTTAATATCCAGTGTGCTTTTGAGCAATACCCAAACACTATCAATCAAACTTCTTAAACTCTGAAAAGCAGTTTTTTTTGCTTCCTCGGTTTCTTGTTGTTCCGGCTTATTCGGTTCTTCGCTCATATAAGATATAGACGTAAATGTCTATGCAAAGTAGCTAATAGATTTCAATAAAAAAATAGGAGCTAAACAAAAGCATCGCCTTTGTTTATTTTTACATCGCTTACAAATTGCTTAATTAGTTGCTCGTCTTCTTTCTTGCAAACCAGTAGGGTATTGTCTTTTTCAACTACAATGTAGTTTTTTAGACCTTGTAGTATTACTAGCTTTTCGTTAGATACATTAACAATGTTATTAGAAGAATCGTACATCATTACATTTTTACCCACAATTGCATTATTGTGGTCATCATGCTTTAAATGTGTGTACAATGAGCCCCAAGTGCCAAGGTCTGACCAACCGAACTCTGCAGGTAAAACGTAAACGTTTTTGGCTTTTTCCATAATGCCATAGTCAATAGACTCATTTTCGCTGGTAGGATAAACTTTATTGATGTATGATTGCTCTTTATCAGTATTGTAATAAGCCTCCCCTTCTTTAAAGGTAGCATGCATGTCCGGTAAGTACATTTCCAGAGCCTTTATTAAGCTTTTTGATGACCATATAAATATGCCGCTATTCCATAAAAAGTCTCCGCTTGCAATAAATTTTTTGGCATGCTCTTTATCCGGTTTTTCTGTAAAGGTTTTAACCTTTTTTATATCCGTATTAGCAGCTGTTTTTTTGTCATTATACTGTATATAACCATAACCTGTATCAGGTCTTGTGGGCTTAATGCCTAGGGTAAGTAGGCAGTCATCATCTGCCGATGCTTCTAGGGCTGTATTGATGAAATAACTAAACCTTTTTTCGTTGGTTACAATATGGTCTGATGGAGCTACAACTATTCTAGCATCTGGGTTTATGGTGTTTATTTTAAATGTACCATAAGCAATACAAGGAGCCGTGTTTCTGCGTGCAGGCTCTAATAAAATTTGGTTGTCTGTAATTTCGGGGAGTTGTGTTTTAACTAAGTCTTTGTAGTTTTTATTGGTAACAATAAAAATATTTTCGGGAGGACATATATCAGTAAATCTTCTAAAAGTCTGTTGTAGTAAGGTTTCACCTGTGCCTAGTATATCATGAAATTGCTTGGGAAACTGAGAGGTACTCATGGGCCAAAAACGGCTACCAATACCTCCAGCCATTATAATACAGTAATTGTTCTTCATTCTTTGTTTTATAAGCTGCGCTAATGTACAAAAATCACTAGCAAGCAAGTTTAAGATAGCGTTATTACTCTTCTAGTTTTTTTACCTCTGCCAACGGATTGAATAGGTAATACCGCTTGGTAGAAAGTTCCATACACTTATAACGCTTACGGATGCGATTTCCTTTTACAAATACTCTTTTTGTTCCCAATAAAAATTTTGCATTGGGTTCTAACTCTTCTACAGTTATGAGGGTACTGTCTTTTTTATCGTATTTTCTTAAAACCTTCATCAGGTTTAAATCAGTACAACTAGCTGCAGCGGGGTTATTCATATAACCAACCAACGCAGATTTTACATCATCCGGAAAGATAGTGTCTGCCAAAAAGGGATCCATCAGTTTTTTAAAACTATTTTTCCATTCTAGGCCATGTGGTTTTACCTTGTGCTTATGTTGTTCCCAAGTAACCAAATGGGCAAACTCATGCACTGTGGTTATTAAAAAAGAGTAGGGGTTTAAGTCGCCATTAATGCTTATTCTATGCCCTTGTTCTTTAAATGGACTTCTATAATCGCCCAGCTTGCTAGCTCTTTTTTTGGTAATTCTAAAGCTAACATTGTAGTCTTTAAGCCATTGGTAAATGGTATCTACAGACTCCTTGGGTAAATATGGGTATAGTTTTTCTTTCAAAAGGAAATAGAATTATAAGGTGAAATTACATATAATTGAGAATACATTTTTAATAGCAGGCTTAAGTTTTTAAAATACGTTATTTTAGCAGGCAATTACATGAATCTATTAACACATACAGGCCGATATTTTTTAATGCTTGGAAAAGTATTTCGCAAACCCGAGAAGTTTTCGGTGTACCGCGATATGTTTTTCAGGGAAGTAGATTTATTGGGTATCAGCTCTTTTGGTATTGTGGTGTTTGTGTCGGTTTTTGTGGGTGCTGCAGTAGCAGTACAAGCAGCTTTTAATATTGATGACCCGCTTATTCCGGATTTTTATATTGGTTTAGCTACCAGAGCATCAATAATATTGGAGTTTGCACCAACCATGATTAGTTTGATACTTGCCGGTAAAATAGGCTCTAACATTGCTTCTAATATTGGTACAATGCGTGTTACTGAGCAAATTGATGCGATAGAAGTAATGGGTATTAACTCTGCCAGTTATTTAATACTTCCCAAAATATTAGCCTTACTATTTATCAACCCATTGCTCATCATATTTAGTATGCTGTTTGGTATTTTTGGTGGGTGGCTTGTTGGCGAGTTCACGCCTATATATTCTGCTGTAGATTACCTGTCGGGTGTTACTATGGAGTTTGAAGATTTTCATATAATTTATGCTTTAATAAAAACATACTTTTTTGCTTTTGTAATTGCATCTGTTTCGGCTTACCAAGGTTATTATACAAAAGGGGGAGCTATAGAGGTAGGAAAGTCTAGTACCAGAGCAGTAGTGTACTCTATTATTGTAATTATTGTGCTCAATTATATACTCACTCAATTACTATTATCTTAGTTGTATGATAAGAGTAGAAGACATACATAAATCGTTTGGAGATAACCATGTGTTAAAGGGTATTACTACCAGCTTTGAGCAAGGGAAAACCAATTTGATTATTGGACAGAGCGGATCCGGTAAAACGGTTTTTATGAAAAGTCTTTTAGGCTTACATGAGGTAGATAGTGGGCAGATATTTTTTGATGATAGAGATTTTTCTAAAATGTCTTTTGATGAGCGTAAGGATATTAGAAAAGAAATAGGGATGGTTTTTCAGGGGAGTGCCTTGTTTGACTCATTAACGATTGAAGAGAATGTTATTTTTCCGCTTTCTATGTTTACCAATGATACGATAGAGCAAAAAAGAGAACGTGCTAATTTTTGCCTACAACGTGTAAACCTAGAGAATGTAAATGAGCGTTATCCTGCAGAATTAAGTGGGGGTATGCAAAAGCGTGTTGCTATTGCCAGAGCCATAGCCATGAATCCTAAATACTTGTTTTTAGACGAGCCCAACTCGGGTTTAGACCCTAAAACAGCTATTGTAATAGACAATTTGGTGCAAGAGCTTACCAAAGAGTACCAAATGACCACTATTGTAAATACGCATGATATGAACTCTGTAATGGAAATAGGAGAGAATATTATACTTATTAAAGAGGGCTTAAAAGCATGGCAAGGTTCTAATGATGAGTTGTTGAGTACTAATAACCCCGATATTACAGATTTTATATTCTCTTCAAAGCTGTTTCAGCGTATCCGTAAGGCATCTAACTAATTACTGGATAACAACTCTTTTTACAGCAGCCTCTTTACCATTATCAATGGTTAGTAAATATACGCCGGGCTTAAAGTTTTCTGCTTGTATAGCCTTTACACCGTTGCCCATTTTTACAGTTTCGGTATATACTGTTTGCCCAAGTAAAGAGTTGAGACTTAGTTCAAAATTATCTTTACCTGTATAGTTTTTTAGCTGTATATAAAAACTGCCATTGCTTGGGTTAGGAAATATTTTTGTTTGGCTATCTAAAAGGTTAGAATCATAGGAGCTAAATGAACATGTATTGTTATTTCCTGATGCTCTAAAAAAGGATTGATGACTTAAGTCTGTATGTATGGCGCTTGTTGTGGTAGAGGTGTCATATCTGCTAGCTGTATTTATATACCCGGTTACATTATTATAGTTAAAAAATTGACTTCCTATTGCAGAAAATTGCAGCCAGTAAAGATTGGCATCGTTTAGTATTCTATTGCTTCTCATTACAGCCGTATAATGATTCATCCCTTTGTGTTGATTTAAATAAATAGTATCTGAAAAAGGGGTGTAACTACCTGAGTCCGGTTCATAGGTTACTATTACGGCAGCAATACCACTTGCTGGTATTTGTACATTAGAGAGAGGTGCAATGAAAAATTTAGCAGTACCCGTATCCTGAACAGTTAAATCTCTATACACGGTTGTAGTATTAGAAATAATAAACGGACTCCCGCTTCTATATGCAGAAGTATCTCCTTTTACTTGTATTGATGCAATGGACAATGAGTCTATTAAACTATCAGAGTCTATATCAAGTTCATATATTGAAATACTAAAAGGAGAGATAGAATGATTCTCCGTTACTATATCAAACCGCAACCTATCATAACTATTAGTATCGCTTTTCACATATTTACCAAAGGTCATTACACTATCTATATTTACAGGGTCTGCATGACAAAAGTAGTTTTCAATTCCGGATGTTTGGTCATTTCCAAATAGCTCAGATCTAGGATCATAAACACTTACTAAACCATGTACTGAGGGTCTGTAGTGAGTGGTGTTTAGGTTTGTGTCAGTATATTCTACTATTACAGTAGTGTCCGGAAAGAGAGGGACTAAACTATCTTTAAATACCATACTTCCACCAAATAAATCATATATAACAGAGTGGTAATTAGCTCTAAAATCTAATTGTCCACCATTTAGGTGTACATGATGATGTTCAGTATGTTCTTGTGCAAACAGGTTTAAAGAAAAAAACAGGAATAATGTAGGGAGTAGTAATTTTTTCATAATTGAAGGGTTTTAAGTTCAAGTAAATGTTTTGTGTATTACCAGATACATCTTAAATATACTTAAAATAGAGATATAAAAAAAGCCCCGCTGGTAGACAGGGCTTAAAGTTATTTGAATGTAACGGATTACTTTATCGTAATCTTTTGTACTACATTCAAGTTTTCTGAATTTATGTTTACTAAGTATAGTCCCTTTTCTACATCAGATAAAGAGAAAGACTTAACACCATTACTCATGGTTACTACTTCTTCATGAACAGTTTGTCCTAAGATATTCATAACAGTAACAGTATATGTATCATCACCTTTAAAACCTTCTAATTTTAGGTTAAAATCACCATTACTAGGGTTAGGGTAAACTGAAAAATTACCGCTATTATTTTCTAGCTCTGTAACAGATACGTGAGATACACCACTGACTCTTGCTGAAGTAGAGTGAGCATACCTTAAATAGGTATTAGAAAAGGTGTTTGCAGATGTATTATATCTCTCATCCGGACTAATAAAGCCACCAACAATATTGTGATTAAAATATTGGTTAGAAGCTTCGGTATACTGCAACCAGTACAATTCCGGATCATTTGAAAGTGCAATAAGAGATCTGAAAATATTTGTATTACCGGTATTATCATTTAATGATACTGTATCCATATTTGGGGTATAACTACCTGTAGTTGGTTCATAGGTAATAATAACACCCAAGCCACCACCGGCTGAGGGAATTTGAATACCATTTAAACCAACACCAAAGTCAACCACTTTACCGGTGTCTGCAGGAGTAAGGGTTCTAAACACTGTTGTTGCTCCGGCTAAGTTATAAGATGGTACTCCATTAGAGTTGCTACCGATTATTCTTAAGCCTTGTAGACTAATCGTGTCATTCACTAAGTCAGCATCAACATCAGCTACACCCGATAGATCTACAAATGGTCCTGAGCCCCAATAACCTGTTACAATATCAAATCGTAAACGGTCTGTTGTTGCTAACGTATTATTGATAAAATAGATACCTGCAGTAAAAATTGAATCAACATTTACAGGGTCAATCGCAGAAAAATAGTTTTCAACGCCTGTATTTTGGTCGTTTCCAAATAACTCAGATTGTGGGTCATATATATACACCAAACCATGGTTGGATGGTCTGAAGTATGATGTACCTCCTCCGGCACTAGTACCTTCTTGCATTATTGCTGTATCTGGAAATACAGTAACAAAGCCAAGGTCAAAGGTAGCATTACCACCAAAAAGATCATATAAGATGCTTTGGTAGTTAGCTCTAATATTTACATTTCCTCCGGCCGAAGATTTGCTAGTATTAGTTACCGTGTGGTTGTTAAAAAATTGACTTGCTTGATTTAGATATTTTACTGAGGATTGATCATTTAACTCAGTTGTAATCTTTTGTTCTAGCTTTGTGTTGCCAGAAAGAACTTTCGCAGAATTTTGCGCATAAGTCGCTGTACCAAGTAGCCCTAGAGCTACAATTAGTAATTCCTTTTTCATAATTATAATGTTAGATTCAAGTAATAAGTAGAGGCTCACTACCAGATGAGCTTGTCTACAATGTTTATAATTACAATATACAAAAAAATAATACTACAAAAAAGCCCCGCAATTTGCGGGGCTTACATAATTATATGAGAGAGTCAATTACTTGATAGTAATACGCTCTACAGTATTGATGTTTTTAGAAGAAATGTTCATTAAGTACATACCTTTATCTAAGTTAGATAAAGAGAAAGACTTAACGCCATTATCCATAGTTACAACTTCTTGGTGAACAGTTTGACCTAAGATGTTCATTACTGTAATAGTATAAGTATCATCACCTTTAAAGTTTTCTAACTTTAAGTTAAACTCACCATTGTTAGGGTTAGGGTAAATAGAGAATTTACCTTTGTTGTTATCTAACTCAATAACAGAAACTGAAGAAGTACCACGTACTCTTGCAGTAGTAGTGTGAGAAGCAAATAAATAAGCGTTCCCTGCACCAGTAGTTGCGCTGTAACGATCTGCAGAGCTAACAAAACCAGCTACTGTGTTGTTGTTAAAGAATTGGCTTCCGATAGCAGAAAACTGTAACCAGTACATGTTGTTGTCTCCAGCAATATCATTACTGAATACTAATGATCTAAAGATGTTTGCGTTACCAGTACCATCAGTTAAAGAAACTGTATCCATGTTTGGAGTATAACTTCCTGTAGTTGGCTCGTAAGAGATAAGTACACCAAGACCACCATTAGCAGGAACTTGAATACCTGAGCTAGTTAAATCAACACCGAAATCTTGAAGACCTGTAGAATCAGGAGCCGTAAATGTTCTGAAAACAGTTGTAGCACCAGCTACTGCGTATGCAGGAACACCATTAGATGTAGAACCAGTCATTCTGATAGATGGGATAGAGATGTTGTCATCTGTTCCGTCATCATCAACATCAAGAGCACCAGTTAAAGCTGTAAGAGCACCAGAACCCCAAGGACCTGTTACGATATCAAAACGTAAACGGTCGTTAGTTGCAGCAGAATTATTTAAGAAATAAATACCAGCAGTAAAGATAGAATCAATATTGATTACATCGTTTGGAGAAAAATAATTCTCAGCGCCAGTAGTTAGGTCATTTCCGTATAACTCAGACTTAGCATCGTAAGTGTAAATTAAACCATGGTTAGTTGGTCTGAAAAAATCAGGAACACCACCCGCTGCTGTACCTTCTTGTACAATAGCAGTATCAGGGAAAACAGTGATAAAACCACCACCAAAAGTAGTGCTACCACCAAATAAATCAAATAAAACACTTTGGTAATCAGCTCTAATATCTACTGCTCCACCAGCTTTATTAGAAGAAGTGTTTACTGTACGATTGTTTAAAAATTGAGCCGCTTGGTTAAGGTATTTTGCCGAAGATTGATCATTCAATTCAGCAGCGATCTTTTTTTCTAGTTTAGCGTCGCCCGAAAGAACTTTTGAAGCATTTTGCGCAAAAGTTGCAGTCGAAAACAGACCTAAAGCAGCAATAAGTAACGTTTTTTTCATAACTGTTATCTATTAGTTAGTTAATAATTCAAGTATATTCTTACCTACAAATATAACATAATTTTTAAAGTTATACTATAGAATCTGCATATTCCTCTATAGGAGTACATGTACATATTAAGTTTCTGTCGCCATATGCGTCATCAACCCTTTGTACAGATGGCCAAAACTTGTTTTCTTGGATCCAATGTAAGGGGTATGCAGCTTGCTGACGAGTGTAAGGTAAATTCCACTCATTAGCAGTTAGTTGTTCTAGTGTGTGTGGTGCATTTTTAATAGGATTATTAATTGCATCCGATCCACCGGAAATAATTGATTCTATCTCATTTTTAATACTAATCATTGTTTCAACAAAACGGTCTAGCTCAACTTTACTTTCGCTTTCGGTTGGTTCAACCATTAAAGTACCGGCTACAGGAAAAGATACTGTTGGAGCATGGAAACCATAATCCATTAAACGCTTTGCAATATCGCTAACCTCAACTCCAGCATGCTTTTTAAAGTCTCTAAAATCAACAATCATTTCATGTGCAACTCTTCCGTTTTCACCTGAATATAAAATGCTAAAATGTTTCTCTAGTTTAGCTTTCATGTAGTTGGCATTAAGTATAGCTACTTTGGTAGACTCTTTTAATCCTCCTTGGCCTAGCATTTTTATATAAGCATAAGAGATAATTAATATTAAACCAGAACCCCAAGGTGCAGCAGAAATAGCCGGTATAGCTTGCTCACTACTTATATTTACAATTGGGTTTGATGGTAAGAATGGGATTAGGTGTTTTGCAACACCAATTGGTCCCATGCCAGGGCCACCACCACCATGTGGTATAGCAAATGTTTTATGCAAGTTTAAGTGACATACATCAGCACCAATTTCGCCAGGGCTAGTTAAACCAACCTGAGCATTCATATTCGCACCATCCATGTACACTTGTCCACCATGTTGATGTATAAATGCTGTGATTTCCTTAACAGATGCCTCAAATACACCATGTGTAGATGGGTAAGTAATCATTAACCCTGCTAAGTTTTCGCTATGCTTTTCGGCATTTGCTTTTAAATCTTCAACATCAATGTTTCCGTTTTCATCACATTTAGTTACTACAACTTTCATACCTGCCATAATAGCACTGGCAGGGTTGGTACCATGTGCAGATGAAGGAATTAAAACAATATCTCTATGACCTTCGCCTCTACTTTCGTGGTATGCTCTAATAACCATAAGTCCTGCATACTCACCTTGTGCGCCGGAGTTTGGCTGTAAAGAGGTAGCTGCAAAACCTGTAATTTCTGATAAAGAGGTTTCTAATTCTCTAAACATCTCTTGGTAACCCGCTGCCTGATAAAGTGGTGCAAAAGGGTGGATGCTACCAAATGCAGGCCAGCTTAATGGTAAAAGCTCTGTAGCTGCATTTAGTTTCATAGTGCATGATCCCAATGGAATCATAGAGTGGTTTAGGGATAAATCTTTTCGCTCTAATTTTTTTATGTAGCGCATCATTTCAGTTTCAGAGTGGTAGCTGTTAAATACAGCATGCTCTAAAAATGCACTTGTTCTAATTAAGTTTTTATCAAAGCTAATACCTTCTTTAATGGTTTCGTAGGCATCAGTTTCTTCTTCAAGTTTAGCTTTAGAAAGAATTTCTAAGATATCATTAATGTCTTCTAACTCGGTAGTTTCGTTAATACTAATACCGATTGTTTGGTCATCAATATATAAGAAGTTTACTTCATACTCTTCTGCAATACGTTTTACAGGCTGTATAGATTCTCCTGTTGGGTATAGGTCTGTGCCTAAATCTACTGTAAGTGTGTCAAAGTAATTAGTGTTTAACTGTTTGTAGCCTAGTTTTTCTATGCCGTCAGCTAGGGTATTGGTAAGGTTATGTATTTTATTGGCAATGTATTTTAAGCCTCTTGGGCCATGAAAAACACCATACATACCTGCCATAACAGCCAATAGTACTTGTGCAGTACAAATATTAGAGGTTGCTTTTTCTCTTTTTATGTGTTGCTCACGTGTTTGCAAAGCCATACGTAATGCAGGTTTACCTGAACGATCTTGAGATACACCAATAATTCTACCGGGTATAAAGCGCTTATAACTTTCTTTTGTTGCAAAGTAGGCAGCATGTGGACCACCGTAACCCATAGGTATACCAAAACGTTGGGTTGTACCAACTACCACATCAGCACCCCATTCACCCGGAGGTGTAAGTAGTACTAAGCTCATTATATCTGCAGCTGCTACAACAGCAGTGTTGTTTGCTTTTGCTTTTTGCGCAAATGTTATGTAATCATATACTTCACCATGTTTAGCAGGATATTGTACTATGGCACCATACACATCTTCTGTAAACTCAAAAGTTTCGTGGTTGCCAATAATTAATTTGATACCAAATGGTGTAGCGCGTGTTTTTAATAAATCTATAGTTTGTGGTAAACATTCTTCGGATACAAAGAATGTAACTGCATCAGCTTTCTTTTGCTCTCTGCTTCTAGCCCCTAGTAACATAATCATTGCTTCGGCTGCGGCAGTAGCCTCGTCTAATAACGATGCATTTGCCAACTCCATACCTGTAAGCTCTGTTACCATTGTTTGGAAATTTAGTAAAGCTTCCAGTCTGCCTTGTGCAATTTCTGCTTGGTAAGGAGTGTAAGCTGTATACCAACCTGGGTTTTCTAAAATATTACGCTGTATAACACCCGGCATTACAGTACCGTTATAGCCTAAACCAATGTAAGAACTGAATACTCTGTTTTTAGAAGCCAGTTCATTAATGTGTTTCATAAACTGGTGCTCGCTCATAGCTTTTGGAAGATTTAACTCTCCCTTTAACCTAATGTCTTTGGGTACGGTTTGCTCAATAAGTGCGTCCAAAGAGTCAACACCTATTTCATTAAGCATTTCTTTAATTTCATTTTCATCAGGCCCTATGTGGCGATAAGCAAAAGAATCTGTTCTCATTAAATTACTTATTTTTAGTGTGGTAATAGCCTGCAAATGTAGCATTTTACCATTAAAATTTATGATAAAAACACATACAAAAATGATAGTCCCAACAAAGCGCATTACCTTTGTTTATAGAACGATTTTTGATGAGTTGGCTTAACAAGATAGGGCGGTTTATTGTTTACAGTAACATATATGTATCTGTAGCAACAGCAGCATTGGTAAAAGTATCTGAATTGTTACTGGATATTGAGGGATGGACTGTTGCCGGGTTTTTATTTTTCTCTACACTATTTGCATACAATTTCCAACGCTTATATAAGCAAGTGGGGCATATTCGTGAAAAGAGTGATTACCACCTATGGATTCATAGAAATAGAATTGGTTTAATCATTCTAACAAGCGTCTCTGCATTGTTGGTATTATTCTTTGCTTTACAACTCAATATATATGTATGGTTATGTTTAGTTCCTTTGGGTATTATCTCTTTATTGTACCCTGTTCACTTATTTAAACGAAATGGTAAAAAGTATAGATTGAGAGATATACCGGGTATTAAACTATTTTTAATTGCTTTGGTATGGGCTTTTGCCACGGTGTATATATCAGCATTAAACAATTTTGCTATTATTGAAAGACGAGTGTATTTATTGTTGGTTCAGCGATTTTTGTTTGTGCTGGCAATTACGATTCCTTTTGATATTAGAGATGTAAATTTTGATAGAGAAATATTACATACATTACCTCAAACATTTGGGGTGATAAAGGCCAGAAACATTGCTCTATTAGCTATTTTGCTTTTTGGGTTAACAAGTGTTGCACAGTATTTATATGCGGATGTTAACCTGTATCAATTTGCTGCTTTACTACTTACCACAGTTGTTACTGCTATATTGATACAAAAGTCTACACCCAATAGACCCAATTATTATTATACCATTTTTATGGAGGGAACATCAATACTTATGTTATTGTTTGTGCTGTTGGCAGAATTATTGAAATAAAAAAAGCGACCCAATTGGGTCGCTTAAAAATAGGTTTTAATATTTATCTATCGTGTTAAAATCATTCGTTTTGTATCAGCCTCTTTTCCATTTATAATTAATGAGTACATATACATCCCTGCTTTTAATTCGCCACCATTTACAGTTATAGCACCTTTACCAAAGTCTGATATTTCAAAGCTTTTTAGTTGTGTGCCTTGCATGTCAAATATGATTACTCTGGCAGAAGAGGTGTTAAGAGGAATATCATAACTGATTGAAGTTTGTTCTGTAAAAGGGTTTGGGTTGTTTTGATAAAGCTTAACGGAAGCTTCGTTTAATCCAAAACCGATATCATTGCTAGATGAATTGTTGTTAGAGTTTTTAAGCTCATTTATTTGGTTTTGCAAATCAGCAATCATTAAGGCTTGGGCATCGTATTTGCTTTTTAAGTCTTCAAAACTTGAGGCATATCTAGGTGATGTTGTAGTGTCGCAACAGCATTTCATGTATTTTTTTCTAACATTTCCCATTGCGTCAATCACTAATACAGTATCTAAGGTAGTGTCAATAGGTACAACTCTTATCCTTAAATCACCATTGATGTCTAATACAGATGTTGGAGCATTGGTTGATAAACCAATATTTCCACCTGCTTTAATAGTAAGCCTATTTATTTCATTACCCACACCAGAAGAAGCACCAGATGTTACCATATAGATGTCACCTCCACCTTTATTGTTTCCAAAAATAATGTTGTTAGAGTTTGCAGGTATTGGTGAAGAACCAATTACTCCATATCTAAGTACAGATCGGTGTTGCCCGGTTGCATCTGCCATTTGATATCTTCTGCCATTTAGCCCTATGCTTACATGACCACTATCAACAATAGCGTTGCCGGTGGTTAAAGTTAAATTGCTACCAGCACCAATATTAGTGTAAGGAGGTCCGGTAACTTGTGCAGTTGAAAATAATGTTGACCCGAGAATAACTGCTAACAATAGCAGTTGCTTTGTAAGTTTTTTCATAATAATATGAGATTATAGGTTTTCTTACTCTATTATGGCTTTTCAGAATCCGCCGTCAATAAATTAGATTTTAATGCAAATTAGCTTTTTTTTTTATTAATCAAAAATATGTACATAATTATATTTAATTATTAAGTTGTTGGTTTTTAGTCTTGTGTAGTTAGTTTTAATGTTTGAGCCTATTATTCTGATTATTGAGTTAATAGAGTGAGTAAATTGTTATATGAGTTCTTTTTTGAACTATGACGAATGTCATATGCTCATTAAAACTCTAATCCTTACTTTTGGGAAAAATTTAACTAATACGTATGCAATACGAGAACAATGCATCATTTGCATTAGAGCTGGATAAACAAGATAAGCTTGCACAATACCGAGATAAATTTTTCATTCCGGAGGTGAAGGGTAGACAAGCATTATATTTTACAGGAAACTCATTAGGGCTTCAACCTAAAAGCGTAAAAGACCACTTAAACAGAGAGTTGTTAGACTGGGCTTTTTATGGAGTAGAGGGGCATTTTCATGCCAAGAACCCTTGGTTTCATTATCATAAATTTTTAACGGAAGCTTCTGCAAAAATTGTAGGTGCAAAACCTATTGAGGTGGTACATATGAATGGCTTAACTGCCAATATTCATTTCTTGTTTGTGTCTTTCTATCAACCAAAAGGTAATAGATATAAAATTATTATGGAAGCAAAGGCTTTTCCATCAGATCAATATGCGGTGGAAAGTCAAGTGCGTTTTCACGGATATGACCCAGCAGATGCTATTGTTGAGGTTGCTCCAAGAGATGGAGAGCATACCATTAGAGAAGAAGATATTTATGCTGCCATTGAGAAACATAAAGATGAAGTAGCTTTGGTATTCTTTGGTGGTGTAAACTACTATACCGGTCAGTTGTTTGATATGGAATCTATTACCAAAGCCGGGCATAATGCCGGTGCAATGGTAGGCTTTGATTTGGCTCATGCAGCGGGTAATGTAAAGTTAGACTTACATAACTGGGGTGCAGATTTTGCAGCTTGGTGTTCTTATAAGTACTTGAACTCAGGGCCTGGAGGTATATCGGGTGTGTTTGTACATGAAAGACATGCCAATAGCCCGGATTTACCAAGGTTTGCAGGATGGTGGGGATACAAAGAGGATACCCGCTTTTTAATGGAAAAAGGCTATGTACCTATGGAAGGTGCTGCCGGATGGCAATTGAGTAATGCTCCGGTATTAAGTATGGCTGCCCACAAAGCTTCGTTAGAGATTTTTGATGAAGTTGGTATGGATGCTTTAAATGAAAAAGCTGAAAAACTTACGGGCTATTTAGAGTTTATTGTAAATGATATAGCATCTAAGCATAATGCCAACTTTGAAATTATTACTCCAAAAGACCCGAAAAATAGAGGTTGCCAACTTTCTATTTTAATGCATGGGCAAGGAAAAGAGTTGTTTGATACACTAACTGAAGAAGGTGTAATTGCAGACTGGAGAGAGCCGAATGTGATACGTATGGCTCCTGTGCCATTGTACAATAGCTTTGAAGACATTTATCGTTTCGGACATATATTAGAAGAAAATATTACATCATAAAAATAGATTGATGGAAAAGAAGAATATTACTGTAGCCGGAGCTGGATTAGTAGGCTCTTTATTGAGTATTTATTTAGCAAAAAAAGGTCATGATGTTACTATTTATGAACGCAGACCTGATATGCGAAAAGCAGATATCTCGGCAGGAAAATCTATAAACCTTGCCTTAAGTGATAGAGGCTGGAAAGCCTTGGCAGGTGCCGGTATTGGCGATGAGATAAAGGAAGTAGCAATACCTATGCACAAACGTGTAATGCATGCTGTAGATGGTACGCTTACAGACCAAGCTTATGGTAATGAAGGGCAAGCTATTTATTCGGTATCCAGAGGCGGGTTAAATGCTTTATTGATGGACTTAGCCGAAAAACATGGGGTAAAAGTAAACTTTGATAAGCGTTGTACATCTATAAATATGGATGAGGCAATTGCCAGTTTTAAAGATTACAATACCGGTGAAAAAGAAACAGTAAACAGCGATTTAATTTTAGGTGCTGATGGGGCATTTTCTGCTGTTAGAAATACCATGCAACGTACCGATCGATTTAATTACTCGCAAGAGTACATAAAGCATGGTTATAAAGAATTGAATATACCGCCAAATGCAGATGGTACTCATAAACTAGAGAGAAATGCATTGCATATATGGCCTAGAGGTGAGTTTATGCTGATAGCCTTACCTAATATGGACGGTAGCTTTACCTGTACATTGTTCTTTCCGTTTGAAGGAAAAGATTCTTTTAGTACCATTAAAACAGAAGAAGATGTATTGGCCTTTTTCAATAAAACATTCCCAGATGCTGTGCCTTTAATGCCAACATTGGTTGAAGATTATTTTGGTAACCCAACTTCATCTTTAGTAATTATTAGATGTTTCCCATGGGCACATCAAGATAAAGTATGCTTGGTAGGAGATGCATCTCATGCTATTGTTCCGTTTTACGGACAAGGAATGAACTCCGGTTTTGAAGATTGTACCATTTTTGGTGAAATGATGGATAAGTACGGAGATGACTGGACTACCCTTTTAGATGAGTTTCAGAAAGAGCGCAAGCCTAATACAGATGCTATTGCAGATTTAGCAATGCGTAATTTTGTAGAAATGCGCGATTTAACTGCCGATCCTACATTTTTACTGCAAAAGAAAATAGAGAAACGTTTTTCTAATAAATACCCTGATAAGTGGTTGCCTTTATACTCTATGGTTACCTTTAGCCATATACCTTATGCCGAAGCACATGCAGAAGGTAAAAGGCAAGATAAAATTATGGAAGAAGTAATGGCTATGCCAAATATTGCTGATAAATGGGACAGCCAAGAGGTAGAAGATAAGATGCTTTCGCTACTTTAGATAAGCTTTATCTTACAAAAATCATCCTGTCTTCAATAATTACAGGGAGTACAGTGTCGCCTACAGTAATAAAGTTTAGTATTTGAGAGTATACTACAAACCTATTACTATTTAAAGTGCGTATTTTCCACTCTTCAAGGTTTAAGGTTACAGTATTATCATCAATTAAGCTCCATGGCAACGCATTGCTATAAACGCCTAGGCTGTCTAGATGTACTACATTACTGTCAGTAAACTCAATGCCAACGTAGCTAATGTCATTGGTACGTGTAAGAGAGTCAATAATGTCCCCTTCATAATAGTATTCACTAAAAGTTTTTAAACCATTCCAATGACCTACAATTTTTTCCATTGTAGATTTATTCATTGGTACAGTATCATCATCATTTTTACAGCTTGTAAAAATAATTATAGATAAGATAAGTGCTAGTGAGGTTTTGGTATTCATTTTCTATAAGTTTAGGTAAAGGTACATAAAATAGAAAAGAGCAAATCAAACTGATTTGCTCTTTTGCATTAGTGAGCTTCGTAGCTTACTTATTCAACTCAAAAATATCATGTAGTACTATGGTGTCATTACCATTAATTGCTGTGATTTTGTACAAGTATTTAAACTCAGTATTTGATAGTAAGTTGATTTCACCAGAGAAAGAATTGATACTTATTGTACTATCATTTAAAATTTCCCAATGGTCAGTGTCTTCTAAAACTCCATTATTGGTGATATATAAGCTATCATTGGTATTAAAGCTAAACACCTTATCTGTAATGTCAAAAGTTTGTGTTGCTTGGTTTTGTTTGACTCCGTTTAAGTAATAGTGCCAGCTCTCTTGTACGCCATTCCAGTTTCCTGTAATTTTTTGTTTGGTACTTACAGAAGGGGTGCCTGGGTTTCCAGAGTCATCATCATCAGTACAGCCTATAATAGCAAGTTGACCTACCAATGCAAGTAATAAAAATTTGTTTTTCATAGCATGAATATTGGGTTAATTACACAAAAGTAATTGGGTTATGATTGCAAGTGGCTTAATTTTCTCTTAAAAAAACTTAAATAACCATTAAATAATAAAAGCTCTATGATAAAAAAGGAGACTTAAAGCCTCCTTATTAAAGAATATTCTTGAATATATAATTAAAGCTATTTTTTTAACTCAAAATAGTTTTCTACAGTTATTACATCACCCGTGGCGGAGTCAGTTACTGATGTTAAACTTGAATAATCAAATTCGGTTGTTGAGAGCTTATGAATTGAAAAATCAGTTCCTTGTATAGATATAGTGTTGTTATTAATAACACTCCATGCATAAGTAACAAATAAAGTTCCATTGTCATAAACATAAAGGTTGCCATCACTATTAAAATCAAATGTTTCTGTACTTATATCATAAACATCAGTTAGTGAGTCTATTTTGGTACCATTAATATAATAATGCAATAAAACAGCATCCCCATCCCAGCTGCCGGTAATTTTCTGTTGGGTTGTTAGGGGGGTGTTATTACCACCATCATTATTGCTGTCGTCATCTTTTTTACACGAAACAAATGCAATTGAACCAATTAAAGCCAATAATAAAATCTTGTTCTTCATCATATAAAATTTTAGTTAAGTTAGTATTCTCAAAAGTAGTATATGGTTGAATACGAGAGACTTAAAAACTGCTTAACTAATCTTAATAAATAGCTAAATATTTATAATCAAAAAAGGAGGCTGAAAAGCCTCCTTTAGTACTAATAATAGGTGTAATAATTATTTTGTTAACTCCATATAGTTCTCTACAGTTAATGTTAAGCCAGATGCAGTGTCTGTTACATCTTGACTAGTTCTAATATAAAACTCTAATAACTTTATTCTATCAATAGAAAATGTAGTGCTATCTATCAATAATGAGCTGTTGTCAATCAAACTCCAAGAAAATGTGTCTTGTGGTGTTCCTGCAACAGAGTAATAAAGATTACCATCAGCGTTAAAGTCATAGTCTTCATCGGTAATGTCATATGTCTCGGTTAAGGAGTCAATTTTAACACCGTTTTCATAGTAATTGATAATGCTTAGAAATCCATTCCAGTTACCGGTAATTTTTTGCTTAGTGGTTTTTTGTGTGTTACCTGGTGTTGTAGAGTCATCATCATCTCCGCAGGCAGTAAATACAAAAACACTTACTAATGCTAGTAATAAGATGTTAGTTTTCATTCTTTTATTTAGTTTGGGTTAATAAGCCACAAAAATAGAGTATGGACGATTACAAAAACTTAAAATAATCTTAAAAATCAGCTAATCATATACTTAATAAGTAAGGAGGCTGAAAAGCCTCCTTTAGTACTAATAATAGGTGCAATAATTATTTTGTTAACTCTATGTAGTTTTCTACAGTTAATGTTAAACCAGATGCAGTGTCTGTTATATCTTGACTAGTTCTAATATAAAACTCTAATAACTTTATTTTATCAATAGAAAATGTAGTGCTATCTATCAATAATGAGCTGTTGTCAATCAAACTCCAAGAAAATGTGTCTTGCGGTGTTCCTGCAACAGAGTAATAGAGGTTGCCATCAGCGTTAAAGTCAAAGTCTTCATCGGTAATGTCATATGTCTCGGTTAATGAGTCAATTTTAACACCATTTTCATAGTAATTGATAACGCTTAAAAAGCCATTCCAGTTACCAGTAATTTTTTGTTGGGTTGTAAGTGGGGTTGTTCCTCCATTATCAGAGTCATCATTTTTGTCGCACGATACCAGTGCAAATACACTTACAAATGCAAATAAAAAAATCTTGTTTTTCATACTATCGTTTGTTTGGTTAATTCTATACTTCAAATGTACTATGCGGGTTAATGCAATTTTGTTAATGAACATCCAAAGTATTGTTAAAGTGTGTTAAATTCTCCTAGAAGATGTGAGATAGTAAAAATAGGTTGCGCTTAAACAAAAAAGCGGGCCAATTGGCCCGCTAAGTTCTAAAAAACGAAAATCGCTTGTAATCAAATCTTCATTATTTAGTAAGGTGTACTTTAAATTCAATACCAAAGTTGATTGAAGTAGCTGAATCTACAAAAGCTGTGTCTTGAGCAAAGATAAAGCGTGTTGAGTTTAAAGTTTCTATATGCCATTCTTCATCATCAAACATTATATGACTATTGTCTATTACTGACCAGTCAATACTATCAGAAACCATACCTGCACTATCAAGAACTGCATCACCTGATGCATAAAAATTAAGTGTTTGGTTTGCTAATGATGTAACTTCAGATAATGAGTCAATTTTAATACCGTTAGCTGTTACGTTTGTTGTGATAGAGTCTCCATTCCATGCACCAACAATTTTTTGTTGTGTAGTTGGGTTATTGTTTCCTCCTCCATTTCCGTTTCCGCTATCATCATCATTATTACATGCAACAAATGTAAACGAACATGCAACTGCTAATGCTAAAATTTTTCTCTTCATGTTTATTATAAATTTAATGTTTTTTTTAAGTTAACGCAAAGTTAATCTTTTTGTGTATAAGCATGCAATAAAAAAAGCGAGGAAACCCTCGCTTTTTTTATGAATAGTATTTAAAGCTATTTATTTTGTCATATAAAATCTAGTTTCAATATCAACGGGTAAACCCAAAAGGTTTGCAGATGAATCTTGCCCCACTGTAAAGTGTGTAGCAGGATCAATACTTAAGATGCTCCAGTTTACACTATCAACCTCAAGAGTAACACTGTCTACTAAGCTCCAAGAGATAGTATCTAATCTTATTCCGGCACTATCTAAATAAGCATTACCACCTAATTCAAACTCAATTGTTTGATTAGTAAAAACTTCTACTTCTGTAAGTGTATCAATTATATTACTGTTTAGGTAAGTTTTAAAGGTTGTAGAATCTGTATTCCATATACCAATGATATCTTGTTCTGTAGCCGGAGTTGTTCCGCTATCATCATCGTTATCATCTCCTTCTTCGCAGGCAACAAATAATGCAATACTTGCAAAGGCCATTAGTGCTAAAACTTTTCTCATAGTTAATTTCGTTTTTGGTTAGTTGCTACAAAAATAGTAATAATTTTTATAATTGCTTAATTCACAGTATTATGCACTAAAAAAGGGGCTTAACAGCCCCTTTTTAAAAGATATATGAGTTTTATTTTATCTGGTCAACTTAGTTGTGCTTTCAACTAATAGGTCTCCAAAAAATGAAGGTTCTATAGAGCTGTTGTAATAATGAAATTGTGTGTCATTGATTTTCACAATATCTACAGTATCTATATTGCCATCAAGTGTAAGTATCATTTGGTTGTTAGGTATAACAGCCCAAGTGCCACTTGAAACTGCAGTACCGGCACTATCAATACTTACATTGCCATTTGAGTTGAAAGTGTAAGTAGCAAAAGTACTGCTAAAAGTAGTGTCAAAAAGTGGTGTAGTTGGCGAAAGCACTGGGGTTATGGTAACATCTATCTCATCCCCAGTCCATACATGAGCGATTTTTTGTGAAGTAGTTTGGTTGTTTGTTCCACCGGTATTACCAGATCCACTGTCGTCATCTTTGCTGCAAGCTGTAAAAGCAAAAGTGCCTGCAATTGCTAATAATAGAAATTTAGTTTTCATTAGTTTAGTTTTAAGTTAATTCGAAAACAAAATTACTAGCAAATTGAATGCCAAATTGTTAAAGGAATGTTAAAGTAGGCTTAACGAGTTAATTTTCTAATAGTAGTAAGAGTTACGGTAGTGCCTAATGTGTCTAATGAGGTTTGTGTAGAGTAATGAAGGTCTGTACTATTGATAAGTTCTACATTATAAACTAAACCATTTATTACAATTCTGTTTGAACCAGCTGTTGTCCAAGTACCAAAGGTAACATCAGTATCAATTGTTTCTTTATAGGATGCACCACTATTAAACTCAACAGTGGTAGTGCTTATATCTGTAGGAAAAGTAAATGTAAGCCCGAATGCCTGAAAGGTATTGTCATCTGTAACACCTGTCCATGTACCACTTATTTTTTCTTTAAGTGTTGGGGTTGTTGTAGTGGTAGAGCCATTATCATCATCTTTTTTGCAAGCCGAAAGAAGAAGGATGGTACTAAAAACTAGTATGTACTTACTATTAAAGCTTAATGACTTTTTCATTTTTCAGAGTTGTTTTGCCATTATTTATTAATAAATGGTAGTTACCCTTTGCTAAATCTGCAGTAGAAAAAGTAAATAAATTTTTGCCGGCTTTTACTCTCTCACTTATTAATAGCGTTATAATAGAACCTTTATTGTCTACAAGGTAAAAATCTAAATTCATTTCAGTTTCAACTGTAAACTCCAGTTTAAACTCTTCATTTAAAGATGGGTTAGGAAAAGTTTTTACTTCTGCTATTTGGCTACCATTGGTAGATTGTGGTGTGCTGGTAGCAGTAGGGCTCATTATTTCTGATATCCAAGTGTTTGGTGTTCCTCTTTGAGTTAAGGTGCTAATTTCTAGTGCATCATAACCGCAGTACCATATCACACCTGGTTCGTTATATTTTCTTTGCGAACCCGTATAATCTCCCCAGCGTTCTACCGCGCCACCTAATACATCCACATAAAAGTTACTTTGCTTTACAAATGTTAGCGGAGAGTAGTTTCCATTATTATCATAGAAGAATACTCCGTTTCCGGCACCTGTAAATGGTCCTGAATGGTTAAAATTGATAATCGCTTCGTTTTCTAAAGCAGATTTTCCAGTATAGGCTATATTAGGAAAACCAATATCCAGTGTATCACTTAGTATGTTTCCGGTAACTTCTTTGGTGGTAGCAATATAGTTTATAAAGCCATGGTAAATACCACATAAGTCACTGCTAGGCACTCTTGTGTTCATTACAAACTGTATACTATTGTTCTCAAAAAAGGCGCCTAATATTCTGTTGTCATTGGTGTCAAATAAACTCAATTGGCTTCCGTTTCTTGGTATTTGTCTGGCATTAGGGGGTAAACCATAGCGTATATTGGTAAGTCTATGGTCTATAACTAACTCTGGGGTGCCGCCTTTTACTCTATCCGTAACAGTTAGTAGAAAAAAGGAAGAACTGGTTTGTGCTTGGGCAAAGTTAGACAGTAAATACATTTGTGGTCCGTAGTTGCCAGATCCGCCTCTTACCGGTGTTGTGTTAAATAAGTTAGCACCGTTAAATTCAATATCATGGTAGTAGGCTGTTGTAAGTGTATTGCCATTATATCCATCTTCTTTATCTATTTGCCAAAAAGTACTTTGGGCAAATCCGGAGTTGTTTTGTGAGCCATTATAAAAAGTATTGATGGAAATAAACAAATCATGATTGTTGATGGCAATAAACGGATAGTCAGACCAAGTACTATCATTTAAAGGGTTACCCTCCAAAGCGTATAAATTCCACTCTGCGGCAGGGTCGTTAGTTTTAGAGAAACCAACAATTATTTTACTGGTAGCAAAGGTGCTACCATTTAAATACAGTATAATAAACCTGTCTTCATCCGGGTCGTACAAAACCTTAGGATCAAACTTACTACCTACAATGCTTAGGCTGTCTCCAGTTGGTCCTAATGTATCAGTAAAAGCTTCTAATGATATAGATAAAGTAGTTGTATCGGTATTTAAATCGTATACAAAAATGGTAGAGTTTATTACAGAGATAATCTTGCCATCATTAGAGATAGCCATGTCATTATCATTAGGTACTCTGTTGTTAAAACTATTAGCAGAAATACTACGTGCAATTGTTGGTGTGGCAGCATTAAAAGTGCTTACTTCTGCACCAGTAGTTTTAAACTCGGGCATAGTTTCTTTTAAAAACTGTAATTCTGCTCTGCCAGTTTGTGTGCCTGGTTTTGGAGCCTCAATGTTTTGAATAGTAGGCTTATAGTCTACTGTAATGGTTGATGGATTTACAGTTGTAGCAGTATACTTTGTTGTTGGAGTATGTACTTTATAACTGTAATTGCGCTGCTGTGCTTGCGCTTGAATAGTAAAAACTAAGAGTAAAATAAACCAGACAATTTTTTTCATCTACACCAAAATTTTAGAGGCGCACTAATTTACAAAAATTAAAGTAGAAAGGGGTTGTGTTTCTTTTCATAGCCTATTGTCGTTTCCGGTCCATGTCCTGGGTATACCACATAGTCATCATCTAGTGTGAAAAGTTTTGTGCGTATGCTGTTTAATAATTGCTGGTGGTTTCCGCCCGGTAAATCTGTACGGCCAATACTTTGTTTAAACAAAACATCACCTCCAATTACAAACTTTTGCTGATGGTTTACAAATACGATGTGACCTATAGAGTGCCCTGGAGTAAACAATATCTCTAACTTACTATTGCCAAATTCTATTAAATCTCCCTCAACTATAAATTCTTCGGGTTCTGGAACATCTTCTAAACCAATATCCCACATTTTGCCAGATAGTGGTGCCATTTCTAAGGTAGGTAAATCAGCTTTGTGCATTTGTGTTTTTAAGCCATATTGTTCATATACATATGCGTTACCCAATACGTGGTCTATATGGCAATGTGTATTTAAAAGCAGCTTAGGATGAAGCTGTTTTTCAGTAATATAAGAGCTTAGTTGTGCTTTTTCCTGACTAGAATAGCAGCCGGCATCTATAATTATACAGTCATTGGTTTCGTCATTTAAAATAAATGTGTTTTCTTGAAAAGGATTAAATGTGAATGCTGAAATAGTAATCATCTATACTTTTTTAAACAATTGTAGGTGCTAAATGTAATAACATTGCTATTAAAATAGTTAACTTTATCGTGTGAACTATTTTCGGACTACTGAATGAAGAACTCTTACAAGCTCATATCTGTAATTGTAGTTACTACAATATTGTTGCTTGTGCCTATGCATAGTAAGGCACAGTTTTATTATGGTTTGCAACAAACATTTGGTAAAAACAGAGTTCAGTATAACGAGTTCGATTGGTCTTTTTACAGATTTGAACGCTTTGATGTTTATTTTTATAATCAAAGTAGAGATATTGCTACCCAAGTAGCAGAAATGACGGAGGAGAACCTTATAGAAATTGAAGATTTCTTAGATGCCCCAGTAGAGGATCGTATCAAAATAATAGTATTCAATAACTTATCTGATCTTAAGCAAAATAATATTAATGCATCTGATGATGAGGCCTATAATACTGGTGGAGTAACCCGCATAGTAGATTCTAAGCTGTTTGTTTATTTTGACGGAAACCATAATCATCTTTTACAATCATTAAGAGAAGGTTTGGCAGAAATTGTACTGAATAATATGATTTATGGGGGCTTTGGTGAGTCTATAAAAAACTCAGCACTATTGTCTTTACCAGATTGGTATTTAAATGGGTTGATATCATACATTGCTAACCCTTGGAGTGTAGAGATTGATGAAAATGTTAGAGATGGAATAATGTCTGACAGATACAAGAGGTTTAATTCTCTTACAGGAGAAGATGCAAAATATGCCGGTCACTCCTTATGGAGTTATATTGCTAATACTTATGGCGATGGAGTAATTCATAGTATAGTATATATGGCTGTTATTAATAGGAATGTTGATAGTGGCTTTCAGGTTATTTTAGATGCAGACTTAAAGGGTGTAACTAATAACTGGAAAGCTTATTACTATGATTACTACAAAGAGAGAACAGGTAGTCATGAAGATTTGGTGTTACAAGGAACAGAGATAAAACGTTCTAAAAGAGAACAACGTTTTTCTAACCCAGAAGTAAGCCCTGATGGTAAGTTTGTTGCTTATGTAAGTAATGAGTTGGGGGAGTACAAGGTATGGTTGCATAATGTTGAGAAAGATAGGCGCAAGAGAATAGAAAAAGGAGGGTTTAAAATTGCTCAGAATACAGACTACTCTTACCCTCTATTGGCTTGGCACCCTACAAGCAAATTATTGGCAATTATAGTTGAGAAAAAAGGGTTTATATGGCTTCAGTATTACGATATAGATAAGAAAAAGCTAACTGAAAAACCGCTGTATAGATTTGATAAAATTGTTGACTTCTCTTACTCTAAAGATGGTAAAAAATTACTTTTTTCTGCTGTTCAAGGCGGTCAATCTGATATTTTTGAGTTTACCATATTATCAGCATCTATAGACCAGATTACAAATGATGAATATGATGATTTAACTCCGGCTTATGCCGAAGGAGATCGATATATTGTATTTAGCTCTAATAGACTTGATGATACCCTTAGGGTTAAAGAAGAGGTCAGCTATCAACCTGAAGCCTATGATTTGTTTTTATATGATCGTAACTCTAAAAATCCTCAGGTTTTAAGAAGGTTAACCAATACGCCGCTTATTGATGAGGGACAACCAATTGAGTATGAAGATGACCACCTACTATACCTTTCAAATAATGGCGGTACCCAGAACTTACATATGATGAAAATGGATAGTGCAATTAGTTCCGTAGATACTATTGTGCATTATAGTTATATAAACGAAAGTTATCAGCTTTTTGAAAGTAAAAGAAATGTATTGTCACATTATGTATCTCCTCAAACAAACTTATCTGCACAGTTATTTTATGTAAACGGTTGTTATAGGTTAAGTTTAGATACACTACCAGTAGCAAGTGCACTGATAAATAATAGTGTTGAGTCGAATTATGATAGATTTGAAAAAGCATTGAAAGATAGCTCGCCAAAGTTTAAGCAAGAGATTGTTAATGAGGATTTAAAGCCTAAAACTGTACCTGAGGTAGATATTAATAATTATCAATTTGATGTTGATTTATCAGATAGATATAAGTTGGAAGAGGAGACAGAAGAAGAGCCTGAAATAGATGAGCCTGAAGTAGAAGTTGTTGTTGTAGAAAAAGATTCTGTTGAACAAGAGTTTGTTTTACCCAGTTCACGTAGGTACTTCCTTTCGTTTTATCAAGATGAATTTGTAAGTCAGGTAAACAATAGTTTTGCAAACCCTAGTTACCAACGCTATAGCCAGGGTGCTGTTTATCCAAACTCCGGCTTTAATGTTTTTATGAAATTGGGTATTGTAGATTTGTTTAAAGACTACAAAATTACCGGAGGCTTAAGAACAGACTTTCAGCCAATTTCCGGTTTATCATTAAGCCCTAACTCAGAATATGTGCTGGCTATTACTGATAATAGTAAGCGTATAGATAAGCAATTGGCTTATTATCGCAGAAGCCAATTGGTACCTGTAGGATTTAATTTCAGAAGATCTATAGCAAATGAACTTCAGTTCAATACAAGCTATCCGTTTAATGCAGTAGCGTCTTTAAGAGGAACTATTGGGTATAGAACTGATAGAAGAGTTGCAATTTCTAATGACAATGGCTCTTTGTTAGCGCCAAACACCAATGAAGATTATTTAACCACAAGGCTGTCTTATGTGTATGATAATACGATAAGTAGGGGGGTAAATTTATACAATGGTACTCGCTATAAACTATTTGTAGAGTATTATGAGAACTTAACGCTTTCAAATTCAGGGATGTTTAACTTGGGTGTAGACTTTAGAAAATACACTAAAGTACACAGAAGCATTATTTGGGCCAATAGGTTGGCTGCAGGTACGTCTTTAGGAAAGGAAAGGTTGATATACTATTTAGGAGCAGTAGACAATGAGTTTAGCCCAAGGTTTGATGAATCGCCGGAGTTAGCACCAGACCCAACCATAAACTATCAGTTTCAAACATTGGTAACAAATATGAGAGGGTTTATTCAGAATGTTAGGAACGGAACTAGCTTTGCTGTAATTAATAGCGAATTGAGAGTTCCGTTGTTTAAGTACTTGCTTAATAGACCAATTAAGAATGATTTTGTTGAGAATTTTCAGGTTATAGGATTTGGAGATTTGGGAACTGCCTGGAACGGACCTAACCCTTACTCTGATGAAAATTCTATCAATAACGAACAAGTATTGGTAGGAGGTTCAGACCCGAATACAGCATCTGTAGTAATAGACATTGATAAGCAAAAGCAACCTATTGTAGGTGGTTATGGTTTTGGTTTAAGAACACGTTTGTTTGGATATTTTGTAAGAGCAGATTGGGCATGGGGAGTAGAAGACGGGCAAATATTAGACAATGTGTTTTATATATCTTTAAATCTAGATTTCTAAATTAAGAATATGAGTATTAGTACATTAATCACACTTTGTTTAATTGGTGTGTCGGCAGGCGTATTAAGTGGTACTGTAGGTGTTGGTGGAGGTATAGTAATGGTTCCTGCCATGGTTATGCTATTAGGTTTATCTCAGCACGAAGCCCAAGGCACTAGTATATTTGCAATGCTACCACCTATTGGTATTTTAGCAGCTATGAATTATTACAGAGCTGGGCATGTAAAATGGGAGTATGCCATAGCTATTTCTCTGTCATTCATCATAGGGGGTTATTTAGGTTCTAAACTGGCTATTTCCTTAGATCAGGGTACACTCAAAAAAATATTTGGTTTTATTATGCTTATTGGAGCAATAAAAATGCTGTCTGGTAAGTAGTAATTAGGGTTTTAGGTAGTAGGTTTTCCTAAAAGGCTTTCTTACTTTAAATGCAATTAAGCCTTCTTTTTTACTATAATAAACCATCCAAACTCTTTGTTCTGGACCACCATAATTATGATTCGTATGATGTATGGTGTCCATTTTTAACGATATTACATCGTTATACTCAATTCCGTTTAGTGTAATGATTTGATGAAATTTTTGCAAACTACTATTTAGAAACACTTTCGGTTTTACGGTAAAAAAATCTTTAAAATCGTATAAGTGTATATATAAGTTTAAACCATCTCTAACAAAATCGTTTTTTACAACTACTCTAAAATCATTATATCCATCAATTGGAGTATCAAACTCGCCAACCATTTCTGATGTTTGCCTACAATCAGATGTAGTATAGTTACAGGTGTCAGAGATAAAACTATAAGATGCATCTATTTCATAATAACCAGAGAAACCTTTGTAATTCATTTTTAGCTCTAGGTCATTTGTATTGTCTGTATATTTTACGTTTTCATTTTCATTGAAACTAAGCCAGCCTTTGTATTTTGAATCAAATTCAACACACTTTACATCATCACAATGTCCGCAAGAAACTAAAAAGAACAAGCTTAAGACATATACTATTGCATGTAATGGCTTATTGTAAGTATTCATAGTAATTATCATGGATTAGAATAGTAGGTCTTATCGTCTATTTTATCTGCAAAGGCAATTATCCCTTCGGCTTCGCTATAGTAAACTTTCCAAATATGCTTGTTAAGGTTGCCAATATTATTGGTGTCTATCTCCATACTTATTACATCTGTATAGTTTGTGCCGTTAAGTGTAATATTATTGTGAAACTTTTGTCTACTATTTCTAAGCTCAATTTTGGGTTCTATGATAATACGGTCATTAAAATCATAGATAATAATCTCCATCCCTAATATTTCAGCTCTTTCTTGACTGGATATTCTCATATAATAGTTGCTATAACCATTAATACTGGGGCTAAATTGGCCTCTTACTATAGCTTCGCTATTACAAATGTCTGAACGTTGATTGCAACCTGTACCCGCTTTCCATTCAACAGCTTCAAAAAATGGTTCAGAAAATGAGCGTTCATCTATTGTTAAAGTAATATTTGATGATGTGCTATCTGAAAAAGAAATATTTTCAGATACATTATAGTTTAACCAACTAGTTTGATTGATGTCATAGCTGTCACACCGAATGTCATCGCATTCACAAGAGAGAGCAGATAATAGAATACCAAAAAATAAAAATAGAATAGAATGTAGGGTTTTCATTTTGTAGGTTTAAATGCTATTAATTATGGTTTCAGGTAATATGTTTTATGAGTATTTCTATCTGAAAATGCTATAATTCCTTTTTCTTCACTGAAATATACTTTCCAGATATGCTTGTTCTTATTATAAATAGATAAGGTGTCAAGCTCCATGCTTATCACATCCTTATAGTTTATACCATTTAAATTGATGGTGTTATGAAAACTTTGTAAAGTACCCTCAAGTTCTAACTGAGGTTTTATGGTAAACGCGTTATGAAAGTCGAATACTGAAATTGATAGACGTAAAAAGTCAGGCCTGTCATGGTTGTCTATACTTATACGTCCGTAATTAAAGCCATTAATAGTTGTATTAAATTGCCCTCTTGTAGAAGCTCGTTGAGAACAATCTACAGGCTTACATCCACCCAAACTACTCCATTTTACCTCTTCTGTATAAGGTTCGGATATACTTTTGTCATTAATAGATAAAGTAATGTCTGTAGTGTTATCTGTGAAGGTTAGAGTCTCTGGATTTTGGTAAACTAGCCAGCTGCTGTAATTCCTATCAAAACCCTCGCAATGAATGTCGTCACAGGTACAAGAGCTCATTATTAAAACAGCAATTGATAAGTAACTGAGTTTTAATATGTATTTCATTCTTATTTTGAATTTGGCTCTTACAATAACTAACGTAAAAATTTATTGTTTAGTTGGCAACTTCACTCATAAATTTAATGCGCATTAGGCGTAACTCGTCATCTTCATATTCGCCATCAAACTCTTCAGCTGCAGCCTGTATACTATCTGTTTCGGCTTCCATAAAGTAGTCATAGATTTCTTCTTGTTGCTCTTCGTCTAAAATTTCCTCTAAGTAGTAATCAATGTTTACTTTGGTACCGGAGTTTACAATATGCTCAATTTCTGTAATCAGTTCGGGCATTTGTAAATTTTTAGCAGCAGCTATGTCTTCCAACGGAAGTTTACGGTCTGTACTTTGTATAATGTAAACCTTAAGCACAGATTTATTTACTATAGATTTTACCACCATGTCTTGTGGTCGCTCTATATTATTTTCCTCAACGTATTTTTTTATGAGGTCTAAGAATTTTTGTCCAAACTTTTTGGCTTTTCCTTCACCTACACCAAATACATTTTTCAGTTCGTCCATAGTAATTGGGTACTGCAGTGCCATGTCTTGTAAAGAGGGTTCTTGGAATATTACAAATGGAGGTAAATCTTGCTCATCAGCTACTTTTTTGGTGAGCTCTTTTAGCATCTTAAGCAGTGTTTCGTCAAAACCTGTGTTCTTTTGTATAGAACTTGCAGTTACGGGCTCATCATCTACTATATCATCATAGTTATGGTCTTCGGCAAGCATTAGGGTGGTAGGGTTTTTTATGTACTCTTTACCCAAGTCACTTACTCTTAGTACACCATAGGTCTCAATATCTTTATCTATATAGCCTGCCACAATAGAAGTACGAATTACCGAATGCCAAAAACGAGCTTCTTTATCATCTCCTTTTCCAAACTCCGCTAACTGATCTGCTTTATAGGGCTTTAAAATATTAGTAAGGTTACCAATCAAAATATTGGCTATTTGCTCTGCCTTAAATTTTTCGTTGGCATGGCTTATGGTTTCCAATACCAGTTTTATTTCTTCTTTACCATCAAATTGCTTGCGCGGATGACGGTGGTTGTCGCACATATCACCACATTGGGTCTCGTCATATTCTTCGCCAAAATAGTAGAGTAAAAACTTTCTGCGACACATAGAGGTCTCGGCATACGAAACGGTTTCATGCAATAACTGTCTGCCAATTTCTTGTTCGGCAACAGGTTTACCATGCATAAATTTCTCTAGCTTTTCTATGTCTTTGTAGCTGTAAAAAGCAATGCAATTTCCTTCGCCACCATCTCTACCTGCTCTACCGGTTTCTTGATAGTAGCTTTCTAAACTTTTAGGAATATCATGATGAATAACAAAACGTACATCGGGCTTATCTATACCCATACCAAATGCTATGGTAGCCACAATTACATCTGTATCTTCTTTCAAAAAGGCATCCTGATGTTTTACTCTGGTGTTAGCGTCTAATCCTGCATGATAGGGAAGTGCATTTATGCCATTTACTTGTAAATTTTGAGCTAATTCTTCTACTTTTTTACGGCTTAGACAGTATACAATACCAGATTTTCCCTCATGTTGCTTAATGTATTTAATAATTTCTCTAAACACATTTGTTTTCGGGCGAATCTCGTAATACAGGTTATCTCTGTTAAAAGATGATTTAAATACTTGGGCATTTTCCATGCCTAAGGTTTTTTGTATGTCCGACTGTACCTTAGGTGTAGCCGTAGCAGTAAGAGCTATAATAGGTTTGGGGCCTATTTTATTTATGATAGATCTAAGGTTGCGGTATTCCGGTCTAAAATCATGTCCCCATTCTGATATACAATGTGCTTCGTCTATTGCATAAAAAGAGATGGTTACAGATTTTAAAAATTCAATATTATCTTCTTTGGTAAGTGATTCGGGTGCTACATATAAAAGTTTAGTTACACCGTTGGTAACATCTTCTTTTACTTGTGTAATTTCTTTTTTGGTAAGTGATGAGTTGAGTACGTGAGCTACGCCATGTTCGGTTGCAAAACCTCGTAAAGAGTCTACCTGGTTTTTCATTAAGGCAATAAGCGGCGATACAACAATGGCTGTACCTTCTTGTACTATAGCCGGTAATTGATAGCAGAGAGATTTTCCTCCGCCGGTTGGCATAATTACAAAAGTGTCGTTTCCATTAACTACACTTTCTACAATTGCTTTTTGATTTCCCTTGAACTTAGAAAAGCCAAAAAACTTTTTTAACTCATCGGTTACTGATAGTTTAGTTTGCTCCATTAACTCGATTCCCTAATTATTTGATACTTTTGCTTTCTAAATATAACATTTTTGCCCAATAAATCAGGTATATTTATCCTGTTTAAATTTTTATCCTGGTGAAAACACCCCAAGAAATACTGGCTATCGCTAAGAAGACGATAGACACTGAAGCAGAGGCTATTGCTAATTTAGCTAATTTATTAAACAACGATTTCTCCCATGTTGTTCAACTCATTATAGAGTCGAATGGCCGAGTAATAATTACCGGTATTGGGAAGAGTGCAAATATAGCTCAAAAAATAGTGGCAACCCTCAATTCTACGGGTACACCTTCTGTTTTTATGCACGCTGCCGATGCCATACATGGTGATTTAGGTAACGTACAAAAAGACGATATTGTTATAGCTATTTCAAAAAGTGGTAACACTCCGGAAATAAAAGTATTGGTGCCCTTAGTTAAAAGCATGGGTAACAAGTTGGTAGCGCTTACCGGAAATATAGATTCTTATTTATCTCAGCAAGCTGATTATACCTTAGACTCTACTGTTTCTAAAGAAGCTTGTCCAAATAACTTAGCTCCAACATCTAGCACCACAGCACAGTTGGTTATAGGCGATGCACTATCTACTTGTTTACAAGAGGTAAGAGGTTTTACTAGTAAAGATTTTGCAAAGTATCATCCTGGTGGCGCTTTAGGTAAAAGATTATACCTAACAGTAGAAGATATTATAGAGCATACAGATGCCCCTAAAGTGAGCCCAAGCACTCCTTTAAAAGATGTAATTATAGAAATTTCATCTAAACGATTTGGTATTACTGCTGTTTTAGATGGTGATAAACTCGTAGGGGTGATAACTGATGGTGATTTAAGAAGAATGTTGGGTAAAACAACAGATATTGATGCTGTAACGGCTGCAGATATAATGGGAGGGAACCCAAAAACTATTGAAAAAGATACATTAGCAGCAGAGGCTTTGCAGGTAATGGAAAGCAACAGTATTACACAATTACTGGTAGTAGAAAAAGGAGCGTACGTTGGGGTAATCCACTTACATGATATACTGAAAGAGGGAATCTTATAATATGGCAGCAGAAAGAGGTAATATGTCCTTTTTGCAACACCTAGAGGTGTTGCGTTGGCACTTAGTAAGATCTGTAGCTGCAATAATGGTATTTGCTATAGTAGCTTTTATAGCTAAGTCTTTTGTGTTTGATACCATTATACTGGCACCTAAAAACCCTAGTTTTCCTACGTACTCATTTTTATGTGATGTATCTAACCTATTAGGGATGGATAAAGCCCTTTGTATAGAAGAAACACCATTTACATTATTAAATGTAAGTATGGCAGGGCAGTTTTCTACGCATATGTGGGTGTCTATTATTGCCGGATTTATATTGGCTTTCCCCTATATTTTATGGGAAATGTGGCGTTTTATTAAGCCGGGTTTAAAAAGTAAAGAACAACGGTATACAAGGGGAGTAGTGTTTTTTAGTTCACTACTGTTTATGTTAGGGGTTTTATTTGGCTATTTTGTAATTGCTCCATTATCAGTAAACTTTTTAGGAACCTATCAGGTTAGCCCGGATGTACCCAATAATATAACTTTAGGTTCGTTTATCAGTACGGTTACTACAGCTACATTGGCAAGTGCTATAGTTTTTGAGCTGCCTATGGTGGTATACTTTTTAAGTAAAATGGGTTTGTTGAGCCCTGCAACAATGCGCAAGTATCGCAAGCACTCTATAGTTGGAGTTTTAGTGCTTTCAGCTATCATTACACCACCAGATGTTTTCAGCCAAATATTGGTATCTTTACCTTTAATGATACTGTATGAGGTAAGTATAAAAATTTCGGGTGCAGTGTTAAAGAACAAAAAAGTATAGATGAGTAATCCAGTTGAAGAGTTTAATGCCTATCGCAGCCAGATGAATGAAAAGCTGCTTGAAGGGGATAATAAAATTATAAAGCGCATCTTTAACTTAGATACCAATGCCTTTGCAGCAGGTGCTTTAGGTGTAAAAACTAAAGAGCTGTTGGGTTTAGTATCGTCTTTGGTATTGCGCTGTGATGATTGTGTTAAATACCACTTAGGCAGGTGCCATGAAGTAGGAGTAACAAAGCAAGAGCTAATGGAAACATTATCTATTGGTACACTTGTTGGAGGTACTATAACCATCCCACATTTGCGAAGAGCAGCTGAGTATTGGGAAGAACTAGAAAAACAATAGCATGAAATTACGTGCCGATAATATCATTAAAAGATACCGTAGCAGAACTGTAGTAAAAGGAGTTTCGTTAGAGGTAAACCAAGGTGAGATAGTAGGTTTGTTGGGGCCAAATGGTGCCGGAAAAACTACTTCTTTTTATATGATAGTAGGTCTTATAAAACCCAATGAAGGGCATGTGTATTTAGAAGGAGAAGATATTACCCAATACCCAATGTACAAACGTGCACAAAAAGGAATTGGTTACTTAGCACAAGAAGCATCGGTTTTTAGAAAGCTTAGTGTAGAGGATAATATCATGGCTATTTTAGAGATGACTAAACTCTCTAAAGCTGAGCAAAAAGCCAAGTTAGAGGAGTTGTTAGACGAGTTTAGCTTACAGCATATCCGCAAAAACCGTGGCGATTTGTTATCTGGTGGTGAGCGTAGAAGAACAGAAATTGCCCGTGCCTTAGCGGTAGACCCAAAATTTATTTTGTTAGATGAACCCTTTGCGGGTGTAGACCCTATTGCCGTAGAGGATATACAAGATATTGTAGCCAAACTGAAAGAGAAAAACATTGGTATTTTAATTACTGATCACAACGTACAAGAAACCTTAGCCATTACCGATAGAACTTACTTAATGTTTGAAGGTTCTATTTTAAAGTATGGTACTGCCGATGAATTGGCAAATGATGAGCAAGTACGTAGGGTATACCTTGGTAAAAACTTTGAGCTAAGGAAACCCAAGGTAATGGACCAAGAATAAGAAATAAAAAAGCCCGCTAGTAGCGGGCTTTTTTTATATATAAGATTGAACTTTATTTATGCTGTTTCTGCAGCGTGTAAGGTAAACTCAAAGCTTTCCATAATTTGGTTTGCCAATAATTTTTTACAAGCAGTATTTACTTTTTCTTCAGCAGCAGCTTCGTTATCCGCTTCTACTTCTAAGGTAATGTGCTTACCAATTCTTACATTACTTATTTCCGGTAAACCTACGTTTCCCATACTTGCTGTTACTGCTTTTCCTTGTGGATCTAATAATGCTTTTAAAGGCATTACATCTATTTCGGCTCTGAATTTCATATGCTTACTGTACGATTATATATGAGTGATAATATCAGGTACAAAAGTATGATAAATGGAATTGCTATGAAAAATAATAATGCAATTAATATAGCAGAGCCTAGAATCAATATAAAACGAAACTCATTTCCTTTCCATTTAAGTGATTTAAACTTTAAGGAAAGTAAGGGCATTTCTGCTATTAGCAATAAACCAGAGATAATACTTAAACCTATCAATACATATGGGTTTTGAATAATAGAACGTATCCATTCCGCATCGCTATAAGCTAATATCAAGGGTAGTGAAACAATCAGCATGGTGTTGGCAGGAGTGGGTAAGCCAATAAAACTATCGGTTTGGCGAGTATCAATATTAAATTTAGCCAAACGCATTGCCGAAAATAAAGTTACCCATAAGCCAATGTAGGGGAGGTATTCATTATCAGAGTTTAGCATAATAAGTTTGTATAACACTAAGCCCGGTACAACACCAAAAGTAACCATATCTGCCAAGGAGTCTAATTGCTTTCCCAACTCACCGGATACGTTTAATAATCTGGCAGCAGCTCCATCAAAAAAATCGAGGAACAGACCAATTCCTACAAAAATAGAGGCTTCAACAAAGTTGTTGCTCAATGCAGCTATAGAAGCTAGTATTCCGCAAAATAAATTGCCTAGGGTAAATAAATTAGGAATTTGCTTTTTGATGCTCATTATTTTTTAAACTTACTTACTTCATACAAAAGTGCATCAATCTCTTCATGTGTGTTGTAGTAGTGAATTGAGGCACGTAATAAGCTCTGCAAGTTACGTTTTTTCATGTCTATTAAAGCACCTTGTTTAAACGCTACTGTTGTATTTATGTTTGCCATGTATAAGGAGTTGCGCATTACATCAGGCTCAATACCTTGTTTGGTAAATGTTACAATACCACAGGGGTTGTGGCCCAAGTCATGTACTTCAACACCATCTAGCTCGCTTAGTTTTATACGCATATAAGTAGCAAGCTCATATACTCTGGCTTCTATATTTTCTATACCTAAATCTAGTATATATTTGGTGGCAGTTGCCAAGCCTGCTTTCGCAGCAAAGCTTTCTTCAAAACGCTCAAAGCGCAAGGCACCTTCTCTTAATACATATTCAGTTTCAGAAATCCAGTCAGCAGAATGAAAATCTAATAATGGGGGTTCAAGCTTATCTATTATTTCTTTACGAACAAATAAAAAACCGGTACCTCTAGGTGCACGCATATATTTACGTCCGGTAGCGGCTAAAAAATCGCAACCAATTTCTTTTACATCAATTTTTAGCTGTCCAACACTTTGGCAAGCATCCAATAAATAGAGTACGTGTTTTTCCTTGGCCACTTTTCCTATTTCTACGGCAGGATTTACCAAACCACCATTGGTGGGTACATGTGTAATGGCAATTAATTTGCTATTACGATTAATCATTTTTCTTAGCGCATCTACATCAACCTCGCCGTACTCATTGTTGGGTACTACTTTTATTTTAATACCTTTTTGCTTTTCAAATTGTAGTAGGTTTAGGTAGTTACTCACATACTCAGCTACACTTACCAATACTTCATCTCCCTCAGAGAAATCTATAGAATGAAAAGCCAAGTTCCATGCTATGGTAGCGCTGGTGGCAAAAGCAACTTCGTTTTTATTGCAGTTAATGAGGTGTGCTATATTTTGGTGTAAGGCCTCTAATCTGTGCCCTAATTTATCCATTGTTTCATAGCCACCATATTTAAGTTCGTGGGTATAATATTCTGTTACAGCATCCATTACAGGTTGAGGCATTAACGAAGCTCCGGCATTGTTAAAATGTATTACATGCTTGGTTCCGGGCGTTTCGTTACGTAGTTTCTGTATGTTTAAGTTACTCATATATGTTTTTATATAATTGCTGTATACCGCAATATATTTACAATTTTTGTGTTTATAGAAGGAATTTGTAGATATTTGTTCTGCTTAAAATCAAGTGAATGAGTCGTTTCGGCAAAGTATTCTTTTTTAGTACAGCTTTCATGTTATTAAGTCTTAGTAACAAGGCACAGGTACGTAAGTTCAGTAATGAGTTTTTAAATATTGGCGTAGATGCTAGAGCACTAGGTATGTCTAGGTCTGTGGTTTCTACTGTGTCCGATGCTACCTCTGGTTACTGGAACCCTGCTGGATTAGTAAATGTAGAGGGTTATGATTTTGCCATTATGCACTCAGAGTATTTTGCCTCTATAGCTAAGTACGATTATTTATCAGGCGCTATGCCTATAGATGCTACAAGTGCAGTGGGTGTTTCGGTTATTCGTTTTGGTGTAGATGATATTTTAGATACATCAGAACTAATTGATAGAGATGGGAATGTAGATTATGATAGAGTAAACTTATTTTCTGCTGCAGATTATGCTTTTATAATTTCTTATGCACGCGAAACCCCAAAAGAGGGCTTAAGCTATGGTGCCAACGTAAAATTGATCTATCGTAACATTGGTAAGTTTGCCAACGCCTATGGTTTTGGTTTTGATTTGGGTGTGCAGTATCATGTAAATAAGTGGAATTTAGGTGCCGTGTTAAAAGACGTTACTACTACTTTTAATGCATGGGCAATAAATGAAGAAGAACTGTTAAACACACCTGCTTTCTCTGATACTTCTCAAGTATACTTTAATGAAGCTCCTGAAGATGGCATTGAATTAACTGCTCCCAGATTGATTATTGGAATTGGTAGAGAGTTTCAGTTAGATGAAAAATGGACACTTACTGCAGAGTTGAACTCTGACATGACTTTTGACGGAAAAAGAAATACAGTAGTACGTAGTGACTTTGTAAACTTAGATCCAAACTTTGGATTTGAATTGGGCTATAAAGACTTTGTTTTCTTACGTGGTGGTGTAGGTAACTTTCAGTACGAGCAAGATTTTAACGCTAAAGAAAGTTTGGCTTTTCAGCCTAACTTAGGTATAGGATTTAAATACAAAAATGTAGCTGTAGATTATGCATTAACAGATATAGGAGATCAATCTACTGCTGTGTTTTCAAATGTATTCTCAATAAAGGTTAAGTTTGCTAAAAAGAACTAGCCCATGGCTAAACGCTTACTACTTGCAATTACTTCCGGTTTATTACTTCACTTCTCTTGGCCTGCAGTAGGTTTTGCACCGCTGTTGTTCATCGCTTTTTTACCATTATTATTTTTAATACATGGCATTAAGCCTGACGAAAAACATAAAGGCAAAAAAGTATTTTTCTATTCTCTAATCACATTTGTTACTTGGCATTTATTAGCTGCTTGGTGGATAATGAATGCTGATATTGCAGGGTATATATCGGCTGTTGTACTTAATGGTTTGCTAATGTCATTGGTGTTTTGGTTGTATTATCAAACTAAAAAGGCCTTAGGTAATTTTAAAGGGGCACTGGCTTTGGTAGCCTACTGGCTTTGCTTTGAGTATATCCATTACAACTGGGATTTATCATACCCTTGGATGACTTTGGGTAATGGTTTTGCCGAATATATTACCTGGATACAATGGTATGAATATACTGGTGTTGCTGGTGGTAGTTTATGGGTGTTGTTTACCAATTTAGTTTTGTTTAAGCCCTTAACCAAAATTGTAAATGGTAAACGCAAAGAAGCACTAAGACCTGTGGCTTTTACCCTTGTATTTGTTTTAGCACTGCCTATAGTATACTCCATCAATAAGTATGTAAACTATACCGATAAAGGAGAGGAAGCAGATATTGTAATACTACAACCCAATATAGATTCTTACGAAGAGAAGTTTAAAATCCCTGCTCAAGAGCAAGTTGAGGGTTTTGTAGAGTTGGCAGAAACTAAATTGGATGAAAATGTTGATTATTTAATAGGTCCCGAAACGGCTATTCCAACAAGAATATGGGAACACACCATGGCCTATGATATGAGTGTACAGTCTTTTCAGCGATTGGTGCGTAAATACCCAAATTTAAATGTGGTAATGGGTTTTTCATCGGGTAAACGTTACTACCAAAAAGAGACTTCAACCGCTAGGTCTATGCCCAATACAGATTTATGGTGGGATAGTTTTAATGCTGCAATGCAAATCAATAAAACGGACAGTATACAGTTGTACTATAAATCTAAACTTGTTGCCGGACCGGAGATGATGCCCTTTCAATCGGTTTTAGAACCCATTTTTGGCGACTATATGGAAGAAAAATGGGGTTTGGGTAGCTCAATGGGTACTCAAAAAGAACGAAGCGTTTTTCGGGCATTAGATACTACTTTTAAAGTAGCACCGGTTATATGCTATGAGTCTGATTATGGAGAATATTTAAGTAAGTATATTCAAAAGAAAGCAAACCTGATATTTGTAATGACTAATGATGGTTGGTGGGGAGATACACCGGGCTATAAGCAACATATGTTGTATAGTAGATTACGTGCTGTAGAAATGCGTAGGAGTGTTGCTCGCTCTGCAAACACAGGTATATCATGCTTTATCAATCAGCGTGGAGATGTAATGCAACCACAACCATGGGATACAAGAGCAGCTATTAGGCAAACGCTAAAAGCAAATAATCAACTTACTTTTTATGCCAAACATGGTGATATAATATATAGGGTAGCTTCGTTTTTGGCAGTAGCTTTTATCATTTATACATTTGTTAGAGGAAGAATAAAAGATAAGATATCATTGAAATGAAAAACTCAGAAAATCAGTTTTTTGTGTTTTGGCAGTCAACCCGTAAAACAGGTAAATCTATATTTATTACTACCATAATAACTATTTTATCTTTAATGATTTTATTTCCTGTACTTTACAGTAATTGGGCTGACTTTATTGATAAGCCTATTACTACTAAGTTAAGTATATTAGTGTCTGCAATAGCTGGTAGTTTTTTAATTGCTTTTCTCTCCTGGTATATAAATGAGAAAAGATATAACAAGATGAAAAAGAAAGAAGATGAAAGAGTCTGAAAAAAGATTTGTGAGTTATTGGAAAGCAACCCGTCAAAAAAACAAGTGGAAATTTGCATTTGTACATGGTGTTATCGGTTGGGGTACAATTACGGCAGTAATACTTTTTTTATTGATGTGGGGTTTAGACCATAGTTTTAAAACAGATTTAGATAGCCCAACTTGGAATAATATTATTAAAACAGGGCTTTCGCCATATCTGGGGGGCATCTTTTATGGTTTGGCTATATGGGGGATTTCTGAAAGAAGATTTAAACGTTTAACAAACAAATAAACATGGAGGCTTTAGCATTTGACCCTGTTATTTTTACACAAGCAGAAACCTGGATATCTCTGTTAACACTTACTTTTTTAGAAATAGTATTAGGTGTAGATAACATTATATTTATTTCTATAGTATCAGGAAAGCTTCCAAAAGAAAACCAAGCAAAGACAAGAAACACCGGGCTTTTATTGGCCTTAGTTTTCAGAATATTATTGCTGTTGGGTATTACCTATATCATTAAGTTTCAAGAGCCTTTGTTTACAGTGTTTGGTCATGGTTTTAGTGGCAGAGACATTATATTGCTGGTTGGTGGTTTGTTTTTAATTATGAAGAGTACTAGTGAGATTCATCATAAAATAGAAGGCGAAGAGCATGAAACAAATACAAAAGCCAAAGCAACCGTAAGAGGAATAATAATTCAGATAATATTATTAGATATAATTTTTTCTTTCGATTCTATATTAACTGCAGTTGGCTTGGTAGATGAGGTGATAATTATGATTATTGCTGTAGTAATAGCTCTGGGAGTAATGATGACTTTTGCGGGTAAGATTAGCGACTTCATTAATAAGCATCCATCATTGCAGGTATTAGCCTTATCGTTTTTAATACTGATTGGGTTTATGCTACTTATAGAGGCTTTCCACTATGAGGTGCCTAAAGGCTATATGTACTTTGCCGTATTCTTTTCACTGCTGGTAGAAATCATCAATATTAAGGTTCGTAAAAAAACAAAACCGGTAAAATTGAGGAGTCGAATAAAAGAAGAAGAAACAAACAAAACAAAAGACCAATAATGGCTGTTTTAATAGCTATTACAGGAGAACATAAATTTTTCTTTTAATCGGTTCATTAACAGCAATAACATTATTACTTTTGTCATCGCTTCAAACAAATTATATATACTATGAGCACATATGATGTTGCGGTAATTGGCTCTGGCCCCGGTGGGTATGTGGCAGCCATTAGATGCGCACAATTAGGATTTAAAACAGCAATTATAGAAAAATATAATACCCTAGGTGGTACTTGCTTAAATGTAGGTTGTATTCCGTCTAAGGCATTGCTAGATTCATCTGAGCATTTTCATGCAGCAGAAAAAACATTTGCAGAACATGGTATAGACATCAATGCACCAAAGGTAAACTTTGAGCAAATGATAAACCGTAAGCGCGGCGTGGTAGATACCAACGTGCAAGGGATTGCCTTTTTAATGAAGAAAAACAATATTGATGTATTTACAGGCCTAGGTTCTTTTGCCGATGATACTCATATTGATATTACTAAAGAAGATGGTAGTAAAGAACAAATAGAGGCTAAGAAAACCATTATTGCAACAGGGTCTAAGCCTTCGTCTTTGCCATTCATCAATATAGATAAAGAGCGTATAATTACTTCTACCGAAGCTTTAGAGCTTTCTGAAGTGCCAAAGCATATGATTATTATTGGTGGTGGAGTAATTGGTTTAGAGTTGGGTTCTGTTTATGCTCGTATTGGTTCTGAAGTAACCGTGATAGAGTATGCAGACTCTATAATCCCAACAATGGATAAGACTTTAGGTAAAGAACTAACTAAGTCTTTGAAAAAGTTAGGAATGAAAATAAACACCAACCACGGTGTAAAAAGTGTAGAGCGTAAAGGCAATGAAGTAATTGTAAAAGCAGATAACAAAAAAGGCGAAGAAGTAACCTTTACAGGTGATTATTGCTTGGTGTCTGTTGGTAGAAAAGCATATACTGATGGTTTAGGTTTAGAAAACGTAGGTATTGCTACTGATGATAGAGGTAGAATTGAGGTAAATGAGCATTTACAAACTTCTAAGAAAAACATCTATGCTATTGGCGATGTAATTAAAGGGGCTATGTTGGCTCATAAAGCTGAAGAAGAAGGAACTTTTGTTGCTGAGGTTATTGCCGGACAAAAACCACATATAGATTATAACTTAATACCGGGTGTTGTATACACATGGCCGGAGGTTGCTGCTGTTGGTAAAACAGAAGAGCAATTGAAAGAAGAAGGGGTGAGTTATAAGTCAGGTTCTTTCCCTATTCGTGCCTTGGGACGTGCGCGTGCCAGTATGGATATTGAAGGATTAGTGAAAATTTTAGCGGACTCAGAAACGGATGAAGTATTGGGTATACATATGATAGCTCCACGTGCTGCAGATTTAATTGCAGAGGCAGTTGTTGCTATGGAGTTCCGTGCATCTGCAGAGGATATTGCTCGTATGAGTCATGCGCACCCAACTTATGCTGAGGCTGTAAAAGAAGCAGCTTTAGATGCAACTGATAAAAGATCTATTCATTCTTAATAGAATGTGTTTTATATAGTACTAAGGCTCCTATTTAGGAGCCTTTTTTATTCCCATTAGTGGAAAATTATTCCCAAAAATACATAATTAGTGTTGTTTAATTTATAGTATAAAAATTTGTTTTAGTTGTGGTTACAACTGTTTCATGATTAAATAGTTTTAAGGCTTAATTTTTGTAATGCCACAGCCGAATATCTATACAATGAAAAAAACATTACTTGCGCTATTGATGCTATTTAGTTTGTATTCTTCTGCTTTTATAGAAGATACACTAAAAATCCAGCCCAATGTAGATAGATACATGGAGCTAGAACGCATTACAGAATACTATTTAGATGTAGACCGTTCTGCTAGTATAAATAAGCTGCTTTCAAATGATACTGAAGTAATGTTTGTTGGTACCAACAATCAAATTGTAAACTCTGGGTATAGTAAGGCGGCACACTGGCTTCGTTTTACCGTTAAAAATAACGATGTAAAACACAAAGAGTTTGCTTTACAACTAGATAATGCCTCTTTAAACGAAGTAACTCTATATCTTGTAAAAAACAACAGTGTAGTAGTGCATACCTCTAAGTCTGGTGTGTATGTAGAGCAATACAAAAAAGAAATTCAGGGCAATCAAATTGCTTTTCCAATAGAGCTAAACCCGGGCGAGGTGTATGATGTATACTTAAGGGTAACCTCAAACTCGTTTGTATCAGTGCCAATTAGTATGATTGACAGGGGTAAATACGAGAGTAATTTACTGAACATTAGATTCGCACTAGGTACTTTTTACGGTATACTACTGGTTATTTTTATCTATAACTTATTAATGTATTTCTCCTTTAATGATAGGAGTTATTTATACTATGTATTATATGTATTTACCTTTGGAGTAGCAACAACGGCAATAGATGGTTTTGCAGGCGAATACTTTAACTTTTTGGTAAAAATCACCGATGCTAGATTAGATGTTTATGCGGCATTGCTGGCAATGATGTCTTCTTTGTTATTTACCCGAAGATTTTTAAACATCAAGAAAATTTCTAAAGGATTAGATTTTTCTATCATGTTTACCTTAGCGGTAGGTGCAATACTATTTGTTTCTAATGCATTACAGCCATCGTGGTTTCAGGCGGTATTAGCGTTTACTGCAGTATTTTATTTACTGGTTATTATTACTTCCGGCTTTTTGGGCTTTGAACATGGTATGCGTTCGGCAAAGTTCTTTTTAATATCACATTCATTTTTACTGGTGGCAGCAGTTATATATATGCTTACCTTATTAGATGTAATCTCTCCTTCGTTTTTAACATTACATAGCTTACATATAGGTTCTGCACTAGAGTTTATTACACTTACGTTTGGTATTGCAGATAAAATTAACTCTTTGAGAGATGAGAATGAAAAGGCCTTAAATGATAAGCTGCAATCATCAGAAAAAGTATTTGAACTGAATAAAAAGTTAGAAGAAACCAATCTGATATTAGAAGAAAAAGTAAGAGAACGTACCGAAGAGATTGTAAAACAAAGTAGAGAATTAGAGGCTAAGAATGTAGAGCTGAAAGAATTAAATGAAGATAAAAATCATTTCATTGGTATTTTGGCGCACGACATTAGAAGCCCATTAACAGGCATACAAGGCTTTGCCCAGTTGCTAAAGAGCAGTAGAGATAAACTATCTCCAGATCAGCTAGATTATGTAAACACCATTTTACAGTGCAACAAGCAAATAAGCGATATGGTTAATCAAATTTTAGATTTGAATGCCATAGAAGCGCGAAAAATAAAAATGAATACCCAGCGCATAGATTTGGCTGAGGTATTAATTAAACTGATAGGTAAGTATAAAGACGAAGCCGGTAGAAAAGATATTTCTTTTTCTCCTTTAGCGGGTGATGCTACAGATACTTATGCTGATGTAGACCCTAATTATATCAATCAGATATTAGAGAATTTAATTTCTAATGCAGTAAAATACTCACCCAAGAACAAACGCATATTTGCCAACATCTTTGATAAAGGAGATAAGGTGATGATAGAAGTAAAAGATGAAGGACCGGGTATTAGCAAAGAAGATCAACAAAAGCTATTTGGTAAATTCCAGAAGTTAACTGCAAAACCAACCGGGGGAGAAGACTCAACAGGCTTAGGCTTATCTATTGTTAAAAAATATGTTGAGGCTATGAATGGCAGGGTATGGTGCGAAAGTGAAGAGGGTAAGGGTTCTAGCTTCTTTATAGAGTTCCCTAAGGCTGCTTAAACCATTGCTAAATTTCTGAGTCTAAGTCACTAATTGTCCACTTAAGATGGTCTCTTAGAGCGGGTTTAAAAAATGAAAACCGTATCTTTGGTACAATTACATTGAAACATTTTATCATAGCGCTATGAAGAAAATTACAAAAACAGTACTGTTTTCCGCTTTACTATTGCCTTTTTTTGGGTTGGCACAAAACCAAATTCCATATGCAAATACCGAAGCATTGGCCAAAATTCAGGCTGAAATGGAAGAAGAAACAAATCCAAATTACTTATTAGCAGTAAAAACTGCAAATGAATTAGGAGTGCCTTTAATTTCTGTTTTAGAAGACGGAACCATTATTAGGGTTTCGGGTATTTCTGAAAACGGATTGTTATTATTTGATCAAACAGACAATGCAAACGCTGCAAAAACTACTCAAGCAGATGAATTGAGAGTAGGTGGCTCATCAGGTTTAAATCTCTCTGGTAAGGGAATAACCTTAGGTGAGTGGGATGGTGGAGCTGTAAGAGGAACACACCAAGAGCTTACAGGTAGGGTTACCCAAAAAGATGGTGCTACCGGATTAAGTAGCCACTCTACACACGTGGCAGGTACTATGATTGCAACCGGTATTGATGCTAATGCAAGAGGTATGTGTGATAGTGCAAGTTTAGATGCATATACTTTTAATAATGATGATGCAGAAATGGCTGGAGCTGCTTCTGGATTGATACTTTCAAATCACTCATACGGTACTGTTGCCGGTTGGGGTTTTGATGGTACAGATTGGTATTTTTACGGTGACACTAGCTTAAGTGCTACCGAAGATTACAAGTTTGGTTACTATGATGGGGCTGCAAGAAGCTGGGATAATATCGCTTACAATGCGCCTTATTATTTAATTGTAAAATCTGCTGGTAATGATAGAGGTGATGGTATTGCTTTTGGAGGTCATTATGTAAGAGATGGAGGGCAGTGGGTATGGAGTACTACTCCTAGAGGAACTGTAGGGCCATACGATTGTGTTTCTACTTATGGTACATCTAAAAATATTTTAACGGTAGGAGCCGTGTTAGATATGCCTAATCCTTATGTAAGCCCAAGCAGTGTGTCTATGAGTTCGTTTAGTGGTTGGGGCCCAACTGATGATGGAAGAATTAAGCCGGATTTAGTAGCAAACGGAGTAAGCTTGTACTCTACAAGTGCAACCGGTAATACAAATTATTATAACTCTTCCGGTACATCTATGTCGTCGCCAAATGCAACAGGTTCATTAGGTTTAGTACAAGAACATTACTTCAATTTAAAAGGAGTGTTTATGAAAGCAGCTACCTTAAAAGCATTAGCCATACATACTACATATGAGGCTGGTTCTAACCCTGGTCCTGATTATTCTTTTGGTTGGGGATTGCTGAATGTTCGTAAGGCGGCAGACGTTATTACAAATACCAATAATGATAATCATATTATAGAGGCGACCTTAACTGCTTCAGATACTTTTTCATTTGATGTGTCTGTAGATGGTACACAACCATTAAGAGCTACTATTGCCTGGACAGATATTCCGGCTATAGTAAGACCCGCAGCAAATGATGATACAACCAGAAGAATAGTACATGATTTAGACTTACGCTTAATACATGATAGTACAGGTACAGTATATATGCCATATATATTAGACCCGGCAAACCCATCGGCAGCAGCAACTACCGGAGATAATAATAGAGATAATGTAGAGCAGGTTTATTTTGCTACGCCATTAGCCGGAGATTATACGGTACAAGTTACTCACAAAGGAACGCTGCTTAATCCTACGCAAGATTTTGGCTTAATAATATCAGGTACATTAGGTAGTGCTCCAATTGCAGGGCTATCTACTTTAGATACTGCAATATGTGCCGGAGATGCAATTAATTTCTTTGATAACTCTGTAAATAACCCTAATGGATGGACATGGATTTTTGAAGGGGCTACGCCTGATACATCTTATGCATCAAGTCCAACTAATATTTTATATCCAACAGCTGGGGTGTATGATGTAACCTTAATTAGCTCAAATGCTTTAGGTGCAGACACTATTTATTTACCAGACTATATAAATGTAGGAACCCCTGTGGCAACTGCTTTCCCTACTACTTACTCTGATATATGTGTGTTGTCTGGGCAAACAATAACCTTAAGCGGAGGTACACCTGCAGGTGGGTATTATTCAGGTCCGGGGATTACAGACAGTATTTTTGATCCTTTAGCAGCTGGTATAGGTACCCATACTATATCTTATAATATTGAAAATGGCGGTTGTTTATCTACATCTACAAATACAATTAGAGTAGTAGCACCTCCGGTATCAATAATTTCTATGCCGGTAATTTGCGAATCAGATTCTCCTTTTGTTATGACAGCTTTCCCTTCGGGAGGGACATTTATTGGAGCAGGTTTTACTGACTCAGTTTTTGACCCAGGTGCATTAGGAGCAGGTGTTTTTCCATTTCAATATGTAGTAAGTGCAAATGGATGTACCGATACGAGTTATTGGAATGTACAGGTACGTGCTACGCCACAAACACCTACAATTACATTTTTAAACCCTGACTTACAGTCGGATGCTACGATTGGGGTAAATCAATGGTACTACAATGGATCCCCTATTAGTGGAGCCCGTAGCCAAACGTATACACCAACACAAAATGGGGTTTATACATGTGTGGTTACTCAATTAAACTGCCCTTCAGATACGTCAAATCAAATATCTATTAACAACATTAGTATAGATGAGAATAAGTTGTTGAGTGACTTAACCATCTATCCAAATCCAAATAAAGGGCAGTTTGTAATAGAGCTACCCGGTAAGCCGCAAAATGATTTAGATATTAAAATTGTAAACCAATTGGGTGTTGTTGTTGCAGAAAAAGTTGTGACTAATCAAGGTAAAAAAGTAGAGTTTAATTTATCTACACTATCAAAAGGTGTGTATTATGTAAATATATCTACAGGTGCAAGCCAAACAATTAAAAAACTTGTGATAGTAGAGTAATTACTACCACATATAAATTTACAAAAGCCCGTGCAATTGCATGGGCTTTTTGCTTGTGCTTGTTTGTTGTGTAAACCAATAATTAAGGAATTTCGTATTTATTTAGATTCATTAAAAGTTTACTCAATTAAAGTATTCAAAGAATAAAAAAGATTTTTTCTTTGTACATTAGAATACTTAACCCAACGAAGCTGAACCGAATGGCGGATATTCCCACCGATAATTTAAAAAAGATTAGAAGGAGAATTACAAGAAATGTTATTCTTTCAGCTTCTGCCCTAATTATACCAATTCTTTTGGTTACGGTTTACCTCTCCTACAGAAATGCCAAGTATGTAAAAGAAATTAATAAAGAAAAATCTGTAGCAGCATCTAATCTATTAATGAACACTATTAATGATCAGATAAAGTTTATTGAGCAAGACTTACTAGCTATTAGTCAAGGAGCTAACTTGCTTAAGTATGTAAACGGAGATAAAGCTTCTTTTAAAGCAACAGAAGATGCTTTTTACACAGAAGTGCTTCATAAACAAGGAGTTTATCAAATAAGGTTTATTAATAAAGAAGGTGTTGAGCAAATTAAAATTATTAATAGCTCGGAGGGTCCCATAAGAGACTACGGTAAACAGAATAAAGCTGATCGCTATTATTTTTATAAAACAATGGCGCTGAATAAAGAGCAAGTTTATGTTTCTAAGTTTGACTTAAATATTGAAAATGGCATTGTAGAAAAACCTTTTAGACCTGTTATAAGGTTTGCAACACCTGTTTTTGATGCCAATGGCGATAAAGCAGGGATGGTAATTATTAATTACAATGGACAGTATATTTTAGATGAAATACAGCATGTATCTGATGAGGTAGATGCGCAGGCATATCTAATCAATAGAAATGGTTATTGGCTTCAGTCAGACTCTATAGGTAAGGAGTGGGGTTTTATGTTAGATGATAGGAGAAATTTTGCTTTTAACACTGAGTATGTTGAAGAATGGAAACAAATAGTAAACAGCGATTATTCTAGTACAGATTTTATAACAAAAAAAGGATACTTCAATCACTATCCGGTAAAGTTTATGCTCAACAATACCTCTGGTGTTGTAGATGAAGATTTGAGTTTGGTTGTACACGTACCCAAAGCCTTGTTGGTGGAGCAACAAAAAGTATACCTCAGACAATTAATACCAATAGTAGCAGCACTTATATTATTGCTTATTATTGGTGCCCGCTCTTACTGGAAAAACCAAATTAGCAAAACGTTTAATGAAATAAAGATTAATACGCTTAACCAAGCTGTAAAAGAAAGCCAACAGAGTTTAGCAGCCCTGTTAGATAATACAGATGATTTAATATGGTCTATTTCTAATGACTATACATTTATAAAGTTTAATGAGCCTTTTGTAAACAGAATGCAAGAAGGGTATAAGTGGAAACCTGAAATTGGAGAATCCTTTTTTAATATCAATTTACCAAATGAGCTAGCCAATACATGGCGCTCTTACTACAGCCAAGCTTTAGCCGGAAGGAAACTAGAGTTTGAGTACGATACTACTTATCCATCCGGAAAAACGAGGTTTAATGAGGCTAGTTTAAACCCAATTTATGATTCAGATAAAAATGTTGTAGGGGTAAGTGTTTATGATAGAGATGTAACAAATAGAGTGCTCTCTGAAGAAAACCTTAGAATAAATACTGAACGACTAAAGCTAGCTCTATTTAATACCAAACAAGGTTTATGGGACTGGAATGTTAAAACCGGAGAGGTTTTTTATGATGATACTTGGGGAGATATTTTGGGGTATAAATTAGATGAACTGGAACAAAACATCAGCTCTATATTAAACTCTGTATTCCCTGAAGACGCTGAGTATGTAGTCAATATTATTAACTCCTGTAAAAAAGCCGATTTTGATGGTAATTTAGAAATGGAATACCGTGCCATTAATAAAGCAGGTAATGAGGTGTGGTTGCTTACAAAAGGTAGTGTAGTAAGCAGAGATGATGATGGTAAACCATTAAGAATAATAGGAGTTAGCCAAGATATAAGCAAACGTAAATTAGAGGAACAGTTATTAAAACAGCTACTTAAAAACGAACAAGAGTTAAATGAAGAGCTGACTGTACGCGAAGAAGAGCTAACTACTCGCGAAGAAGAACTATCACAACACGTAAAAGAAATTAGTGAGATTACCGAACGCCTGGAAGAAAGTGAAGAAAGGCTGAATGCTATTGTACAAAACTTACCTGCAGGCGCTGTATTGGTAGATAATGATAATAATGTAACCATCAATAAACGAGTAGAAGAAATTACAGGCTATACTCAAGAAGAATTACCGGATTTAGATGGATGGTTTAATACTATTTACGGAAAAGAGGGTAAGCGAATTAAGGAGAAGTATGAGAAGCGTAAAAAGGGTGGTTTTGAAGAAACAGTAGTATCACAAATTACCAGTAAAACAGGAGAGAAATTAGATATAGAAATTGGTGCCTACCAATTTGATAAAGGAGTAGTTTGGCTATTAGTTGATGTAACAGAAAAAATTAAAGCAGAACAAGCAACCAGAGAAGCAACAGAAAGGCTAACCCTAGCTATGGATGCCTCAAGCATTGGTACTTGGGACTGGGATTTGGTAAATAACAGTCTAAGCTGGGATGACAGAATGTTTGCTCTCTTTGGGGTGAGTAAAGATGATTTTGCTGGTGCTTATGAAGCCTATGAGCAAGCCTTGCATAAAGATGATAAAGAATGGGTTAATGAAGAGGTAGCTGCGGCAATTAATGGCGAGAAAGATTTTGATGCTACATTTAGAATTATTACCCCAAAAGGGATAAGATATATTTCTGCACGCTCTAACATCCATAGAGATGATGAAGGGAATGCTACGCGCATGGTGGGTATAAATTGGGATGTGACAGAATCTAAACTGGCAGAACAAGAGATACTACAAACTCAATCTGCTTTAAAAGAAACCCAACGTATTGCTAAAATCGGGGGTTGGGAGTATGAGGTAGATACTATGGAGTTAACTTGGGCAGAAGAAGTATATGCAATACATGACTACGAGGGCAATGATCCGCCTGACTTGGAGCGCGCACTTAAGTTTTATGATAAAGAATCTTACGAGAAAATAGGGAACTTGTTTTATCAGACTCTTAAAGACCCTAAGCCATTTGATATAGAGCTAGAGCTTTTTACACCCAAAGGAAACAGAAAAGATGTGCGTGTAAAAGGGGAGGCAAGGCATACAGGTGGTTACGTGCATAAAATTGTAGGGATATTCCAAGATATTACTGAGCGCAAAGAAGCTGAAAGAGAGATTTTAAAAGCACAAGAAGCCTTAAATGATGCACAACGTATAGCAAGATTAGGTGGTTGGGAATATGATGTTGAGCAAAATAAAATATCATGGTCTGATGAAGTATTTAAAATACATGAATATGATGGAGATGTAGAGCCTGATGTAGAAGATGCAATAGCTTTTTATGATGAGGAGTCTTTGCCAATAATCCAAGAATGGTTTGGTGATGCGATAGAAAAAGGAAAATCATTTGAAGGGGAGTTGGTAATTATTACTGCAAAAGGCAATAAAAAGGATGTATATACCAAAGGCGAGGCAGTAAAAGTAGACGGTAAAATAGTTAAGGTTACGGGTGTTTTTCAAGATATAACAGAGCGCAAGGAAGTAGAAAGAGCCTTACGTGAAGGAGAAAAACTATATAAGTTATTGGCAGAAAACACCAATGACTTAATTAGCTTATATGATGCTGAAGGTAATCACACATTTGCTTCTCCTTCAGTAGAGGATGTATTGGGGTATAAGCCAGAAGAGTTAATTGGGAAAAGCGGGTATGACATTATATATCCTGAAGATGTAGAGAGAGTTAAAAACGAATATCACATACCTGTTTTAAAAGAAAAAACAGATATGGTGGCTACTTACCGAGCAGTAAAGAAAAATGGAGATATAATATGGTTAGAGACTGTTATTACTCCTATTCTAGAAAATGGAGAGGTAATAAGTGTACAAACTTCATCTAGAGATATTACAGCGCAGAAAATAGCACAAGATATTATTGCTGAGAATGAGAAAGCAATTCGTAACCTATATGAAGTAACCTCTGACTCTAGCCTTAGTTTTGAAGAGAAACTCAAAGGTATTATCAATATTGGTAGAGAACGATTCGATTTACCGGTAGGAATACTATCTCATATTTACGGCGATAAATACGAGATTGTAGAAGTTGTTACACCTGATGATAGCATATCAAGCGGAGTAATATTTGCATTAGGCAGTACATATTGTAGAGATACAATAGAGTGTATGCAAACCATTGCCAAGGAACATATAGGAGAGAGCGATTGGGCGTCTCACCCTGCCTATAAAGAGTTTAAGTTAGAAGCTTACTTTGCAACCCCTATAACTGTAAACGGAGAAATATACGGCACACTTAATTTTTCTAGCCCAACTCCATCTCCTGTAAAGTTTAGTGATTCAGATTTTTCGATACTTAAGCTAATGGCCAAGTGGGTAAGTAGCGAAATAGAGCAACGCCAGTTTAATCAGCAATTGATTGATGCAAAAAATGAAGCTGAGCAAGCAGCAAAAGCAAAATCAGATTTCTTGGCAACAATGAGCCATGAAATACGAACACCTATGAATGGTGTAATAGGTATGACCAGTTTATTACATCAGACAGAGCTGACAGATGAACAAGAAGACTTTGTAAATACTATCCGTTTAAGTGGAGATACTCTGTTAACGGTTATAAATGATATACTGGATTTCTCTAAAATTGAGTCCGGTAAAATGGATTTAGAGGAACATCCGTTTGAGTTGGAAGCAGCCATAGAGGAAACATTTGATTTGCTTTCTGCCAAGGCAAACGAAAAACGTTTGGAACTCTATTACATGATAGAGAATGATGTGCCACAGGTGGTGCTAGGTGATGTAACTAGGCTTAGACAGATATTGATAAACTTAGTAAACAATGCAATTAAGTTTACTCATAAAGGAGAAATATTTGTGTATGTATCATCCGAAACCAAAAAAGGTAGTGCACATGATTTACATTTTCAGGTAAAAGATACGGGTATAGGTATACCTGAAGAAAAGCAGAAAAAACTTTTCCAAGCATTCTCCCAGGTAGATTCTTCTACAACACGTAAGTATGGTGGTACCGGTTTAGGCCTGGCTATTTGCGCTCGTTTAGTAGAGATAATGAAAGGGAAAATATGGGTAGAGAGTAAAGAAGGTAAGGGGTCTACATTCCATTTTACCTTGCGTCTTAAAAAGTCTAATAAGGCTATTAAGAAAAGCTACATGAGTTCTCGCATACCTGAGCTAACAGATAAAAAAGTATTAATTGTTGATGATAATTCAACCAACATTAAAATTCTTACCCATCAGTTTAGTAACTGGGGTATGAAGGCAGATTCTGCTACACGTGGCAAAAAGGCATTGCAAAAAATTACTAAAGATGATTACGACTTGGTAATTATGGATTATGAAATGCCCGAAATGAATGGATTGGAAGTAGTAAAAGAAATCAGAAAGTATAAGTCTAAAGAAGAACTTCCTGTTTTATTGGCAAGCTCAATAAACACTGAGTTAATAGATGAAAAGAAAGATGATTATTTTAATGGGAACTTTATGAAACCTATTAAACACTCTCAGCTATTTGATGTTTTACTAAAAGTTCTTGATGTTGACCTGATAGATGTAAAAGCTGATACAGATAAAAAACGAGTTAAGACTAGGTCAGTTACCGGGGCTAAATTATCAGACGACTTCCCATTACAAATATTAGTTGCTGAGGATAATGCTGTAAACCAAAAATTAGCTTTGTTAACCTTGGCTAATATGGGTTATAGGGCAGATATAGCAGGCAATGGTTTAGAAGCAGTAGAGGCAGTAAATCGCCAAAATTATGATTTGGTATTTATGGATGTGCAAATGCCTGAGATGGATGGCTTAGAGGCTACCAAAGAAATAATAAAACATAAAGGAGATAAACGTCCTAGAATTATAGCCATGACTGCAAATGCTATGCAAGGAGATAAAGAACGTTGCCTTGCCGCAGGTATGGATGATTATATTCCTAAGCCCATTAACTTAGAAGTTGTAGCCGGGAGCATTAAAAAGTGGGGAAAGTTAATTAAGAAATAATCAACATTACCAATGCGTACTATTTCGCGTTTTCCGATAAGGGATATCCAAAACTTAAAATCAAAATTTATTGACTGGGCACAGCAGCATGCTGTATCTAGTATATTAGATAGCAATAGCTATAAAAATGATATATATAGTGAGTTTGATTTCGTGGTAGCGGCAGAAGCACTATCAGTTTTTAAACCACAAAACGGCAATACTTTTGACGAATTATATGCCTATCATCAGCAACAGAATGACTGGCTTTTTGGTCATTTTTCTTATGATTTAAAAAACGAATTAGAACATTTAAGTTCTGCCAATTACGATGGTTTAGGTTGGAGTAATTGTAGCTTTTTTGTGCCTAAATGGTTGTTTTTTATAAAAGAAGATGAAGTAGAATGCCATCATCATAATCACATACAGGCTTCTCATATAGAGAGTATGCTAAATCAGGTTTTGGAGAATGATTACTCTGCTGCTACACATTTACCTGCACCCCAAATAAAAGAGAGAGTAAGCAAGCAGGCCTACATAGAGGCAATAGATAAACTGCATAATCACATCCAATTAGGAGATATATATGAGGTAAATTACTGCCAAGAGTTTTATGCTGAAGGCGCAAAAATTAATCCGGCTGAGGTATATAAAAAGCTATCCGCCATATCTAATGCACCCTTTAGTGCTTTGTACAAAAATGAAGGTAAGTACTTGATATCTGCAAGTCCGGAGCGCTTTATGAAGAAAAAAGGAGATACTATAATCTCACAACCCATAAAAGGCACAGCCCGAAGAGATACAGATAAAACAGTAGATGAAAAGCTGAAAGAAGATTTATATAATAGCCAAAAAGAGCGATCAGAAAATGTAATGATTGTTGATTTGGTGCGTAATGACTTATCTCGTACAGCCCAAATGGGTACAGTAGATGTTACCGAGTTATTTGGTGTGTATAGCTTTCAGCAAGTACATCAGTTAATATCTACAGTAACATCGCAATTACACCCCGATAAAACATTTATAGATGCTATTAAATATGCCTACCCAATGGGCTCAATGACAGGGGCGCCCAAGGTGAGAGCTATGAAACTGATAGAGCAATACGAGTTAACAAAAAGAGGTTTGTTTTCGGGGAGTGTAGGCTATATATCACCTACAGGAGATTTTGACTTTAACGTAGTGATACGCAGTATACAATACAATGCTAGTACTCAATATTTATCTATGATGGTAGGGGGTGCAATAACTATAAATTCGGTACCCGAGTTGGAGTATGAAGAGTGTTTATTAAAAGCAAATGCACTGTTTAAAGTGTTACAATAGTATTTGTGTCAATAAAACGACAAAGCCAAGTAAAACTTCTTAGTACATTTGCCTCTATAATTCAATAGACAATGCTAGACCGTTTTAAAAACTTTATGACTAATGAACTGCACATACCTGCTAATACTAAGGTATTGGTGGCAGTTAGTGGTGGTATAGATAGTATGGTGCTGGCATATTTGTTTAAACAGTCTGATTATGAGTTTGGTATAGCACATTGCAACTACCAGTTAAGAGGTGCAGAATCTGATGGAGATGAAACGCATGTAAGAGAATTTGCAGGTAAAAACTACATTCCTTTTTTTACCAAAAGGTTTGATACTAAGGCTGTTGCTAATGAAAATGGATGGTCTACACAAATGGCTGCCAGAGAGCTGCGTTACAAATGGTTTGAGGAAATTAGAGAGAAAAACGGCTACGATTTAATTGCAGTTGCACATCATAGAGATGATTCTGTAGAAACATTTTTACTCAATTTGATAAGGGGTACCGGTATTGCCGGTGTTCAAGGTATAAAAGTGCGTTATAATAAGGTGATTAGACCTTTGTTGTTTACTGATAAAGAAGAGATTACGCACTATTCTATTGTGAAAAAGATAGCATATAGAGAAGATCAGAGTAATACCTCTTTGATGTACAAACGCAATAGAATTCGTCACCAAGTAATACCTATTTTAAAGGAGCTAAACCCTAGCTTAATCGATACTATACTTCAGAATACGGCTTATTTAACAAATGTAGAAAGGGTATATTTAAACGAAATTGAGCGTCAAAAAGAACAACTTTTACACGTAAAAGGAGATGAAATTTATATTTCTATTGAGGGTTTAAAAGTCTTAAATCCGGCAGAAGCATATTTATATGAGTTTATAAAACCTTTTGGCTTTAAAAAGGTTGATGATATCATTAGAAATTTAGATGGAGAGTCCGGCAAGCAATTTTTTTCTGACACACATCGACTCATAAAAGACCGAAATGAGCTAATTATTAGTCCGATTTCGGAAAATGATGCAGAAATAGAGTTTTTCATCCAAAAAGAGGATGAAAAAATAGAAAAACCTGCACAACTAAAATTCAAAACCCTACCAATAGAGAATTTTGAATTAAAAAAGAGCAAGAATTTGGCCGCTTTGGATTTTGATAAAATTGAATTCCCATTGACCTTGAGAAAATGGCAAAAAGGCGATTATTTTTTCCCCTTAGGAATGAAAGGAAAGAAAAAATTGAGTGATTTTTTTACAGATCAAAAATTATCATTGCTCGAAAAAGAAAATGCTTGGATTTTATGTTCGGGTTCAGAAATAATTTGGGTGGTAAACCAGCGTTTAGATGATAGGTTTAAAGTAACGGATAATACGAAAAAAGTATATCTTGTAGAATTAATTGAGACCTATGGAAACTGAATACCTCTATAAAGAAAAACAATATTTAGGGCATAATAGAATGTCTATGTTACGTAGAACTGTGCTGGCAATTTTTGCTTTTGTGGCATTTTATTTTAGCCCCGAAGGTTCTGTAACATCTGATGCATACTTTGCTTTTGGTATTGTTTTGGTGGCTTCATCTATTGCGCTAATGTATGTGCTACACTTTAAAACTTTGGTTACCGAAACCAGTATCACGCTAGATGGCTTATGGACCTCAAGAGTAGTGAAGATAGATTTGAGAGGTATTGCAGAGGTGAAAAAGATAAAATATAGCAAGTCTATTTGGAGCAGATCAGTATATAACTTGCACCGCAAAGGAGTGGTAAGGTTTCATACTTCCGGGCAAGATGCAATAGAGCTTATAGATAAAGAAGGAATGAGATATATCATTGGTAGCCAACGTGCTAATGAGTTAAAATACATAATCAAATCACAGTTAAAGGAACTGAAAAAATAAAAATGAAAAAGTTGATGAAAAGAGTAGTGGTGCTTAGCATATTGTTGTTTACAGTGCTATCTGTAAATGTACAAGCACAGTTTTATGACCCTGTAGAGTGGAGCTATAAAACCAATGATTTAGGAAAAGGTGAGGTAGAGCTCATATTTGTAGCTACGGTAGAGGATAACTGGCACATTTACTCTCAGTTTATGGATGAAGGAGGTCCAATTGCTACCAATTTTATGTTTACAGAAACCCCAAATTATAAGCTAATTGGTAAAGTAGAAGAGAGAGGAGAGTTGATTGCTGAGTATGATGAGAACTTTCAGATGGATGTTAAATACTACGGAGGTTCTGTGCAGTTTGTGCAAAAGATAAAAGTACTTACCAATAAAGACTTTAAGCTAATTGCCGAGGCAGAGTATATGGCTTGTGATGATAAGCAATGTACACCACCTAATTATGCAGATGCAGAGTTTAAAGTAAAAGGGTTTACAGGTGCAAAAATTAATAAAGTAGATGATGCAGAACCCACAGGGCAAATAGATGAAGATGGTTTGCCTGATGAAACCTTAGAGATTGATTATACCAAAGCAAGACCTGATAATGCAGATGAAGAAATAGTAGAGGAAGATCATGCAAAGACTATTGCCAGCTCTCATACTAGTTCTTCTGTTAATGATTCAGAAGATGAGAGTCTTACTTTATGGGTGATATTTGGTCTTGGGTTTGCAGGCGGATTAGCAGCCTTTTTTATGCCTTGTATATTTCCAATGATTCCTTTAACGGTAAGTTTTTTTACTAAGCAGAGTAAATCTAAAGGGGAGGGTATAAGAAAAGCTCTTTTATACGGAGTCTCTATTATTGTAATTTATGTAGCAATGGGAGTTATTGTTACTCTGTCTTTTGGTGAAAATGCCCTTAGTGATCTTGCTGCAGATCCATGGTTTAACCTTGTTTTCTTTGTGATGTTTGTTGTCTTTGCTCTTTCATTTTTAGGAGCATTTGAAATAACTCTACCTTCTAAATGGGTTAATAAAGCAGATGAGGCATCAAATAAAGGTGGAGTTGTAGGTATCTTTTTTATGGCATTCACATTAGCTTTAGTATCCTTTTCATGTACGGGTCCTATAATAGGTACTCTACTATTTGATGCGGCAAGAAATGGAGAAATAATGGGGCCGGCTGTAGGGATGTTGGGTTTTTCAACAGCGTTAGCTATTCCTTTTATATTATTTGCGGCTTTCCCAGGTTGGTTAAACTCGCTCCCAAAATCTGGTGGTTGGTTAAATATGGTGAAGGTAAGTTTAGGTTTTATTGAACTAGCAGCAGCTCTTAAATTCTTGTCAAATGCTGATATGGTTTGGCAGTTAGGAATATTAAAAAGAGAATTATTTATTGCTGCATGGGTGTCAATATTTGGTTTGCTTACAATATATCTATTAGGAGGTTTTAGAATGCCTCATGATAGCCCTTCTGAAAAAGTGTCTATTCCTAGAATGAGTTTTGCAATTGTATTTTTAATATTCACAATGTATTTACTACCAGGTATGTTTGGTGCACCTGTAAAAGCAGTAAGTGCATTTGTACCACCGGATTTTTATGCTGAAAAAAGAATAGAGGTAGCAAATTTACCTCAAGCTACATTAAATGAAGGTGAACCAACCCCACAAGACTATGGCTCTCATCCGGAAGACTGTCCGCTTGGTTTGAGTTGTTTTCATGAATATGAAGAAGGTTTAGCTTATGCAAAAAAAGTAAATAAGCCTATTTTATTAGACTTTACAGGTTGGACTTGTACCAACTGTAGGCAAGTAGAGAACAATGTTTGGTCTAAACCCGAAGTGTTTAATGAAATTAGTCAAGAGTTTGTGTTAATCTCTTTATATACTGATGAGAGAGATAGGTTGCCTGAAGAAGAACAATATGTATCTGAAATTACAGGAAAAAAAGTACGCACTCTGGGTAATAAGCGTAAAGAGTTTCAGGTAGAGCATTTTCAAACAAATGCATTGCCATATTATGTAATTGTTGACCACGAGTTGAATGAAATGATTGATCCAACTGCATTTACTCAAGATGCAGTATATTATAAAGGTTGGTTAGACAAAGGCAAAAAAGAATTTTATAAAAGACAAGGCAAGTAATGGATAGGATTAAAGCCCACTTTACAGAAGCACAAGATGTACTCAATCAGTTTTTAAATAACCCAAAGAACTTTGAGCATATTGAACAAGCCGGACAATTGATGGTTAATTCATTAAAGCAGGGAGGTAAAATTCTTTCTTGTGGTAATGGAGGATCTTTATGTGATGCCATGCACTTTGCCGAAGAGTTGACGGGCAGATTTAGAGATGATAGAAAAGCCTTGGGTGCCATTGCTATATCAGACCCCTCTCATATGGCATGTGTGGGCAATGATTATGGTTATGAATACGTTTTCTCTAGGTATGTAGAGGGTGTTGGTAGAGCCGGAGACGTTTTGTTAGGTATTAGCACAAGTGGTAGCTCTAAAAATGTAATAAGAGCTATAGAAGCCGCTAAAGCTGCAGGTATGAAAACAGTTTGCCTAACCGGAAAAGACGGAGGCGAGATGGCAGGTATAGCAGATGTAGAAATTAGAGCCCCAAAAACTCAATATGCAGATAGAGCACAGGAAATACACATAAAAGTTATTCACGCCCTAATAGATTATATAGAACAACACACTTAAACCATGTTTAACGAAAAGCGATACAGGTTACGAAAAGATGAGAAAGTAGTAGGTTATATGCGTAAGATAAACGAGAATATGGTTTTCTACTCTAAAGATGCTTTTTGGTGGACGGGCAGAAAGGTACATTACAATACCATTGATGAGTGGACCGGATTGCGAGATAAAAACAGGATACATATTTACGAGTGGGATATTGTAAAGTGTAAGATAGACCCCGATGCTGATTATACCGATGGAGTAGTGTTGTGGGAAGAACACAGCAAACGATTTGGCATCAAGGCAATTAAAGAAGATGTTTTTATCCCCCTAGATATGGATGGTATACAAATGTTTAACGAGCGAGAAATAAAAGTATATAGTTATCTCTTTATCAACCCCGATTTAAAAAACCGATTGGGAGTACAAGAATAACAAGTCGCAATGGAGCGGCTTTTTTGTGCTTGTACCATACCTCACCCAATAGAATGAAAAGTAGTACATTTGCAGCTATGATTAGCTCAATTTTCCATACAGCGACTTCTGTGTCGGCTTAATAGACAGTAATTAAAGCCTTGCTTATTACTGTCAACTTTATTTGTGTGCCCCAAATGTTCATTTGAAGGGTACTTATTTTCAATTAAAATAATATAGTTAGCTTTCTGCATATAGCAGAGGCTAAGTCATTTGGTGTAATCTACTTGGGTTAATAACACAATTAGTTACATCCATGAATAAAGATGAATTTCAATGGATAATTCAAAAAAGAATATAGCCTTCGAAAAAATCGAAGGCAGCGTAAAAGAGGATATAAATCAGGGCTTCCTAAAGGTTGGGAGAGTGATTCTTGAAAACAAGGAAAGATATAGTGTTCAGACTACTACCGGGGTCGTTAGCGCTGAATTGTTGGGTAATTTGAGGTATTCTGCAACAAGTAAGTTTGATCTTCCGGCTGTAGGAGATTGGGTTTTACTTCAAGAGTATGATGAGCATGCCGGAATAATTCATAAAGTATTGCCTAGGCATACTGTTTTGAAGAGAAAGGCAGTGAACAAGAAAGATGATTATCAAATTATTGCAACTAATATTGATTATGCAATGATAGTACAAGCTTTGGGACGTGATTATAGTCTTAATAGGCTAGAACGCTATCTTACCTTATGCTATGAGTCAGGAATTAAGCCACTAATTATTTTCAATAAAGTAGACCTTTTTGATGAGAATACTTTAAATGAGATTACACTCTCAATTAATTCACGGTTTGAGGGAGTACCCATATTTTTTACAAGTACAAAAACAGAGGAAGGTATTGAACAACTAAAATCAATGATGATTGATGGTGCTACCTATTGCATGCTAGGCTCATCGGGTGTTGGTAAGTCAAGTCTAATTAATAATCTTTCAGGGGAGGAAAAGCAAGAGACAGGAGCAATAAGTGAAAGTGTACAGCGTGGAAAACATGTAACCACTAACAGGGAGTTGATTACTCTTCCAAATGGTAGTTTTATTGTAGATAACCCGGGTATAAGAGAGGTTGGAATTGCAGATAGTAAAGTTGGGTTAGAAGAAACATTTAATACCATTTATGAATTGGGACATTCTTGCAAGTTTAAAAACTGCTCTCATACTAATGAAATAGGATGCTCGGTATTAAAAGCTCTAGATTCCGGTGAGATTGAACCTGAAACTTATGCGAACTATTTAAAACTTTCTAAAGAGCAAGCGCATTTTGCTAGCTCAGTCCAAGAGCGTAGACAAAAAGAAAAGAAGTTTAGCAAAATGGTCAAAGGAGTTGTAAATGAAAAAAGGAAAAGAAAGAATAAATAGCTAGCTAGTTAACTTTGGAATGCCCCACTTAAAAAGCTGATATAAGTATGGTGGGGCTTACCTAAATAGTTCTATTGGGGTAGAAATAGTATGAGTAGCTTTTTTTATGTTTGAAACATGAAATCTGAAAAAGTAAATCTTGTAGAAAAGCTAAGCCTCTTTTCTGATTATTGGAATCCGAGATTGGTTGCCGAATTAAATGGGCAGCATGTAAAGTTGGTAAAGCTCAAAGGGGAGTTTGTATGGCATCATCATGATGATGAAGACGAGCTATTTTATGTACTGAAAGGGCAATTGAAAATGGAATATAGAGACCGTACAGAAATACTAAATGAAGGAGAACTGATTGTTGTACCTAAGGGAGTAGAGCATAGACCAGTAGCAGATGAAGAAGTACATATAATGTTATTTGAGCCTGCATCTACAATCAATACAGGTACTACAGAGTCTGGTTTAACAAGAGATAAGATAGAATCTATTTAGTGTAATTCATTTCTGCGTTTAACCAATCCAACCTTCACGGTCAAGGCTACGATATTGTATCGCTTCCGCTAAATGATTAGACTCTATTTTTTCTGAATTTTCTAAATCAGCTACGGTGCGAGCTACCTTTAAAATACGATCATAAGCCCTAGCAGATAAATTTAGTTTTTCCATTGCGGTTTTAAGCAATGCTTGTCCTTCGGCATCAATCACACATATTTTACGGAGTAGTTTAGCTCCCATTTGTGCATTGTAATGCACATTTTCATGTTCTTTAAAACGCTCCGTTTGGATGTTACGGGCTTCCATTACGCGCTGGCGTATTTCGTTACTGCTCTCTGCTTTGCGTTCTTCACTTAGTTTTTCAAAGGGTACGGGAGTTACTTCAATATGTAAATCTATACGGTCTAATAAAGGTCCTGATATTTTACTCAGATAACGTTGCATCTCGGCAGGCGATGAGGTGTTTGGGCTGTCAGGGTCATTAAAGTAACCTGATGGGCTAGGATTCATAGAAGCAATTAGCATAAAGCTTGCAGGGTAGTCTACCGTAAACCTAGCTCTAGAAATGGTTACCACTCTATCCTCTAAAGGTTGGCGCATTACCTCTAAAACGGTCCGTTTAAATTCGGGCAACTCATCTAAAAACAACACTCCGTTATGTGCCATAGATATTTCTCCGGGTTGCGGAAAAGTACCGCCACCAACTAAGGCAACATCGCTAATGGTATGATGTGGAGAACGGAATGGGCGAGAGGTCATTAATGAGGTATTGGCTTGTAACTTACCTGCCACCGAATGTATTTTGGTAGTTTCTAACGCTTCATGCAACGTAAGCGGAGGCAAGATAGAGGGGATACGCTTTGCCAACATGGTTTTACCTGCACCCGGTGGACCCACCATAATGGCATTGTGTCCGCCTGCGGCGGCAATTTCTAAGGCACGCTTAATGTTTTCCTGCCCTTTTACATCTGCAAAGTCGAACTCCGGGTTTTGTATGTTTTCAAAAAATTCTTTTCGGGTGTCTATTTTCAGGGGTTCAATAGTGCTCTCCTCATTAAAAAAGTCAATCACCTCTTTTATGTTATCTACGCCATATACATCTAGGTCGTCTACAATAGCAGCTTCTTTTGCATTAGCTTTGGGTAAGATAAATCCTTTAAAGCCTTCTGTTCTGGCTTGTATGGCTATTGGTAAAGCTCCTTTAATGGGTTGTAGACCTCCGTCTAAAGAGAGTTCGCCCATAATGATGTATTCCGATAGTTTATCTGCATTAATTTGTCCTGATGCACCAAGTATGCCCATGGCAATAGTTAAATCGTAACTAGAGCCTTCTTTGCGGATATCCGCAGGCGCCATATTGATGACAATCTTTTTGCCCGGCCATTTATATCCGGTTTGAGATAAGGCAGACTCAATACGTTGCTGACTTTCTTTTACGGCATTATCGGGTAAGCCTACTAAAAAGAATTTGATACCTCTATCAATACTTACCTCTACCGTAATGGTAGTGGCATTAACCCCGTATACTGCGCTTCCGTAAGTTTTAACTAGCATTTAAGCTTCTGATTTTTTCATGAAGCCTAAATGTAACGAATTCGGAAACTGATTTGCAAGTGAAGTTTTATTCTTCTGCTTTTAATGAAAGGATATAGATGTCATCTTTAACCATAATGAACACTTTGTGCTCATTAATCATTTCCTGAAGTGTGTAATCATGATTAAAACCAAGTTTTGTGTTGCCCTTTTTTAATGCTATTCCGTTTTCATCTACTAATTGTTTGTGACTTAAGTGTTTTAGTGTAGAGCCATCAAATACATCATAGTAATAATTGTTTTTATACTCAACTATTGTATATAATCGGTTTTCTTTTTTAGAGTTGTAACTACATAAAAAAGTGTAATTGTAATTATACCTCACGTATTGTGTTATGTAGTTTTTATAGTCATACTCAATAAGGTAATCATCAACATAAGGGTGAATAGCCTTTCGAGCTCCTGTTTCATAATTTATAATGTAAGGTTGATGTTTAAAAGCAGTATATGGATAACGCAGAAATTGATTGTTGATTCCTGCATATACAACATCGTTATACCTACCGATTAGGTTTACATTTAAAGTGTCATGATATCTATAAGTGTCTGGATATCTATAAGAATAAGAGCTATCGTTTACAGCTTTAAAAACAGAAATAAAATTTGATGTGCTATCTGATGTATATTTACTAATGTAGGAGAGTTGCTCTTTATTAAAGCTATCTACTGGAGCGCTAAAGCTCAACATATTTGCTGCTAATTTTTCTATAACGTCTTTTCTCCTATTGGCGTCTTCTTGACGTAAATAGAAATTTAAAAAGATTAAATCATCTTTTACAGCAAAATCAACTCGACGGATATTGAGTTCATTAAGGATTGCTGTATCATTAATTCTGAAACTATATACATTAATAATAGCTAAGGATCTTATATTCCATTTTATATGACCCGGTCCACCTGTATATGATGACAAATTTGTGTTGGTTAAACTATCATATTCTGTAAAATAATGTTCTATAAAACATTCAGTATAGGCAATTGTATCATTGACATAGGTTTTACCGAAACCGAATTTATATCTTTTATCTGTTTCAAAGCGTACACTTTTATACCCTCCTTTACCCGAAATAGATTTGACTAGTTTGTAATCATTTTTCAGATCAATGAGGTGAATTTTACTTTGATATTTGTCTGTAATTATTGCCAAAGAATCTGTTAAAGTTATATCGTTAGAATCAAATACAATAGTATCACCATCTATTTGGTTATCCCAATAACTGCTGGGTATGTCAGGTGATTTAGGTGGCATAACTGTATCATTATAATACCAAGCAAGATGTTTGTAATTGAAAACTGATAAAGATTCAGTATCACTGAATGGACCTTTAGCTTCTATTGAAGTGTAAATTTTGTCAGTATTAATATTTTGGGCATTAAGGTGAAATGCTACTATAATAAGTATGCAGGTGATTAGGTGTTTCATTTAAATATAACGTAAGTGTAATACATTTAAATATATAAAATAAAACCCCTACAATAATGAGACTTTAAAATATACTTGAGAATAACATTATAGCTTACTCAGAATCTTTTTATCGATATAAAATGTACCAAAGGGAATAAAGGATGCTAATATGACTTTCCAAGTAGTTTTTCTGAACTTCCAATTTTGCTCAGCCCCAACACTAAATGCATACCCTATAAATAGTATAAATAATATACCATGCACCGGACCTAAAGATTTGCTTAGACTAGGGACATCGTAATAATACTTCATTGGTACGGCTATAAAAACCAGAATCAATAATGTAATACCTTCAAAAAAGCCAATTATTCTAAGCCAACCCAATTTTGTTTTAAAGAGATTATTCATGATTATCTATATTTGAGCTGTAGCCAAGGGTTGAGTAAAAACGGCTGGAAAAGTATAGCATTGTGACCAAGAAACAAACAAAACGAATACTCAAAATAGTATTTATTCTAGCCAGTATAGGCTCATTGTATTTTGTGCCATGGATATTAGTGAGAGCATGGATAATGCCGCTACCGGATACAGTTCAGGAGCAAGTAGATAAAGCTATTGATTATGGCTTTGATGGGATGATTGTGTATGTAGATGAAGCAGGCAAACCACCCTCTTTTTATACTGCAGGTTGGCATGACAGGAAAAAGAAAATACCTGCTCGCCCCGATGCTTTATTCAGAATTGCCAGTATCAGTAAATTATATGTAGCAGTTTCAGTTTCTAAATTGGTGAAAGCTGATGAGTTATCTTTAGATAAAACCCTTGCTGATTATTTACCGGAGCTTAATGGGAAAATTGAAAATGCAGATAGGATTTCATTAAGGCAGATGGTACAGCACAGGAGTGGTATACCTAACTACTTTGACCATCCTACTTATTGGGATAATAGACCTGAAAATGATGAAGAGAAATTGGAGCTGGCAATAGATTTGCCTGCCAGCTTTGAACCTGGTGAGGACTATGAATACTCTAATACCAACTATTTGTTGCTTGTCAAAATCATCAATAAGGTAGTGGGCTATAGTTATCATCAGTACATCAAAGAGCAAATTCTGATGCCCTTAGAGTTAAGCAATACTTTTTTTTCGCTTAGCGAGGTAAATGTAGATGATGTAATGAGTGGGTACTATGTTGGTTATGATGAGGATTTTAAAACAGAAAAACAAGGGATGTTAGCCACTGCAGAAGATGTAGGTATGTTTGTAAGAGCATTAAATGATGGCTCCGTGTTTAATGAAGGTGAAGAGGAAATCTATTCATCTATTTACCAATATGGACACACAGGATTGGTGTTGGGCTACCAGAGTATTGCAAAATACCACAAAGACATAGATACAGTTGTTATTCAGTTTAACAATACAACCAACTATGATGGGTATGACTGGAACTTGGCAGAAATCATATACAGTCGTATTGTAAAAATAGTGAGGAGTAAAAAAAGCTCTTAATAGTTACAGCTTACTCAGAAGCTTCTTATCAATATAAAATGTACCAAAGGGAATAAAGGAGGCTAGTATAACTTTCCAAGTAGTTTTTCGGAACTTCCAATTCTGTTCAGTACCAACACTAAATGCATAGCCTACAAATAGGATAAATAATATACCATGCACCGGACCTAAAGATTTGCTTAGGCTAGGGTCGTCGTAATAATACTTCATTGGTACGGCTATAAAAACCAGAATCAATAATGTAATACCTTCAAAAAAGCCAATAATCCGAAGCCAACCCAATTTTGTTTTAAGGAGATTATTCATAAATAATAAGGTATAAAAAAGCCCCACAATTGCGGGGCTTTAAAATATATTGTGTGTTTACTTCTTAGAAAGTAAAGCTGTCTTTAAAGTTACGGAACTCTAAATCGCTTTTTGCTTTTGCAGCTAAGCTAGCATCGCGTGCAATAGCTTTGTCTAAATGACCGGTTGCAGCAGAAGCGTTTCCGTTACGAGCCTCAATAATAGCCATTAAGTAATGTGCCATTGCAGAGTCATCGCCAGAAGCTTTGATAGTACTCATTGCAGTACTGTTATCACCGTTTAACATTTGTGCTAAAGCAGTGTTAAAGCTCTTGTGGAATTTCATGTTTGCAGAAGCAGCTTTGTAATCTCCATTTTGAGTTTCTACTAAACCTCTGTTATAGCTTACTTCTTGTCCGGCACCAGCAGCTTGTGCGTAGTGGTCTGCAGCAGCTTTTCTGTCGCCACCTAAACGAGCAATAATACCTAAGTTGTTGTGTACTACAGCAGATTTTTCTGCAGCAGCAGCTAACTTAAATTGAGCAGCAGCTTCTTTTGTTTTTCCTTGTTGGTACAATACGTATCCCACGTTGTTTGTAGTTCTCCAATCGTTAGGGAATAAACGAGCAGCAGCTTTGTAAATAGTTAATTTTTGTCCCATATCCTCAATAAGTGTAGCAGCAAATAATAACTCTTCTACATTTAATGTATCTGGGTTAGACATTGCAAGCTCCATTAATTGAGCATCTGTTTTACCTTGTACTTGGTAAGTTAATACTACTTGAGTACGACGTAATTGTGGGAAAATTTCTGAATTGATTTTTTCAAACACATCAGATAAATCTTGAATTTGTTGCTCACGTACAGCTGGGTCTTTGTAACGCTCAAGAATACGGATGATTTTGTCTCCTTGGTCTATGTTTGCAGTAGCCATTGCAGCTTTAAAACCATCCCAGTCTTCACCTTTAGGAGTATTGATGTAAAAGTCATCAGCAGTTTTTACTCTAGCACCGCTAATAGAACGTTTTGCATAACGCTCACCAGCTTCTGCACGATCCTTTGCTAAATCTGAGTTTAAGTCTAACTCACCTTCAGGAGAAGCGTAAGCAATGTTTTCTAATGATAAGAAAGTAACATTGGTGTCTTTTGCAGCTTTTTTTACAAAAGCAGTAAATGCTTTCCAATCTTCATCGCTTAACTCAGAACCTTTTACGTTAGAAGAGTTATAATCAAAGTTGATTACTGCTCTTTGCTCGTGCTTAGTTACTCTTTCAAAGTTATCTTCACCTAAGATAACCATGTCATCATTTTGCATTAAGTAAGGAGTAGTAATAACACCTTGTGCAACTTCAAAGTCAAACTCTTGTTCTTTACTACCTTTTGTGCCTTTAGCTCTTACTCTAAGTGTAGAGTTTTCCATTTCTGGAGTGTAAGGAACTTTGCTGGTGTAAGTAACTGTTTTACCTGTTTTAGGAATTACAGTGTTGTTACCTGTAAATTTCTCTCCTTGGTAAGTAGCATCATCAAATTTAGTTTCGCCACCTTCGTATACCAATGCCGGAGTAGCAGTTACTACTGCTTTAGATGGCATTGCTTTTTCTGGGAATGTTGCAGTAATGGTAATTTCTACTTCGTCACCATGTACTTCAAGCGGATTAGGCTCTACTTTAAAATCTTCTTCGGTTAGCTTTATAGAGCTACATGCTGCCATAAAACCGGTTAAACCTACAAATGCTAATGCTTTTAAGCTAGTAGTTTTCATTATTAGGAAATTTTATAATTAACGCGTTATAATTAGCTGCAAATCTAATGAATGTTTTTGTACGCAAAAAACATTAATTAATATTGATTGTTTTCTTTTGTATTCTATAAAGTACAATCCGTACTTTTGTGCATAACAGAATGGAAAAAAACAAACATTTACATATAAAACTAAGGTTCCCATTTTTTATTTTGTCCTTACTGGTGTCTCTTGCTGTGTCTGCACAACTAACAAGAGTTAAAGGAAAAGTAACAGATGCTGAAACAGGTGAAGACGTGCCTTTTGCCAATGTAATTTTTAAGGGTACGCAAATAGGTACTATTTCTGGTGCCGATGGTAGTTTTCAAATACAAACATCAGATAATGTAACTCATATAGAGGTTTCTTTTATTGGGTATGAAACTAAGCAAATGCCTGTAGAAATGGGGGAGAGCCAAACAGTAGATGTTGTGCTAAGCCCAGAGGCTTCTACCTTGGGAGATGTTGTTTTGGTTGGCGATAAAGAAGCCGAAAACCCTGCGCATGCTATGATGCGTAAAATATGGGCTAATAAAGACCGCAATAACTTAGAAAACATATATGCTTACGAGTACGAAAAGTATGAGAAGATAGAGTTTGACTTGAATAATATTGACAAGAAGTTTACCGAGCGTAAACTTTTCAAACCCTTCGATTTTATATTTGATAACCTAGATACTTCTGATATTAATGGTAAAGCCTTTTTACCAATCTTCTTGGTAGAGTCTGTATACGACTACTATTCACGCCAAGACCCGGATGCCGAAAAGGAAATATTGAAAGGGAGTAAAGCCGCTGGTTTTAATGATAACCAAAGTGTAGATGAGTTTTTAAAATCACTTTATCAGAAAGTAAATATTTATGACAATTACATTGAGCTTTTTGATAAGGGCTTTGTAAGTCCACTGTCTACAAGAGGATTGCTAAGCTATGAGTACTTTTTAATGGACAGTGCTTTTATAGATGGCTACTGGTGCTATAATATGCAGTTTATACCTAAGCGCAGAAAAGAGCTGAACTTTAAAGGAGACTTTTGGGTAAACGATAGTACATGGGCAATAAAAAGTATAAAAATGCAAGCTGTTGGCGATGCCAACATCAACTTTGTAAACGATATTGCTATACAACAAGAGTTTCTAAAGATTGATACACTTTGGGTAATTAAAAGAGACTTTATAGTGGTTGATTTTTCTGTGGCAGATACAAAATCCTCTAAAGGGGTTTACGGTAAAAAAACAACCAGCTACAGAAATATAAAAGTAAATAACCCCTACCCAGAGAGTTTTTATGAAAGAGAGGAAGACTTTTTTACGGATAGAAGCCCAGAGTTTAATAGGGATACAGCTTTTTGGAAGCAAAGCAGGCATGAAGAGCTAACCTCTAGCGAACAGCAGGTATATACGATGGTAGATACGCTTAAAAAAGTACCTGCTTTTAGAACCTATTTAGATGTTGTAGCGCTTATCTTATCAGGTTACTGGGAAATGGATGGCTATGATATAGGTCCAATTTTATCTTCAGTTTCTTTTAATAATGTAGAGGGCTTACGCCTACGTTTTGGTGGCAGAACTTATGGAGGTTATAATGATAGATTTAGGTTGAATACTTATATAGCCTATGGTTTAAAAGACGAACGTTTTAAATACAGTTTAGGCGCAAAATACCTGCTCAGCTATAAACCCAGGATATCTATTGGTGGCCGATATAAGTATGATGTACAGCAATTGGCTCAGCTAAGAACAGCAGGTTTGGCACTGAGTACCGGTAACTTTTTATCATCGGCTTTAGCCAGAAATCCTATTACTCAATTGAGTTATGTAGGCGAGGCATCAGCCTATGTAGATTATGAGCCTTTTAAAAACTTTATACTAGACCTAACTGTAAAAAACAGAACCATTAGTCCTGCGGGCACTTTTAGCTTTGATTATTATAGCGATCCGGAAGGTATTAATGATTTAAGTACTGTGCCCAGAGAAAACCTGATAACATCTGAGGTTTCTGTAGGTTTAAATTATTCGCCCGGTAAGAGGTACTTAGGGTATGGTGTAGAGAGAAATCCTATTTCTGCAATGTACCCGGATTTAGATGTGAATTTCTCAGTAGGGTTAGACGATGTGTTTGGTAGTAATGTAGACTTTCAGAAAGTATATGTTAGGTTCCGTCACCCACTTTTGGTAAACCCATTGGGTAAGTTTATTTATGTGATAGAGGCGGGTAAAACTTTTGGTACTGTGCCCTTGCCTTTACTAGATATACAGGCAGGTAACGAAACGTACTCTTATAGCCAGAATGCATATAACATGATGAACTTTTTTGAGTTTGTAAGCGATCAGTTTATAGGCGTACAAGCAGAGCATCATTTTTATGGCTTATTCTTTAATAAAGTTCCGTTACTTAAAAAACTAAACCTTAGAGAGGTAATATCAGGTAAGTTTGTAATTGGCTCTTTGAGCGATGCCAACAAAGCTTTAACTGTAGATAGAGACCTTAGAGCACCTACCAGAGGTTACTACGAAGTAGGTGGTGGTATAGAAAATATCTTTAAATTTATTAGAGTTGAAGGTGTTTGGAGATTGTCTTATTTAGATAACCCCGATATAGAAAAATTTGGGGTAAGGGTTGTGTTCGAAATCCGTTTTTAACAATTTTTTAAAATTATTCGTAGCTTGGTGCAACACTGAGTATTAATGAGGCGTCATTTATATGTGTACGTCGATGTAAACCATAAGCTATTGTTGAGCACCACAGTGCAACATAAACACATTCACAGCGGTCTTATAGAACGCAGTAGAGCGGGCGATTCTAAAGCTCAAATGGAGCTTTACAAGGCCTACTATAGAGCTATGTACAATACATGCTACAGGTTTATGAAAGACTCTATGGAAGCTGAAGATATGATGCAAGAGTCTTTTTTAGCTGCATTTACAAAGTTAGATACGTACAAAGGAGAAGTGAGTTTTGGAGCTTGGTTAAAGCGCATTGTTATCAATAAATGTATTGATGCATTGAAGAAAAGAAAAGTAGACCTGGTTTACACAGATGCTTACGAAAACAATGCAGGGCCTACCGAAACAACAGAAGAAGCAGATTATGAATACAATGTTGCTGAAGTAAAAAAAGCAATAGAGAGTTTGCCTGATGGATACAGATTGATTGTATCTCTGTATTTATTAGAAGGCTATGACCACGAAGAGATTGCAGAAATTTTAAATATCTCTAGCTCTACATCTAGGTCGCAGTTTTTAAGAGCAAAAAAGAAATTAAAAGAAATACTTAAGAGTAAATATGATGTCTGATAAATTTGAAGATTTTATAAGAGACAACTCTGATGAGTTTAATGACCAGCAACCCTTTGAAGGTCATGAGGCTCGTTTTTTAAAGAAGTTAGAGAAGCGCAAGCAATCTACCCGTTCTAAGGTGTATATGCTGATGCGTGTAGCTGCCGTTTTTGTAATGGCTTTTGGCTTGGGTTACTTGTATAACTCTACCAATGTACAAACCAATGAAATGCCTGCTGTAGCAACAGAAAACTATTCTTTAGAAGAGATTGCGCCTGAGGTAGCAGAGGCAGAAACATATTACCAACAAGTACTTACCGTAAAACAAGAGATTGTAGAAGATTACAATATGGCTGATAAGGCTGTAATAGAAAGTTACTTATCAGAACTAGACCTATTAGAGGGAGCTTATGACGAGATGAGAAAAGAATTAGTGAATAATTATAGAGATGAACGTATTATCAACTCTATGATTATTAATTATCGCACTCGTGTAGAAATACTTGAGGCATTGATTAATCAACTAGAAGACATTAAAAATGGAGAAAATGAACAATTTGAACAGCAAGCTTAAAAGGGGAGTAGCATTACTAGCCCTTTTGTTTATTGGTTTCCAATCTTATGCTTTGCATGAGTTTGATTTAATAACCGAGACTACAAAAATATCTAAGGAGTATACGGTATCTGCCGACTCTAAACTTCAGATTGATAATCAGTTTGGTGACATTGATATTTACACATGGAGCGAAAACAAGATTGTAATAGAGGTATACGTATCTGTTGATGCTACATCTGATGAATATGCAAGAAAAGCAATTGAAAAGATTGATATAGATTTTGACCAGAACGGTAAAATTGTAACTGCAAAAACCATTAATAACCTTGCTAAAACAGGTAAAAAGATAAAAGAGTTTCATATCAATTATAAGGTGCGCATGCCTGCTTCTAATGATTTAGATGTTAAAAATAATTTTGGCGATTTATCTTTAGATAAACTATTTGGTATAGCTAGCATTAAGGTAGAGCACGGTAGTGTAAATATTGGTAAACTAACAAACCCACGTTGTGCTATAGATGTTACATTTGGTAGACTTGCCGCTAACGAATTAACAACTGCTGAGATTACAATACGCCATTCTGACTTAAACCTGAACTTTGTAAATAACCTGATGCTTGACTCTCGTTTTTCTATTGCAAATGTGAAAAAAGTAAACGCTGGTATTTTTATTAAAGATTCTCATGGTACTGTTACTATTTCTGAAATGGATCAGAGATTTGAGCGTATAAATGTTAAGGGAGATTTTTCTAACATCAACTTGAATTTTCACCCATCATCAACGTATATGTTAGATGTAGATCAAACACTATCTACCATTAACTATCCACGTAACGCAAGCACTGTACAAAAGAGTGCAAGTTATAATAGTGCTATACAGTCTGCCAAAGTTGGAAAAGGGAACCCAACTGGCACGGTTGTTGTTAAGTCTAATCATAGTACTATTAGTTTTTGGACTAAATAATACGAATGCTGTAGTGAGGAGATGTTAACCTTTTTTTCGTAGCAACTGTTTAACTCACTTTTTTCAACCGAAATCACACTACAGATAAAAAAAGCCGCCCATTGGGCGGCTTTTACTTTTTGTATAAGTTATGCTATTATCTTTTTCTTCCTTTTTTTCTCTTATTGGTTTTTTCTACAGGGTCGTTTTTCCACTTTATAGGGCCCTCACAGTCTGCATCAATTACCTGAGTCTTATAAGTTACAAACTCATCATAAAAAGCTTTTTTAAAGTCATACCAGCCATCGGTCTCACTACTACACTTCATACTTAAAACAATTATGTAGTCTTCATTTATAGCAGCATACATAGGTAAAGCACCATCAAACTTCCTGTAGTCTCTTCCTTCTCTAATTTTTTCGCAACCAATATAACATTCTTTCCATGCTTCAAAAGCAATGGTTTTTTGTTTCTCTCCCTCATATTTATATACAGACATGTAAATACGTTGGTAGATATCTCTGTCTACAAACTCACTATATACTTTTTCATTGCTTTTAAATAGGTAGTCTTCATGCCATTCAAACTCAGTTTTATCAATACTACCTATATCCGGCACATCTATATTTAATGTCTTTAGCTCATAATTGGCAGACTGGCTGGCAATAAACTTTTCTACTTTTGCTTTTAAGTCCTCTTCTTCTTGAGTAGTTGGTTTAAAAGCCGTAGAAATACCCATTGCTGCCAATAGTAATATTCCAAAGCCCAATTTAGTTTTCATATTCTTTTTTTAAGATTGATAAATCAATTTTGATGCCTAAAATAATGAATATACATTATTGTATGAAATTTGAAATATCTTCTATTACATATAGCGGTATGTTTAATGCATTTTGATATTCCTGCGGAGTGCTAGCACCCTCTCCTTCTGTAAATAAATGGTTGAGTTTTGGATACGATTTAAACTCTGCATTGGTGTCTTCGCTTAATGCATCTTGCCATAGTTTGTAATCTTCCATGGTTACTTGGTAGTCTCTTTCTCCTTGTAAAATAAGTATAGGTATAGTTAGTTCTTGGGCAATATTTACTTGGTTGTAACTACTCAAATCCTTCCAGTACTCTGGTGGCAAGCCAAGTGGTAATTCATTTGCTGGAGTTTCGTTTGTATAATCTCCACTTTTAAGCAATGCTAATTGCTTTTTATAAGCTTCAATTTGTGCATCAGTAGCTTGTAAATAGATGTACTGCTCCAGTACAATATCTTCTAGTTTTCTGGCAGGGCCTGCCATTAGTATAATTCCGGCTAAGTCTGGGTTTTCTTTTCCTATTCTGGGAGCCATCATAGCACCCAAGCTATGCCCTATTACATATATTTTATTAGGGTTTAAAGCTTTTTGTTTTTTAGCAGCTTCAATGGCAAAGTGTACATCTTCGGTAACTTCTTCTTTGGTGGTTAAGGTAGCTTTGCTCAGTACCATTTTTAAACCATAAGTTTTGGTTCGTTTATCATACCGTATGGTAGCTATTCCTTTGCTTGCTAAACCAACTGCCAAATCTCTTAATGGTCTTTGATTTATGGCAGTTCCATCTTTATCATTAGGGCCTGAACCGTGCACTAAAATGGCTACCGGAAAATTGGTTCCCGTAGTAGGAGTCATCAATGTAGCTGTAATTGCATAGTCGCCTTCAGATATTTGTATTTCTTCCTCATAATATTGTTGAGGCTTATCGTAATCTGCTCTACTAAAGTTTTGTGCTTTTAAAGCCCAACTGAGTATTACAAGTGTTAGTATTAGTATAGTTCTTAGTTTCATGATTCTTGTTTTTTAATTTTTTTATACTCAATAAAGGAATAGATAATAGGTACTGTTGCTATAATGATGACGTAGGGCGCCATTATCCAGCTAACAAAAACAAACAATTGAATAATGAGCACAATTGCAGATAATGTAACCCATAACTTTGCAGTAACATTATGTGTTTTTTTCCACACCGTTTCGTTTTCTAAGGTCCAGGGTGTTCTTACCCCAACAAAGTAATTTGGCTTAACAGCTTTTAAATAGTTACCCAATACCATAAATAAACCGGCTATGCCTATTTGCATCCACTGCGAGGTGTTTATTTTATAGTCTAGTGCCTCTGCGCTAATAATAAAGCATATAAAAAGGAAGAATAAATGTATAATGAGCCTTATAGAGCCGTATTTTTTTTCAAATAGTGCATAGTTCAGTTTTCTTGGGTCTATTAGTGGTATTATTAGCAGTATAAGGTATATGCCAATATTCATTAAAGGCCCCATTAAAACGCCTACTTCTTTTTTTGCCCAACCATCTGCTTCACCATTTATATTGAAGTGTATAGCTACTTGTTCAGGAAATTCATCCCATTTTAAGTAGATAAAAACAAAGGGGATAAGAAGTATGATCCAGTATTTAATTTCTTTTTTCATTGCTTACTTTTTAGGATTGTTAAACTGTAAAAACCAACCAACTATATCATCAAAAACTGTGGTGTTGATGCTATAAATAATAAATTGTCCTTTCTTTTCACTACTCACCAAATCTGCTTGTTTCAATATGTCAAGGTGATGTGAGATACTTGGTTTACTGATGTTAAAATGGTCGGCTATTTCTCCGGCCGAAAGCTTTTTTTCTTTCAGTAACTCTAATATTTCTCTTCTTGTAGCGTCGTTCAGTGCTTTAAATAAAGCGTTCATGTTATTTATATATTTAGACAAATATCTAAATACTATTTCAAATTGTCAAAATTTTTTAGATAAAATACCAATCACTACATTTATCAAATGATATACATTGCATTATTAAGAGGGATAAACGTAAGTGGTCAAAAGCTCATCAAAATGGCTGAGTTAAGAACTCAGCTTACAGAAGCCGGGCTTGGAAATGTGCAAACCTATATACAAAGTGGTAATATAGTTTTTGAATCTGACGAAAAATCTAAACAAAAGTTAGAACAGACTATAAAGGATAAGATAAAAGCTGATTTCGGCTTTGATGTGCCTGTAATGGTAAAAACTGTAGAGGATTTAAAAAATGCACAGCAAAATAACCCTTATACAAAAGATGATACCAGAGACCCTAAAAAAGTATATGTAGCCTTTCTATCAGGCAAACCATTATCGGAAAACATGGCTAAGCTGGCAGAGGTAGATTATAGCCCGGAAGAATACCAGTTGATAGATACAGATTTTTTTATTCACTCGCCAATGGGGGCAGGTAAGTCTAAAATGAGTAATAATTTGATTGAGAATAAGCTGAAAATAACTGCAACCACCCGAAACTTAAATACCATTCAGAGGTTAATAGATATGGCTCAATAGTATTTACTTTATTTAAGTACTAATTGTCAATGTTCGTACGTTAACAAATTATATATCTAAATTGCCCTCTATTAAGGACTACTACTTTTTTAATAATATGACAAATCTCATTAATCATCTAAATGATTAATAGTAGTTTTACTTTAACCAATTTATACTTACTCAAATGAAAAGGATATTAATTACAGCCGTATTTATGTTATGCGGAATACTTTCTATTAATGCACAAGAACAAAATTGGTTCACCAATTTTGATGAGGCAAAGGCCCTTGCTGCAAAAGAAAACAAAGTTATTATAATGGTTTTTCAGGGGTCAGACTGGTGTGTGCCTTGTATGAAGTTAGAGAAAGAGATATGGAGCACAAAAGAGTTTAAGATGTATGCAGCAGAGCATTTTGTAATGCTGAAACTAGATTTTCCCAGAAAAAAGAAAAATAGCTTATCTACACCACAACAGGAGCATAACAATAAAATGGCCGAAAAGTATAACAAAAAAGGGTTTTTCCCATTGGTTGTTATATTAGATAAAGACGGGAATGAGTTGGGCCGAACCGGATATAAAAAAATGAGTACAGAAGAGTACATCAAACATTTAGAGTCTTTTAAAAAATAATTTTTGAAAAAATACCTGATAACAGCTCTTGTAGTATGTTGGGCAACAGGTTTGTTTGCACAGCAAACGTATAAACGAACTCTTTTGTTAATGGGGAGTAGGTTTGATATTACAGTTGTAGCCAAAGATTCTGCCAAAGCCAATGAATATATTGATATGGCGGTAAGTGAAATTACCCGCATAGAAAAGTTGATATCATCATGGGATGCCAACTCACAAACATCCGTAATAAATAAAAATGCAGGAGTAAGATCTGTAAAAGTAGATGCAGAACTATTTCAACTCATTAAGCGTTCTTTAGGAATCTCAAAATTAACAGATGGAGCTTTTGACATAACCTATGCTTCTATGGATAGGATATGGAAATTTGATGGTTCTATGAAAACAATGCCTTCTGCAGATGAAATAAAAGCTTCGGTAAAAAATGTGGGTTTTGAAAATGTAGTTTTAGATGAACAAAATAGTGTGGTTTATTTAAAATTAAAAGGTATGAAAATAGGCTTTGGTGCCATAGGTAAGGGCTATGCGGCAGATAAAGCCAAGGAGTTATTGATGAGTAAAGGGGTGGTAGCCGGTATAATAAATGCCTCCGGCGATATGAATACCTGGGGTAAACAACCTAATGGTGAAGATTGGAAAATTGCTATTACTAACCCCTTAGATAAAACTAAGGCTTATGCATTATTGCCAATTAAAGAGGGAGCTGTGGTTACCTCTGGTAATTATGAAAAGTACGTAGAGTTTAATGGAACCAGATATACCCATATAATAGACCCCAGAACAGGGTATCCCTCAACAGGGATAATTAGCGCTACAGTATTTGCACCAAAAGCAGAGCTGGCAGATGCCTTAGCAACATCCATTTTTGTAATGGGGGTAGATGTTGGTTTGAATTTTATTAATCAACTACCAAAAGTAGAGTGTATTATTATTGATGAGAATGGAAACATTCATTCATCAGCGAACATAGAAATTAATAGAGAATGAGAAAGATAATTGTAGCGGCTTGTATACTTATGATGCTTGGCTCTTGTACGGTAGTAAAAGAGTACGAAAAGGTAAGTATTAATGATCCAGATATGAGCTTGTCTCCCAATAAAGGGGATAGATATGAAACTACCTTTCAGTCTTACAGAGAGGCAGCAGCAGGTGCAAACGGAGGTAAAAATGGTGGCGGTTGCGGCTGTAATTAAATAGCAGATGAAAAAGATATTTGTTTTAATATTGATGTTTACCGGTATGCTTGGCTTTGCTCAAGAGCAGCAGCCACAGCCTGAATTACAGGATACTACTGAGCAAGAGTATAAAAAGCGTGTGCTGGAAACATCAGAGGTAGATTTTATTACAAGCTATTATACCCAATCTGGTAGTAATGCAGCTGTAACAGGTGGTATTGGCGATGAAGCTTTAACAGATTTTGCATCTGCTATAACAGTTTCTATTCCTTTAAATGATGACGATGTGCTTACTATAGACGGAAGTGTATCTGCTTATACATCTGCATCATCTAGTAATATAGATCCTTTTGATGGTAGTGGAGAGGCAGAGCCCTATCAAGCATCAACCGGAGCGTCTTCTAGTGATGTATGGTTTAATGTAACAGGTAATTATTCGCACAGCTCAGATGACCGAAATAAAATATGGTCTACTAAGCTATCTGTTTCTAATGAGTTTGACTATTTCTCTGTAGGAGCAGGGGGTAGCTACACTAGATTGTTTAATGAGAAAAATACAGAGCTGAGTGTAAATGCTAGTTTGTTTTTTGATACATGGCGAACTATATATCCATATGAATTAAGACCTTTTGGTATAAGTGGTGATGGGATTAATGATTACTTATTTTCTGTTAAAACAATTACAGGTAATACAAATTATAACCCTGCATTTACAGAGCACGATAAAACCAATAGGAATACTTACTCAGTAGGAGTGGGATTCTCACAAATATTATCTAAAACTATGCAAGGCTCTTTAATGCTAGATGTGGTTCAGCAGCAAGGTTTGTTGTCTACACCGTTTCAAAGGGTGTACTTTAAGGATGTAGATGACTCGTTTATAGAGAATTTTCATTTGGCCGAAGATGTAGAACGCATGCCAGATACTCGATTGAAAATTGCTACAGGAGGTAGATTGAACATTTATGTAAGCGAAAGAATAGTAATTAAAACCTACTATAGATATTATAGCGATGATTGGGGGATAAACTCACATACCGCAAGTATAGAAATTCCGATAAAAATAACCGATAAGTATACGTTGTACCCAACGTATAGATATTACAACCAAACGGCAGCAGATTACTTTGCACCTTACAATGAGCATTTATCTACCAATGAATTTTACACATCAGATTATGATTTGTCGGAGTATAATGCCAGTCAATATGGTATGGGAATAAAGTATACAGATGTATTTACCTCTTTTCATATCTCTAAGTTTGGCTTAAAAGAAGTGTACTTGAAGTATAATTATTACGAGCGAAATACAGGTTTAAGTGCTAGTATAGTAAGTCTGGGCTTTAAATTTATAATGGACTAACTCTATTCGAATCTCTTTAAATCTGTACTGGTAAAAACCCACTCAGGAGTTCTTAATTTACCTGAGAAGCTTGCGCTATACCATGGGCTTAACTTGCTGCTATTTGGGTTTTTTAATATCTGTATATCTTGGGCGGGCATGTAGCTTTGTGCCAGCAAAAATAGTTTGTCTCCGGTTTTAGGGTTAATTGACATATCTACTACTGTTACTGCATGGCCCGGACTTCCGCCTTGTATTAATACATCGCCTATTTGTATGTCTTTAAGGCTTACAGGTTTTAATTCTTTAGATAAAGATAAAGTTCCGGCATAGGTAAAAATCAAATCCATATACTTTCTGAAGTCTTGATAGGTATTTGATGGGTTAGAGCTTTGTTTCCAATAGGTTTTGTTACCATCTATAACCATTCTTTTTCCTTTCATATATTCCGTATAGTCTACTCTAAACCCATTTGTAAAGTTAAAATGGATAGAGCTGTATTGCTTGGTTTTGTATAAATACTCTCCCCTCAATCTCATTACTGCATCGGCACATTGTTGCAAATTTTTAGTGCCGATTTCCATATCAACTACTGCATCATAAATACCTCTGTTTGGCTTAGTTTCTCCATTGTAATATTTTACAGCAGTACCTGTAGGTTTTAAGGGCAGGTTCTGTAAATAGTCGGCATAAGAGTTGCTTTTTGGTATAACTCTTTCATAGCCCTCCGGAGCAATAAACCGAGTTTTAATTTTAGTACCACTAGGGTTTATAGTATTATTACTTGATTGTGCGCATGAGATAGATATGATAGCTATAAATAGGAGAGAAGTGGTTTTCATAGTTTAGTCTATATTTGGTGTAACTATTTAAACGCAATAACCTGCCAAAATATATTTTCTGATGACAAAAAGAGACTTTTTTATAATAGCAATAAAGCTTTTTGGAGTATTTGCTTTTATTACAGCTTTATTTACTTCTGTGAGTAACTTTTTTAGTTATTTGCCTCTTGTCCCTGAATCTTAGTTGTTGTATTCTTTGTTGTTTTTTGCTGGATTGGTTTTTGAAGTAATACCTTTAGTATTACTTATTTTTTATGCAGATAAAATTACAGATAAACTTAAGTTATCTGAGAAATTTGAAACTGAAGAATTTGACTTAGGAGGTATTGATACGTCTGGAATTGTAAAAATTGGTTGTTTTATAGTAGGAGCTTATTTAATTGTAAGTAGTGCTTCAGATTTACTATACCAGTTGTTCAGTCTCTTTAAGCAAGAAGTGGGTGCTCGTTATGATATATATGATGAGGATAGATATGTACACACTCCAACTATAGTTGTTGAAACGCTTAATATCATCATTGGTTACTTGCTGATAACTAACTATGATAGGGTAGCTAAGTTTTTAAATAAGCCTAAAAAAGCTGATGTTGAGCTATAGTTATACTTTAGATGTCACTTTTTGTATCAAAAGCTTCTTTGCAGTTGCTATTAAAGGTTAAATAAGAGTTTATTGTTGCTTTGATGTGGTTTTTCGCAGCCTAAAATGTTTTTAATCAACATAAAGCTATGTATTTTTGTAAATTGCATGCTAAATTATTTCTTAATAATACTTTGTAACCTACAAAATTCTTAAAGATGAAAACAAATCAAACTAAAAACGCGCTACTTGTTGCATTATTTATAGCAATAGGTATAAATGTTAATGCACAAATATATACTGTTCCTTTTACAGAGGACTTTGATGGTCCTACATGGGTAGCAGGTGGTGGTGCGACTAGCCAAATAGATCCAGATTGGACAGCTACACCTCCTCCTACTGTTGGTACATCAATAATTTTTAAATGGATACCAAGTCCGGGTCTTGGTAATGGTCCTACAGTTGATTATACAGGTAATAATTTTATGTATGCTCCGCAAGATGCAGGATTGGTTTCGGGCTTAGTAGCAGATTTAATTACACCTAGTATAGATTTAAGTAGTGTTTCTACTACCCCAGTTTTATATTTTCACCAACATAGGTACATAGGGCCGGGTGTTTCTAACTTGGCAGATATGGATGTGGATGTAACTAATGATGATGGTATTACATGGACTAATGTATATAATGTAAATGTGCCAACTCATCCAGCTGCTACATCACCATGGACTGAGATTACAGTTAATTTAAGTGCTTTTGCTGGAGATACTATTAAAATAAGATTTAGACAAACTTCAAAAGGTTGTTGTGGTGACCCATCTATAGATAATGTAAGGGTTCTTGGAAATTGTGTTTCATCTACAAATGCAATTGTGTCAAATATTACTGCTACCTCTGCAGATGTATCATGGACACCGGGTTCGGCCACTGATTGGTTAGTAGAATATGGACCGTCTGGGTTTTCAATTGGAACGGGGACAAAACTTACCGTAAGTGGAACCCCAATGGTTAATTTGACAAGCTTATCTAACTCCACACAGTATGATGTGTATATAACTGATAGTTGTGGGGCCTCTGACTATAGTCTACCACTACAAACATCTTTAAATACATTGTGCAATACTGTTTTTTCTGCTCCATATACTGAAGATTTTGATGGTTCCACATGGGTAGCAGGTGGCGGGGCAACTAGTCAAGTAGATCCTTGTTGGGTTGCTACACCTCCTCCTACTGTTGGTACATCAATAATTTTTAAATGGATACCAAGTCCGGGTCTCGGTAATGGTCCTACAGTTGATTATACAGGAAATAATTTTATGTATGCTCCGCAAGATGCAGGATTGGTTTCGGGTTTAGTAGCAGATTTAATTAGCCCACCTATTGATATAAGCTCACTTAGTATACCAACTTTGTTTTTTCATCAGCATAGGTATATAGGGCCGGGTGTTTCTAACTTGGCAGATATGGATGTTGATGTAACTAATGATGGGGGTGTTACATGGACCAATGTATATAGTATTAATACGCCCACGCATCCATCTGCTACATCACCTTGGACAGAGGTTGTGGTAAATTTAAATGCCTTTATTGGGGATACGGTTCGGGTTAGGTTTAGGCAAACTTCAAAAGGTTGCTGTGGAGATCCTTCTATTGATAACATAAGGTTAGATGAAGGACCATGTCCGCCATCAACAAATATTTCTGTAACCCATGTTACAGCTACAACTGCGGATGTTTCATGGATACCTGTGATAGCTACATCTTGGATGGTTGAATACGGTCCTGCCGGTTTTACGCCAGGCTCAGGTACTTTTATTCATGTAACCCCTACGCCAAGTGTAACCCTAACAAGCTTGTCTAATGGAACACACTATGATGTATATGTTTATGATAGTTGTGCGGTAGTTGGTTTAAGTGACCCAATTAAGGAGTCTTTTACTACTGTTTGTACAACGGTTTACCCGGCTCCATTTGTAGAAGATTTTGATGGGGCAAACTGGTTAGCTACGGCAGATGCAGTTGGTAATGTTATTGATCCTTGTTGGACCTCTAATCCTCCTACAAGCACAGGTCTTTCGTCTATTTTCAAATGGATTCCATCATTTGGACTAGGTAATGGCCCTGTTAGTGATTTTACTGGAGGACGATTTATGTATAGTCCACAAGACGCAGGGTTAGTTTCGGGTTTGATATCAGATTTAATTACTCCGCAAATTGATGTAAGCACACTCATTGCTCCAACTTTATATTTTCATCAACATAGATATAGAGGAGGAGGAACTTCTTCTATAGCAGATATGGATGTCGATGTAACTAATGATGGGGGAGCTACATGGACTAATGTATATAGTATTACAGGGCAAACTCATTCATCTGCATCCTCTCCATGGACAGAAATAATGGTTGATCTTAGTTCATATGCTGGAGATACAATTCAGGTAAGGTTTAGACAAACCTCAAAAGGTTGCTGTGGAGACCCTTCTATTGATAATGTACGAGTTGAAGATGCTCCTTGTGACGAGTCGACAAGTTTGATGGCTTCTAATATTACTAACAGTAGTGCTTTATTAAGCTGGAATTCTGGTGGCGCAAGTAACTGGATTGTAGAGTATGGGGTGCAGGGCTTTACTTTAGGCACAGGAACAAGAGTATCTACTTCTTCTAAGCCTATACTTATTACTTCACTCGCTCAAGGGACTTGCTATGACTTTTATGTGCAAGATAGTTGTGGGCCTAATAGTTTAAGTATTTTTTCTGGCCCAACTACATTTTGTACGGATGCCTGCAACCCTATAGCATCTTTTGTAATTAACCCTTCTAGTCCTGTAAGTGGAGATAGTATTTTTAGTTTTGTAGCAAGCACATCTGTACAAGCAGACTCAATTTATTGGGACTTTGGCGATGGTACATTTAATCCTAACGGATCTTTAAATGAGTCTCATACATATGATACTACTGCTAATGGAGGTGTTACAGTTACATTAACTGTCTGTGCTAAATGCTCTGACGGTACAATTTTATGTGATAATGTATCTAGAAATATAAATATTAATGGAATTGGTATTTGGGAGGATGATTTTGGTTCATCTTTTAATCTTTACCCTAACCCTACTAGTGGAAGTTTCATTATTGACTTAGGGAAGTATTATCAGTCTTTAACTGTTAAAGTTACCAATATGTATGGTCAGCTTGTTTCTGAAAGCGAAATGACTAATATTGAGAGTATATCTATTGATTTACTTGGTGCAACAGGTGTTTATTTTGTTGAGTTAGTTACTGATGGAGGTCAGTCTAAGACGTTTAAAGTATTTAAAAGCGAGTAATTACTTTCATAAAATAAAAAAGCCGATTCAGCAGAATCGGCTTTTTCATAGAATATAATGTAAAATATTTTTTACATTGAGTATAATTTATTTAACTTTGCGTAAATAATTATATACATCTATAAAAATGAATAATCAAGAAGAAGAGAAAATGTCTTATCAAGAAAGGCGAACAATTATGTCTATGCTTAGCGGAATAATAATTTTTGTGGGATATAGTCTATATATCTACCAAAAGTATAACGACCGTTTATTTGGCAATGAGATAGACCTTAAGTTTTGGGCAACTGCTATATTAATGATGATTCCGGTTTCTATTGTTGCTAGAATTGTAATTCACATAATATTTTCAATCATAAATGAAGTAACTAGCAGAGAAAAGGATCCTAAAATAACTGATGAAAGAGATAAGCTTATAGATTTAAGAGCAGGCAGGAACTCTCATTATGTATTTGGTCTTGGTTTTATGCTAGGCATGTTATCGCTTTTATTTGAAGGCACACCAACTTACATGATGTTTGTATGTTTTGTTTTATTTGGTTTTTTATCAGAGATGATAGAGGGTATTACAAGACTATATTATTACAGAAGGGGATTTTAAGATGCCAAAAAATCATATATCAAATAACATCAGAACACTACGGTTTTTGAATGAGGAGTTGACCCAGCAGCAGTTGGCTGATAAAGTAGGTGTTACCAGACAAACAATTGTAGCTATAGAAAAAGCAAAGTATTCGCCAACATTAGAGCTGGCTTTTAAAATAGCGGCAGTTTTTAATGTGCCCTTAAACGAGGTGTTTACTTATAATCCTGATGCTGGAGCAAAAGATTCTAAGAAATAATCTAATACTAGATTGTGATGAATAATATATTGTTATTTAAAACGGATATAAAGACTAAAAAAAGTCTAAAAACCGTAAAACCGGTATTTAACAATCATCCATATATTGATAACTGGTATGTTGATACCGAAGACATAGATAATGTTTTAAAAATTTATGCCTTAAATAATGTAACTGAAAATGAGGTTATAAAACTTGTAAATGGTATTGGTTTTTACTGCGAGGTTTTAGAAGACTAATTATTGATAAAATAAAAAAGCCGAGACATTGTCTCGGCTTTTTTTAGATGTGGTGCCACCAGGAATCGAACCGGGGACACAAGGATTTTCAGTCCTTTGCTCTACCAACTGAGCTATGGCACCAATCGTTTGAGGGATGCAAATGTACTACTTTTTATTTTTTACACACAAAAAAAATCAAATTCTCGTTTTGTATTTTTGCTAAAACTAAAAACACACTAGTTGAACTTAATTATAGATATTGGTAATACGCGCACTAAACTTGCTTTGTTTGAGCAATATAGCATGCGAAAAACAGAAACCTTTGACCAGTTAACTATAGAGGCTATTACCTCTTTTTTTGGTCAAGAAAAAATAGAAAATTGCATTTTATCTGCTGTAAAGGGGTATGATAGTTCAATAAAGGACTACTTAAATACCTTTCCGTTTTTTATTGAGCTAAGCTCAGATACTCCTTTGCCTTATACAAATACCTACAGTACTCCAAAAACATTAGGTAAAGATCGCTTAGCATTAGTATCAGGGGCAATGGCTGCATATCCTGAGCAGGATGTGTTAGTTATAGATTCTGGTACTTGCGTAACGTATGATTTGCTAACAGCTGGTAAAGTTTATACAGGCGGAGCAATTTCTCCGGGCATAGATATACGATTTAAGTCTTTAAACACGTTTACCAACCAATTGCCGCAAATTGAGTACAGAGAAATAGATAATATAGTGGGTAAAAGCACAGAAGAGTCTATATTATCTGGTGTGGTTTTTGGTTTGATAAGTGAGGTAGACGGCATGATAGAGCGGTATACAGAACTTTACAAAAACTTAACAGTGGTAATTACCGGGGGTAATGCCCATTTTTTTGTTAAGAAGCTAAAAAATAGCATCTTTGCACACCCTTTTATTTTAGTAGAAGGACTTAATCATATTTTGCTCTTTAATGCAAAAAAATAAAATAGCATTTTTATTCAGTTTAGTGGTACTGCCTGTGCTAATGTACGGACAGTTGGCCACCGTTTCTCCATACTCTCGTTTTGGCTTGGGTGATATCAATAACAATGCATTGATATTTAACTCTAGCATGGGAGGTATAGGGCAAGGTTTGCGCTCAGATAACAACATCAACATCAATAATCCTGCATCCTATTCTGCACTAACAACAACAGTTTTTGCACTGGGTATGAGTAATAAGTTGGTTAACCAATCTACAAGCACAATTTCAGAGTCTAATAGCACTTCTACTTTAGGGTATTTGTCTTTTGGTTTTCCAATTGGTAAGAAGTTTGGTTTTAGTGCTACTCTATTACCATACTCATCTGTGGGGTATTCATTGTCATCGCCAGGATTTAATAACGATTTTGGTGGTTTGACTTATGATTTTAAAGGTTCCGGCGGAATTAATGAACTCTTATTTGGTTTGGGCTACTCTATAAACGACAATTGGTCGGTAGGAGTAAATGCTTCATATCTATTTGGTAACTATGATAGAACTACAACAGTTCGTTTTGATTCATCAGGCTTTTATAATTCTGCCATTGTAAACTCAGAAAGTTTAAGTGATGTTCAGTTTAATTTAGGTTTGCAGTATCAAAAAGAATTAAAGAATGAGCTTATACTGGTTGCAGGTTTAAACTATGCACCTCAGGCAAATATCAATACCAAGTCTAGTAGGTTTGAGTATACTTTTACTGAAAACTCATCGGGTATACAAAACCCAAAAGATACCGCAGTAAATATAAGCGGCGTTTCATCTGAATTTGTATTCCCTCAAGAAGCATCATTTGGATTAAGTATTGCCAATAATAAAGATCGCTCTAATTGGCTATTGGGTGCAGAATTGTCATGGAAAAATTGGAAAGAGTTTACAGGCTCTAATATAGATACCGAGTTTGCCAATAGTTATCGTTTTTCTGTAGGAGGTTATATAATACCACATTTAAATCCACCACGTGGAGAGTATTGGAAACGAATTCGTTACAGTGCCGGATTACATTTTGAAAGAAGCTATTTGGTGTTTGATGGAGAGCAGTTAAATGATTATGGCATAAGTTTTGGACTAAGCTTACCGTTGCGTAAGTCAAAAATTAATCCGCAACAGTATGGCAGAGTTAAAATAGGAGCCACATTTGGTATTAGAGGTACAACCGATAATAACTTAATTAAAGAAGAATATTTAGGACTAAATATAGGCATAACCATAAGTGATAAATGGTTTAGAAAACGTAAGTACAATTAATAAGAATGAACAATAAACTAAGATTAAATAAAATGAAAACACGTATTTTGAAATCAGCATTAGTTGTAGTGACTTTGTTTGCAACACAGGGGCTATTTGCACAGTCTAAATACGGACAGGATAGTACTGAGTGTTTCAATAACCTTTCAGTATATATAGAGTTTTACAAGCAAAAAAATTATAAAGATGCTTACCCTGCATGGTCATATTGTTATGAGAACTGCCCTGCATCTACAAAGAACTTATACATTCACGGACCAAATATCGTAGAGTATCAAATAAAAGCTAATAAGGCTAACCCAGCTGAAGCAAAAAAGTATACCGATATTTTATTAGGTACAGAAACTACACCGGGGGTGTATGATAACAGATTGAAATACTTTCCTGATCCTAAAAAAACAGGATATGTATATTCTAGTAAAGGCTTAGATATGCTTAAGTATCGTTCTGATGACCCACAAGCTGCATATGATGTGTTTAAAAAAGCATATGAGGCAGAAGGTAAAGAAATGAGCGCTGCTGGTTTAAACGGTTACTTTGTGGCTGTAATTAAGCTTTTCCAAGAGAAAACATTACAAATAGAAGATGTATTTGAGCAATATGATGTGGTTATTGAAGCAGTTGACTTTAATGTAGCTAATTTGAAAACTACTGTTGCTGAATTGTCTGCAAAGAAAGAAGAGGCTACTATTACTGATAAAGAAGAAAAAGAGTTGGCAAGAGCTGAGCGCGAATTGAAAGCATATGGTAACCTACAAAGTAACATCGAGACACAAATAGGACCAATTGCTACTTGCGATAGATTAGTAAAAATTTATACCGAGGGTTTTGAAGCCCATCAAGCCGATGCTACATGGATGAAACGTGCTATACGTATGATGGCTAAAGACAGAAAAGGTGATGATGGAGAGAAAGTAAACTGTACTGATGACCCAATGTTCTTTAAGTTGGCAGAAACTTTATATGCCCTAGAGCCATCTGCAGCATCTGCAACAGGTATGGGTAAAATGTTCTATCAAAGAAAAGACTTTGCAAAAGCAATAGAGTATTTTAAAGAAGCAGCTGAGCAAGAAGAAGATGTAAACAAAAAAGCAGAAAACTATTTAAGTGCTGCTTCTGCTTACCAAAAAATGGGACAATTAGCATCTGCTAGATCGTATGCTCAAAAGGCAGCAGCTATCCGTAAAGGATGGGGAGACCCATACATCCTAATTGGTTCTTTATATGCACAAAGTGCTGATGGTAATTGCGGGTCTGATGAATTTGAAATTAGAGCAGTTTACTGGGCAGCTATAGATAAGTTTAATTATGCAGCTGCTATTGACGAAGAAGTACGTGCAAAAGCAAATAAATTTGCTGCTGCTTACAAAGCACAAGTTCCAAGTAGAGAGCTTATCTTTGGAAAAAGTATGCAAGGCAAAACGTATACAGTTGGATGTTGGATAAACGAAACTGTAAAAGTTCCGAATTTATAATAAAGTAGTTTGAGTACACTTAACTCTACATACAAAGCTATAACCGCCCTGCTAGTCGGGGCGGCTTTTTTTATTGCCTGTGAAAATGATTTAGCTAAGGTTAATGAAATCACAAAGCAAGATAATTTGCCTGTAGAGAAAATGAATGATGTAGTATTGGAGTACACAGATTCAGCACGACTGAAAGTAAAGCTACTAGCCCCAATAATTGCTAAGTATATACCCGAAGAGGACCCCTATATTGAGTTTGAAGAGGGTATAGAAGTGTTTTTTTATGATAAGGAAGAAGCACTAGATGCTGAGTTAAGTGCAGAGTATGCCATACAGTATCCTGAAAGACATATGACAGAAGCCAAACAAAATGTGGTGGCTATAAATAGTAAAGGAGAGCGGCTGAATACTGAGCATTTGATTTGGGATGACCAAAAAGAAATTATATATTCGGAAGAGTTTGTAACAATAACTACCGATAATCAAGTAATTATGGGTGAGGGATTTGAGGCAGATCAAAACTTTTCTAATTATAAAATAAAAAACGTAACCGGAACAATTACATTAGACGAAGAAGATGAGGTCAAAGAAGATAATTAGTTATGTTTGGCTGTTGTTGGCAGCTGTTTGTACGGTAGAGATATACTTGGCGTGGACTAAAGGTGAATTCAACACTAGGTTTTATGCGCTTGTTTTTGGCTTTGTTGTCTCTATATTTATGTTTAATTTTCGCAAAAGAGAAGCCCGAAAAATGGAGGCAAGGCGAAGAGAAAAGAATATTAATCAAAGCGATACTTAATGGAAAATGGTTTGCTCATTATTGGGCTTACATTATTATTTTCGGCTTTCTTTTCGGGGATGGAAATAGCATTTATTTCGTCCAATAAGCTACAAATAGAGTTAGAGAGCAAAAAAGGTAATTTTTCATCCAAGCTACTTTCTAAATTACTTAAAAACCCAGCCAATTTTATTGCAACCATGTTGGTTGGTAATAACATAGCCCTAGTTATCTATGGTATTTTTATGGCTGCTTTGCTAGAGCCCTGGCTAGCCAATTATTTTGAGAGCGATTTATGGATACTTACCCTTCAAACCATACTTTCTACTTTGCTTATACTAGTTACCGCAGAGTTTTTACCTAAAACAGTTTTTAGGATAAGTGCCAATCAAATGCTTAGGATATTTGCTTTGCCTGCCCGATTTTTTTATGCTGTATTTTATCCTATAATGTGGATAATTATGAAAATATCTAATGGGATACTTACTAAGGTAATGAAGCTAAACATTGATGAAGAAGAACAGGTGTTTGGAAGGATAGATTTAGACCATTTTATACGTGAGCATAAAGAAACTATAGAGGAGCAGGATGAAGTAGAAACTGAAATTCAGATTTTTCAGAACGCATTAGACTTTTCTAATATAAAAGCTAGAGAATGTATGGTTCCTCGTACAGAGGTAATAGCTGTTGATGTTGAAGACTCTATACAAAACCTAAGAGATAAGTTTATAGAATCCGGCTTAGCAAAAATATTGGTGTATAAAGAGTCTACAGATAATATGATAGGTTATGTACACTCCTTTGAGCTTTTTAAAAGACCCGAAAATATTCGCTCTATACTAATACCAGTTCCATTATTACCGGAGAGTATGCCTGCAAATGAGGTGTTAGACTTACTAATTAAAGAACGTAAGAGTATAGCTGTTGTGTTAGATGAGTTTGGTGGGACTTCCGGTATTATTACTGTAGAGGATGTAATGGAAGAGATATTTGGAGAGATAGAGGATGAGCACGATACAATGGAACTTATTGAAAAAGAAATAAGTGATGGGGAATTTGAATTTTCTGCCAGACATGAAATAGATTACCTAAACGAAAAATATAAATTAAAGCTACCGGAGTCGGATTCCTATGAAACATTAGGAGGTATGGTAGTGAGTTTTAATGGTAATATTCCTGAAAAAGGAGAACATATAACAATAGAAGGTTTCTCATTTACGGTTTTAGATGCTTCAAATACTAGAATTGAAAGGCTAAAACTTACCTTAATTGACGAAAACTAAGTCTTTTATAAATCGTTTGGGAGTTGTATCTTCGCAATCTTAATTTTTAAATACTGTTCATAATATGGCAATTTTAAACAGGTTACGCAGTCCTTGGATAATGTTTGGAGCTATTGGTTTAGCAATGGTGGCATTTATACTTACTGACCAATTTAGTAATATAGGTAATCCACAACAAGCAAGTAACGCAGGGGTGATAGATGGTGATGTAGTAACTACTCAGGAGTTTCAAAACGCATTGACCTTTAAAGAAGAGTCTTACAGAAGGACTACCGGAGATAATGAAATGCAACGTACAAGCAGTCATCAATTAAATCAGCAATTGTGGGATGAGATGGTGCGCGAGAAATTGCAAGGAAACGAGTATGATAAGCTAGGTATTGCAGTCACTAATAAAGAATTGTTCAATATCATTATCAACTTTGATGGGATTAAAAACGATTCAAGCTTTATAAATCCTAATACAGGTCAGTTTGATCCATTATTGTTTGAGCGTCAATTAGAAGAAGTACTATCCAATGACTCTGAAGACGAGCAAGTAAGATTTGTAAAAAGAAAATGGAAGCAAGATGAAGAGGATACTAGAGATGGTAGACTTAATGAGAAATACTTTGCTCTTATTCAAAAAGGTTTATATGTAACTAATGCTGAAGCTAAGAAAGCTTACTTTGAAAGTGGTCAAACAGTTTCTTTCAATTACATACAAAAGCCTTATACAACAGATGAAAGTGTAGAAGTGTCAGAGTCTGATATTAAAAAATACTATAATGCACATAAAAATGAGTATAAGGTTACAGAACCAACTCGCTCTTTTGAGTATGTATTAATTCAAGTTGAACCATCTGAAGAAGATAAGCAAGTAATTTTAGATGAGCTTACGGGCTTAATGAATGATAGAGTAGTATTTAATAAAACTAATGAATTAGCTGATACAATAGTAGGTTTAAAAAATACTACAGAGGATTCATTGTTTGTTGAGGATAACTCTGACTTTGGTTTTGACCCAACTTATTATCCAAAAGACAGAATGCCTAGTCCTATAGATAGCATTTTTGAAACAGCTGCAATAGGAACTACTTATGGTCCGTATGAATTTGGAAACAGAACTTATGCTATAAGTAAATTATTAGATACTAAAACTACAGCAGATTCTGCAAGGGCTCGCCATATTTTAATTGCCTATCAAGGTGCAGAAAGAGTAAACCCTGCAGTTACTAGAAATGCAGAAGAAGCTAAAGTTTTTGCTGATAGTCTACTGAATGTGGTTAAGAATGATCGTTCTAAGTTTGATGAAATAGCAAAAACTTTATCAGATGGTCCATCAGGTAAAGACGGAGGAGACCTTAAGTGGTTTGGACAAGCTCAAATGACACCTAAGTTTAGCGAGTTTGTTTTTAATGGTAACAAAGGAGACTTAGATGTAGTTGAAACTGAATTTGGTTTCCACATTATAGAAGTTACTGATATTAGTGCTACAACTTCTAAGCAGTATAAAATGGCTCACATAGTAAGAAAATTAGAAGTAGGAGAAAAGACAGAAGAGGAAAAATACAACGAAGCATTTTCAATTGCACAAAGTGAGAGTTTTGAAGATTTCCAAACCAAAGTACAAGAGCAAGGTTTGCAAATTCGTCCTGTGCAAGACTTAAAACCTTTTGACCAACTTATTAGAGGTTTAGGTAATAACCGAGATATGGTAAGATGGGCATTTAATGCCGATGTAAATGAAGGAGACTTTAAATTATTTGATTTAGATGAGCAGTTTATTGTAGCTCATTTATCTGCTAAGATTGAAGGTGAGTACAAAACTTTAGATCAGGTAAGAGGTGAAGTAGAACGTAAGGTTAGAAAAGAAAAGCAAGCAGATGTATTTATAAAAGAATTTGCTGATGCATCAGGTGCCGGTAACTTAGAGCAAATAGCTACTTCTATAGGTTTAACCGTAAAAAGTCAAGGTGCTACATTTGGTAACAGTACATTAGAATCTATAGGTGCTGAGCCAAAAGTTATTGGAACTGTATTCGGATTAGCTCCGGGTGTTGTTTCAGAGCCAATTGAAGGTGAGTTTGGAGTGTACTTAGTATCTGTTACAGCAAGTACCCCACAAGCTGCTAAAGAAGATTATAGTGCAGAAAAAACTAGCTTAACAGGTAGAAACTCAACATTAGTAAATGGTGTTTTCCAAATGCTAAAAGATGAATACCAAGTTGAAGATAATCGTTACCAATTCTATTAATAGATAGAAAAAAATACTAAAAGAAAAGCCGCTCAACTGAGCGGCTTTTCTTTTTTATAATATTTCCATTCTGTAGGAGTCTAACCGAATAAATATAAATAGCAGCAAAGTAAAACCCCATAATGAGGATCCTCCTGCGCTAAAAAATGGTAAAGGAATACCAATTACAGGTGCCAAGCCAACAGTCATGGCTATATTTATGGTAAAGTGTATGAATATTACTGAAGCCACTCCGTACCCATATATTCTGCTAAAAGCAGATTTTTGCCTCTCTGCTATTTGAATAATCCTAAACAGGAGTACCATAAATAGTACAATAACAAATGTGCTTCCTATAAAGCCCCATTCTTCTCCTACAGTGCAAAAAATAAAGTCTGTACTCTGTTCAGGAACAAAATCAAACTTTGTTTGCGTGCCTTCTAAAAAGCCTTTTCCGCTAAAGCCACCGGAGCCAATTGCAATTTTAGACTGTTCGGTATTATAACCTATGCCTGAAGGGTCTTCTTCTATACCCAATACAATGTTTATACGCCTTTGTTGGTACTCTTTTAGTAGATTATGAAAACCATAGTCTATGGTTTGTAAAAAGCCAATACTTAATGCAATAAAAAAGCCTATACGAACAATCATTCTTTTGCTTTTTCTGGCAAAGAAGATGAGTATTGCCCCCAAGCCTAATAAACAATAAGTAATAATGAGCGCATCATACAATAATGCGAGTACTGATAGTACAGCTACAGCAATTCCAATAGCTATATAGTTTGCAGATAGCCCTTCTCTGTACAAAACAAGAATAAACGCTGTAAAAACAAGTGCAGATCCTTTATCATTTTGCAATACAATTAAAGCCATTGGTAATAGAAAAATACCAAAACTGATAAGTTTGGTTTTTAATCTGCCCATATTTATATTCAGGGTGCTGAGGTATTTGGCTAAAGCCAAACCAGTACCAAACTTGGCAAATTCTGAGGGTTGTATACTAAAGCCTCCAAAGCTAAACCATGAACGAGCACCTGATATTTCTCTACCAAAGAGTAACACTAGCACTAGTAGTAATACAGTGGATATAAAAATAGGGTAGGCCAGCTTTTCAAATATACTGCCATCTGTAGCCAAAATAACAAGTATTAGTATAACTGCTGCACCAATACTTATGAGCTGTTTGCCATACTTTTGGCTCATATCCAGTATGCTGCTATGTTCTTCATTATAAACAGCTGCATAAATGTTTATCCACCCTAAAAAAACCAATAGGAAATAGAGTAGTACCAGTAGCCAATCTATATTATATAAGATGTTTTTACTCTGTCGCAAGTTGTAGTTCTCTTTTTCGTTTTTCTTCTGCTTTTTTAATCAGTTGTTCCAGTTGCAATTCGTACTCATCACTTAAGTCTCCTTCTAGCATCCTTTTTTCAAGCGCTTCTCTACTTATTTCACCGGTAATATATTGTTCAATTAATAAACTGGTAATGGGTGCAGCCCATCTTGAGCCCCAATAACCGTTCTCTACAACTATGGCAATAGCAATTTTTGGGTTGTCTTTTGGTGCAAAAGCTATAAAAATAGAGTGGTCTTGCCCATGTGGGTTTTCTGCCGTACCGGTTTTTCCACACATTTCTATTCCTTCTAGTCTAGAGCCCCTTGCAGTACCATTTTCAAAAACATCATACATACCCTCTATTACCTTTTCAAAGTGTACAGAATCTATGGTTGTATATTTAGGTTTTGTAAAGTTTTCATCATCAATAGGTTTGCCATCAATAGATTTTACAATATGAGGTGTGTAGTAATATCCTCTATTAGCAATTGTAGCCGTAAAGTTGGCCAATTGTATAGGACTAGTTAATATTTCTCCTTGCCCAATAGCATTAGAAATTGTAGTTACAGCTCTCCAGCTAGTTCCACCATATACAGCATTGTAGTAATCTACATCCGGTATTTTTCCTTTGGTGCCCGTTGGTAAGTCGTTATTTAAAAATTTACCTAAACCAAAACTAGTAACGTGGTCATGCCAAACCATAAAGCCTTCAGCAGTAGTATGGTATTTTTCTATTACTCCTTTATATACATTGCAATAGTAGTTGTTGCAAGATTTAGAGATGGATGTTTTTAAGGCAATAGGGTGGTGTGTGTCGCAATGGCAACTTACATGCAATGATCCATAATGGAAGCCATGCCTGCATGTAAATGTTGTGTTCTCGGTAATAGTGCCTTCTTGTAAACCAATTAGCGCATTCATTAACTTAAATGGTGACCCTGGTGGATAGGTAGCTAATAAGCCTCTATCAAAAAGAGGTTTGTTGATGGAGTCGTTATAAAGCTTTGTGTAATTTTTAGAACGAATTCTACCAACTAATAGGTTGGGGTCATAAGTAGGGCTAGAGATGAGGGCAAGTATTTCTCCGGTAGAAGGTTCTATAGCTACAATACTACCTCTTTTGTTTTTCATGAGGCGCTCTCCATAAGCCTGTAATACGATGTCTATTGTACTGGTTACATCAGAGCCAGGAGTAGCCAAAGTATCGTACTTACCACCCTGAAAAGAACCCACAACATTGTTATGAACATCTACCATTACACGCTTTACACCTCTGCTTCCGCGTAAGTATTCTTCATAAGATTTTTCTATACCGGCTTCACCAATATTGTCTCCTTTTTGGTAATAGGGCTCTTTTTCTAAGGTTCGTTGAGACACCTCATTTACATAACCCAATACATTTGCTGCAGAATGAATAGGGTACTCTCTTAGTGTACGGCTCTGTGCAAAAAAGCCTTCGTATTTATATAGCTTCTCTTTAAAAATTGCATAGTCTCCTTTAGACATCTCCTTGATAAAGATGGATGGCTTGCGAGGAGAGTTTGGTTTTTTTCTGGCTTTTTTCATTTTTAAAATGAACTCCTCTTTTGTAATGTTTGCCAACTCACAAAACTCATTTGTGTCTAAGGTTTTTACATTGTTGGGAGTAACCATTATGTCATAGGCAGGTTGGTTTGCAACCAATAACTGCCCGTTTCTATCATATATAAAACCACGGTCTGGGTAGAGAGTAATTGTACGCCTAGAGTTATTTTCTGCTGATAATTTATAACTATCATCTATAACTTGTATATAGAACAGGCGCACCGTAAATACGATAGCTATAAAAATAAATAAAAAGTATACTAGGTGTTTTCGCTCCACAATACTAGCGAGATCTATTGGTTAAGAACTGCAAAATTAAAATTATTAGTACAGAAAACACTGTACTTGCCAAGGCTCTTAACAAGGTAGGGAATAACTCACTAAACCTAAAGGCTTCTATAAAAAAAAGTATAAAATGATGGGTAAGTACTGCAATAACTGTATAGGTAATAAAGCTACCTAACCCTATGCTTTTCATATCAGCCTTTTCAAATTCCGAACCACCTTGTGTGGAAATTAAACGCAAGATTGCAGGCCTAAAGTATGCCAAGAAAACTGTAGCTGCAGCATGAAGTCCACCTGTACTTTGAAACATGTCTATTGTTATACCAATTACAAATGCATTCAACAAAACTGTTGTTCTGCTGTAAGATGTAGGTAGTAACATAATATATAAAATGTAGATATACGGATTGATATATCCGCTTAGATGAATGTTGTTTAGAATTAGTACTTGCAACAATACTAAACCAATAAATTGGGCAATATGTTGTCCAATATTATTCATCTCTTTCGTCGCTATTTTCTAGTTCCAATCGCTCAATTTTCATCAAGTCTTTTACAGCGTATACATGTTTTATGTTGCTATAGTCTTCGGTGAATTTTATAGTAATGTTATGAAAGTTATTGTTTTCTCCTAGTGTGTGTTCTTCTACAATACCAATTGGTATACCCTCTGGGAAAAGGGTAGAGTTACTGCCTGTAATTATTGTATCGCCTGTGGCAACATCTTGTTGTTTTTGAATTTCATTGAGTTTAGCATATCTGTAGTTGCCACCCTGCCATTCTACTGTTCCGTATCTATTGCTCTTTTTAAATCGGGCATTAATTTGCTGCTTTTTATGAAGCACGCTCATTACAGTAGCATAGTTGTCTGATACTTCGGTAACTACTCCAATAATACCATTGTTGCTAATTACACCCATATCCTTTTCTATTCCGTGCTTTTTACCCTTGTTTAGCGTTAAAAAATTATTGCGGTTAGAGTAGGAGTTACTAATTACTTTGGCAGCTATAAAGGTGTATTGCTGCATATACAATGAGTCTGAAACCGTATCTGCAGTTGCATTAGTGGCAAAATAGGAGCTCTTTACTACAGATCGTAGCCGGGCATTTTCTTCTGCTAAACTCTCATTTTTATCTTTTAGAGAAAAATATTCGGTAAATGAGCTGTAGCTGTTTAGTACAGAACCACTAAGAGCATTAGATGAGTTGATAACTGTAGCTCTTTGGTAAGAGTTACTTTGAAAAATAAAAAGGAAACAAATAACCTCTAGCAATAAGAATAGCAAAAAGTTGCGGCTTCGGGATATGAATGCCAGAAGTTTATTCATTCACTTAAATCGTTTTTAGAGTAAGAAGTTAAACTTATCCATATTTTTTAGTGCAATGCCGGTACCTCTTACAACGGCACGCAATGGATCTTCTGCAATATAAACGGGTAGTTCTGTTTTCTGAGAAATACGCTTGTCTAATCCTCTAAGCATAGAGCCACCACCAGCCATGTAAATACCGGTATTGTATATATCAGCAGCCAATTCCGGTGGAGTCATAGATAAAGCTTCCATAATGGCATCTTCAATACGTAATATTGATTTGTCTAATGCCTTGGCTATTTCTTTATAAGTAACTACAATTTGTTTTGGTTTACCCGTAAGTAAGTCTCTACCTTGTACAGCAAAGTCATCCGGTGGGTTTTCTAATTCATCAGTAGCAGCACCAACCACAATTTTTATACGCTCTGCAGTACGCTCGCCAATATATAAGTTGTGTTGGGTACGCATGTAATAGCTAATATCGTTTGTAAAAACGTCTCCTGCTACTTTTATAGATTTATCGGCAACAATACCACCCAATGCAATAACTGCAATTTCTGTAGTACCACCACCAATATCAATAATCATGTTTCCTTTTGGTTCCTGTACGTCAATACCAATACCTATTGCCGCAGCCATCGGTTCCAAAATCATTTTTACTTCTTTTGCTCCGGCATGTTGTGCCGAATCTTTTACAGCACGCTTTTCTACTTCGGTTATACCTGATGGGATACAGATAACCATACGTAATGATGGGGCAAATAATTTATTTTTAAGGGTAGGGATACTTTTTATCATTTCCCTAATCATATATTCAGAAGCATTAAAGTCAGCAATAACACCATCTTTCAATGGACGAATAGTTTTAATATTCTCGTGTGTTTTACCGTGCATAGAGCGAGCTTCTTTACCCACTGCTATTACTTTATTTGTATTTCTGTCTATTGCTACAATAGAAGGCGCATCAACCACAACCTTATCGTTGTGTATGATAAGTGTATTGGCCGTTCCAAGGTCAATAGCAATATCTTCTGTCATGAAATTAAAAAGTCCCATACCTGCTTTTAGTGTTTAAAGTGGCGAGTTCCTGTAAATACCATTGCCATGTTATGTTCATTACAATAGTCAATAGAATTTTGATCTTTAATAGAACCTCCAGGTTGAATTACCGCCTTTATTCCTGCATTATCAGCAATCTCTACACAGTCAGGGAAAGGGAAAAAAGCATCTGATGCCATTACTGCACCGTTTAAGTCAAAGCCAAATGCTTCTGCTTTTGCAATAGCTTGTCTCAATGCGTCAACTCTACTTGTTTGTCCTGTGCCGCTGGCTAACAATTGCCTGCCTTTAGCCAGTACTATTGTATTAGATTTAGTGTGTTTACATATTTTAGAGGCAAACTCTAAATCTAATTTTTGTTCTTCAGTAGGAGCTGTATTAGTTGCAGTTTTCATATCTGCAATCGCATCAGTTTTTATATCCTTATCCTGCTCTAGTACACCATTAAGTGCTGTACGAAATTGCTTAGTTGGCAAGGTAATGTTTTTCTGAACTAAAATAATGCGGTTTTTCTTAGATTTTAATATTTCTAATGCATCCTCATTATAGCCAGGTGCAATTACTACTTCGCAAAAAAGCTTGTTTATTTCTTCTGCAGTAGCAACGTCAATAGTTTTGTTGGTGATTAAGACACCACCAAAGGCTGATACAGGGTCTCCGGCTAGGGCATCTTTCCATGCGTCTAACAACTCTGGTCTAGATGCTACACCACATGCATTGTTGTGCTTTAATACTGCAAATGTTGTATCAGTAAACTCAGACATTAGGTTTACGGCTGCGTCAACATCCAATAGGTTGTTGTACGATAATTCTTTGCCGTGTAATTTATCAAACAGTTCGTCTAAATTTCCATAAAAACGACCTTCTTGATGTGGGTTTTCACCATATCTAAGTGATGTGCTTTCAGTAATACTTTGCTTTAGGGTATGCTCATCTTTATTAAAATAATTGAAGATGGCAGTATCATAATGAGAAGATACGTTAAATGCTCTTGAAGCTAATTTTTTACGGTCTTCAATGCTTGTTTGCCCGTCTTTTTCATTTAAGATGTCTAATACTGTACCGTAATCATCCATAGAAGGCACAATCAATACATCATTAAAGTTTTTGGCAGCAGCACGTATCAATGAAATACCACCAATGTCAATTTTTTCTATAATATCTTGCTCAGAAGCTCCTGATGCAACAGTTTTTTCAAAAGGATATAAGTCTACAACAACAATATCCATCTCTGGAATTTCATATTCCTCTAACTGTGTAACATCACCCGCCAATGAACGTCTAGATAATATACCACCAAATACTTTTGGGTGTAATGTTTTTACACGACCACCTAAAATAGATGGATAACCGGTTAGGTCTTCCACCGCATTTACGGGTATATTAAGTTGTTCTATAAAATTTTGGGTTCCTCCGGTAGAGTAAATTTCAATTCCAAGCTCATGAAATTTTCTTACTAAGGGTTCTAATCCATCTTTGTGAAATACGGATACCAGTGCGCTTTTCGCCTTTTTTAATTCGTTCATTTAAAGCATCTTAATGAGCTTGCAATTTTAACTAATTTAGCCGCCAATAGCAATAGTAAAAGGCGGTTATTTTTGAGACTTATTAAAGGTTTATTGTTTAATTTTAGCCGATAGATAGAGTAATTATGGTTTTTATAAGACTTCTTATAGAGAGTGTATTGTTTGCTACCCATGCCTTGGTGGTAAATAAGTTGCGTACTTTTTTATCTCTTTTAGGGGTAGCCATTGGTATCTTTTCTATCATTTTAGTGCTTACTGCTGTAGACTCATTAGAAAATAACATTAAAGAGAGTATTAATAAACTTGGAAGTGATGTTATTTATGTTCAAAAATGGCCTTGGGGTGGAGAAGGAGGAGAATATGCTTGGTGGGAGTATTGGAAACGCCCGCAACCTAAGTACCGAGAGTTTGAACAATTAAGTGATAGAATACAAAATGCAGAGGCTGTAGCTTACGGAGCAGGTACGTCTGAAACTGTAAAGTATAGTAATAAAACATTGCAAAATGTAACTTTATTAGCCGCGTCACATTCTTATAATGATATATGGGGCTTTGAGCTGAGTAATGGTAGGATGTTTACCACATCAGAATCTGCTGGAGGTGCAAACGTAGCTATTGTTGGTTATGAAGTTGCAGATGCTTTATTTGGCTCTACAAATCCTATAGGTAAAGAAATAAAAACAATGGGCAGAAAGCTTATTGTTATAGGAGTATTTAAAAAAGTGGGCTCAACTTTGGTAGGACAAAGTACAGATGAGCAGATTATTATCCCAGTTAATTTTTTACAGAAAATAGTAAATGTTGGTACTGAAGAGTACGGACCTTTTATTATGGTTAAAGCTAAAGAAGGGGTAACCTCTCTGCAAATAAAGGATGAGATTACCGGTATTATGCGAAAAATTAGGAGGCTAAAACCTAAAGCTAATAATGATTTTTCTTTAAACGAAATCAGTGTTATCTCAGAAGGGATAGGGCAGTTATTTGGTGTGGTAAGCTTTGCAGGTGCTATTATTGGTGGTTTTGCACTGTTGGTTGGTGGTTTTAGTATTGCCAATATTATGTTTGTTTCGGTAAAAGAGCGCACTAACCAAATTGGTATTCAAAAATCTTTAGGTGCTAAGAATCACTTTATATTATTGCAGTTTATTTTCGAGTCGGTATTTTTATCAGTAGTAGGGGGTGCCTGTGGTTTGTTGTTGGTATACATATCTGTGTTAATAGCAAATTCTGCTTTTGAGTCATTTACCATTACACTTACATTAGATAACATAGTTTTAGCACTTATTATATCATTTATTATTGGTGTTTTATCAGGTATTATTCCGGCATTTCTTGCTTCACGCCTCAATCCTGTTGATGCTATTCGTCAAGGCAATTAAATTACTGTTATTGATGTCCATACTATTGATACACAAATACTTTATTTTTATATATTGCATTACCAAGAACAATAATTCATGAATTAGAACGCCTATTTTATTAGGTTTTTGTCCTCATGTATTAGTAACAAACATTACTAATAACACTATATTAATAAACCATAATGGAACTTGAAAAAGAGATTAAGCAAAAAGCTTTTAAAAACCCGTATCAAAAAGCTATTGTAAATATCTTGTATACAGGAAATTGGGTAAATCTATTGCATACCCATTTTTTAAAGGAATACGGTATTAGTACACAACAATACAATGTCTTAAGAATTTTAAGAGGAAGAAAGCCTGAGGCTGCATCTGTAAAGTTGCTAAATGAGCGTATGCTAGATAAAATGTCTAATGTATCTCGTTTAATAGATAAATTAGTTGCCAAAGATTTGGTTACTAGAGATTTTTCTAAGCACGACAGGAGGCAAGTAGATATATACATTACAAGCCATGGTGAAAAAGTACTCGCTGAGCTCGATATAAAAATGGAGGGCTTTTTGCAAGAAAATTTCCATACGATTACTGAGTCTGAAGTAGTTGAACTCAATAGAATTTTAGATAAGCTTAGAGGGTAAGTTTCTGTTTTTCAGTGCTTTTTGTGCTAAACTTTTTTTGATTAACATTGTTATATGTGTGTATATACATCAAATGATGTGTTGTTTGATTTAAACTAAACAAAATGAGTAAAGTAGAAATACAACCACTAATTGCAAACAGATATAGCCCAGTTGCATTTAGCGATAAAGAAGTAGACAATGAAAAGTTAATGAGTTTATTTGAAGCTGCAGGTAAAGCAGCATCAAGCTATAATGACCAACCTTGGCGATATATATATGCAAAAAAAAGTGAAGAAGGTTTTAAAAAAATAGCAAGTTTATTATCCGATAGTAATCAACTATGGGCGCCAAATGCAGCCATATTGGTAATGGCTGTTGCAAGAAAGACATTAACAAGAAATGAAAAACCCAATAGAAACAGCTTTCATGATCTAGGTTTATCTGTAGCAAACCTAACTTATCAGGCAAATCACTTAGGATTATTTTTGCATCAAATGGGCGGTTTTGATTATAAAAAAGCACAAGAAATATTTGCAATACCAGATAATTATGAAGCTCATTCAGTAATAGCAATAGGTTATCCTGGGGATGTAAATTCATTAGAGGGTGTGGTTTATACAAAAGCAACAAAACCAAGTGTAAGAAAAGGTGTAAATGAAATAGCTTTTCATGGTGAGTGGAAAGAAGAAACTAATCATTAAGAAAGGAAATACTGATGAATAAGAAAGTGATTTCGGCAATGAGTAGAGGAAGAGCTGATTATGGTTGGCTTAAGGCTAATTACTCATTTAGTTTTGCAAACTATTATAACCCGGAGAATATCCACTTTGGAACATTAAGAGTTTTGAATGAAGATTATATTGCTCCATCAATGGGTTTTGGTACGCATCCACATGATAATATGGAAATTGTAACGATTCCTATATCAGGTGGTGGTTTATTACATAGAGATAGTGAGGGGCATGAAGGTGTAATAAAACCGGGTGATGTGCAGGTAATGTCTGCCGGTACAGGAATAGAACATTCTGAAGAGAATGCATCTAAAGATCTTACAACAAATTTAATGCAGATATGGGTTTTTCCGCGTAGAAGAGGGTATGAGCCTAGGTATGATCAGAAAGCATTTGATGTAAAAGAAAATCCAAATAAACTTCATTTAGTGGTTTCACCTGAAGGTAGAGATGGTTCTTTATGGGTTAATCAAGATGCATTTTTTTCATTAGGAGCCTTTACAGAAGATAAGAGTTTAGAATATAAAGTTCAGCATTCTGGCAATGGCTTATATATTTTTGTAGTTGATGGACCGATAGAGGTTGAAGGAGAAAGATTAAGTAACAGGGATGCAATATCTATTAGCGAAGCCGATAGTGTAACTATAAATGCTTCGGCAGGGAGTTATTTTTTAATAATGGATATACCTATGCATATAAATGCTAACTAAATATTTGATGCAATATAGCTTGCAGACTTTTTGAGATTAGTAATTTCATCATCAGTAAGTAAAAAGTCATTAATAACAGTTAGTTGCTTATTAGCTATTTTAACAGGGAGGCTCATGCATAAATCTTTATTTATGTTGAGTCTCTTTTTATAGGAGCTGTTTAATGGAATACTAACAGGTACAATTGTTTCCTCAGTAGATTCAAACGCACAAAACAAATAATACATGCATGCAGATATTGCATAATAAGTAGCGCTTTGTGTTTCCTTAACTTTTTTAGCAGCATTTAATACTTCTTCTGTTAGGTTTACATTGTTAGCTGTGTTAGAATAAGGTTTGTCTTTAATTTTACACATAGAGAAGATTGGAACGGCAGTTTCTCCATGCTCACCCAATACCAATGCTTTACAATCTGCATAGTTGGTGTTGCTTTGCTGAGATAATATATATTGTAAACGTAGCGTGTCTAATAAAGTACCTGTACCAAGTACTGTGTTGGTTTGTTTGCCAATTAAATCAATACATTTTTGAGTGATAATATCTACAGGGTTTGTAGTAACTATAACTATTGGCTTCTTTTTGAAGTGAACTGTAGAGAAAATTTGTTCTGTGAGCTTTGTATTTTCTGTAGCCAAAGCCATTCTGGATGATGTGATTTTTTTACCAATTCCGGCTGTATGAAAAACATAATCTGCATTTTCAAATGCTTCTTTATCATTACTTACAATGGTATGATTTGTTAGGCCAATAAAATGAAGAGTATCTAGTAGTGCACCATTGCGTTTATCAGCAGGCTCTATAATATTTAATGTTATACGTTGCTTAGTATGCATTAATAAATGCTGAGCAAATGTAGCGCCTACATTACCGTAGCCAATAAGTGTAATGTTTAAGGTATTCATACTTGCAATTTAAAACCCTTCTTGCAATAAAACTATGAGATTAATCATAGAGTTTGTGAGCACAAGGCACAAACCTCTTTTAAGAAAGACTCATCTTCATTAGTAAAAGCAGCAATGGTGTTAGAGTCTATATCTATCTGCCCTATTAGTTTTCCATTTTTAAACATCGGAACAACAATTTCAGATTTCACATCAATACTACAGGCTATGTAATTGTCTTGGCTATGAACATCTTCTACCAAAAATGTTTCATGGCTGTTAGCTACCTGTCCGCAAATACCTTTTCCGTAAGGTATTTGTGTGTGTTCTGTCCTTTCTCCTACATACGGACCAAGGTTTAATACTTTATGAGTATCATCATTAAAATAAAAACCTACCCAATTATAATATTCAATGGAGTTGTGCAGTAAGCTGCAAACGGCTTTAAGTTTTTCATCAGTGGTACTGTCCTGACTGATAAGAGAACGAATCTCCTGTAGTAGTTCTTTATACATTAAATAATGCGATAATCTTTGGAATAAAAATTAATAAACCAATTACAAATGCTGCAATTGCAGACAATAAAACTCCGGCTGCTGCTACATCTTTCACTTTTCCGGCCTTTTCATTCCAGTCTGGCGAAACAATATCTGTTAACTTTTCTATAGCAGTATTAATAGCTTCAGCAGTAAAAACAATTGCAATACACAGTATAAGTATAAACCATTCAGTTTTGTTCACATTAAAATAAAAACCCAATGTAATAACTACAATAGTTGCTATTAAATGGATTTTGCTGTTTGGCTGTTTTAGTAGCTCTATTAAACCTTTAAAGGCATAAACAAAGCTGTTTTTTCTATTCTTTATTGTTCTCTTCATATCTTATGAATACTCAATTAAATGTAAAAATAAAGTAACTCAGCCAACCAATAACATATTTTTTCCGTCTAATATAGTAGCCTTTGGGTATGTGTTATCGTAAAATAATAGTATACAGTCTTTTGCTCACTGAAACTTATATTTGAATAATAACACCCCTCTTAGACTTAATAGATGTTAACAAACTAACATGCTGTTGTTAATATTTTTTATATTGCAGGGCAGTATAGCCTTAGTAATGAGATAATTTTGAAAAGAGACTAATTTCGGCTAATTATAAATATTGAAATAAAACACCATCTAATAATAAACTTATGAAACTAGCAAGATATTCACTACTTCTATTTTTAACCCTAGGAGTGGGATTTGCATCTAAAGCACAATCAATTAGTTCACCAACAGTAATAGGTACAAGTTTCTGTGCAGGAGATTTAATGAACATTAATCATGGTGCTTGTACAGGACCATATAATGGAGGTAACCAGTTTATCTATGAACTATCTGATGGTACTGGAGATTTTTCAAATTCTGATACATTAGCTACTGTATCAACTGCAACTTGTCCTGCAGGACCTGCAGGTTTAGTTTTACCTGAAGATTTGCCTTTGGGTTCTAATTATAGAGTTAGAATTTTAGCAACAGACCCTGCAACAGTTGGTACAGCGTCGGCATCATTTACGATATTGCCATTGCCAAATGTTACTATAACTGTTCTTAACCCAACAGCGCCAGGTACAAATGTGGCTTGTGTAGGAGACTCTGTGAGGCTTACTGCGGTATTTAGCTTAGGTAACACTTACCAATGGAAAAGAAATGGTGGTCCAATAGCCGCTGCTGATGGAGGTGATAATGATACTATATGGATAGTAGATGATGGAGGAGTATCTACAGGTATTTATACAATAGAAGTTGATAACGGACTTTGTACACATGAAACTCCAATAGGAGAGTTTATACAGTTTTATACTCCACCAACAACAGTTATTTCAACAAACCAAACACCGGTTGGACCTCATTTATATGAAATTTGCTTTGGAGATTCTGTTGTACTTCAAGCACCAACACCAATAGCTCCAAATGTGTTTTTTTATGAGTGGCAAATAGACACTAACGGAACATTTATGACTATACCTACAGCAACCAACTCTAGCTACAGAGCTGTTATTTCTGGAGATTATCAGGTAATAGTTACAGATACATTATGTACTGATACATCTGTAGTAGATATAGTAGTAGTAGATAGTTTCCCTAATGCATCTGTGGTAAATAATTTGCCTACTATTTTATGTTTAGGAGATTCAACAATATTATCTGCTATAGATACTGTAGCAGGATGGAGATATCAATGGCAAATTGATAGTGTAGGTGTTCCAGGTGGATTTAAGAATATAGCTTTGGCAGATGGTGGAGAGGATCCTTTTATACAATTAGACACTACTTTGTTGCAACCACCAGTTGGTTCTGCTTCAATTACTACTAATATTAGATTGATAGTTTCCAATGCTAGTTGTAGAGATACATCTATTATAATACCTATTCAAATGTTTGGACCTCCAAATATTAGAATTGTAGATGGTACAGGAGCAGCTGTAGATACAGTGTCTAGATGCTTTGGAGACTCTGCATTAGTTGTTGCAACAGGAGGTCTAAGTTATATATGGAATGGGGGAGTAAGCTTTAATGCAAACATTACTCTTACAACACCAGGTTTGTATACGGTAGAAGGTACAGGTCCAAATGGATGTACAAATACTGCTTCTGTGTTCTTTGAATTTAATAACCCTACAGTAGATGCTGGTTCAGATCAAACTATTAATCCAGGGGGTAGCGCACAATTAGGTGCTACTACTACAGCTGATAATCCAACTTATTTCTGGATACCAACAAATACAGTTACCAACTTTGCAAGTCCAAGCCCTATAGCGCAACCATCTGAAACAACTACTTATATAGTAGCAATGACAGATGCAAATGGATGTACTGCTTATGACACGGTTGTGGTAAATGTAGTGGCAGATCCAAATTTAAGTGTGTCTATTATGAACTTAATATCTCCCAATGCTGATGGATTGAATGATGTATGGGATATTTCTGGAATTGTAGGTGGTGAAAGAGGAGATCTAGTAATTATGAATAGATGGGGATCTGAAGTATACTCTGATCCAGCATATAATAATAATTGGGGTGGCACTAATGATGGAGGTGATGAGCTACCTGATGGTACATACTATTATGTATTAAAATTACCGAGTGGTACGGAATTAACAGGTGCCATAACAATCATTAGATAACAGAAAACACACTAAGAACTATTACCCTACTAATATGAAAAAAATTGCAATAATAGCTTTGTTTTTGATGAGTGGCTTGATGATGAAGGCCCAACAAATTCCGCTATACAGCCAATACTATTTTAATCCACAAATTTACAACCCAGCATTATCTGGCTCTGAAGGTGTAACTGAGGCATCTATATTTCATAGACGCCAATGGAGCGGAGTACAAGGTTCGCCAGAAACTTCGGCGCTTACATTAAATGGAGCTCTAAACACAGAAAAAGTGGGTTACAGCATCTATTTATTTAAAGATGTTACTGATATTATTGAAAGATATGGTGTATACGGTTCGTATGCATATCACTTAAAATTATCTGACAAAACTGTATTATCATTTGGTTTAGCTGCCGGAGTTATAAATAATGGTATAAACCAAGCAGGTGTTACAGTAACGCATTTAAATGACCCTATTTTATTATCAAGTATAGATAATAGAACTGCATTTGATATGAATTTAGGTGCAAACTTAAAGGTAGATAACTTTCAGTTTGGTGCTTCTGTAGTACAGCTTTTAGGTGCTCCAATTAAGTACAGCGAAAACTTTGCTACTGATGTTGAGTACAACATGATTCGTCACTTTATATTCTCAGGTAAGTATAATGTAGAAATTAAAGGTGATGATATGAGACTAGAGCCAATGGTATTGGTTAGAGCTTCAGAAACAGGTGTGCCTGCACAAATTGATGCAGGAGCTTATTTTAGAGCTAAAAAAATAGGTTGGATTGGTGCTATGTTCCGTTCAGGGTATGGTGTTACTGCTAACTTAGGATATAACATTAATGATAACCTATCTGTAGGTTATGCACATGATTTTTCTATCAAAAGCTTTGCTAGTTCATTAGGTACTTCAAACGAAGTAATGCTTACATATCGTTTTGGAAGTAACAAAGAAAATGAACGTATGAAGAATGAGCTTAAGAAAATTAAGCGTGATCAAAGACGTATACAAGAAGAGAACGAAGAATTGATTAACGATAAGTTTGATGAGTTGAGAGACGAGTTAAAAGGAAACTTAGAGAACCAACCAACCAATCAAGGCGGTAATACCGGAAATCAAGATGGTAATGCTGGAAGCCAAGATGGCAATACCGGAAACAACGGTAACACTGGAAACAATGGCAATACAGGAAATAATGGCAATACAGGAAATAATGGAAACACCGGAAATCAAGGAAATGCCGGAAACAACCAAGGTGGAAATCAAACAGGTAACAATACCAACAATAACCAAGCAGGTTTTGGAAATGGCCAAACAGCAGATAATGTTACCCCAGGTAGTACAGGTTTCTATTTAGTTGCTGGTGTATTTAGCCAAAAAGAAAATGCTATTTCTTTAGCTCAAAAAATTGAGCGTCAAGGATACCAAGTAAGTTTCTTCCAAGATCGTAACAATGGTTATTTCTATGTGTTCTTAGCTAAGTTTAACAACTATAACGAAGCTAATAATGTGAAGAGCAATAGAATTGATGGTAAATTCTCTGAAGAACTATGGATTAAAGAAGTGAAGTAATTCACTTTACAGACTATAATCGAAAACGAAAAAGGGGAGCATTTTGCTCCCCTTTTTTATTTAGTCATTTCTTTTAATACGTTTTGGGCTTGTATAATATGCCTTTGTGTGTGCCCAACCATAAATGTAAAGGCATCGCCTAGTTTAAAGAGTAGCCAACTGCCAAGCGCAGATTTGATTCTTATTTTTTCTAGGTTCACTAATCTGCTTTCTTCTAGTAATACCAAAAGCTTCTTTTGTTCTTTTAAAAAGTAATTAATGGCTTTATGCCCATTTATAGTAGATAAAGAACCGGTTTCAGTACTTGGCTTGAATTTTTTTACAGTTTTAGTAGGCTTACCTAAATCACCATTAATTGGCTTAAGCATTTTTGTAAAGTACAAACCCATTCTGCCAGACTTAAAAGTTTCTTTTTGGGTGTTTTTAGGGTACTTACCAATCTTTTTTTCAAAAAGCCTGTGGTAATGTTCATTTGAAATATTTATGTGTTCAAAGCATTCTGCAATACTCCATTTTTCAGGGCTAATTTTATAATTAAGCTCAGCCTCACTTAACTTTAAAAAAGTGTTTTCTACAGTATCTATAGATGCTTTGGTTTCTTCAATTAATTGATCAATGAGTTTGTTGCTGTTTCTGATAGTAGCCATATTTAATACTTATGATTATATAGGCAAAAGTACACCACGGACAACTTATAAAAGTTGACATATATCAAGAATGGGTTTGTTATAATTTTGTTTTCTTTCTTAATCGGCTAAAAGTTTCTGCAGACATGCCTAAATAGGAGGCTAAGTGTTTTTGAGGTACAAGCTGAATCATATGAGGGCTTTCTCTTAAAAGTCTCTCAAAACGCTCTTCAGCTGTGTAAGAAAGCACGTTAATCTCATGAAACCCTTTTTTAAATAAAATTTCTTGGTTAAACAACCTACCCCAGCGCTCTACATCTTTGTGTTTGTCATACATTAGCTCAAGGTCAGATTTACTTATTCTATAGAGTTTACAGTCGGTTAAAGCTTCTAGATAAAATAGAGAGGGTTTTCTGGTTAAAAAAGAATCGTATGCTCCAGAGTAATCACCATCATAAGTAAAGCCAACAGACCTATCTTGTCCATCCTTTATAAAGTAAGCGCGTAAAACACCTTTCTCTACATAATAGAAATAGTTTTCTACTTTCCCTGCTTCGCTAATAAACTCTCCTTTAGTAATTTCTAGTGGATGCCAATAGCTCATAAAGTCTCTTAAGACTTCGTTGTTCATTTCTACATTTTTACATAATGTTTCTTTTAAGCTAGGCATGCCTAAAAATAAGAAAAGCCCCAATATTTGGGGCTTTAATATTTAATAATGTTGGTCTATTAAAATGGGGTTACCGTCGGGGTCAATTAAAGTAATGTGTTCTGGCCCGGTAGTAGATTCATCTGCCTCTTTTACTAGTTGTAACCCATTTTGTTTGAGTGCCTTTTGTATATCTCGTACTTCTGTTGGTGCTTGAGGGTTAAATGTAAGTACATTGTCTTCAAACATTCCTTCAAATAAACCTAGTTTTACTTCATGGTGCTTAATCATTAACCATTTTTGATCAATACCACCTTCACCATCAATAGCTTTAAAGCCAAGCTTTTCATAAAAAGCTAATGACTTTTTAATGTCTTTTACGGCTAAAGCCATATAAAATTTTCCTAAATCCATTCTTTAATTTTTTTAGTGGATAAATTATTTTAATAGCACAAACCTAGCTGACACTAGTATAAATAGGCTCACACGAAAGTATGAAATGTAAAAATGGACTTAAATATTATAGGATGTATCCTCAAAATCCGGAGAACGAATTTCTTCGTGAATGATTTGTCCACCAGAGTTTGCTGCTAGTAACTGTACCCCAAAAGAAGACAAGCCTGCTAAAAGAAGGAATAAGTAGATAATAGTAGAGTTGGTATTCTCTTTCCTAGATAATACCAAGCCCACTACAGATAGAGCGCCTAATATTAGGCTTACTAATACAGCAGTTTCAGCTGCTTCCTCATGCTCATGAATAAGTGTGTGGGTTAAGGTAGTAGCACCTTCTTCAACAATGTGCTCAGCTTTTTCACCTGTTTTATCTGCTATAACGCTAAAAATTGCTGCAAAAATAAAGGTGTAGAGCCCTGTCTTTTTTAGTGTGATATTTTTCGAAATAATCCCAATGGCTAATAAGATTGAACCGAATAAAGTACCAATAATAGGGAAATGATTTACTAGTAGATGTATATGTACTGCATTCATGGGAGAAATTTTTTACTAAGTAACAAAAAAATAAAAAAAGAGGAGTATTAAATTATTGTTTACACCTCTACAGCAACCATTGGTTTAATGGCTTTTATCGCATCGTCTACTTTTGTAATGTTATCAAAAGCAAGGCTTAATCTATTATTCTTTTCGCGCATACGAGCAAGTCTTGGGTTTTGTTGCACAAATTGGAGTACGTTGGTAAATGCTTCTGACTGGTAGTAAGGAGACTCTTGATTGGTTGTGAACTGCCCAATCATTTTTCCTTTTTTCAAGATAATTTTTTCAAAACCAATTTCCTTGCCCAGCCATCGTAAACGCATAGAGTTTAGTAGGTCATAAACAGGTTTAGGGAAAGAGCCAAAGCGGTCTACAAGGTTTGTTTCAAAAATGTATAACTGATCTTCGTTTTCAACTTCGTTTAATTCTTTATATAATCGTAAACGCTCATCTACTTTATTTACATAATCATCCGGGATGAGTATTTCAAAATCAGTGTCTAGTTGGCAATCATCTACAAAGTCTTTTTTCTGCTTTTTAGCATCAGGTAAACTATCGTAAAGTTCTTTAAACTCTGTTTCTTTTAATTCGTTTATGGCTTCGTCTAATATCTTTTGGTAAGTATCAAAACCCATATCAGCCATAAAGCCACTTTGCTCACCACCCAATAAGTCTCCGGCTCCTCTAATTTCAAGGTCGCGCATAGCTATGTTCATCCCACTGCCTAGGTCGCTAAACTGCTCTAAAGCCTGCAATCTTTTTCTTGCTTCTTCGGTCATAGAAGAGTAAGGAGGGGCAATTAGTTTACAAAATGCCTTTTTGTTTGAACGACCAACTCTACCGCGCATCTGATGTAAATCGCTCAAGCCAAAGTTTTGTGCATTGTTAATGATAATGGTATTTGCATTAGGAATATCCAAACCACTTTCAATAATAGTAGTAGAAATCAATACATCAAACTCACCTTCAATAAAAGCTAGCATTAGTTCTTCTAGCTTTTTACCATCCATTTGTCCATGACCAATACCAATTTTTATACTTGGTAAAAGCCTTTGTAGCATGCCTGCTACTTCCTTAATATTCTCAATACGGTTGTGTACAAAAAACACTTGCCCACCACGAGATACTTCGTACATGATAGCATCCCTAATTAGTTCTTCATTAAAAGGCATTACCTGCGTTTCTACAGGGTATCTGTTAGGAGGTGGAGTAGTCATTACCGATAAATCTCTTGCCGCCATTAATGAAAATTGTAAGGTACGAGGGATAGGGGTAGCGGTTAAGGTAAGCGTGTCTACATTCGCTTTAAAATTCTTGAGTTTGTCTTTTACGGCTACACCAAATTTTTGTTCTTCATCTACTATTAATAAACCTAAATCTTTAAACTTTACATCATTACCAACAATACGATGTGTGCCGATAAGGATGTCAATTTTCCCTTCTTCTAATTTTTTAAGGGTTTCGGTTTGTTGCTTACGTGTTTTAAAACGATTAATATAATCAATGTTACAAGGTAGGTCTTTTAAACGCTTGCTAAAAGTTTTATAATGCTGAAAAGCTAAAATAGTAGTAGGTACTAATATGGCTACTTGTTTACTGTCGGCCACAGCTTTAAAAGCAGCTCTTACAGCAATTTCTGTTTTACCAAAACCAACATCACCACATACCAATCTATCCATTGGCATAGCACTTTCCATATCCGCTTTTACATCTTGGGTTGCTTTAACCTGATCGGGAGTATCTTCATATATAAACGAAGCCTCTAATTCATGCTGTAAGTAGGTATCCGGTGCATACTGAAAACCTTTACTGGTTTTACGCTTTGCATACAGCTTTATTAAGTCATAAGCTATTTCCTTAACTCTCTTCTTGGTCTTCTGCTTTAGCTTAGCCCATTGTTGTGAGCCTAGTTTATGTATGCTTGGTGCAGTGCCTTCTTTGCTATTATACTTAGCAATTTTATGTAAAGAGTGAATGCTGATGTAAAGGATATCATTATCTCTATAAATTAGCTTTATAGCTTCTTGCGTCTTTCCTTCAACATCAATTTTTTGTAGTCCACCAAACTTACCAATACCATGGTCTATATGCGTAACATAGTCTCCATACTGCAGGCTGGTTAGTTCCTTAAGAGTAATGGCTTGCTTTTTCTCAAAACCGGTTTTTAAACGGAACTTATGGTAGCGTTCAAAAATTTGATGATCTGTATAACAAGCTATTTTATTGTGAGGGTCTATAAAACCTTCGTGCAAGGTAAAGAGTAGGGGTGCGTAGCTTACATCGGCTCCAATATCTTTAAATATTGAGTGGAAACGCTCTACCTGCTTAGCCGCACCACAAAGTATTACATTGTCAATGCCATTACCTGTGTTACTATTTAGGTTGTCAACTAGTAAATCAAATTGTTTATTGAAAGAGGGTTGCGGTTTAGACTGACTTTCTATAACATGGTTGGGGGTAAAATGACTTACCTGACCAAACTCAATTACTCCAAAGTCTTCAAGTTCTTTTTCAAAAAGTTTGGCTCCCGTAAATAAGTCTTCCGGTTCATCATGCTGAATTTCGGTGCTTAGCTTTCCAAATTCTTCAACCGCCTTTTCAAATAGTTGTTCTAAACGCTTAGAAGTTAGGCTTACGTTCTTACACCAAATTGCTGTGTTGTGTGGGATGTAGCGTAAAAATGATTCTCTACTTTCCTGAATCATTTTGTTCTCCACATTGGGCATCAACATCAATCGCTTTACCGGATTGATGGATAACTGGCTCTCCACATCAAAGGTTCTGATGCTCTCTACATCATCACCAAAAAACTCTATACGGTAGGGGTTTTCATTAGAGAATGAGAATACATCTACAATACCCCCTCTTACTGAAAATTGACCCGGTTCAACTACAAAATCTACACGTTCAAAATGGTATTCAAACAACGTTTCGTTGATGAAGTCGATACTTAACTTATCGCCTTCAGAAATTTTAAGTGTATTCTTAGTCAGTTCTTTTCTGGTAATTACCTTTTCAAATAAGGCATCGGGATAAGAAACGATTACCGAAGGCTTGCGTCTGCTGTTTATTCGGTTTAATACCTCTGCTCTTAATAGCACATTGGCATTATCTGTTTCTTCTATTTGATAAGGCCTCCTGTATGAGCCGGGGAAGAACAAAGTGTTTTTCTCACCTAATATTTGCTCAATATCATTTAAGAAATAAGCGGCTTCTTCTTTATCGTTTAAGATGAATAGGTGGGTACGGTCAGTTTGCTCAAAAACGGCACTACCAATAAGTGTGTGTAGAGATCCTGCAAGACCTTTTAAATGAATATGAGGCGTAATTTCCCCTGCTAAAATCGCTGCAAGCTGCTGCGTTCGGCTATCATTTTTGTAAGTCTGTAAAAAGTCTTGTACAGTCAATTTTTATAAATAACTCTCCGCCTTTTCTACCATCTTTGTAGAGCCTACATAGTAAGGCACACGCTGATGCAATTCAGTCGGATCAATCTCCATAATTCTGTTTTTGCCATCACTGGCTTTTCCACCTGCTTGTTCAGCAAGCATTGCTAGCGGGCTACATTCGTATAACAAACGTAGTTTACCGTTTGGCGCTTTTTCTGTAGCAGGGTAAATATATATACCGCCTTTTAATAAGTTACGGTGAAAATCTGCTACTAAAGAACCTATATATCTTGCACTAAATAATTGCTCTTGGCAATCTTGCACGTACTCTTTTACACCTTTTGTGCTTATGTTGATATTCCCTTCGTTGATGGAATAAATCTTGCCATCTTCCTTAATTTTCATATCAGGATGTGATAAGCAAAATTCACCAATAGATGGGTCTAAAGTAAAGCCGTTTACTCCACTACCAGTTGTGTATACCAACATAGTTGACGAGCCATAAATAACATAGCCTGCTGCAACTTGTTCAATACCCTTACGTAAAAACTCATCTCTTGTTACGGGAACTGATGTGTCTTTTCTTTTAAAGATAGAGAAGATAGTACCGATAGATACATTTACATCAATGTTAGATGAACCATCTAATGGATCCATTGCTACTAAATATTTGCTGTTGGCAGAAGGGCCGTCTAAAATTACAATATCCTCATCTTCTTCAGATGCTATAGCTGCACACTCTCCACCATTACGTAAAGCACCAATAAAAATTTCATTGGCATAAACATCCAATTTTTGCTGAGCTTCGCCTTGTACATTCTCGGTACCGTAAGCGCCTGTAATGTCTACTAATCCGGCTTTGTTTACCTCACGGTTTATGATTTTTGCAGCAATGGTAATATCTCCAAACAACCTAGAAAATTCTCCGGTTGCATTGTGATGCTCGCTTTGTTTCTCAATAATAAACTCGTTCAGTGTTTTAAGGGTAGCCATAGTACTAGTTTTAAGGCTGCAAATATCGGTAATTAAAGCTAAATGAGAAACTAGAGTTTCAGAATACTAGTAGACATGATAAATCGTTTTAGATTGTATAGTTTACAAAATGGATAAAAGAGCCAAAATCTTTACAGCCACTAATATCATTCTTTATATAATAGCATTTATGCTATCAGCATACTCAAATAGCCAATTCATTATATTGTTATTACTATCAATTGTGCTTGCTCTTTTATTATCAATATTTTTTATGGTTTGGTATAAAGGTAGTTTTAAGGAGAGATTTAAAATAATAATTGGTTATTCACTTTTCTTAGTAGTTGTAGCCTACATAGGGGGGTACTTTTACGAAACATTTTATATTCTGTATCAATGGTAAGACAGTTTCTAAGAATATTTTCAATACCAATTATTTTGCTTTCATTTTATTTGGCATTTTCTTTTGGAAGAGCACCATTAATTGAGGGTAGGCATATAATTGACCCTTACATTGATACTCATTTTTCAGATAAATATACCCCAGAGAAATTTGAAAATATTGAGTTAGGAATGACATTGCAAGAAGTGGTTGATGAGTTAGGGCAACCATTTTTTATAACCCCAGCTTATGGAGATAGTTTAAATACTCAATATCGTTATACAGCTGATGGTAAGTTGTTAAGTAAAAGAACCGGGCAAGCCTATTCTGATTGTGCCTGGTACAGGTCGTCTGTTACTTTTGATACTACATGGATTGTCATCAGTATTGATAAGGGATGGTCGTATGATTAGTCTTTAATACTCATCCTATAATTCCTCTCTCAAAAATTTTACATTTGTTTTATGAGTACACATATACAATTACGAAAAGCAAATGCCAATGATTTACCTGCAGTATTAGAGCTGATAAAGGAACTGGCCATCTATGAAAAAGCCCCTGATGAGGTGACAATAACTATAGAGGAGTTAGAAAAGGATGGCTTTGGAGCAAACCCAATGTTTAGCATTATACTTGCTGAAAATGAAGGTAGAGTAGTAGGAATGGCTTTTTATTACCCTAGGTATTCTACTTGGAAAGGGAAATGTATTTATTTAGAAGATATAATTGTTACAGATGCAGAGCGGGGCAATGGAATAGGTAAACTGTTATTTGATGCCGTGGTGGTGGAGTCTAAGCAATTTGGTGCAAAAAGATTGGAGTGGCAAGCTTTGGACTGGAATACTCCGGCTATAAATTTTTACGAAAAAAGAGGTGCAATTTTAGATGGCGAATGGATAAACTGTAAGTTTACCGAAGAACAAATAAAAAATTACAAAGGATGAAGGTATTTAAGTTTGGAGGAGCATCGGTAAAAGATGCAGATGGAGTAAGAAATGTGGCCAAGGTATTGGAAAACTTTAAGGATGAGGAGCTGATGTTGGTGGTTTCGGCAATGGGTAAAACAACCAATGCCTTAGAGCAAGTAGTAAATGCTTTTTACAACCAAACAGAAGATTTGACACATAGCCTAACTTATGTGTATGATTTTCACATGAAAATTATAGAAAAGCTTTTCAAAGAACCAACACACCCTATATATAACGAGGTTGCTATTTTATGCAATAAGCTAAATATAATGACCGACCATAAACCAACGAAAGACTATGATTTTATTTACGATCAGTTGGTAAGTGTTGGCGAGTTACTTTCTACAAAAATTGTAGCTGCTTACTTAAATGAAGTAGGAATTGAAACGGAATGGCTAGATGCCAGAAGATTGGTTAAAACCGATAGCACGTATAGAGATGCTCAAGTAAACTGGACAGAAACTGTGCGAAGGATTAAAAAAGCTTATAAGCCAAATGTTTTACAAATTACACAAGGCTTTATTGGTTCTGATGAAGATAGCGAACCCACTACTTTGGGTAGAGAAGGATCAGATTACTCTGCAGCTATATTGGCTTATGCTTTAAATGCTGATGAGGTGGTGATATGGAAAGATGTACCCGGTGTTTTAAATGGAGACCCTAGACATTTTTCGGACACTAAATTGTTACCGGAAATCTCTTATTACGAAGCAATAGAGTTGGCTTATTACGGAGCTTCAGTAATTCACCCTAAAACTATACAGCCCCTACAGCGCAAAAAAATAACATTAAGTGTAAAGTCGTTTTTAGATATAAATAAACCGGGAACTAAGGTTTTTGAAGCGGCCGATATGACACTAATTCCGCCTTGTTTTATTCTAAAACCCAATCAGGTATTAATTACCATTGCCGCTAAAGACTTCTCATTTATTGTTGAGGATAATTTGAGTGAGATTTTTGGTTTATTCTCAGATATGGGTATAAAAGTAAACTTAACTCAGAATTCAGCTATTAGTACTTCTTTTTGTGTAGATAATGCACCAATGCGTTTACCAAAACTCATTACTGAGTTACAGAAAAAGTACAATGTTAAATACAATGATGAGGGATTGAGCTTATACACCATTCGTCATTATACTCCGGAAACAGAAGAGCAAGTATTAGAAGGGAAAAAGCTGTTTTTAGAGCAAAAAAGTAGGCATACAGTACAGTTAGTACTCAAATAATCTTATCGAAAAGCTTCAATAATTTTATTAGCTAATACGGTAGCCATTTTTTCATTCGATTCGTGTGTCCAACCGGCAATATGTGAAGATAGGATTACTTTATCAGACTTTATTAAGTATTCAAAGTCTTTTGGTAGTTGTTGGCTATACAAGTTTTCAAAGGAGCTTTTTTCGTACTCCAATACATCTAGGCAAGCACCTTTTATTTTACCTGATTTTAGATGTTTTACTAAGGCTGTAGTTTCAACTACTTTTCCTCTGGCTGTATTTATTAGGTAAATATCCTTTTTAAAATTACTGAGGAAGTCATCATTTACTAGGTAATGGTTTTCATTAGTATGAGGGATGTGTAGACTTAGAATATCGGCTTGTTCAAATATATCTTCCATTGAAGCTTCGGTAGCGTACTCGTTTCCATAAGAAGTTTTGTATTTATCGTATGCCAATATATTACAATTAAAACCGGCTAAACGTTGGGCAAATGCAGTACCCATATTTCCATAACCGATAATGCCTACAGTTTTTCCTGTTACTTCATGTCCACGGTTTTCTTCACGTTTCCATATACCATTTCTTACTTCGGTATCAGCTTTATTAAGGTTGTTAAATAGGCTTAATATCATGGCTAAAGCATGTTCGCCAACCGCATCTCTGTTGCCTTCCGGTGCTCCAAAACATTGTATGTTTTTAGCTTGCGCGTAATCAAGATCTATGTTTTCCAGTCCGGCACCAACTCTGCCTATAAATTTTAAGTTGCTAGCACAATCAAGGAATTCTTTGTCTATAGCAAACCTGCTACGGATGATAATACCATCGTATTTATGAAGGATGTTTTGTATTTCGCTTTTGGTTGAGGTATAGTCTTCATCACAAATAAAGCCTGCATTCTTAAGCTTTATTAGTAGTAATGGGTGTGTTGTATCTATAAAAAGTACTCGCAAGGGACTAATTTTTTTACAAAGATACAGTTTAAAGAAGTGAATAATAAGTCTCTGTCAACTAAAGCTATCAAGAGCCGAGCGTTTTTAAAAAAGAACGAATTTATTTTTTTGGAGCTAAGTTGACAGAAGACTTATAGCTATGAGAATTAAAAACGCTCTTACATCTAATACGCAAAAAAAGTGCCATTAGTTTGTAGAGATGTGAAAAAAGTCAATAAAATCAAGGGTTTTAATCATAAGCTTCTGTAAATTAGTGGTGTTAAAGGATAATAAAATTTAGAAAGATAATCCTGAATGAAAAAAATACTACCTATTGTCATATTTTCTTTGCTTTTTGTAAAGATGTCAGCTCAGCCAACACCACCACATTTATATGTTCCATTGGCTGTAGATAGTGCAAACTGGATAGTATCTTATGAATCATCCGCCGAAAGTAGTCCTTATCAATACAATGTGTATTCTGTAGTTGGCGATACAAATGTTGCTAATACTGACTATAAAAAAATATATCTAACACAATTGTCAAGAGTTTCACAAACTCCCCCTCAATATTCTGTAGGTAATACTCAATTATTTGCTTTTGTAAGAGACAGTTTTCAAGTAGCATCTGTTTTTGCTATGCACCCTACTGCCGGGTTTTTATGTGAGCCAAATAGTAATACAGAGTATTTGTTATATGATTTTTCTGTACTTAAAACAGATACCTTGAATAATTGCCTAACCAATAACACAGATTATATTGTTGATAGTACCTATTTGCAGTTTGAAAGCGCAAAAAGTAGACGGTTTTATGTGAATAACAACAGTAGTATGTATTTTATAGAAGGTATAGGTTCTACTAGAGGTTTGTTTGAACCAAACTTTGATTTGACAAATGATACCACTTCTTCAAATGAATATTGTTATGGTACATTAGCAAGTTGCATTAGTGTTGCATTAACTACAGAAGAATTGGCTTTTTCTAAGCTTTCAATATACCCCAATCCGACTTCCAGTAACATTCTCGTAAAAGGTTTAGATGAGAATTATAGCGGGTTTATTGTCAATTCATTTGGGCAGCTTGTAAAAAGTATTGCAAGTTTTAGTACTGAAATTAATTTATCGGGTTTACCAAAAGGGGTGTATTTTTTAAGAATATATCATGCTAAAAATAATGAGTCTACTATGAAAAAAATAATAGTGTATTAATTACTCATTTATATCGTTGGGTTTTTCTTTTGCCAATAAGAGTATCTCATGATTCTTGCTTAGTTGTACCCCAATAAAAGGAGGCGGGTTTTTAGGTAGTAATACTTGTTTGTTTTCAATTTGAATAACAACCTTATCTAGTTTAGTGCTTTTAATAGTATGTGAGTCAGCTAAATTAAGTTCAGGTACAGTGCTTATTGTTTTTATATACTCAACATCTCCGTCAACCAGTATTATTACTTCAGTAGAGTCAAAGCCTCCCTGAAAACTAATGGTTAGGCTGTCGAGTTGAGGTGCTGTGTGTGCTGATGCTGCATAACAAATAAAGCATAAGCCAATTGTAAGTAGGGCTTTCATGATGATAGGGTTAGCTTTGGGTTGCTAACAATATGACGAAAGACTAGCTATTTTGTTGCGTTGGTTCTTCCTTTTCAACAGCTGTATTAGCAGAAGATTTCATGTTTTTTAATTCGTGGTGTGCTCTATTGATGTGCTCAAAAAGTACAACTTTAAAACTTTCAGGGTCTGGTGCAGATTGCAATATGTCGGGTACAAATTGTAAATTAAAGAGTGCATATTCTAGGTCTTTTAGTTCCTTTTCACTCCAGCCTTTTATCATTTTTGCTAACTTTTTTTGCTCTGCTTCTGCAAACTGTCTAGCAAGTTTTTCTGCTTTAAATTTCTTACGGTAGTTGGGTATAATTTTTTGCATTAAGAAGGGGATATACTTTACTCCAAAAAAGACTAATAGTGCTACAGCTGCATAACTAAATCCTAAATATTTAGAATTATGAAAAACTAAAATATTAAAAACATAAGTCCCTGTAATCCATAGAGCTATGTAGCTCAAGTATTTTTGTTTTTTATCAGTATTTCTACTAATAGCAATAACCCATGCTAAGGCAATTAAAAAGGGAATGAGGTATCCGAGTAATAATATTAAAAAGCTAAAAAAACCGCCAGCTCCTTCCCAATAAAAGTTACCTGAGTCATAGGCGTATTTTTGATCGTATTTTATGTCAGTAATGTATAGGTACCCTTCATTGTCGTACCTGTTGATGTGGGTTACAGTATTGTAATCGGGGTTTTCAAAGCCGGTTAAGGAAACTCTTTCATTGTTATACGGAATACTTGTTGGCTCTGAAAAAACTAAAACCAATCGTTTTTCATCATCATTAGATGCCTCAAGTTGCTGAATCTCGGTACTAATTGGTTCTTCAAAATACCTGACACTATATGAAGGAATTAACCCCCACTTATCAAGATAAGTAGGGGAAACCTTTAATAGCATAACTATTAGTAGTATAATTAATGAAAAGAGTATTTTTTTATCTCTAACCATGGTGAGGGTGACCGCCGCCAGCGTTTTTTACTTTAAATTTTTTTCTTTGAGTTTCTTCACCAGATGAATCTGGTATGTGTTGTAAGTTGGTAAAATCAATTTCAATAATGGGGTCTTCAGTTGAAGTTTTAATGAATTTAATTTTATCCGGATGAGTTTCTGTTCCCTCATTACAAGAAACAACAATTTCTACTCTATTACAATGTTCTTGGCTCATATTAGTTAAATTTAGTTGGTAATTTTTCTGCAAACAATATATATATTACTTATTTGCGAAGCAAATGTAATTGTACGGTTTATTATAATAATAATGTGCCTCTAGGTAATAAATTTTTAATTTTTTATGTGTTAAAGAATCTGTTTTGAGAGGCTTTTTTACTGCATTTGTTTAATATTACATCACAAAAATTACTAATTACAGTAGAAATGAAATTTGATAATTACACCATTCGCTTACTGAGAGCCGATGACTATGAGGCTTATTTTTCTATGGTAGAGAGCAATAGACCTAGACTTGAAGATTATTTTGCAGGCACTGTTTCTAAAACCAAAACCATAGAAGATACCAAGGCCTTCTTGCAAGAGTCAATGCAAAAGATTGAGAATAGAATGTATTTTCCGCATGTAATTATTGATGATACTACAGGGCAGTTTATAGGCTTTATGGATTTGAAAAATGTAGATTGGTCTATACCAAAATCTGAAGTTGGTTGCTATATTGATGGAAACTATGCAGGAAAAGGAATTACTTCTAAAGCCTTTGAATTATTTGTGAATCATTGTTTTGAAACCTATGAGTTCAGTAAACTATATTTAAGAACTCACCCAACTAATACTGCTGCTAAAAGATTGGCAGAGAAGTATGGTTTTGTAAAAGAGGGCTTGATAACAATGGAGTATAGAACTACTGCAGGTGTTGTGGTAGATATGTTGTATTATGGGAGGTTAAGGGAAGTTTAATCTATTCCCATTTCGGGTAACACTAACTATAGTGTCTCCTTTGTAATGGAATAGACCTTTATAGCCTCCAAACCAAAACTTTCCTTCATTATCTTCATAAATGCATTGTATGGCACCACTTTCTAGACCATCATTTGCGTTGAAATTTGTAAAGGATTCTCCATTATACTGATAAACTCCATGATGTTCTGCCGGAAACCAAATGTTTCCTTTGTTGTCTTTAAATATACTCCATACTTCATCGCCAGTAATAACTCCGTCTTGGGTAAAATTTGTAAACGATTTTCCATCGTACATACTTATGCCTTTATAATGTGTGGCAAACCAAATGTTTCCATTATTATCTTCTAGTATATCATTTACACCATTATTGCTTAGTCCATCTTTCTCCGAAAGATTAGTTAAAGATTTTCCATCATAGATAAAAGCACCACCATTGGTGCCAAACCACATATTTCCTTTGCTATCTTCTGTAATGCTGTGTACAAGTTTAGCACCTGTAACACCTCTATTAGGATCAGGTTTAGTATCTGGGAGCGTAAAAGGGATGAATTTCTCTCCATCAAAATAACATACTCCGCCATGAGTAGCAATCCATAGTTTTCCTTTACTGTCTATTACAATGCTCCAAATATCATTATGAACTAAACCATCCTTCTCGGTGAAGTTTGTGAATGATTTCCCGTCATATTTACTTAGTCCGCTATTCGTGCCGAACCATAGATTGCCTTCTTTATCTTCTACAATACCTCTTACAGCCACCCCAGCAAACCCCTCATCAATAGATAAGTATTCTAGAGAGTCTCCATTGTAGCGTATTACACCATCGCCATTAGTACCAAACCAGAAGTCTCCGTTTTTATCTTCAAATATTCTTCGTACAAATCTGCTTATAGGTTCAGGTTTAGGTAAAAGAGGTCCGTTATAGCTCGGGTTTTCATCTGTAAGCTTTGGATCTGCTTTGGTTTCACTACTATCATCTTGGGTAATAGTATTTGTTTGCCCTTTACAAGAACTTATTAAAATTGAAAATAGTAATAGGAGACAGATAGACGCACCTGTCTTATGCCACTTAGTGCCAAATATTGTTTTCATAGGTTTAAGATAAGGTTTTTCTTTATTCGTTTTGTTGAAAAATTAAATGGGATGAAGATTTGAAAGTATTTAATAGTCCCAACTTTTATATTCTTCATTTTTATTTTTCATGTCCTCAAAGAGCCATACCATTCTATCTAAATACCAGCTCTTGCCTAAATATGCTAGTGCTATACCTAGTATAGCACCCCAAATAGAATATTGTACAACTGCCCATATAGATAATAGCATGCCGATAGACGAAATCAGGTTTAATAGTTTAAAAATTATACCATTATGTATTTCAGGGATGTCAACTTTATCTCGATTGAGGTAAACACGCTCACCCATAACAGACTTTGAGGCCCAGTTTTTAGTTGATTTAGGTTTTTTAAATAATATAGGATTAAAAAACATCCATAGAATTGATAAAATACCTGGTATTAAACACCACCAACCTATCCAAATTCTACTCCAAAAGGAAAATACAATAATTGGGAGTACAGAATATCGTGTCCAAACACTCCATGGGTTAGAGTGTTTCATCCAATTTTCATCAGTTAAGCGAAATACATTGGCTACTTTTCTTTCTAGTGTCATAGAAGGTGTTTCTTTATTTTTAGATTTTAGTACAAATCAAAAATACCACTGTACCATTACACCAGCAAGAAAGCAACAAAATTAATCACCCCAACTCAAAGGTGGTAATGCCAAATACTTTATTGATGTCTACAACTGGAGGATTACCATAGTACATCCTGGCACATTCAAATACATAAGTAGCATTGTACTTTTTAATGAGGTTCACTGCAGCTTCATTTATTACCGGTATGTCTAAGTACAAGGGTTTACCAATTACTGAGTTTAGGCAGGCTTTGTACAGTTCTTCGGCAATATTTGAGTTATCAGCAAAAAGGGGGCATACTTTATAACCTGTATTGGCTTTTCTTACGACGGCGAAACCTTTAAGTGATCCTCCCTCAACATATTTAAAAGTTTTAGTTTCGGGTAGTTTTAGCCAAGGTTTTAAAAACTGCGGGCGTGCAAAACCAAAGCATTGTTTGTCATAAGCTAATACAGAATCTATGTCGCTGTCTTCTATTTCGGAGATTTTTTTGTCAATATCAAATGCCTCTCCTATCTTTTCATAACGTTCATCTCTAAAAGCTATTTTAAAGCCACCTTTTTCATAAAAGGGTTGCATAGCCAACACACCGTCCATGCCAATTGCAGCGTCTTTGTGGAGTCTATTTAATAAGGTGTCTCTACGCTGATACCACAGCTGTTTACCGATACCGGCTGAGCGATACTCCGGCTTTACAATAAAAAAGCCCATAAAGCCAAATTCAGCATTGTAAGAAACAATAGAGCCACCTCCAATTAATTCATTATCGTAGTAATACCCATAAAACCCTTCAGGGTCGGTATTCCAATAAACTTCAGCATCATAGGGGCCAGGATTCCAGCCTTCATCTTCTGCCCACTGCACAAGGGTCTTGAGGTCTTCAAAATCTAGTTTTTTGAAATGTAAATCGGATATATTGATAGGGATCACTTTAGGGGTTTAATTTTATGATATGAGTATAAATCAAAAATATCAATTAACAGTATTACTGTCAATAATATAAAGCTAAGGATTTTTTTGTATTTTTCATTTCTCTAAAATCGATATAACAGTCTTTTTTACAGTGAATTAGAATACTAATAAACCCATATCATCATGAAAAAAGTATTTAAAGTACTGCTTGTAATTGTTGGCTTATTGTTACTGGTAGTAATAGCCGGATTGTCGTACATTAAGTTAGCCTTGCCTAATGTTGGCGAACCCCAAGAGATCACCATTAATCACTCTGAAAAACTAGTAAAACAAGGCGAGTACCTTGCAAATAATGTAATGGTGTGTATGGACTGTCATTCCGAGAGAGATTGGACAAAATTTTCTGCACCGCTTGTAGAAGGGACTCTTGGAAAAGGGGGTGAAGTGTTTGACCAAAATTTGGGCTTCCCCGGAGTTTTTATTTCTAAAAACATAACGCCGTATGCATTATCATCGTGGACTGACGAAGAGATTTTTCATACGATAACAACCGGTGTTTCTAAAAACGGAGATGCTCTGTTCCCTGTTATGCCCTATAGCCATTATGGTAAGCTCGACCAAAAAGATGTAGAAGCTATCATTGCCTATTTAAGAACATTACCTTCTATAGAGGCTGAAAACAAAAAGTCGGTGCCCGATTTCCCAATGAACTTTATCATCAATACCATACCTAAAAAAGCTGAATTAGTTACGAAGCCGGATGCAAGCGATCGTATAGCTTATGGAAAGTATATGGTAAATGCAGCTGCTTGTTATGATTGTCATACAAAACAAGAAAAAGGTCAGTTTATTGGAGAAGACTTTGCGGGCGGTATGGAGTTTCGCTTGCATGATGGTTCAGTTGTTCGTTCTCTAAATATTACTCCTCATGAAACGGGCTTAGGTAAATGGACTGAAGAGCAATTTGTGGGACTGTTCAAATCATATGTAGATAGTGGATATGTACCTTCGGCTGTTGAAAAGGGCTCATTTCAGACAGTAATGCCTTGGGTGATGTATGGAGGAATGAAAGAAGAAGATTTAAAGGCAATGTATGCCTACTTAATGACTTTAGAACCTGTAGATAATACGGTAATCAGATTTACAAGTTCTATGGAATGATACTTTTAGTATAATTATTTGATGATGTTCTGTAAATAAAATGATAGAGGATAGATATTATATATTCTGTGAGTCATGGTCTTTAACTATTGGCCAATGGGGAATATTACTTACATTTTTAAGTATAGTATCTGCATATATTCTATATTATAAACAGAGGAGAGATAACGCTAAAGAGGCATATCTTTTTTTTAAAAGTAGTATAGACCAGTTAGCTAGTAAAGTAGATATAGCAATAAGTCAATTAAGTAGTTTTAAAATATCATTAGATAATCCAAATGATAATTTTGGGTCGCCTAGTATCCCAGCATCTATAAATGATAAATTTTTAGATAAAATTAATATTGTTGCATTAAGTAGATACTTCTCTAAGAGTAATAAGGATTATAAAAACTTTCAAAAATTTCTAACAGACTCTAGTTTTTTTGGGGATTACCATAACTTTTTCATCAATGAATTTAATTACTTCAGGGAGAACTATTTAGTTTATGAGAATAAATACATAGAATGGAAGCAGTTAGTAACTGTAAAATATTATGATTGCCTTAAATCTGTTGAAAATAGTGATGCTTTCAAAGAAGAATACATTTCATGGCACGATAGTTTAATGAAAGATGAAAGTGTAATTAAGGATGGCGCGGTTATTAATAGAGAAAGGCTTATTAAAGAATATGTAATACAACTTGGGAAAATATCTGCTAAACACATTGCAGATAAGTCAACAGGTATTGATATTTCAATGCATGTAAAAAGGGTTGTAGACGCCTATAATAATATGATTAATCTAAAGAAGCATTTTTCAGATTTTATAGAAAAAGATATAAAAATGTTTGAAAAACTTAAGGAACTAATAATATTACTTGTTAAATAGATAGTCCATAAACAAAAAATCCCCTCTCAAATGAGAAGGGATTTTTATCTAGTAGCGGGGACAGGACTCGAACCTATGACCTTCGGGTTATGAGCCCGACGAGCTACCAACTGCTCCACCCCGCGATGTGGACGGCAAAGGTAATAATTATTACCTTGCAGCCAAATTAAATCGTAAAAATAAGTTTCAGTGCATAAAGCAGGTTTTGTAAACATCATTGGCAACCCCAATGTGGGTAAGTCTACCCTCATGAATGCCATGGTGGGTCAGCGTTTAAGTATTATTACTAATAAGGCGCAAACTACCCGTCATCGTATTATGGGTATCGTTAATGAAGAAGATTATCAAATTGTATTTTCCGATACACCGGGTGTAATTCAGCCCGCTTATGCCTTACAAGAGTCTATGATGTCTTTTGTGAAGTCGGCTTTTGAAGATGCAGATGTATTATTATACATGGTAGAAATTGGCGAAAAAGCCTTGAAAGATGAGAGTTTCTTCAGAAAAATACAGCATAGTAAGGTTTCGGTAATTCTATTATTAAATAAAATAGATTTATCTGATCAAGAGAAATTAGAGAAAGCAGTTACTTATTGGAAAGAAATATTGCCCAATGCAGAGATTTTACCCATTTCTGCCTTAACCAAGTTCAACACCAAAGAGCTGTTTGATAGAATAGTAGAATTGCTACCGGAATCGCCTGCTTTTTTTGATAAAGAGGCTTTGACGGATAAGACAGAACGCTTTATTGTAGGCGAAATCATCAGAGAAAAAATATTGATGAATTACAAAAAAGAGATTCCGTATGCTGTTGAGGTAGTTGTAGAGGAGTTTAAAGAGGAAGAAAACATCATTAGAATGCGTGCAGAAATCTTTGTAGAGAGAGATTCGCAAAAGGGAATTATTATAGGCCATAAAGGCGAAGCCCTGAAAAGAGTGGGTATACAGGCCCGAAAAGAGATGGAATCGTTCTTTGGGAAACAGGTTCATATAGAATTGTTTGTGAAAGTGAATAAAAATTGGCGAGATAAGGACAACCAGTTAAAAAGATACGGATATTTGTAGCATGGGAAATTTAGTAGCCATTATAGGAAGACCAAACGTAGGAAAATCTACATTTTTTAACCGTTTAGCACAGCGCCGTCAGGCAATTGTAGATTCTGTGAGCGGTGTAACCCGTGATAGACATTACGGAAAAACAGATTGGAACGGTAAAGAGTTCTCGATAATTGATACCGGTGGGTACATTACGGGCTCTGATGATGTGTTTGAAGAAGAGATTCGTCGTCAGGTGAAAATTGCGATGGACGAGGCAAGTATTTTAATTTTTGTGGTAGACGTAGAAACGGGTATCACAGATTTAGATAATGATATTGCTACCATCTTACGCCGTACAGATAAGCCGGTTTTTGTTGCAGTAAATAAAGTGGATAATGCCATGCGCCAGCAAGAGGCATCGGAGTTTTATGCTTTGGGACTGGGTGAATATTATACCATATCTTCTATCAATGGTAGTGGAACAGGAGAATTATTAGATGCCGTAGCTGCCGAACTTGAAGAGACAGATAATATACCGGAGGAAGAGATTCCGAGGTTTGCCATTGCGGGTAGACCAAACGTAGGTAAGTCTTCTTTAATTAATGCTTTAGTAGGTGAAGAGCGAAATATTGTTACAGATATTGCCGGAACCACTAGAGATTCTATTGATACACGTTTTACCAAATTTGGGCATGACTTTATATTGGTAGATACAGCCGGTTTACGTAAGAAAAGTAAGGTGCATGAAGACCTAGAGTTTTACTCGGTAATGCGTACCATTAGAGCTATAGAGCATTGTGATGTTGTAATATTAATGGTAGATGCTACTGAGGGCTTTGAGGCTCAAGATATAAACGTACTGCATTTAGCTGAGCGTAATAAAAAAGGAATTGTAATACTGGTAAATAAATGGGATTTAGTAGAAAAGGATACCATGACTACCAAACGTTTTGAGGAACATATCTTAAAACGTATTGCACCTACCTGGGATGTACCTATCTTCTTTACATCAGCAACTACCAAGCAACGTATTTTTAAGGCATTAGAAGAAGCTGTAAATGTTTATGAGCGAAGAAAGACTAGAATTCCTACTCATAAGCTAAATGATGTGATGTTGGAGATTTTTAAAGAAAACCCTCCACCTGCAATTAAAGGAAAGTACATCAAGATTAAATATTGCACACAGTTGCCTACACGTACACCACAGTTTGCCTTTTTTGCAAACTTACCACAGTATGTAAAGGATCCGTATAAACGATATGTAGAAACGCAAATGCGTAAGCGTTTTGACTTACGTGGAGTGCCTATTCAAATATTTATGAGGAAGAAGTAGGAAGTAGTAATTACTTTAACAGATTAAGAAAACCTATATCAGATAGTTTTTGGATTTCTTGCTGATAGTCTTTTGATGATAATGATAACATATGTTCGTAATCATCTCTATTATCATCTTTCATTTTAAGTGAAAACGTATAGCGGTCACTACAAAAAGCTTGAGCTGTGTATTTGAGAGGTGATGGAGTAATAACAGTATCTTTTAAAAAATAGTCTATGGCAGATGAATCCATTTCGTGCTCCCAATTGTACTCATTAATGATGCAAACTTTATTATAGTCTAATGTAAGAGTATTACCCGATAAAGAATACTTACCAGTTCTAAAGTAGTCGTCAGCTATACAAGTTGATACATCATAAAAAGTAGAGTCTGGATTAAAAACTAATCTGTCAGCACAACAATCGCAAGCAAAATAAAAAGAGCATGTACTATCAATAAATAGATGTCTACTTCCACCATCAAAAACTTTACCTGCTAAGTCAGTAAATCTGTGCTTAACTTGCTCATCTTCAGTAATGGTTGTGTCATTAGAGGTAACAACATCAATTTCTTTTTGAGTATTGCTCTTGCAAGCAAACAACAATAGTGAAGACAGTATAATTAGGTTTTTAATCATGTCAATTGGTAATTACAAACCAAAAGCTTCTTTTACTTTATCTACGTAGTCTAGTTTTTCCCATGGGAAAAGCTCTACGTCTAGTGTTTTTAATTCACCACTAGGTGATTTGAATGTTTTGCTTACCACACGGTTAGAGCGTCCCATATGTCCGTAGGCAGCAGTTTCTTGGTAAATAGGGTTGCGTAGCTTTAAACGCTGTTCTATCATACCCGGGCGCATATCAAAAATGCCTTCTACTTTTTTGGCAATTTCACCATCGTTCATGTCTACATTGGCACTACCGTAAGTATCCACAAAAATACCCATTGGTTCTACTACACCAATTGCATAAGATACTTGTACCAATACTTGGTCTGCCACACCTGCAGCTACTAAGTTTTTAGCAATATGGCGTGTAGCATAAGCCGCAGAGCGGTCTACTTTACTAGGGTCTTTACCCGAGAAAGCACCACCACCATGAGCACCTTTGCCACCGTAGGTATCTACAATAATTTTACGACCCGTTAAGCCTGTATCACCATGAGGACCACCAATAACAAACTTACCAGTAGGGTTGATGTGGTACTTAATTTTATCTGTAAATAATTGCTGAATATGGGCTGGTAATTTTGCTACCATTCTTGGGATAACATTGTTTACCAAGTCAGTTTTAATCTTAGCCAACATCTCTGTTTCAGCAGCCTCAATATCAGCTTTGCTATCAGATTTTGGTGTTACAAAAGAATCATGTTGAGTAGAAACCACAATAGAGTCTATACGAATAGGATTGTGATTATCATCATACTCAATCGTTACCTGAGATTTAGCATCTGGGCGTAAATATTTGATATCCGTCATTTCACGGCGAACATCAGCCAATTCGCGCAATATTTTATGAGATAGGTCTAATGCCAACGGCATATAGTTATCCGTTTCTTTAGATGCATAGCCAAACATCATGCCTTGGTCGCCTGCACCTTGGTCTTCCGGGTTTCCTCTGTCAACACCACGGTTGATGTCGTCAGATTGCTCATGTATAGCAGAGAATACACCGCAAGAATTACCATCAAATTGATATTCACTTTTGGTGTAGCCAATTTTATTAATCACATCTCTGGTAATTTGCTGAACATCCAAATAGGTATTTGATTTTACTTCTCCGGCCAATACTACTTGTCCTGTGGTAACCAGTGTTTCGCAAGCCACCTTAGAGTTAGGGTCAAAGGCTAAGAAGTTATCAATTAATGCGTCAGAAATTTGGTCGGCAATTTTATCGGGATGTCCTTCAGAAACAGATTCTGATGTAAATAAATAGGGCATATGGTTCTATGAGTTATGTCAAACAATAATTAAAAATCGGCGCTTAAAAATATCATTTTATCTACAGCCGATTTCTGTATACAAAACGTAGACGAATGCGAATATAAAAAATTAATTATTGGTTTTGAGTAAGCTGCTGAAATACGTTTTCTAAACTTTGAGTCTCTTGTTTAACCTGTAAAATGGTACGGCTTTTACTTACAGCAAAGTTAAATATCTCCGGGCGTAAATCTTTTTTACTACTGCTTTCTACCTTCCAAATGTTGCCTTTTATATTCTCAGCAGCTATAACGCCTTTTATACGTTTTAGTTCTGCCAGTACAACTTCTCCGTCAAACTCCACAGTAACAATTTGCTTAGTGCCAGATAGTTGTTGTATCTCTTCGGTAGGCTTATCCGCTACAATTTTTCCCTTATTGATGATAATTACTCTATCACATATAGCTTCTACCTCCTGCATAATATGTGTAGAAAGCATAACGGTTTTTTCTTTCCCAATTTCTTTTATTAAGCCACGTATTTCTGTTAGTTGATTAGGGTCTAAACCGGTTGTAGGCTCATCCAGTATCAATACTTTTGGGTCGTGTATTAAAGCTTGTGCCAATCCCACACGTTGGCGATACCCCTTAGATAATGCTCCAATTTTTTTATGACTTTCAGATGTTAGCCCTGTCATTTTTATCATTTCAGGCACTCGCTTTTTAGAGGTTTTTTGTAGCCCTGCCATAAACTCTAAGTATTCCTTTACATACATGTCTAGGTACAAAGGGTTATGCTCGGGTAGGTAACCTACATTTTTGCGTACATCAATAGGGTTTTCGTTTACATCAAAATTGCAAACAGAAACAGAACCTTCATTTTGTGGAATAAAACAAGTGATAATTTTCATCATTGTAGATTTTCCGGCACCGTTTGGTCCTAAAAAACCTACTACTTCACCTGCAGGTATACTAAAAGAAACATTGTCTAAGGCTTTTTGTGAGCCATAGCGTTTCGTTACATTTTTTACATCAATCGACATGGTTTCATCTATTTGTAGCGAAGTTAATAAATCATTAGTATACAACGTTTGGCTACGATTGTTATTTTTGCTCTATGCAAGGAACATTATTAAAATCCACAGGCAGTTGGTATATCGTTAGATTAGACGATGGAAAGTTGATGGAATGCCGCATTCGTGGTAAGTTCCGTACCAAAGGCATTAAGAGTACTAACCCGGTTGCTGTAGGCGATAGAGTAGAAGTGCTGCAAGAAGAAAACGAAGAAACAGGCATTATTACCGCTATAGAAGAGCGCAAAAACTACATTATTCGTAAATCTGTAAACTTATCTAAGCAAACGCATATCATAGCCGCTAATATAGATCAGGCATTATTGATGGTTACTGTAGCGCACCCCAAAACCTTTACGGGTTTTATAGATCGGTTTTTGGTAACTGCCGAAGCTTACTCAATACCAGTAGTGCTTATCTTTAATAAGATTGACCTTTTTACAGATGATGAATTAGGAGAGTTGGCTCTGCTGTTAGATACCTATGAGCGTATTGGCTACAAATGCATAGATATATCTGTAAACACGGGTTATCATTTAGAGGAGGTAAAAGCCTTAATGAAAGATAAAGTTTCTATGATTTCGGGGAATTCGGGAGTTGGAAAGTCATCTTTGATTAATAAAATTGATAATCAACTGGATTTGAAAACAAATACCGTTTCAGAGTCCAACAGAAGCGGACAACATACAACCACTTTTGCCGAAATGCACGAATTACAAATGGGTGGTTTTATTATAGATACACCGGGTATTAAAGGTTTTGGATTGGTAGATATGGAGCCTGAAGAAATTGGCGACTATTTCCCGGAGATATTTGCTTTGAAAGCAGAATGTAAGTTTCATAACTGCAAACATACAGATGAACCTCAATGTGCTGTAAAAGCAGCCGTTGAAGATGGTGAAATAGCTTGGAGTAGATATGAGAGTTATGTGAAGTTTTTGGCAGGAGATGATGAGACGTCTTTCCGTAAAGATACATATGCCGAATGAGAGCAGTTATACAACGTGTAAGTGAAGCGTCAGTAACCATTGATGGTGCTGTGAAAAGCCAAATAGGCAAGGGTTATTTAGTATTACTAGGCATAGAAGAAGCAGATACCCAAGAAGATATTAATTGGTTGGCTGCCAAAATAGTGGCCTTACGCATTTTTGGCGATGAAGAAGGTTTGATGAATTTATCGGTAAAGGATGTAGATGGTGATGTGATTGTAGTAAGCCAATTTACCCTGCATGCCAAAGTAAAAAAGGGAACAAGACCTTCTTTTATTAGAGCGGCTAAACCAGATGTTGCCATACCCATGTATGAGCAATTTGTAAAGGCATTAGAAAACGAATTAGGTAAGAAAGTACAAACTGGTGAGTTTGGTGCAGATATGAAAGTAGCTTTGGTAAATGACGGACCTGTAACCATAACAATAGACACAAAAAACAAAGAATAATGGATATACAAAATGCACAAGCTGTTGTAGACCAATGGATAAAAGAACATGGCGTACGCTACTTTAATGAGCTGACCAATATGGCACAACTAACAGAAGAAGTAGGCGAGGTAGCCCGCATTATAGCTCGCAGGTATGGTGAGCAATCTGAAAAGGAAAGTGATAAGGGTAAAGACCTTGGGGAAGAGTTGGCAGATGTACTTTTTGTACTGTTATGCCTTGCCAACCAAACCGGTGTAGACTTACAAGAAAGCTTTGATAAGCGTATGGATAAAAAAGCCAAACGCGACCATGACCGCCACCACAATAATGAGAAGTTGAAGTGATTAATTGATTATGTTAATCGTTAGAAGCTAAGAATTCATCAATAATATCTTTTCTTACACTTAAATCACCATTAATGTCTTTATTCAAAATATCTATTCTACAATTAGAATAATGTTTAGAAACAAAATCTACTTCATAAATTTTAGTATGTCCTTTTTCAACTATTATTTTTGACCATTCTTTCTTAATTTCAGAAGTATAATAAATTACTGTGTCCTCTAGCCCAAGTTTTCTTAGCTCTTTTTTTACTGAGTCATACTTAGTCTTTTGAAAAGGTTGAGCTAATTCTTCATCCGTAAATAAGTCCAGTACTTTAGGCAAAAGGTCTTTTAGATTCATCATATAAATTTTAATTACATATCCAATAATCAACTCCTCCATGGCTAGAGCATGCGCCTGACCCAGTTGCATTACTCATTGTTCCGTCATTACATTTAGCTCCAGTGATATTTGGACTGCCAGCTTCGCATCTTTCTTCATCTTCTTCACAACTAATAAATAATAAGCTGCTACTTAAAATGAGAAATAATATTGCTTTTTTCATAATAGTTGTTTTGTGAAATATAGTTCAAAAAATCATATAGGTGTTTTTACTTGCTTGTGTTTGTAAGAAAAGTCTTTCAAGTAATACAACATTTAGTTTATTTCTCCGTCTTTACAACCTAGCACCCAAAATATCAAATCAGATATTTTAATAATTTAAACCAAAAACAAAAATGAATTTCAAATTCAGATTAGCACTGGCCCTAGTGGTAGGTGTGCTATTAGGTGCTAATGCCCAAAACTACAATTGGGAAAAACTAAACACGGAGCCTTACAGAGGCAAACAAGACGACATTACTTTTATTGATGAACAAAACGGCTGGTATGTAAATGGCTACGGAAACATTTATCATACAACCGATGGTGGTACTACTTGGGAAAAACAATTAGAACAAAAAGGTACTTTTTTTAGAACCATTGCCTTTATAGATGAGAACGTAGGCTTTGCAGGTACGGTAGGCACCGATTATTTCCCCAATGTTACAGATACTATCCCTTTATACGGCACAAAAGATGGCGGCAAAACTTGGAAGCCAGTAGAGTACCAAGGTCCTTATGTAAAGGGCTTATGCGCTATAGATGTGGTAAAAGAGCAATACATCAATCATGGAGAGATTGACTATAAATACCATATTTATGCCGTAGGCAGGGTAGGTAGTCCGGCTAATATAATGGTCTCGCATGATGGTGGCGAAACATGGAAATCATCTAGCATGAATGAAGATTGTAAGATGTTGTTTGACATTAAAATGTTTGATAAAAATACAGGCTATGTATGTGCAGCAAGCAGTGCAGATGTAACCACCTCTAATGCATTAGTATTAAAAACTACCAATGGGGGCAAAACATGGAAAAAGGTATACCAATCTACTCGCCCTTTTGAGAATACTTGGAAAATGTCTTTTCCAACAGAAAAGGTGGGCTATGTAACTATACAATCTTATAATCCTAACCCAGCAATAAATCAGCAACGAGTTGCTAAAACAACGGATGGCGGTAAAACTTGGCAAGAATTAGACTTGGTAAAAGATGCCCGAGGAAGAGAGTTTGGGGTTGGTTTTATAGATGAAAACACAGGTTATGTGGGCACCATGAGTAGTGGTTATAAAACCACTGATGGGGGCAAAACTTGGGAAAAAGTAGACCTAGGGATGGCCTGTAATAAGATAAGAATATACAAAACCCCTGAAGGTAAGTTATACGGCTACGCCATAGGCGTAAATGTATTTAAGCTAAATATTGACTAAAATAGATAGGACAATCAATAAAAAAGGAGGCAATTGCCTCCTTTTTTTAGTTTAGATAACTGTCAATCAGTTCGTGTACTTTTTCGCTATTCCAGTTGGTAGCACCTGTTTCGCTTACCAATATTTCACCATTTGGTGAGATAATATGAGTAGCAGGTATGTTTTGTGAGAATAATGGTGTAGGTAAAGCTCTTACATAGCTATATGATGGAAAGGTATAGTTGTGTTTTTGTAAAAAAGCAGTTGTTTTATCTGGGTGTTCGCCACTTAAAAAAATAAAAACTACTTGCTCATTATCCTTGTAACTATCATATAGTTTTTGGATGCTAGGCATCTCTGCTACACAAGGTGGACACCATGTAGCCCATTGGTTAATAAAAACTACTTTGCCTTTAGTATCGCTAAAGCTATGTCGAGTGCCGTCAGCTTCGCTGTAAGACCATTTGTAGTTCAGTTCGGTTAGTTTATCTGCTTCCTCAACTTTTTCAATATCAGGAGCCCCCATCGTTAATTTATTGATGGCAATTTTTAGTTGTTTACCCAATGGGGTAAAAAGGAGCACTACTAACAGTGCTCCGAATAGGATATTAGAAATTAACCTTCTTTTATTCATTTGTATAGTTTCTTAATGATCTATAGACCATCTAAAACCGGCTTTAATCCATCTACCCGGTTGGTTGATGTTGCCAATATCTACATAGTCTTCATCTAGTATATTAGATGCTTCTACAAAGATAGTGTAATTCTCTCCCATCCAAAATAGGCGGGCATCTAACAACCAAAAAGTAGGGTATTCTACTTCGCCTGTAAATGCATTTGTGTTTGTATCATAGAAATTGTAACCACCTTCACGGTTTTGTAAAGATGCTCTCCAGCTCATGTTTAAGCCTTTGTATATTTTATGATCTAGGCTAATGCCAAATTTATGACGTAAGAAGTCTAATGCATAAGTAGATTCAAAACCATTACTAGCTGTATCAGCATCCATAAATGTATAGTTAAAGCCTAAGCGGGTAATAAAACCGGTTGCATCTAACAACACCTTCTTATTTATGTTTATAGCTACTTCAACACCGGTATAGTTGGCTTCTGTTAAGTTCTGAGCTCTAAATGGGTCGCTAGTAGGTTGGTTGTTAAAACGAATAAAGTCGATTAAGTTTTTACCTCTCCTGTGAAATACAGATCCTGTAGCCTGAAACATTGGAGTATAAATTTTTGTACCCAATTCATAGGTTTCTGCTTCTTCCGGTTTTAAATCTAGTTTACCAACACTGGTAGGTGTTGCAATATAAATTTCTGTAAAAGAAGGGAAACGAAATGCACGGTTTACCGAAGAGTAAAGTCTTACTTCATCTGTAATAGCAACACTTACATCTATACCGGGAAAAAACTGTGTGCCAAATGCTGAGTTGTGATTGGCCATTACACCACCCGATACTAGCAGTCTTTTATAAGTAAAATTATGTTCTGCGTATAGGCTAATGTTTTCTCTGCTATCACCTTTTGCATATACAGCATTTTCGCCTTTAACATCTATAGGAGAGTCTAAGTCTTTACCTAAGTTGGTACTGATGATTTCTTCTCTACGGAATTCAGCACCTACAGAAGTAGTACCAAATTTATGAGTGTATACAGCATTTAACTCTCCACCATAAGCATCAGTCTCATGAAAATTATGACTTGTATACCAAGAGGGTGCGTTATCAAAATGTCTGAATAGCTCAAACCTATCATTGTGTCTTCTCCAATATACACGGCGGGTGATTTTTAACTTATCTCCGCTTGTAGCTGTAATGGATGCAAAACGAGTTCTGGTCTCCTCGTACTGATCTGGGTATACAGATGTATAGTAGCTGTTTGCTCCAAATCTTTTATCTGTTTGTCCTGCATTTATACTAAAGTCAAATTTACCTGCTTTAAAATCGGTTTGGATAAAGAAGTTACTGGTTCTAAAATCAGTATTCTCTATGTATCCGGCAGATTGCTGCTGCGATAGGCTAATTAGCGTAGAGCTTTTTCCGGTACTAAAACGTTCAGAAACACCTAAGCCGTATAACTCATTCTCACCTGCTAAACCAGATATGTTTAGCTGACTTTTACCCGAACTTTTGGTGATAATATTAATTGCTCCACTAAACGCATTAGGACCAAATACTCTGGATGCACTACCGTGTAATACTTCAATGCGCTCTATGTCTTTTAGTGCAACGGGTATATTCATATTATGATGACCGGTTTGAGGGTCGGTAAGTTTTACACCATTTAATAAGATAAGGGTTTGCTCAAAGTTGCCGCCTCTAATACTTACATCAGCTTGTAGACCAACGCTTCCACGTTGTCTTACATCTACATTTAAGCTATACTCTAATAACTCTTGAACAGTTTGTACAGGAGCATCTTCTATCTCTTGTCTGTCTATTACTACTACATTTCTAGATAGTTTTTTGAAAGTAGTTTGAGATCGGTTTGCACTTAATACAACACTATTCAACACATTGGTTGTGTCGGTTGTAGTTTCTTGTGCCACCAAATTTTGCGCGCATAGGTATATACCCAAGCCAATAATCAGTTTTTTCATGATATTAATTATTGATTTAGCTTCAAGAAAAAGGGCATACTTTCGCATGCCCTTTCAATAAAATTGTTGGAAAAATTTAGTCCGCTAGAACAATTACTTTATTGTTTAGCATCTCTATCACACCACCTTTAATGTCAAATAGGTGTGTTTCATTATTTGCATCTTCAATTTTCACACGTCCTTCTGCTAATGAAGAGATAATAGGAGCGTGATTATTTAATAACTGAAATAAACCATCTTTACCAGGTAGTTGAACAGACTTCACATCTCCGGCAAAAATTGTTGTATCAGGTGTTATAATTTCTAGTTGCATAGTAGTAAAATTACTTATTCTCAGCTAACATTTTCTCTCCAGCCTCAATTACTTCTTCAATTGAACCTTTTAAGTTAAATGCTGCTTCAGGATATTGGTCAACTTTACCATCCATAATCATGTTAAATCCTTTGATAGTGTCTTGGATGTCTACCAATACACCTGGGATACCAGTAAATTGCTCTGCAACGTGGAATGGTTGAGATAAGAAACGTTGTACACGACGTGCGCGGTGTACAGCTAATTTATCTTCTTCACTCAATTCATCCATACCAAGAATAGCAATAATATCTTGCAACTCTTTGTAACGTTGTAAAATCTCTTTTACTCTTTGTGCACAGTTGTAGTGCTCATCACCAATAATTTCTGGTGCAAGAATACGAGATGTAGAATCTAATGGATCAACCGCTGGATAGATACCAAGCTCAGCAATTTTACGAGAAAGTACTGTGGTTGCATCTAAGTGGGCAAACGTTGTTGCCGGTGCAGGGTCTGTTAAGTCATCCGCAGGTACGTATACCGCTTGTACAGATGTAATAGATCCGTTTTTAGTAGAAGTAATACGCTCTTGCATCGCACCCATCTCTGTTGCTAATGTAGGTTGGTAACCTACTGCAGATGGCATACGACCTAGAAGTGCAGATACTTCTGAACCCGCTTGTGTAAAACGGAAAATGTTATCGATAAAGAAAAGGATATCACGACCTTTACCGTCGCCTTCACCATCTCTGTAGTACTCAGCTAATGTAAGACCTGATAAGGCAACACGAGCACGTGCACCAGGAGGCTCATTCATTTGACCGAATACGAAAGTAGCTTTCGATTCTTTTAATTTTTCAGCATCAACTTTGCTTAAGTCCCATCCACCTTCTTCCATGTCATGTAAGAAATCCTCACCGTAAGTGATAATTCCAGACTCAATCATCTCACGTAGTAAGTCATTACCCTCACGAGTACGCTCACCAACACCAGCGAATACTGATAAACCACCGTGTCCTTTTGCAATGTTGTTAATTAGCTCCTGAATCAATACAGTTTTACCAACACCAGCACCACCAAATAAACCAATTTTACCCCCTTTAGAGTAAGGCTCAATAAGGTCAATTACTTTAATACCTGTATATAATATTTCAGAAGAAGTAGATAAATCTTCAAACTTTGGAGATTCACGGTGAATTGGTAAACCGTTTTCTGTTGGAAGTTGACCAATACCATCAATAGATTCTCCAACTACGTTAAATACTCTACCACGAATAGCTTCGCCTGTAGGCATTTTTATAGGGCTACCGGTTGCAACAACCTTTTGACCACGAGTTAAACCATCAGTTGAGTCCATGGCAATTGCACGTACTGTATCCTCACCAACGTGTTGCTGAGTTTCTAGTACAATTCTTTGACCATTTTCTGTTGTGATTTCTAATGAATCGTAAATGTTTGGAAGTTCTTGGTTTACATCTTCAAAGGTTACGTCAACTACGGGACCAATAATTTGTGCAATTTTACCAATGTTTGTAGACATTTCTAAGTTGTTTAGAATTAATGCTTTCGGGGTTTAAGCCCTCTCAATTTGCGGGCAAAAATACTGTTTTTAATTAAATCTACACAAAAGCTTATCTAATTTTTATTTTTCTAATTTTGAACATCTTTTTAACAGAAAAAAAACGCACCTCTATTGAGAGTATATAATAGCATTGATGAATTTGAGCCTATCCAAGGCGCAGTAGTAACTACAGGCACTTTTGATGGTGTGCATATTGGGCATAATACCATTATAAATAGACTGAAAGAAGTTGCAAGAAGAATAAATGGTGAGACTGTGTTGCTTACTTTTTTTCCGCACCCAAGAAAAGTGCTTCAGCCAAATATGGATTTGTATTTGCTAAATACGCAAGAAGAAAAAATAAAATTACTGGAGGCAGCCGGAATAGACCATTTAATTATTCATCCATTTACCATGGAGTTTTCTCGTTTAAAGTCTTTGGACTTTGTAAGGGATATTTTGGTGAATAAAATGGCAACAAAAAAACTGGTAATAGGTTATGATCATCATTTTGGAAGAAATAGACAGGGTTCATTTGATCACCTTAAGGAGTATGGGCCACTTTATGGCTTTGATGTAGAGGAGATTCCTGCAAAAGATATAGAGAATGTGGCTGTGAGTTCTACAAAAATACGATCAGCTTTGGCAGAAGGTGATGTAAATACTGCTAATACCTATTTAGGACATGAGTATACTTTGACAGGCGAAGTTGTAAAAGGAAACAAAATTGGTAATCAATTGGGTTTTCCTACAGCCAACATTCACATAAAAGAAGACTATAAGTTAATACCAGCTGATGGTGCCTATGCTGCAAAAGCAATTATTAAAGGGGTAGAGCACTACGGAATGATGAATATAGGTATTCGCCCAACAGTAGACGGATCAAAGCGCGTAATAGAAATACACTTATTTGATTTTAATGAGGTTGTTTATGGCGAAACAGTACAACTGAAGTTGGTTGAACACCTACGCCCGGAAAAGAAATTTGACTCTGTGGAGTTACTCAAAGAACAGCTTCAAAGAGATAACATAAACGCTAAGAATATTTTTGGGCTTTTATAGCAAGTTTAGTTTTTCCTTTTTTGCAAAAAACGCATCTGTTTTTTGTTAACCATTATGTTAGTTGCAATTATTGCAAAATATTATTATTCAGCACTTTAATTATTAGTATTATTTACGAATAATAGTTTTTGAATAATGGTTTTGTGCCATGTTTTAATGTCAAATGAAACCATTCTCTCCCTAATATTACAATGCCTTTACAGCAAATTTATTTACTGCAAAAAGTATTGTGATGAAAACATATGATAGAAGACAATTTTTAAAAGGTGTAACAGGAGCTACATTTTCATTAGCCTTATTTAACCCCTTTAAATACCTATTTGGCGCTACAAATTTATATGACGTTCCAAAATGGAGAGATTTGGTTGAAGTGGCAAGATGGTGCCCTACAGTGCATAATTTACAGGCACATAAATTACAAGTGGTTTCTGATACTGTGGCTAATTTATATTACGACCCTAGTAAACTACTACCGGTTGGAGACCCCAAATCTATTTTCTCTACAATAGCCTTAGGTATATTTATAGAGCATCTTTCTATAGTAGCTGCCGAGAATAATTATAGGGTAATTGTTGATACGGTTTATGATGACCTTGATTATACAAACACTGAGCCTACCGTATTTGCAAAACTTAAACTGGTTGAAAACAATCAGCAGGAAGAGTTAACCAGTAAGTTGATTAAAAAGAGAAGAACATCTAGACTTGATTATGAAGAAGGACAGTTAGATAAAACAGTGCTGGAAAAACTAAAAATGGAGTGTGAGAAATTTGATAATGAGTTTTTTTATACCAATGACAAAGAGTTTATAGACTATCTGGTAAATATAAATCAGGAAACGCTTTTCAAAGATTTGTCCAATCAAAAAATGCGTGAGGAATTAGATTGGTTGTTTAGATATAACAAAGATGAAGCAGAAGAGCATAAAGATGGTCTATGGGCAAAATGTATGGGCTTTAAAGGCTCATTACTGAAATCTGTTTTCAGACATCATAAAAGGTGGATAAAGGGATTTAGGAAAAGGATATTGAGAAAAACCTATTTGTCTTCTTTTGATAATACCCAAACGGTGGCATGGATTGGCGGAGCAATGAGTACTAAATATGATTTGCTAAACAATGGAAGAATGTTGGCAAGAAATTGGTTGCTAATTACTAAACACAATGCCTATATACAGCCATTTGGTTCTTTAATTACAAATGAGTTGGCTAATAAAAAAATCAATGAAAAATTTACTCAACCTTCTAATGGAAAAGAAATATGGTTGATATACAGAGTAGGTTACAGTAAAGAACCTGCTAGGAGTTATAGGTTGAGTACGGATGAAATACTAATTAATTAGACTATTATGAAAAATGCATCAATATTATTTTATGACTGGTTATTGAATAGCTACAGGAGTTTTATAATGCTTAGCGATACTACCTTACAATTAAACTACTTGTCGGGCTTTAATAAACTAAGAGCTTTTAATGCTAGAATAAAGGCTTATGCCGAGTATTTAAAGGCAAGAAAGAGGGTTCCGGCATATAAAGAGTTTTTAAACAGATTGTCTAAAAAGGCGAGAAGCTTTTCCGATATACCCGAAATAGATAAGGGAAGTTATGTGAAAATATTTACGCTAGACTCAAGATGTGTTGGGGGCAAAATACCTTGCTCAGGTGTAGTTATTGACGAGTCATCGGGTAGTACCGGCAGGCCAACAAATTGGGTGAGAGGATACAAAGAAAGAGCTGTAAATGCTAGGCTGATAAAGTTTGGTATGAGAAAACTATTTGGTAAAGAGCCTTTGTTTATTATTAATGCCTTTGCATTAGGAGCTTGGGCAACAGGAATAAATATTACAATGAGCTCATTATCATTTGCAAAAGTAAAATCGCTAGGTCCGGATATTGAAAAGATAGAAAATACCTTGCTTCAATTTGGTAAAAAGCAACGCTATATAATTATGGGGTATCCTCCTTTTTTAAAGCACTTGGTAGATAACTCTAAAATAGATTGGGAAGAATATAAAGTCTCATTCATTTTTGGAGGGGAATCAATGTCTGAAGGAATGCGAGATTACTTAACAAAAAAGGGTATTGAAAAAATTTATAGCTCATTTGGCGCATCCGACTTGGAGTTGAATATTGCATCAGAAAATGACTTTACCATTAGTTTAAGAAGATTGATAAATACTAATACAGAGTTAAAGAATAGGTTGTTGAAATATACGGGTGCATTACCAATGGTATTTCAGTATAATCCTGCAGATTTTTTAATTGAGTCTACGGATAAAGATGAATTGATAATTAGTATTTGTAGACCAAATTATGTTGCTCCAAAGTTGAGGTATAATATACATGATAGGGGACACGTAATGGAGTATAAAGAAATAGCAGCGGTACTCAAAGAGCTTGGTTTACAGGATGAGGTAATAAAACCGGCATCAGATTTACCTTTGTTGTTTCATTATGGCAGATCTGATATGGCAGTTTCATTTTTTGGCTCAAATATTAGCCCTGAAGATGTGCAAGAAGCATTATATAAAATGCCGGAGATTTCTAGTATTGTAAATTCTTATAGCTTAATAGTTAATGAAAGTGAAGATGGTGATAAAGAGTTGCTGATATCTTTTGAATTGCAAAAGAATGCTTCTGCCAAAGGAATTAATATAACAAAGTCTACAGCACAATTTTATGGTTTATTAGCGAGCATAAATCAAGATTTTAGAAAAGGTAGAGAAATGGCAGCCAATCCAGAACGAATGAAGATATCCTTTGAAGAGTTTGGGGAAGGGCATTTTGCGAATAATGATATAAGAATAAAAGCCAAATACCTAGCTTAAAGCATTGGTATTTGGCTTAGTAATAGTGTTTTTTTTTAGAATTAAAACTTAAGACTTAAGCCTGCTAAAAAGTTTGTGCCTGCTTGAGGGTATAAACCTATGAAAGATGTTTTTGCACCACCCGAAATGTAATTATAGGTATATCCATTGCTTTCATATTCTTCATCCAATATGTTGTTTATCAATAAAGATAAGCCTAGGCTTTTAATACCTTTTAGTTTAAAGGTATAATCAAACTTAAGGTTGTTTACAAAGTAAGCTTCTAATGTGCCTGCTTCGCTTTCTGTATTGTCTAAAAATTGTTCCCCAACATACTTAGAGAAAATGCTAATGTTAAATCTTTTAAATGGTGTAACCGTAATTTGACTAGCTGCAATAACAGAAGGAGAGAAGCTAATGGTTGTATTCTCAAATACTTCTCTTACTTGTCCGCCATTATCAAAGTCATCTATAAACTCTACAAATTCTTTAATTTTATTTTGACTCAATGTTACGTTACCAGTCCATTGTAGCATGTTGTTAAACCTGTAGCCACCTTCAAGCTCAATACCCATTCTGTAGCTATTGTCAACATTTACACGGGTAAACGCACCAACATCATTTATTTGTCCATTTAATACCAATTGGTTTTCATACAACATATAGTAGGCATTTGCTGCAAATGAAAACTTATTTGAAGAGGTTCTATAACCTGCTTCAAAATCGGTTAATACTTCATGTTCCGGTCTGCTTGTTGGGCTAGATTCTGTAAAGTCATTTCGGTTTGGTTCTTTAGAGGCTCTACCAACAGATATATATACATGTGTATTGTTTTTAATTGCATAGCTTAAGCCTGCTTTAGGATTGAAAAAAGTAAGAGATGCATTTTGGTCTACATTATCTAAATCTGCATCAAAGCCTAAGTATGTATAATCTACATTACGTACTTGAAGGTCTATATATGCATTTAATTTAGGGGTAATTATATAGTTGGTTTTAGCATAGGCATTGATGTCTCTTTTAACAGCATCATTAGAATAATATCTATCTCCTAGTGTACTATTGCTAGCAAACTCGGCCCATATAATTTCACCAAAATGATCGCCTCTGTATTCAGTTGCAGCCCCACCAAGGGTTAGTTTTACTCTGTTTTTTTGGTATACAGCAGAGAAAGTAAGCCCGTAATAATGATTGTCTAGCCATCTGCGTCTTACTAAGTCAGTCTCAGTAATTGTATCTCCGCCAATTATTACATCATTTAAGCCATAGTCGGCAAACTCTTGCTTAGACTCTTGGTTAAAAGCTTCTCCCTTATACTCTTCGTAATAACCTTTACCCCTAGTATAAAAAAGAGCAGTATTTAAGTTCCAGTTAGCATTTAGCTTATTGTTATAAATTAATTGATAATAGGTTTGAGTATAATTATCAACCTGATTTTCATAATCATAAATATTATAGCTGCGGCTTTCTTTCAACTGGTCTGGTGTTACTCCATACCATGCTTGGTAAGTTCTTTCTTGTCCGTGAATAAAGTTGAATTTTAAAGAACTCTTTTTACCATAATATGCTGATGATAGATATAGAGATTCTAAATCTGATGAAGCTCTATCAATAAAGCCATCCGAAAGAATTTTAGATATTCTACCTTCAACAGTATACTTGTTGTTCATTAGACCCGTACCAAACATCACATTGTGTTTACGGGTGTTGAATGATCCGTAAGAATGATTTGTTTCTGCATAAGGATCTTTTCGATACGTTCCTGTTTGCAGATTAATGCTTGCGCCAAAAGCACCCGCACCATTGGTAGATGTTCCTACACCTCTTTGTATCTGAATATTATCAGTAGAGGAGGTGAGGTCAGGTAAATTTACCCAAAAAACACCCTGAGATTCTGCATCATTTACAGGGATACCGTTTAAGGTTACATTGATACGAGTTGCATCAGAACCTCTAATCCACATGTTTGTGTAACCTATACCTGCACCGGCATCGCTGTTTGATACTACAGATGTTGTTTGATTTAATAAAATGGGTAGGTCCTGACCCAAATTACGTTCTTCCAATTCTGCCTTATTTAAATTGGTGTAGGCAATTGGTGTTTTGTGATTGGCACGCGTAGCAGTAACTGCAACTTCATGAATTTGAAAATTGTCTTCAGTCAAAACTAAGTCTCTACTGATGTTGCTGTTGTTTACTTGTAGCGTGTCGTAAAGCGATTCATACCCCAAATGGGTAATACGTAAGATTTGCTCACCGTTTTGCAAATTATTTACGGTAAACTCACCTTGATTGTTGGAATAAGTAACCAGGTATGTGTCTTCAAGATAAATATGAGCACCACCAATAGGAGCCCCATTTTTATCTTTTACAGTACCGATTACAGATACTTGTGCCATACTTGCTATGCTTGTTAATGCAAGTACTGACGAGGTAAGGAAAAATCTTTTCATCCTGTTTAAAATTTTAAACACGAGAAAAGGGGTAAACTCGAAAAATTAATAATCGATTTATGGTTAAAAACAAATTCCCTTTCCGGAATTACCCGGCCAGGTTCAATGGGTATAATCTCAGCCTGTATAGTAAGGCACCCCTTTGAGATGGGTCAAAGTTATAACTATTTTTTAATTAGCCTATCAATATATTTAATAGCATTTTGAAGTCTTTTATCGCTAGAACCTGTAATGATTTGATAAGGAAGGTTTTGCTCTTTAAGCGTTTTTTCAAAAGTTGAAAAAAGCTTGTCTCGGGTTTCAGCATTGTCTCTTACCGGATCATATTCCCAAGGGATATCTATATCCATTAGTAAGTACAAGTCTGGTTTTGTAATTAACTCATCTAGCTCTCTTGGATAATTGCCAAAATAAGCCTTAGAGTATATAGTAGTTTGTAATATATCAGTATCGCAAATTAAAACTCCATGTGCCATTTGTTTATACTGAGCTTCATATCGGTATTGCCCTAAGCCAATATTTATAACATCTTTTAGCTTAAGGTCTACACCTTTAGTTTCGGCATACAATCTAGAGTATTCAGGTACATGAACTGTTTGGTAGTAGCCCGCTAATTGCTTAGCTAAAGTGGTTTTTCCTGTAGATTCAGGGCCAAATAAAACTACTTTTTTCATGACCATTGGAAGTAAGCGTTTATAGATAGCAAAGTATAAACCACAAATAATAAAGAGGTTAGTTTTAAACCTCGTTTGTAATACATCAATACGGAGATAGCATCTATTACAATAAAGTATAGCCAATTTTCATGTACCAAGTTTATCATTAATAGGGTTGCTATAATTGCAAATAGCGTAGTAAATGAGTCTATATAGGGTAGGGCAGCATCGGTACTTTTTTTAAGTATAGTACCAATAATTACTACACCAAGTAAACCGAAAATTATATACGGAATATGTTCTTTTAACGCTAAGCTTTTAACAATAAAGCCTCCCCCTGAGTCCCAATTGTACCAGCCATATATAGCTGTTCCTATATAAAATAACTGTAATGAGGTCTCGGCATATAATTTTTTTTGAAAGCAGATGTAGAAATATAAACCCGCACCAATAATTCCGCAGGCCCATGCTAATTCTATTCCGTAGGTAATAAGTGCAGTATAGCCTATGCTGAAGATTACTGCTAAAACCTCTAAATAGTTTTTCTTGATTTTATTGTTGATGAAGTAGCTGTCTAAAGTCACTCTCTATTAGAATTCATAAGTTTTAACACAAAAACTACTGCATCTGGGTTTTGCATAGTCTCACCCATTTCATCAGTAATAATTTGCATTACATTCTTGTATTCACCGAATACTTGGGTGCTCATTCGGTTAGATTTAACACGAATATTGGAGTGACTTTTTAAGCGTTCTATAAAAGCCAAAATCTCAGGCTTGTATACCTCTTTTAAAGGATACATACTTATTTCCACAGAAGTTTCCATGAATAAAATTTTATGATTTATATAGAATGAATTGCAGCTGCAATTTCTGAAATTAATGCAGGGTTGCCTTCAAAAGCATTACCTACAACAACTACATCTGCTCCGGCACTTGCAATTTCAATAGCAGTTTTTGCATCTCTTATACCGCCCCCAATAATAATAGGAATATCTACTGCCTTATTAACAGCGCCAACCATTTCGGCCGGAATATGGTTTTGCGCACCGCTGCCTCCATCCATATAAATGAGCTTTTGTCCCATCATTTCGCCTGCCATAGCTGTAGCCATTGCAATTTCCTTTTTGTCTCTGGGTATAGGTGTAGTATTACTTACATAGGATGCAGTAGTTTGTTTACCACTCTCAATAAGCATATAGCCTGTAGCCAATATTTCTAAAGAACTACTTTTAAGTAAAGGAGCTGCTATTACTTGATTGCCAATTAAAAAATCGGGGTTTCTACCTGAAATCAATGACAAAAATAGAATGCCATCGGCTTTTTCTGATATCTGTTGCACACTACCCGGGAATAAAGTGACAGGTATGTTACAGTAAGATTTTAAAATATCAATACAGTTATCTAGGTTGTCTTTTACCAACAAGCTACCACCTACAAAAATCAAATCTGCTTTTGCATCGCATATATGCTGTGCTGTAACCTTTAAAGCATCATCATCTAGCTTATCAGGATCAACAAGAACAGACAGCAGTTTTTTGCCGCTGTTTTTTGCTTCTTGTATTTTGTTATAGATTTCCTGCATCATTATGGGTTTCGACAAAATTAAGTATTCATAGCATATACTAGCATAAAGTCTTCAATTTTTTCATAGTGCACATCATAAGTACGTATTTTTCCATCCAAAGAGATGTGTCCTTTTGAGTTTCCTTTGTCCAAAAAATCAAAAGGTTCTACAATTAGGTTTTCTTTAAAGTTTAGGCACTTTTCGCCATGTATTTTATATAAAGCCTCTTTGGCTCCCCAATAAGCTAATAGGTGATACATCTTATTTTTATCAGTAACACTTGCGCTTTCTTTTTCTCGCATAAACTTAGGTGCTATTCTTATTACACTTTCGCGTTTATGTTCAACATCTATACCAACTTCACTTTTACTACTTATTATTACCCCGGCAAGCTTGTTGTGGGTGTGACTAAAAGAAATATGTCTCCCGTCTTCTAGGTAGGGTTTGCCTAATTCTGTATACAATACTTTTGGTAAATAGCCTTCCATTGTAATAATAGCAGCACGTATAGCAAGCCATTCGCTTTTTACCATGTCATGATGAATATCTTTTAATCGTTCATGATGATAAGCTTCCAAGGGTAGCATCTCCATCAATTCTTCAACAGACTCTGTTATTTCCCAAAGACCAAGCTTGGTGTCAGAATTAATATTTTCTTCTCTGTATAGCGGCATTTTATGGTAACGTGAACAAGTCTTATCTTGTTCCGTTTATTATGTATCTTTGTGATTCTAGATTAAAAACAAATAAACAAAATTATACAATGGGAACTACCGTGGATAACTATTTGCCATACAAAGTAAAAGATATTTCGCTAGCCAATTGGGGTAGATTAGAAATAGAATTAGCCGAAGCAGAGATGCCAGGCTTAATGTCATTGCGCGAGCAATACGGAAAAGAAAAACCTTTAAAAGGTGCACGTATTGCAGGATGCTTGCATATGACTATTCAAACTGCTGTACTTATAGAAACATTAATTGAGTTAGGTGCTGAGGTTACTTGGTCATCTTGTAATATATTTTCTACTCAAGATCATGCTGCTGCTGCAATGGCTGATGCCGGTGTTGCTGTTTATGCATGGAAAGGGATGAATGCAGAAGAGTTTGATTGGGCAATAGAACAAACACTTTTCTTTGGCGAAGACAAAAAACCACTAAATATGATTTTAGATGATGGTGGTGACTTAACAAATATGGTATTAGATAAATACCCGGAGTTGGTAGATGGTATTAAAGGGTTATCTGAAGAGACTACTACAGGTGTTCATCGTTTATATGAGCGCATGAAAAACGGTACTTTACCAATGCCTGCTATTAATGTTAATGACTCTGTAACTAAGTCTAAGTTTGATAACAAGTATGGCTGTAAAGAGTCTGCAGTTGATGCGATTCGTAGAGCTACTGATATAATGATTGCCGGTAAAGTTGCAGTAGTAGCTGGTTATGGCGATGTTGGTAAAGGTACAGCTGCTTCATTAAGAGGTGCAGGTGCTAGAGTAATAGTTACAGAAATTGACCCAATATGTGCTTTACAAGCTGCAATGGATGGCTATGAAGTAAAGAAAATGGAAACTGCTATTCCTCGTGCTGATATTATCGTTACTGCTACCGGAAATAAAGATATTATTACCGGTAAGTACTTTGAGATGATGAATGACAAGGCTATTGTATGTAATATTGGTCACTTTGATAACGAGATAGATGTTGCTTGGTTGAATACAAACCATGGCAATACAAAAGTAGAAATCAAGCCACAGGTAGATAAGTATACTATCAATGGAAAGGATATTATCTTATTAGCTGAAGGTCGTTTGGTAAACTTAGGTGTTGCAACCGGTCATCCGTCATTTGTAATGTCTAACTCATTTACAAACCAAACATTAGCACAATTAGAGCTTTGGAATAATACTGATAAGTATGAAAACAAAGTATATATGCTGCCTAAGCATTTAGATGAAGAAGTAGCTCGTTTACACTTAGCAAAAATAGGTGTTGAGTTAGAAGAACTTTCTAAAGAACAAGCAGATTACATTGGTGTAGATGTAAATGGTCCTTTTAAACCAGAATACTACAGATACTAATTTGTAATAGAATGGAGACTAAAAAAGGAGGCTTTTGCCTCCTTTTTTAGTTTGTAACTCTTATAACTTGGCCGTCAAAACTTGTGCGGTACCTCTTTAGTGGTTGTGCAGCTGGGCCACCTGTTGGGGAGCCGTCAAATAATAAATACTGTGCATTGTCGCATGGGCAAGTAACAAAAGTGTTAGTGCTATCTACAGCCAGCCTAGAACATGTAGCATCTATTATGGTAAGGCAGTTGCGTTCATAGGCAACAAACTCATCTAGTGTTTGTCGGTAAATGATAAGTCCTCTTAATCCTCCCTGGTGATATATCCAGCCCCCAACTACAGTTAGGTTAAAATTAGATGGATTGTTAAGGAATATAGTTTCCTCAACATAAACCTGTGGCAATGGGTCGCCACTATCTTTCTCACATCCTGTAAAAATAAACAGGCTCATTAATGTGGCTATGTATATATATTTCATTGTTATTAATCTAGTGTTTTGTAAACTTGTAACAAAATAACGCATTTTTAACGTTATTGATTATTTATTATGCTACGAAGAAAAAACATTCTGCTATTTGCAGTGCTGTTTCAATTCTTCTTTTATGGGTGCACAAGCAGTGACACTAGAGGAATAGAATTGCAAATATTTAAGGGCGATACGTTTTCTTTTTCTCAAGTAGAGAAGGGGAAGGGGACAATTTTGTTTTTTTTATCGCCAGAGTGTCCACTCTCTCAAAGCTATACATTATACATAAATCAGCTGGCAGAAAATACGGCTTATAATGAGTATCAAATTTTTGGAGTTATTCCATCAACTTATTACACAAAAGAGCAAATAGAAGAATATATTGCCGAATACAATATACAGATTCCGCTTCTTTTAGACCCAGACTATCAACTTGTAAAGCATTTAGGCGCAACTATTACTCCCGAAGTTTTTTTATTAAATACCGATGCAAGTATCCAATACCATGGAGCAATAGATAATTGGTATGTAAAGCTTGGCGAAAGGAGACAAGTAATTACGGAACATTATTTAAATAAAGTATTAGAAGCTCATTTAAATGGAACTGAAATTGAAATGACAGAAACTAAACCTGTGGGTTGTTTGATAGAGTAGATGAAGAGACATTTACATTACATATATAGTATAGCTTTCCTGTTCGGGGTCGCTTCATGTTCATCCAATCCTTCTTCTGAGGAGGTTGTAGATGATGTTGGGCCTATAACTTTTGCAAAACATATAAGACCTATAATTCATAAAAATTGTATGCCTTGTCATCGTCCCGGGCAACCTGGGCCATTTTCTTTAATAACTTATAATGATGTGGTAAAGAAGGCAAAAATGGTAAAGTATGTTACCAGTATACGTTATATGCCACCTTGGCCTGCAGATCATACTTATAGAGAGTTTTTAAATCAAAAGGTGCTGACTGATGAAGAGATAGGTTTGATTGGGAAATGGGTTGATGAAGGGAAATTGTTTGGTGATACGGCAGACCTTTTACCACCGCCTAATTATCCTGATGGTTCTCAGTTAGGTGAGCCGGACTTAACTATTAAGGTACCCTCTTTTACTGTTATGGGAAATAACAGAGATAAATTTATGATGGTAAAAGTTCCTTTTGAAATACCTCAAGATACTTTTGTAAGGGCTATAGAGTTTGTTTCGGGACCAAATAATTTAGTACATCATATGAATGGACACCTAATCACTTACGATGAGGGGAAGAAAAATAATGTTTTTGAGGGGGAATTGATATCAGATACAGAATTGTATTCCACCAAAGAATCTTATGATCAACTTAAGTTGGCAAATGATGATGGTACATTTCCTACCCTAGCACCTTTAGTTACAAACTACTTACCAGGAGTTATCGCCACTGTTTATCCAGAAGGAATTGGGGGGCAGAGAATAAATAAAAAATCTGCTTTCTTGCTAAATGATGTTCATTATGCTCCTTCACCAGTTGAGTTAACAGACTCATCATATATAAATCTTTTTTATAGTGATCAAAAACCTGCGCGACAGGTGTATGAATTTCAGATGGGAACATTAGGTGTTTCTAAAATAATACCTCCCTTAGTAATCCCGCCAGATACCGTTATGAAGTTTGAAACGCACTATTACATAAATAGAGATATATCTTTGGTAACAATCAATCCGCATATGCATTTATTAGGTAAATCATTTTTAGCTTATGCTACAACACCTGTAGGGGATACCATCCCTCTAATTAATATTCCACGCTGGGATTTTCATTGGCAATATTTTTACACATTTAAAAAAATGCTAAAAATTCCTAAAGGATCTGTAATTCATGTTGAGGCTGTTATGGATAATACAGATGCAAATTCAAATAATCCATACATACCGCCAAGGCAAATTTCTGAGCAAGACCACAGTATGCGTACAACCGACGAGATGTTACAGTTTATTGTTAACTGGGTTGAGTATCAGGATGGAGATGATACAACTAGTTTAGCGCCAAAAATTTTTTATTTTGAAAAGTGATGATAATGTAGTATCTTTAATAAGTTGTGAAAATTAAATAACTGTTAAATTTATTCATTATCAGACATTTATGACATAATTGAATTAAATAGAGTTTTGCACTGTTTGGATTAGAAAAAAAAATCTTGCTATATTTACGAATTCTAAATAGTGATTTAACAATAAATTAATGGGTATGCTACGAAAACTACTCGCCTTACTACTTGTTGGGCTTTCAACATTTGCTTATGCGCAAGTGCGCCCGGGTTCATTAAAAGGAACTGTTATTGACAAAGCTACTGGTGAAACAATTCCCACAGCTAACGTTGTAATTGAACAAGATGGTGCTATCATTGCTGGTGGTGCTACAGATTTCGATGGAAAGTTTCATATTAAGCCAATTCCCGCAGGGAGTTATACAGTAAAAATTTCTTTTACTGGATATGCTACAAACCAAACTAATGGGGTTTTAATAGAGCCCAATAAAATTACCAACCACAATGTTTCTTTAGAAGAGGAATCAGCAGTGCTTGGTGATGTTGTTGTTATAGAATACGTTGTGCCATTAATTGATGGTAACAAAACTGGTAAAACAACAACTGGTGATGATATTGTAAACATGGCGGTTCGTGATGTAGCATCTATTGCTGCACAAACTGCAGGTGTTTACCAAGCAGATGAAGGTTCTGCATTGAGTGTACGTGGTGGTCGTGCTTCGTCTACTGATGTATACATTGATGGTATAAAAGTAAGAGGTTCTTCTTCTTTACCTCAATCTGCAATTGAACAACAAACAGTAATTACAGGTGGTGTGCCAGCGCAATATGGTGATGCAACATCAGGTATCATATCTGTAACAACCAGAGGTCCATCTCCAATTTACCGTGGAGGTTTTGAGGCTTTTACTTCTGAACCTTTTGATTCTTATGGTAACAATCTTATTGGTTTTAACCTTTCTGGTCCGCTTTGGAAAAAGCCAAATAGTACAACTCCTGTTGCAGGATTCCGTCTTACAGGAGAGTATCAATCTCGTAGAGATGCATTCCCTTCAGCAGTAGATTTATATAAAGTAAAGGATAGTAAGTTGGCTGAGATAGAGGCAAACCCTCTTCAACCCTCTGGTGGTGGACAAGGTGTAAACCAAAGTGCTGAATTTTTGAGGTTTAGTGATTTAGAAAAAATTGACCACAGATTAAATGCTCAACGTAAAGATTTGCGTTTACAAGGTAATGTTCGTATTCAAACTAGTAAAACTACAAGTTTAACATTAGGTGGGTCTTTTACTAGAGTACAATCTAATAACTACAGTTTTACAAGTTCTTTAATGAACTACAATAATAACTCTGAGTCTATTTCAACAGACTGGAGAGTTTTTGGTCGTTTCCAACAAAGCTTTGGTAACCAAGAAGAAGAAAGTAACTCATTAATTAAGAATGCTTTTTATAATATTCAAATTGACTATACTCAAAACAATGGTTTAACTCAGGATAAGAATCATGAGGATAATATTTTCAGATATGGTCATATAGGTAAATTTGAGACTTTAAGACGAAGAGCTTATAACCCAGGTTCTGCAGAAGATGAAAACGGAAATGTGCTTTCAGGATGGGAGCAAGTAGTATTTCAGGATACAGCAGTAATATTTACTCCGGGTCCTTATAATCCTGTTTTGGCAAATTACACATCTCAAGTGTATGATTTTATTGAGCAAGGCTTTGTAACAGGAACTACTAATAACTTAACCGGTATTTCTGCTGCTGGTGGATTGAGAAATGGTGATGGACCAACAAGTATATATAACTTATGGACTAATGTAGGGGCTGTTCAAGCTGGTTACTCTAAATCAGAAAATCAACAGTTTCGTTTAACTGCATCTGGTTCTGCTGATATTGGAGACCACTCTATCATTATTGGTGCTGAGTTTGAACAACGTATTGACCGTGGATATAGTGTAGCTACAACAGGTATGTGGCAACGTATGCGTCAGTTAGCTAACCAACATATCTTACAACTTGATTTAGATAATCCTGTTTTTGTGAGAGATGAAAATGGCGTTTTCTTAGACACTATAAACTATAATAGAAATATTGATTTAGCAAGCCAAGGTACTTTCGATAGAAATTTACGTCTTGCTTTAGGTTTAGATCCTAATGGAGATGACTTTATTAATATTGATGAGTACGATCCGGATGTGTTTTCGTTAAATATGTTTAGTGCTGATGAACTAATCAACGAAGGTGGAGGCTCATTTGTAAGTTATTTTGGTTACGATTATACAGGTGAAAGAACTAGCAATAATGTTCGATTTGAAGACTTCTTCTTGCCAGGAGAAAAATTAATAGCTCCTTTCCAGCCTATATATATGGCAGGTTATATCCAAGATCAATTCTCTTACGAAGATTTAGTATTTAATATCGGTGTGCGTGTTGATAGATACGATGCGAACCAAAGAGTATTAAGAGATCAGTATGTTTTATACCCTACATATACTGCAGGTGAATTGAGTGGTACAGTATTATCGGGTGAAAACATTCCACAGAGTGTGGGTGATGATTATGTGGTTTATGTAGATGACTACACTGATCCAAATGCTATAGTTGGATTTCGTAACGGAGATGACTGGTATGATGCACAAGGTGTAAGAGTTGACAACCCAGAAGATATAGCAAATGCTACTGCTGATGGTAGAATTAACCCATTCTTAGTTAACCCAGACCAACCTAACCAAGGAGCAGAAGGTTTAACAGAGTCATTTAAAGATTACGAGCCTCAAATTAATGTAATGCCTCGTATATCTTTCAACTTCCCTATCTCTGATGAGGCATTGTTCTTTGCACATTATGATGTGTTAACTGAGCGTCCTGATGGATTCTCTAGAGCAAACCCTTTAGACTACTTAAACTTATCATTAGGTGTGGCTGGTTCAATAAACAATCCAGATTTAAAGCCACAAAAAACTGTTGATTACGAAATTGGTTTTACGCAAGCGTTGAACAAAAGATCATCTTTAACTATTTCTGCTTTTTATAGAGAGTTAAGAGATTATATTCAAGCAACATCAGTTGTTCAAGCTTTTCCACAAACTTATATTACACGTCAAAACTTAGACTTTGGTACTGTAAAAGGATTCTCTGTGGCATATGACTTAAGAAGAACAAATAACGTATCTATTAATGCAAACTATACATTACAGTTTGCTGATGGATCGGGTTCATCTTCATCGTCTAACATTAACTTAGCAGCATCTGGTAATCCAAACTTAAGAACAATTAATCCATTAAACTTTGACCAACGTCATAACATTACTCTTACTGTAGATTATCGTTTCGCTTCAGGTAGAAATTATACTGGTCCTGTATGGTTTGGGAAAAAAGTGTTAGAGCAATTTGGAGCTAACTTTGTATTTAACTTAGGTTCAGGTACTCCTTATTCAAAACGTGCTAGAGTTACTCCAATTGGTGGTGGTGGTAGTGCTGTTATTGATGGTTCAATTAACGGTTCTAGGTTGCCATGGCAGTTTAGAATTGATGCGCGTGTAAGTAAATCATTTGCTGTTAAATTCTCTAAAGATGAAAAGAAAAGACCATCTAACTTAGAGGTATACATACAAGCAAATAACTTATTGAATACACTTAATGTACTAAGCGTATATCCATTTACCGGTAACCCAGATGATGATGGTTTCTTAAGCTCTCCTCAGGCGGTTAATACTATTAACACTGTAACTAATGCTGCTGCTTTTGTTGACTTATACAACATAAGAGTAAATAATCCTGGAGCATATAGTTTACCAAGAAGAATAACATTAGGAGTTAACTTTAGTTTCTAATAAAAAATATACTTAATATCTCTTTGCTATGAAAAACAGAATCATTTTATCAACCCTGCTTTTAGCCTTTAGCTTTACAGGATTGTTGGCTCGCGAAAACGCCAATACATCCGGTAAAAAAGCTAACTCGCAAAAGCGTGCAGCAGCAGCGCTATGTGCTCCTGCTCGTACACAAACAGATTTAAATATTAATAACATCCGTACTACAATATTAGCCGGTGGTGATATGTGGTGGGATTTAAATACTGCACAGTTTGAAGTACCTAAGGGTACAGGTTTAAACTCAATGTTCTCCGGTTCATTATGGATTGGTGGTGTTGATGATGCAAACCAGTTAAAGCTTGCGGCGATGACTTACCGCCAGTCTGGTAATGACTTTTGGCCAGGACCTTTAACAACTGATGGTACTGCTAGTATTGAAGACGATGTATGCTCTTTATACGATCAACATTGGTTAATTACTAGAGAAATGGTTGATATACATGTAGGATGGTTAAACTGTAAAAATGACCCTTCATGTAATGAAAATGAAGATTATCCGGGTTATGCAAATAATATACCGGAAGTAATTGTAAACTGGCCAGCTTTTGGTGCCGAGGGTGAATTAAATAGAGTGTTAGGACCATTTGAAGATGTTGATCAAGATGGCGCTTATGATCCTGAAGTAGATTATCCAAGATATGATTTAACTGGAGAAGGAGACTGTAAAGGAGATGACTATTTATTCGGAGACCAGACAATTTTTTGGGTATATAATGATAGAGGAAATGTTCACACTGAAAGTGGCGCTCAACAAATAGGTTTAGAAATTCAAGCTCAAGCATTCTCATTTGCTACCAATGATGAGATTAACAACATGACATTTAACAACTATAAAATCATTAACCGTTCAACATTCGGTATGGACTCAACTTGGTTTGGTACTTGGTTTGACCCGGATTTAGGAAGACCGGATGATGATGTTATTGGTTGTGATATTCCAAGGGGTTTAGGTTATTGCTATAATGGTGATGCTGATGATGATGGTCCTTTAGGCTACGGTTTAAACCCGCCTGCTGTTGGATTTGACTTTTTCCAAGGTCCTGTGGCTGACCCTAATGATGGAATAGATAATGATAGAGATAGTTTAGTAGATGAGCCAGGTGAGTTAATAATCATGTCTAACTTCATGTATTATAACAACTCAAATAGTAATGTAAATACAACAAATCCATCTAGTGAGTCTCACTATTATCAGTACTTACAAAGTAGATGGAAGAATAACAATCCACTTACTTATGGTGGAACAGGTTTTGAACAAAACCCAACTACAAGTTTAATTACTCCTTATGCTTATCCAGATGTTACTGTCGATTTTAGAAGACCTGGATTTGGAGGTCCTGGTAACCCATGGAGAGAAGACCCAAGTAACCAAGCTGATAAAAGAGGTCTGCACGGAGCAGGTCCTTTCTCATTAGCACCTGGTGCTACAAACAGTATTACTTCGGGTATTATTTGGGCAAGAGATAACTTGAGTGGTGATCCATTTGAGTCAGTAGAATTGGTAAGATTAGCAGATGATAAGGCTCAGATTTTATTTGACAACTGTTTCCAAGTATTGAATGGACCGGATGCACCTGATATGACTATCCAAGAGCTTGATAAAACACTTATCATTACTCTTACTAATAAAGAGACTTCTAACAACTATAATTTAACATATAGAGAAACGGATCCATTAATTACAGCTGTAGACCCATCTGATGATGAGTTTGTTTTTGAAGGATATCAGATATTCCAATTTAAAGATGCAACAGTTTCTGTTACAGACTTATATGATGCAAGTAGATCTCGTCTAGTAGCGCAAGCAGATGTTAAGAACGGTGTAACAACCCTTATTAACTATCTTACAAATGATGATGGTCTTTTAGAACCAAATAACATGACCTTAAAAGCAGAAGATGCTGGGGTAAAGAGTTCATTTATTATTACAGAAGATGCTTTTGCTACAGGAGACTTAAGATTAATTAACCACAAGAAATATTACTTTACTGTAATTGCTTATGGATACAATAATTTTGCTCCGTATAATGCAGCAACTCCTGATATTACTCAGAAAGAGCCTTATAAAGCAGGTAGAAGAAACATTCAAACGTATGTTGCTATTCCTCATATAACTAGTTCTGAGAATGGAGGTACAGTTATCCAAGCAAATTATGGCGATGGTGTGAAACTTACTCGTATTGAAGGTCAAGGTAATGGTGGTAATGAGTTATCATATACTTCTGCTACAGAATCTTTTATTGTTAATAATTTCAAGATGGACAACCCTACTTATGATAATGGTGCAGGTCCTATTGATATTAGAGTAATAGATCCATTAAATGTTCCTGTAGGAAACTATACATTTACTTTGGATGATAACACTGAGAATGCAAACTGGGAAATTGCTGATGAGTCTGGTACTGTTATAGCAACTTCTAATAGTTCTTTAGTATTACAAAATGAGCAAATTATTCCTGAGTTAGGACTTTCAGTAACTATAGGAGGAAAACAAAATTACGATACAGGTTTAGATACTGCTGATATTCCAAATGGAACTAACAATGGTTTTATATCTGCATCAATGGAGTTTGATGATCCAACAAAGGCATGGTTAACTGGATTACCTGATGCTGATATCTTTACCAATCAAAACTGGATTCGTTCTGGTAATGCATGTAGAGGTAATGTATGTCAAAACCCTCCTGAGTCTAACTATCCTGATATGCCTGGGGTAGACCCAAGAGAAGACTTTGAAGAAGTATTAGGTGGAACATGGTCTCCTTATGCCCTAGCAGCGGCAGAAAGCTTAAATGCAACAAACGGAACTGCTGGTGGTGGTCCTGCTAACCCACGTGGTAGAACTGCACAACTTACTAATTTACAAAGTGTGGATGTTGTATTTACATCAGACCAATCTTTATGGACTCGAGTACCTGTATTTGAAATGGGTGAGGAAGCAAGTCTTAATGAAGGCGGTGTTTCTAAATGGACATTAAGAGCACATGCATCTGTAGATAAGAATGGAAACGATGATGGTACTGGTACAGGTTGGGGTTGGTTCCCTGGTTATGCTGTAGACCTTGAAACAGGAACACGTTTAAATATGGCAATTGGTGAAGACTCATGGTTAGTTGCTGCTAATGGTAACGATATGAAGTGGAATCCAACTACAGTAAACGTAGACTTTTTTGGAGGTAAGCACTATATATACATTATGCGTCCGTTCTATGATGTAAACGGAGATGGCATAATATCTGGTACGGCTGATAGAGATTTATCATATCGAGGTGATGATCAAACACAAAACCCTTACTTTAATGAGTTTAACAACTTAAATCCTTTAAATGCAGCTAATGCATTAAGAAACTTTATGTGGGTTAATATTCCTTTAATAGCACCAGGAAGAGAGTTGTTAGAAACGGATGTAAGAGTTAAGTTAAGAGTCTTAAAGCCTTATGCTAAACAAGTAGTAGATAACTCTAACAACGGATTTAACAAGTACTCATTTAATACTAGTGATGTTGCTACCAGAACAGGTAATACTGCAGCAGCAAAGAATGCATTAGATATTATTAAGGTAGTGCCTAACCCTTATTACGCATACTCTTTATATGAAGAGTCGCAAATTGATACTAGGGTGAAAATTACTAATGTACCTGAAAGATGTGTGATATCTATTTTTACATCTAACGGTACATTGATAAGAACATTTGATAAAGACAACTCAGATACTTTTGTAGAGTGGGATCTTAAAAACAATTTTAACATTCCTATTGCAAGTGGCGTGTATATTATTCATGTTAAGGCAGAAGGTATAGGTGAGAAGGTTGTTAAATGGTTTGGAACAATGCGACCTGTTGACGTACAAGGGTTTTAGGATTGTTGAAATTGAAACGAGAACAAGATTAATTGACTTAGATATTAGCTATGAAGAATTGCAAAAGTGTATTAACTGCTGTTTTAGTTGTTGCTGGAATTTTAAATTCAGCACCAGTAAAAGCAGGTAACCCTCAACGAGCGGGTTCGTCAGGAGCGCAAGAATTACTTATAAACCCATGGGCAAGAAGTTCAGGTTTCGGTAGTGCCAACTCTGCTCACGTGAAGGGAATAGAGTCAACATTCCTAAATATAGCCGGCTTAGCTTTTACAGAAAAAACAGAGATTGTTTTTTCTAATACAAATTGGCTTAGCGGAACAGATGTTTCTATAAATACTGCAGGTTTTAGCCAAAAGGTAGGAGAAACAGGTGTTTTAGGTGTGTCTATTATGAGTGTTGATTATGGTGATATAGAAATTACTACAAATGATCAACCTGATGGAGGTTTGGGAACATATTCACCAACGTCATTAAACTTTAATTTATCGTATGCAAAAAAGTTTACTGATAATATTTATGGTGGTGTGAACGTAAAACTAATTAGCCAAAGTATTAATGACCTTACTGCTACCGGACTTGCTTTTGATGCAGGTGTACAATATGTAACAGGTGAAGAGAAAAATATACGCTTTGGTATAGCTATTAGAAATGTGGGTCCTGCAATGTCTTTTAGTGGTGATGGTATTGCGGTTCGTTTAGATGCTCTTTCTGGTTCTTTTGACCAAACTTTTGAAAGTAGATCTCAATCATTTGAAATCCCTTCAAACTTAAATATTGGAGCAGCTTATGATTTCTTGTTTGAAAATCATAGATTAACTCTAGCAGGAAACTTTACATCTAATTCATTCTCTAAAGATCAATATAGCTTAGGTGCTGAATATGCTTTTATGAAAAAGTTTATGGTACGTACAGGTTATACTATTGATGATAACGGAGATGTAGATATCAATACAAATGCTTTAACAGGCTTTGCAGCAGGTTTTTCAGTTGAGTTGCCATTTAAAAAGGGTGGTACATCAACTATTGCTATAGATTATTCTTATAGAGATTCTGATCCGTTTGATGGTTCACATTCAATTGGCTTTAGAGTTAATTTATAGGCTCTATTAAACTCATTATAAAGGTCTCACGGGTTTCTGTGAGACCTTTTTTATTATACAGAATTATTAAATTAGTATCTTTGTACCCGTAATCGGCCCTTATGGGCTTTTTTAATTTAAACTATACATCCATTATGTCTAATGTGTCATACTATACGGAAGAAGGCTTAAAGAAACTTCGTGCAGAACTTGATCAATTGAAGAATGTAGAGAGACCAAGTATATCTCAACAAATTGCAGAAGCAAGAGATAAAGGAGATTTATCTGAAAATGCAGAATATGATGCTGCAAAAGAGGCTCAAGGTCTTTTAGAGATGAAAATTGCAAAATTAGAAGATAAAATATCTAATGCTCGTATCATTGATGAGTCTCAGTTAGATACCAGTAAAGTATTAATACATTCTATTGTAAAAATTAAGAATGTAAATAATGGAGCTAAAATGACCTATAAATTGGTTGCTGACACAGAAGCTGACATTAAATCAGGTAAAATATCTGTGAATTCGCCAATTGCAAAAGGATTATTGGGTAAATCTGTTGGAGAATCTGCAGACATACAAGTTCCTAATGGCGTAATGAAGTTTGAGGTAATTGAAATTACAAGAGGTTAATGGCATCTATATTCTCTAAAATAATATCTGGAGAGATCCCAGCTTACAAGATTGCTGAAGACAATAACTATCTAGCATTTTTAGATATTTTTCCATTAGCGGAAGGGCATGTATTAGTGATCCCTAAAAGGGAAGTAGATTATATTTTTGATGTTGAAGACGATACTTATGTTGGCTTATGGAAGTTTGCTAAAAATGTATCACATGCAGTAAATAAAGCTATAGACTGTAAACGAGTAGGTGTTGCAGTTATTGGTTTAGAAGTACCACACGCCCACATACATTTGGTGCCATTAAATAATGTTGAGGATATTAATTTTTCTCGCCCCAAGCTTCAGTTACCAGAAGATAAGTTTAAAGAAATAGCGGATAGAATTAAAGCAGAGCTTTAACCTAATCTATCGGGGTTGTTTTTAAGAAACGAAGACCACCCAGAGTAACTAGTGCTTTCACTAGAATCTGCTTTTTGAAAACTATGACACACTGCAGCTGCTAGTCCGTCAGTTGCATCTAAATGCTTAGGGATTTCTTTTAGGTTTAGTAAAGATTTTAGCATTGCAGCTACTTGTTCTTTACTTGCATTACCACTACCCGTAATAGATTGTTTAATACGTTTAGGGGAGTATTCAAAAATTGGGATGTCTCTATACAAACCAGCTGCCATTGCTACACCTTGGGCTCTACCTAGTTTAAGCATAGATTGCACATTTTTACCAAAAAAAGGTGCCTCAACAGCTAGCTCATCCGGATTGTATTCATCTATAAGAGCTAAGGTTCTTTCAAATATTTTCTTAAGCTTTAAGTTATGGTTTGGTAACTTATTTAGCATAATAACATCCAGAACAATCAACTCTATTTTTTTATTCTTTTCAAGAATAAGTCCATAACCCATTATAGTTGTACCAGGGTCAATACCTAATATGATGCGTTCTGATGGCAATTTTTTATGTTACTTTGTTTAACTAAATACTTTAGCTTGAATACTAAGAAAATAATATTGTTTGTTGCGAAGATAACGATTGTTTTTCTGGCTGTGTATTACCTTGTACAAAAGCTTAGAAAAAGTGATTGGTCGGCTCAGTTAGAGCAGTTAAATGTTGCTGTTCAAACAAATGAAAGCTTAGTTTTTATAAGTGCTATTATAGTCTTATTTACACTGCTTAATTGGTATATGGAAGCATATAAGTGGAAGTACTTGGCAACTAAAATTACTCCTACATCTTTTAAACTAGCATTAGATACCGTACTTACCTCTTTGGCAATGTCAATATTCACTCCAAATAGAATAGGGGAGTTTGGGGCCAGAACACTACACTTTAAGCCAGAGGATAGAGCTAAAGGTTTGCTGCTAACCTTTGTTGGGAATTTACCTAAGATGTATGTAAATGGTGTGTTTGGCTTTATAGGGATGTTATATTTCTTAAATATTTACATAGGCTTTACTAGCATGCAATATGTACTCTTAGCTATACTGATAGGTATAACAATTGGCGTAGGTGCAGTTTTATACTTTATTGCACCAAAGTGGCTACCAAGATTTGCAAAAGCTCGTTTTGTAAGAAAGTTAAAAGGAGGGTATGAACTCTTAAATACCTTTACAGCAAAAGATATGTTAATGCTTTTTGTATTGAGTACTGTTAGATACTTGGCATATACCATACAATACTATTTATTACTTCGTTTTTTTGGAATAGATATACCAATAGGTGCTATTACATTGGTTTTTATATTTCAGTTATTGGTAATCTCTATGCCCATTATTACATTGTTTGACTTGGTTGTCCGTAGTTCAGCTGCATTATTCATATTCGGGTATTTTTATGCAAATGATGCTGCAATTTTAGCTGCTGGCTTTTTTAGTTGGGCACTCAACTTTGGTGTACCACTTATTATAGGTTGTATTTTGCTTTTACGCCCTGGATATTCTTTTAAAATGTCAAAAGGATGGTTGTAGTAAGTATACTTTCTCTTTTGCTTATCTTGCTACTTATTTTATATACAAAGTTAATAGGTACCTATACTTTAGGTTGGCAATTATTGCAGGAACCAAAAACTGACGGACAGAAATTAAATGTAAGACTAAGTGTTATTATAGCAGCTCGTAATGAGGAGATAAACCTTAATGGGTTGCTCAAAGCACTGGAGTTGCAATCTTACCCAAAAGGTTTATATGATGTAATAATTGTAAATGATCATTCGGACGATAACACTGTAGCTGTATTTGAAAATACGAGTAAATCATCAAATATTTGTCTCATTCAATTACCGGAGGATTTAAGTGGTAAAAAGGCCGCTATAAATTACGGCATTCAGCAAAGTAAAGGAGAGTTGATTATTACAACCGATGCCGATTGTGATTTTAATAAAGATTGGTTAGCAAGCATTGTTTCATTTTATCAGCATAGTCAATCTAAAATGATAATAGGACCCGTAGCTTTTACTAAGCAAGATACTTTTTTTAGCAAACTACAGAGCTTAGAGTTTATAAGTTTAATAGCCAGTACAGCAGGGGCAGCTGCTACAAGAAGGCCAATTATGTGTAATGGGGCTAACCTAGCTTTTCAGCGTAAAGCTTTTGATAGCGTGAATGGTTATGAAGGAGTTGAGAAAAACGCATCTGGAGATGATGTGTTTTTAATGCATAAAATTAAAAGTATATATGGTAGTAACCACATTAACTTTTTAAAAGCTAAAGAGGCAATTGTATATACAGATGCTAAAAACAGTCTAAAAGAATTTATTACCCAACGAAAAAGATGGGCTTCTAAGGCTACAAATTATACTGATAAGCATACGCAGTATGTAAGTTGGTTGGTGTTTTTATTAAACTTTATGCTTATACTTAGCTTTGGTTTTATAGTTTTAGATAGTAAACTTGTGTTTATACCATTGGCTAGTTTAGCCTTAAAAGCAATAATAGACTATAAGATTTTAAGTCTTTCTACAGCATTTTTTAATAGAAAGCACTTAATGAGTTTATTGCTGGTAGAAGAGTTGTTATATAGCTTTTATGTGTGTTACATAGCTTTTACAGCCCCTTTTGGTAAGTATAAATGGAAAGGCAGGAGAGTTAGTTGACTAGATTTTTAAAATCTGCTCCCGTTGGGTTCTCAAATATCTCTAAATCAAAGTTTTTTGCTGCAGCCAGTAAATGGTCAAACAAATCAGACTGAATGCGCTCATAATTTACCCATTGTATATCTTTAGAGAAACAATAAACTTCTAGTGGTAAGCCTGTAGGAGTAGATTCTAATTGTCTTACCATTAAAGTAAGGTCTTGACTGATGTTTGGGTTTTGCTTTAAATAGTTTTCAGTATAAATTCTGAATAAACCAATGTTGGTTAAGTTCCTACCATTAATCAATTCGCTTTTATCAAACTTATGCTCCTCATTGTACTTTTGTATCTCATTCTTCTTTTTCTCTAAATAGTCTTTTATCAGCTGATATTTGCTGTACTTTTCAAGCATAGTTTCATTACAAAACTTAATGGTGCTTATTTTTATATATAAGGCTCTTTTTATTCTTCGGGCGCCAGTATCGCTCATTCCCCTCCAGTTGGTAAAAGAGTCTGATATAAATGCATAGGTAGGAATAGTAGTTACCGTATTATCCCAGTTTTTAACTTTTACCGTATTTAAAGTAATTGTAATTACATCTCCGTCTGCATTATATTTAGGCATAGAAACCCAGTCTCCAACGCGTACCATATCATTGGCAGACATTTGTATACTAGCAACAAAACCTAATATAGTATCTCTAAAAATTAATAAAACAATGGCCGTAAATGCTCCCATTGTGGTAAGAATGGGTAGTATTTCTACGCCAGTAAAAAGAGAGAAGATAATGATAGAGCCAACTATATAATTGATAATTTTTACAAGCTGAGAATAACTGGCTATAGGTTTGTCTTTAAAATATTCTTTTCCTGATAAATAATGTTCTATAGCATTGGTAAGCCTAGTTATCACAGTCATAATAATAACTATGATGTAAAGTTTTGCAAGTAGCGTAACTACTTTTAAAACTGAAGGAAAGTCTGAAAAAATTATTGGTGTAGAGTAGAGTAAAACTAATGCCGGAGCAATATGTGCCAAAGCATTAAAAACTTTTTTCTCTTGTAAAATATCATCTAATTGAGTTCGGGTTTTTCGTACTAATCGATCAATAATATTTAACAATATACTTTTGGCTAGCTTGTCGGCAATTAAGCAGATAATTAATACTATCAATATATCAATACCAATAGTAAAGTAGTCAACAGCATTTTCTCCAACGCCAATGTCTATTAACCAATCTCTAGTCCAATGATCTATTCTGTAATCTTTCATGTTTAAGAATATGATTCGAAAACAAAGGTAAGTTTTCTAAGGAGTTACAACAATAGAAGCAGATTCTATTGCCACAGCAGAAAAGTAGCCCAATACATCTTCATTCGGCTTACTAACTGAGTACCCGTTACCTACAATAGGGGCAGGTAAGGGAGCAAATGTACTACCAGATTGTTGCAATTGAATTTGCAGTAGTCTTAAAAACTCAAAAAACTCTTTTGAAATACTAATTTGTTCAGCCATAAAAATATCTCCAACTTCTAGAGCGTATCCATGTATGCTCAGTTCTTCAAAAGTATTGCCGTCTATAAACCTGTCTTCACCAATAATTATGTCAAATGGGTCATTACCTGTAGCCCCATTATTATAATTTTTCCATCTATAATAATCTCCTACTCCTACAGGGTCTGTGGTTGAAAAATAGGCATAATACCCCTCATCAGTAAACAGGGTTGCTTCTTCATATCTTGTAAATATAGAGTCTATAGGTACCGGTCTGTTAATGCGCTCCGGTATAGTTTGATAGATACCGCCTTCTAAGCCGGCTTTACCATTGGGTACCTCAATTTTTAAGTAGTAAGAGGAGAGCACTTTTCCTTTTGTAGCTCCTCTGTAATATCCAAATAAAGGGCTCTCTGAGAGAATTTCTACAGGAATACTATCTTCATATAACGTAATGGTTGCGCCTGATACTCTTGGTGAATTTCCATTTGCATAAAAAGGAGCTGTAGTACTAAGAGTTACTTGTACCGGATAGATACTGTCATAATTGTTTATTTCACCATCAATAACCAACTTCAGTGCAGAGTCTTGTAGCTCAACTTCTATCACTTCTTCACAAGAAATGAAAAAAGTTAAGCTAAAAACAAGAAATATTGGTACTAATGCCTTTGTCAAAATTTATTATAGTTACTAAGGAGTAACTATAATCTCAGCAGAAACTATGCCAGAAGCAGTAAACAAACCTAAAACTGTTTCATCATTATCTCCAACCTTATACCCATTTCCCTTAATAGCTGCCGCAGGTGGATCAAAAGTGCTACCCGTTCTAATAATTTGATTGATAAGAAGGGTATAAAAGTCAAAAGCATTTTTTGTAATGCTCAACTGCTCAATACGTATTGTGTCTCCTACTCCTACTGGCTCGTCTAAAATTTGAAACTTGTCAAAAGTATTTCCATCTACAATTCTGTCCTCAGCAACAGATAGATCAAATGGATCATTCTGAAATCCATTGTTTAGGTAACTTTTCCATCTATAGTAGTCCCCTTTACCTAAAGGTTCAGTAGTTTGGAAGTAAGCATAATAACCTTCATCAAAGAAGATAGAGCCCTCATCATATAGTGTATATATAGAATCTATTGGAGGTACTCTATTTATTCTTTCTGATAGTGTTTGGTAGGTGCCACCTGTTAAACCAGCTTCTCCTACGGGAATATCTATAACTAGTTGGTAACTACGTCCCATTGTACCTATCATGCTAGAAAGGTATAAACCAGGTATTGTATCTACTTCTGTAAGTATATCTATAGGGGAACCATTTTCATATAAGGTAACAATTGCATTACTTACAGGCGGAACTGTCCCATTTTTATAATAGGGCGCTGTAGTTGATAAAAACACTTTTGCTCTTGTTTGGTCTGTAATATCACCATCAATTACAAGTCTGGTGCTTTCGTTTGGTAAGTCTACTTCAACTACATCTTGGCAAGATGAGAAAGCAAGAACTGAAGCGACAATAACGGTATAGTATCTTAAGTTTTTCATTTTCTTAAAAGTTAAAGTTGTAGGTTACAAATGGTATTGCAGAGCCAAATATTGATATTTTAACAGCTTCTCCAACTAATGGATTATCCTCATTTTGCCTGAAGGTTAATGAGTATGTATTTCTTCTGCTGTACAAGTTATATACACCAAAAGACCAGCTACTTTGCCATCTTTTACCTTCTTTTTGTGGTACATTATAAGTAGCAGATATATCTAACCTGTGATAATTATCAATTCTATCTCCGTTTCTGTCAGCACTAAAATCAGCAATGGTAAAACCACCCCACTGATATTTGCCTGTAGGTAATGTAATTGGTCTACCTGTTGTGAATGCAAAACTAGTACCCATAGACCATTTTTTATTAAACTGATAGCTTAACACTAAGGATACATCATGAAGCTTATCGAAGTTTGAAGGGTAGTAATTACCTTCGTTAATAGTTTCTTCGGCAAACTGTCCTTTCACTTTTCGTTCAGATCTAGAAAGCGTGTAGCTTATCCAGCCGGTAAGTTTACCTTCTTGCTTTTTAAGCATTAACTCTAAACCATATGATCTTGCGTCTCCAGTAATTAAATCGGTTTCTAGTTGTTCATTTAATAACAAGTCAGCACCATCTTTATACTCTACAATGTCATTCATTGTTTTGTAATATACTTCTGCAGAAAGCTCATACGTGTTGTTTTTAAAGTTTCTGAAGTAACCCAATGCAACTTGGTCTGCAGTTGCAGGGTTGATATGGGTATCACTTGGTCTCCAAACATCAATTGGTGTAGCAGAGGTAGTGTTAGAAATTAAGTGTATATACTGCCTAGTTCTATTATAACTAGCTTTTACCGAACTCACATCGTTAAGAATGTAGTTAACTAATAACCTAGGCTCTAAACCGCCAAAACTTTTAATTATATCACCGTCTTCATAAATGGTTGTGTTAATTACTGTTGTAGGGTCTTTTGGTCTAGTAGGGTCGTATTCATATACTGTACCGGCTCCCATTCTTAAGAAAAATGAATAGCGAAGACCGTATTGAACTTTGAAATTTTCAGTAAAGTGATGCTCATGACTAACATATACTGCGGGTTCAATAGCAACCTGATTTTCAAGCTCAAAATTATTTACGTTTACACCTGATACCTTGGCCGGTTTAAAGTTGTAGAACAATGCATTAGCTCCAAACTCAAAAGTGTTTCGTGGGTTTTTGTAGTAAGTAAAATCAGCTTTTATATTCTGATTGATAATTCTTGATTCCCAATCAAATTCATTTTCAGGGTCTTCTGCACCTAAAGTGTACTTGTAATCGCTATATACCAAACTAAAGTTTGAGAAAAGTTTTTCATTAAATAGGTGATTCCATCTTAACGAGCCAGTTGCATTACCCCAGCTAAAACCAAATAGTTCATCAAACTTAAATACATCTCTACCAAAATAACCCGATAGATATAATCTGTCTTTATCACTAAACTTATAATTGGCTTTTGCATTTAAGTCGTAAAAGTATAGCACGTTGTTTCTTAATCCTTCATCAGAAGAGAGCTTTAAAAATAAATCTGCATAAGATCTTCTACCGGCAACCATAAAAGAGCTTTTGTCTTTTTGTATGGGACCTTCTACAGTTAACCTACTAGATAAAACCCCTATGCCGCCATTAGCGCCCAGGCGTTTCATGTTACCGTCTTTTTGTCTTACATCTAATACTGATGACAATCTACCACCGTATTTTGCAGGCATGCCTCCTTTATAAAGCTTTACATCTTTTAAGGCATCAGCATTAAATACAGAGAAGAAACCAAATAAGTGAGATGAATTGTAAACAGGGGCTTCGTCAAGTAGTATTAAGTTTTGGTCTACATTACCACCTCTTACGTTAAAACCGCTTGCGCCTTCTCCTACACTTGTTACACCTGGTAGTAAAAGTATACTACGTATTACATCTACTTCACCTAAAACTTGTGGAATGTTTTTAATAGTACCCACATCTATTTTAGTGATACTCATTTCAACACCCTTAACGTTTTGCTCTTTCTTCTTGTCGGTTAAAACTACTTCCCCCATCGTTTTAGAGTCTGTGTTTAACTCTACATTTAGTGTAGTGTTTTTATCTAAAACAACAGTTTTAGTAATTGTTTTGTAACCTATAAATAAATAAGAGATTTCGTAAGTGCCGGGCTGCAACGAAAGCGAATAAAATCCGTATTCATTAGATGTGGTTCCAACTCTAAGAGATTCTATGAAAATGTTTGCTCCAATTAACTCTTCGCCATTTAATGCGTCTTTAACATGACCACTAAGGGTAACTTTTGTTTGAGCTTTAAGGCTTGTGCTAGAAAGTAGTAGAGTTAATAAAACTAGAGCTAGGCCAATAGTTTTTTTCATCAGGGTGTTTTGTTTTTGGTAATTCGGTTAATTCGGCTGCAAAATTAGTGAAAACAACTGTGCAGGCACAATTGTTGATGTAAAATATTCGTTAATGGATGCGTATTTCGTATCTTTGATAGTAAACGGTTTATACGCTGTATTGTTACAGTAGATGAGGAATGAATTTTATAAAAAGTACAATTATGTTTATTAAAAGGTTTAAGTACCTGACTATTATAGTGATAGCTGTGTCATTATTTTTAGGTTTTATTTTAGTAGATAAAACTAAAAAAGATGAGGTATTGATGAGTGTGGTATATCAAATGCTTAATAATGAGCATTATCAACCTCAAAATTTAAATGATAGCTTTTCTGAAAAACTGTTTGATGAGTATTTAGAAACAATGGACTTTAGTAAGCGTTTTTTACTCCAGTCTGATGTGGATGGTATAAAGGCTTATAGAACTCAACTTGATGATGAGTTTAAAACAGGAGATTTTGAGTTTTTTGATAAATCTTTTGCCATTATAGATAAACGAATTGATAATGTAAAAGCTATTTACCAAAAAGCTTTGGCTGAACCTTTTGATTATACTAAAGATGAATCTTATGAAGCAGATGCTGAGAAGATTGCTTTTGCTAAAACTGAAGAAGAGTTACAGGAATACTGGAGACAATATTTAAAGTATAGAACCTTACAGCGAATTGCAGAAAAGTTAGATAGCCAAGAAAAAGCATTAGAGGAGGGCGATGATTCTATTGAGCAAAAGTCATTTGAGACACTAGAAAAAGAAGCTAGAGAAAAAGAGTTGGAGACCCATGATAAGTGGTTTGAGCGTATGGATGAACTAGAGCGTAGAGACTGGTTGTCATATTATATCAATGCTATTGCAGGTGTGTATGATCCGCATACTGCGTTTTATCCACCAAAACAAAAACAAGATTTTGAGATATCTATTTCCGGTCAGTTAGAAGGAATAGGGGCACAACTTACAACTGAAGATGGATACATTACAGTTGCAGAAGTGATTACCGGTAGTCCTAGTTGGAAACAAGGCGATTTGGAAGCAGATGATAAAATTTTAAAAGTAGCACAGGGCGATGAAGAAGCTGTTGATGTTGTAGGTATGCGTATTGATGATGCAGTTAAACTAATTAGAGGTAAAAAAGGCACAGAAGTAAGATTGACAGTTAAAAAAATTGATGGTTCTATAAAAGTGATACCTATAATTAGGGATGTAGTTGTGTTTGAAGAAACCTATGCAAAATCTGCTATTATTGAAAAAGACGGAGAAAAAATTGGTTATATAAAGTTGCCTAAGTTTTATGTAAACTTTAACGATAGAAATGCCAGAGATTGTGCCAAAGATGTTGCTAAAGAACTTGAAAAGTTAAATGAAGAGGGGATAGACGGATTGGTTTTTGATTTAAGAGACAATGGTGGTGGTTCTTTACAAGGAGCTATAGATATTGTTGGCTTATTTATTAAAAGTGGACCAGTAGTACAAGTACTATCATCAGATGGTAGTTCTAGGGTTTTAAGAGATAGAGACTCTCGTGTGCAATATGATGGTCCCTTAGTGGTAATGGTAAACTCATTTAGCGCGTCAGCATCAGAAATTTTTGCAGCAGCTATACAAGATTACAACAGAGGTATTATTGTAGGTAGTAAAACTACTTTTGGTAAGGGTACTGTACAAACGGTTGTAGATTTAGATAAAGTTATTTCTCCATCATATAACGATATAAAACCATTGGGAGCTTTAAAGCTTACTTACCAGAAGTTTTATAGAGTAAATGGAGGTGCAACCCAATTAAAAGGAGTGGAGTCTGATATTGTTTTCCCAGACAGATATACTTATTTGGAGTTTGGAGAAAAGGATAGATTGAATGCACTGAAGTGGGATGAAATTGATGAGGCTAATTATGATGCCTTACCAAAAAATAAAGCCTTTTCTGAAGCTATAAAGAATAGCAATAAAAGGGTTGATAATAATGATAAATTTAAATTGATAGATGAGCATGCTGCTTGGTTAAAAAAGCAACAAGAAAATACTTTGGTAAGTTTGAAATTAGAGGATTACAGAAACGAACTAAAACTAATAGACCAGACTAACGAAAAGTATAAAGGTATGCGCAAAGCTGATGAAGAATTAATGATAAGACCTTTAAGTATTCAACTACCAATAATGGAGTCTGATTCTATAGAAGCTAAGAAAATTAATGACTGGCATAAGAATTTAAAAACTGACTTATACCTTACTGAAGCTGCTACTATTGTAGAAGAGCTATAATTGTATATGTATATGGTCGTCATGCCTTACTGCATGGCAGCCATGGAAACGAATTTTATTATGATAGAGCCCCATTCTGGTTTTCAGGTGGGGCTCTATAAATATTTTACCTACGTTGTTTGCCAAAATTGCATTTACTAGGTCTGCAGTTCTTTCTTCATCAAACTCTATAGAATTTTGATTAAAGCCAATTCCGAAGATGCTAGAAGAACTATATTGCTTAAAGCCATTCTTTTCACACTCATCTGCTTGGTTAAACTCACCGAATTTAGGTTTTTCGTAAATCCCGTACCCCATAAATGCTTTTGCCTTGTTGTTTAAAGGTTCACCCGTCTCTGCATCTTTATACATAAATGCTAAATCTACTTTTTCACCGTCATTATGACTTAAGTGTGGTATTAAAGGAAAACCATCTATAAAAGGAAAGTTAGCATCTAAATAACTTATTATAGCATTCGGGTGCTTTTGCTGGTAGGTAATAGATACTTTCTTCAATACATCATGCATCTCAGTACTTACGTAATGTCTATTGCCTATAACTGTAACAAAACTTATTGGGCACACCATAAATTCTTCATCAATAATAGTTGGTAAAGGAATTCTTCCATTCATCTTAGCAAGGGGTGGGATAATTAAAAAAGTTGCACCAATATAAATGATAGCAAAAGCTAAAATTTTAATGAGCTTAGCATTAAGCTTAGACTTTGCTTTTCTATTAATATATCTAAATAATGGTAAGCATAGTAAATAAATAACCCCACCAACTTGTGTGAGTATAGTTAAGATAACGGCAACAAATAGCTGAATAGTTAAGTAGATAATCTTTTGGAACATATCTAAATGTATGTAAAATGATTAGAACTGAAAAGAATGTAAATTTTATTTTTTTGTGCATCTTGCACTCATGTCCACAGATTCAATTTCATTAGGTAAAAAAGCATTAAAGCGGTTTAAAAAAGACTGGCTTGGAATGTTTGGTTTTGTGGTTGTAATTATAGCATTGCTTGCAGCAATATTTGCTTATCCATTAATGCCCGATAATACACCAAGTGCCAATGATATGAGTATTGAGTTATCAGCAAAAAAGCCGGGCTTTAGTGTTGAAATGATTAAGGTAGAACAACAAGTAAATAACCGTAAAAGTTGGCTAGCTAGGTTTTTTACAGGGGCTCAAAAAGAGTATAGAGAAATTCCGATTACAGGATGGAGAGTTGAAGGAGATAGGCTGCTCTATAAACCATATGTAGGTGAAGAAGCAGTAAGCGAACAGGAAATAGAATTACCCTTATCAGAAATAAGTATTGATAAAACGATAGATGAAAACTCAGTAAATGAATACATCTATAAAAAAAGCTTTGCATTAGGTACTGATAAATATGGTAGAGATTTATTGAGTAGGTTATTGCTAGGGACCAGAATTTCTATTTCTGTTGGTTTTATATCAGTAGTTATATCACTACTAATAGGTATTTCTCTTGGGGCTATAGCCGGGTATTACCGTGGATGGATAGATAATGCTATTATGTGGTTAATAAACGTAGTATGGTCTATACCAACTTTGCTACTGGTAATTGCTATTACATTGGTGCTTGGAAAAGGGTTTTGGCAAGTATTTATTGCAGTAGGATTAACCATGTGGGTTGAGGTTGCCAGAGTAGTGCGCGGACAAGTATTGAGTGTTAGAGAAAAAGAGTATATAGAAGCATCTAAAGCATTAGGGTATAAAAGTGGTAGAATTATCCGAAAGCACATTTTGCCTAATGTAATGGGGCCTGTAATTGTTATTTCGGCAGCTAATTTTGCTTCAGCTATTTTAATTGAAAGTGGTCTAAGCTTTTTAGGTATCGGGGCACAACCACCAATGCCATCTTGGGGCGGAATGATTAAAGATCATTACTCTTATATCATTTTAAATAAAGCGTACTTGGCAATCTTCCCGGGTTTGGCAATTATGTTGTTGGTATTAGCATTTATGCTAATTGGAAATGCATTGAGAGATGCCTTAGATGTAAAAGCATCGGATTAAAAAAGGTCAGTCCAACTGCCTTTGAGGGTAGGCTTTAATAAGCCCTCGCCTAATTGTTCTAAAAATACTGTCCTCTCTACTTTTTCAGCACCCAAACTCTCTAAATGTTCAGTATACACTTGGCAGTCTATCATACTGAAGTTTTTCTTTTCCAATTCTCTAGCGAGTGTTATGAAACAAGCTTTAGAAGCATTACTTGCTTTACTGAACATAGACTCACCAAAGAAACAGTTGCCAAGTGATACTCCGTATAAACCACCAACTAATTGATTATCCTGCCATGCTTCTACAGAGTGTGCGTAGCCCATTTCGTGTAGTTTGGTATAAGATTCAATTAAGTCTTTAGTAATCCATGACCCTGCTTCTTCATAATTATTTCTGATTACTTTCTGACAATTACTCATTACTTCCTTAAAGGCAGTATCGTAGCGTATTTCAAAGGTATTTCTGTTGAGTATCTGCTTCATGCTTTTAGATACTTTTACTCGCTCTGGATATAAAACCATTCTAGGGTTAGGGCTCCACCATATAATAGGGTCTTCGGGGTTGAACCAAGGAAATATACCATTTTCATAAGCCAATAAAAGACGCTGTGGGTCTAAATCTCCACCTACTGCCAGAATTCCCTCCTCATTGGCATTATTAGGGTTTGGAAATATATGTTGTGTATCGTCTAAAAGGTAAATTGGCATCAGAATAAAAGTAAGCCGAGTATAAAAATGATTGTTCCGGCAAGCATCAAAATAAGTGTATAAGGCAAAATTTCTTTTGCTTTTAAGCCTGTTATCCCTAACAAAGGTAAGGCCCAAAAAGGTTGTAGCATATTGGTTAATTGGTCACCATAAGCTAATGCCATAATACTTTTACCTAAAGGAATACCTAAGTCTTGTGAGGCTTGTATAATAATAGGCCCTTGTACACCCCACTGACCACCACCACTTGGTACAAATACATTTACAATACCCGCACTAAAGAATGTGAAAATAGGAAAGGCTGTTTCGGGTGAGGCTGTTTGCTTAGATAAACTCACAAAAAAGTCTGAAAATATAGTTGCCAAGCCTGAGCTTGTCATAATACCAATAATACCAAAGTATAAAGGGAACTGAATTAATATTCCTGATGCCCCGCCAATAGCATCATCAATAGCGTTGAGGTATTGCTTAAAGTTTTTATGTAATACAATACCCAAACCTAATAGGGTAAAGTTAATGAAGTTAGGAGTAATAAAATTAAAACTAAACGTCTCGGGTTTGATAAAGGCTTTGTAGATGGCAATAAATAAGATGATTCCACCAAACAGGTAGGCTGCTATTTTTGAGTTGTCAATTCTTTCGGCACCTTTAATTTCCTCTTGTATATCTATATGTGTTTTTTTTGCATTTAACTTTAGCGTTTTACTTTTTACAGATTTACCTAAGAAGTACATTAATGCAGGCAGAACAATCAGTAATACGGCAGAGATGGTGAAATTCATACTACTGAAAACCGTATCTGTAAAAGGAACAGCATCGGGTAGTTGAGCAATTTGTTCGGTAGTGTAAGTACTACTCATTAAGTCAGCTAAATGTCCAGGGTCAGCAGCTTTTACAGGGGCAGAGCCTGATATGCCACCATGCCATACCATTAGACCGGAATAACCTGCTGCACCAATTAAAGGGTAGTTTAGTTTAATACCATCTGCAGAAGTTCTTTCTGCAACTTTGCGAGCAAAGATTGCCCCAAATATAAGTCCCAAACCCCAGTTGAATAAGGCAACCAGTAGCGTGAAAAAAGTAACAATGGCAGCTGCTTTAGCTGTAGTAGTACAAAATTGTGTAGCGTATCGGATTAGTTTTTCGGCAGGGGAGGTAAGTGCCAGTACATGACCTAAGACCAGCATCAGCATCATTTGCATGGCAAAAACTAGCAGCCCATTGTTCCATAAGCCGTTTTCCCAATACTCTAGTAGGTCTATAAAATAAGAACCCGCCCCAATATCATCAGGGCGGGTAATGCCAAAGGCTAATATGATTGTTAAAAAGGTAAGAAGTACCGCAATAGTAAACGGTGCAGGAAGCAACGTTTTAAATAACTTGGCTATGCGGTCTGCAATACCCATTTAATATTAAAATGGTAAATCATCTTCTGCATCAGCAGGTGGTATAGGCATTTGTTCCATCGGAACGCCATCACCTGTAGGAGCCGCAGAACCTACTTTTTCTATTTTCCACCCGTGTATAGAAACAAAGTAACGTACGTTTCCATCTTTAGGGTTAGTCCATTCTCTACCTCTAATGTTGATGCCGATATTTACTTCATCTCCAACACTAAAACCATCTAAAAGGCTTATGCGATCTTGAGTAAACTCAACTAATATATCTTGTGGGTATTGTTCTTGCGTAGTTAATACAAGTTCTCTCTTTTTAAAAGATGCAGAGATTTCTTGTGTATTCATTAAAACTTTAATCCTTCCGGTTAAATCCATTGTACTTATTTTATTTATTCCTATTTAATTTATCTGTCATTAATAATGTCCAAGCTTCTTCTACTTTTCCTTTGTCCAATAAATCTTTGGCCATTTGGTGTAAAGCCTCGCGAGCTTCGTATAAATCATAGCCGTTTAAGATTTCTGCAATTTCAGGTTTCTTAGAGTATTCCTCAATAGCAGAGTCTTCGGGCATATTTTCTACATTACCTAACTTTCCTAAATCGTTACCTGTAAGTATGTAGCTATTACGTATCCATTTAGGTATCATATCTACACCAATACCTAAGGTGCTAAGTGGTTTCTCCACTTCAAATAAAGCCTCGCCCGATGCTCTTACATACCAGTTTTTACCAAGTCTACCTACAGCGTCTAGTTTGTGTTGGTCTATTTGCCCAGCCTCGTTTAAGATGTTTTCATCAATATGTATGCGTGTTACTTCGCAAATAACCAAGTTACCTGCGCCACCTTCTTTGCCAAGCTCAACAATTTCATTCACCTTGCATTCTAGTTGAACAGGAGATTCTTTAACTCTAAATGGTTTAATGGTTTCCGATTCTATTGGGGTAAAACCTGCTTTTATAAACTCGTTTACACCAGAAGAATACTCTGTACTTGCTAATGAGGTTTGCTCTACCATTGCATAGTTTACAACATTGATAACTACTTCGCCGGTAGCTTTTGCGTTTTCTAAGGTATGCTTAGTTGTATTGTTACGAACTCTGCGTGCCGGAGAAAAAATAGCAATAGGCGGATTAGCGCTAAATACATTAAAAAAGCTAAAGGGACTTAAATTTGGATTTCCAAATTCATCCATTGTGCTTGCAAATGCAATAGGGCGCGGAGATACTGCTGCTAGTAAATAGCCGTGTAGCTCTTTGGTACTGGTGTTTTTAGGATCTATTGTAAGCATAGTTTAGTAAGGATATTAATCAAACAAATGTAAGAAATAAGCCAAATGCTACAATATTAATTGGGGAATGCTTTTGTATTTTAGAAAATTAAGTAAATTTGCAGCCCTTATGCAGGCGTGGTGGAATTGGTAGACACGCTAGACTTAGGATCTAGTGCCGCAAGGTGTGAGAGTTCGAGTCTCTCCGCCTGTACAAGTAAAAAGTCCCGACTATTTAGTTGGGGCTTTTTGTTTTTAATGACTTAATAATCAGCTATAATTTGGCTATATTTGCAGCCCCAAAATGGGGCGCATTTGTATGCGAAATCAATAAAATGCAATTAAATAAGGAGTTCGATGAACGTTACTACTGAAAAAATAGACGATTTAAACGCAGTATTAAAGGTTGAATTAAAGCCTGAAGATTATCAAGAAAAGGTTGATAAGATTTTAAAAGACTACACCAAAAATGCAAATGTACCTGGTTTTCGTAAAGGGCATGTGCCAATGGGTATGATTAAAAAACAATATGGTACTGCTGTGTTGGTAGATGAAATAAACCACAAACTACAGCATGCAGTAAACGATTATATCAATGAAAATAAATTAAACATCTTAGGAAATCCACTTCCTAGCCCACAGGATGATATAAACTGGGAAACTCAAAAAGAATTTACGTTTGAGTTTGAACTGGGTTTAGCACCTGAGTTTGATATAGCTATTACTGATAAAGATAAATTGACGCATTACAAGATTAATGCTGATAAGAAAATGATAGACCGCTATGCTACTGATATTGCAAAGCGTTACGGAAAAGTAAGCAACCCAGAGGTTACTGCTGAGGATGATATGCTATACTTTGATTACAAAGAGTTAGATGAGAATGGTGTTGAGGTAACTGATGGTATCTTTAACTCGGCAACTTTTTCTACTGAAAAAGTAAAAGACAAGAAATTAAAGAAACAATTAGTGGGTTTAAAGAAAGATGATACTTTGACTTTTAATCCAACCGGTGTTTTTGAATCTGACTATGATACAGCTCAATCTTTAGGTACAGAGGTAGCTAAGTTGTCAGATTATAACAAAGATTTTAAATTCACTTTAACTACTATTCAGCGTGTAGAGCCTGCAGAAATAAACCAAGAGCTTTTTGATAAAGTATACGGCGAAGGAAATGTAAAGAATGAAGAGGAGTTTAGAGGAAAGATTAAGGAAGAGGCTGAGCGTATGTTTGTTGGAGAAAGCGACAGAAAATTAGAAAACGACGCTATTGAGTACTTAATGGGTAAAGTGAAAATTGATTTACCAAATGAGTTCTTAAAGAAATGGATGCTAAGCTCTAGCGAAAACCAACTAACTGCAGAACAAATTGAGGCTGAATACGATCAGTATGCAAAGTCATTGAAATGGCAGTTGATTGAAAGTAAATTATTACGCGATAACAATGTAGTAGTTTCTCAAGAAGAGATTAAAGAACATACCAAAAGCTTGATTAAAGGGCAAATGGCACAATATGGCCAGTTAGATACTACTGATGAGCAGTTAGAAAATATTGCTACAGGAGTAATGCAAAATCAAGAAGAAGTTCAGAAAATTCATGAACAATTATATAATATAAAGTTGTTACAACTGTTTAAAGATAAATTTAAGCTAAAAGAAAAGGAGTTAACTTTTGATGAATTCCTTAAATTAGTCTCAAAATAATTTAAACAGACACAATTAAATGGATCACGGTAAAGAATTTAAAAAGTATGCTACCAAGCACATGGGCTTGAATGGTATGCGTGTAGATCAATATATTGACAACTCATTAACCCCATATATTATAGAAGAACGCCAGTTGAACGTAGCTCAAATGGATGTGTTTTCTCGTTTAATGATGGATCGTATCTTATTTTTAGGTACTGCGGTTAATGATCAGGTTGCCAATATTATCCAAGCACAATTATTGTTTTTAGAGTCAGTAGACTCTAATAGAGATATTCAAATGTATATCAACTCACCTGGTGGGTCTGTATACGCAGGTTTGGGTATTTATGATACAATGAATATTGTGTCTCCGGATGTATCTACAATTTGTACCGGTATGGCGGCATCTATGGCAGCTGTATTGTTATGTTCAGGTGCAAAAGGCAAGCGTACAGGTTTAAAACACTCAAGAGTAATGATTCACCAGCCAAGTGGTGGTGCTCAAGGTCAAGCTTCTGATATTGAAATTACGTACAATGAGATTCAGCGTATTAAGAAAGAATTGTATGAAATTATTGCAGAAAACTCTGGTCAAGACTACCAAAAGGTATGGGATGACAGTGATAGAGATTACTGGATGAGATCTGAACAAGCTAAAGAATATGGCTTGATAGATGAAGTGCTTACAAGTAGTAAGAAGAAATAATTTAATCGATTTATAGATAGTGTAATAGAGCCGCACAACAGAAATGTTGTGCGGTTTCGTTATCTTTGTACTATTATGAGTGAAGAAAAAGACATCAAGTGTTCGTTTTGCGGACGAGATAAGAAAGAAACCAATGTGCTGATTGCTGGTATTTCAGGTCATATATGTGATCATTGTATTACGCAAGCACAGGGTATTATTGGTGAGGAAGTAGAGCTGAAAGAGCATGATGCAATCTCTAAAAACTTAACGCTTTTAACTCCTTTAGAGATAAAAGACTTTTTAGATCAATATGTAATTGGGCAAGATGATGCTAAAAAGATATTATCTGTAGCTGTATACAATCACTATAAAAGATTATTGCATAGATCTGACATAGAGGATGAGGTGGAGATTGAGAAGTCTAATGTGATATTGGTTGGAGAAACGGGTACTGGTAAAACATTACTGGCGCGTACTATTGCCAAGATGTTAAATGTGCCATTTGCTATTGTAGATGCTACTGTATTAACAGAGGCAGGTTATGTAGGTGAAGATGTTGAAGGTATTTTAACACGTTTATTACAAGCTGCAGACTATGATGTAAAAGCAGCTGAACGAGGTATTATTTTTATTGACGAATTAGATAAAATTGCGCGTAAATCTGATAATCCATCAATCACTAGAGATGTATCTGGTGAAGGCGTGCAACAAGCATTATTAAAATTATTAGAGGGTACTAAGGTAAATGTTCCACCACAAGGTGGTCGTAAGCACCCGGATCAAAAATTTATTGAAGTAAATACACAAAACATATTATTTGTTGCGGGTGGTGCTTTTGATGGTATTGATAAAGTAATTTCTAAGAGATTAAACACAGGTGCTGTTGGCTATTCTTCTGCAAAAGGCAGAGAGAAAGTAGATAAAGAGAATATGCTACAATACATAGCACCTTATGACTTAAAAACCTTTGGTTTAATACCGGAGTTAATAGGTCGTATGCCTGTGCTTACGTACTTAAACCCATTAGATAAATCTACGTTAAAATCAATTTTAACGGAACCCAAAAATGCAATTATTAAGCAATACACTAAGTTGTTTGAGATTGATGGTATTGAGTTTGAGATTGATGAAAAAGCAATAGATTATATAGTAGATAAAGCATTAGAGTACAAATTAGGTGCTCGTGGTTTACGCTCTATATGTGAAGCTATATTAACAGATGCAATGTTTGAGCTACCTTCTAATAAAGAAGAGAAAAAACTAAAAGTTGATAGAGCTTACGCTAAAGAAAAAGTAGAGAAATCTTCTCTTAAAAAGTTGAAAGCCGTTTCTTAAGAAATGGCTTTTTTATTTCCTCTAATTGAAGTTACTATTCCCTCTACACTTTTATAGTTCAGTGGAAATTCTAAGAACACGTGTAAATTACTAAGTAATACCAATGCTATAAAACCGGTTCTGTAATCATAAGCATATAAGCTTATAGATATAACCCACAATAAAACTGAAATAGCAAGTGCTCTTTTAGGTACCTCATGCCATTTAATAATATTGGTTTTAGAAAACCAATTGAGATAATGGTAGGTGTACGCAAAGGCTATAAAACGCTGTATAGTTAAGCCAATTCCGCTATTAAAGCTCATTTCTTTTACACCTAATAACCATGTTCCCATTGCTTTATTAAGGGTTAAAAAGCCATTATTATCATAACTATTTGCAACATACTCGCCAACCTCGTATGTGCCTTTTGCATTTGCTGAAAATATTAGTGTAACACATATAATGTAGATAACTACATTTAAGTAGCTGGTACTAAGTTTACTTTTGATAGCCCCGAAAAGCATAAACAGTAATGTAAATAGGCTTACATGAATAATAGTAGGGAGGAGAACACCAAATATGATAGTAAAATTAAAGTTCTCTTGTAAATAGATACTACCAATTATAGATATGATAATAAAAATTGCCCGGTGAAGTATTTTACTAAAAGCGGCCAAAGCAATACCAGTTAGTAATGCCATAAAAATAAAGGAGGTGCTCCATTTTTTAAAGAATTCACCAATAGGTGTTTTATTTATCCTATTGGCAAAATTGGCTGTTACTTCCCAGTCGTCCATTATAGAGAACATGTAACTTATAAAGGCCAACAAGCATAAAAAGCCTATTAAAAAGTAATCTCTCTTTTTCTTGGTATAATACTGGTGCTTGTGTAGCCATCCAATTTCAGTGAGGTAATGCAGTGGACCAAGTACAGCGTAGGAAAATAAGAAAAGTTCAAATGGGAGTTTAAAAGCAAGTACCAGTGAGATTATCATCAGTCCAATATTCAAATAATCTACTTGCTTTACCGTCATTCTTTATTTTCTTACTAGCGTAACGAAACTATAGTCGTGTTTATTTTTTTCATCAGCAGAATGTTTTTCTCTGCCAACTTCTTTCCATACATCACTACCAAATTTAGGTAAAAAGGTATCACCTTCAAATGTTTCATGTACTTCAGTAAGCTCTACTTTTGTTGTATAGGGTAGGCTTTGAGTATAAATTTGTGCTCCACCAACAATAAAAGCTTCAGTATCTAGTTTTTTAGCTTCTTCAATTGCAGCTTCAATAGATTGTACTACAATACAGCCTTCAGCTTTATAATCATTACTTCGGGTAATAATAATTGTAGTTCTTCCTGGTAAAGGTTTCCCAATAGATTCATAGGTTTTACGCCCCATTATCATTGGGTGGCCCATGGTTAAGGCTTTAAATCGCTTTAAATCACTAGATAAGCGCCAAATTAAATCGTTGTTATTGCCAATTACGCCATTTTCTGCAACAGCTACAATTTGTGTAATCTCCATTATACTGCTACTTCTCCTTTAATATGTGGGTGTGGGTCGTAATTTGTCAATTCAAAGTCTTCATATTTAAAATCGAAGATATTTTTTACATCAGGATTTATTTTCATAGTTGGCAATGGACGGAAGTCTCTACTCAACTGCTCTTTTACCTGATCCATATGGTTGCTGTAAATGTGAGCATCTCCAAATGTGTGTACAAAATCTCCATACTCTAAATCGCAAGCTTGTGCCACCATCATGGTTAATAAAGCATAAGATGCGATATTAAAAGGTACTCCTAAAAAGATGTCAGCACTACGTTGATAAAGCTGACAGCTCAATTTTCCATCAGCAACATAAAATTGGAAAAATGCATGACATGGAGGTAAAGCCATGTTTTCTATTTCAGAAACATTCCAAGCACTCACTATAATTCTGCGTGAGTCAGGATTGTTTTTAATTTGATTGATGATATTGGTAATCTGATCAATATGTCTTCCATCAGGTGTTGGCCAGCTTCTCCATTGGTATCCGTAAACTGGGCCTAAGTTTCCATCTTCATCAGCCCATTCATCCCAAATACGTACGCCGTTTTCTTTTAAGTACTTAATGTTGGTGTCTCCCTGTAAAAACCAAAGCAGTTCATGTATAATAGAGCGTAAATGCAATTTTTTGGTTGTAATTGCCGGAAAGCCTTCTTGCAGATTGAAACGCATTTGGTAGCCAAAAACGCTTGTAGTGCCTGTGCCTGTGCGATCTTCTTTTTTTGTGCCGTTATCTAGCACATGACGCATAAGGTCATGATATTGCTTCATTGCAAAGGAATTTTTAGGGTAAAACTTAGAATATAAAAATAGTGCTGAAAAAGTAGTTTTTCAATAAAATTGATGGAAAGTTATAAAGAGCTTTTTAACTTATTTTGTTTCTCTTTTATCAATTTCATCTCTAATGCGGGCAGCCAATTCATAATCTTCTTTGGCTACAGCTTGCTCCATTAATTTTTCTAAAGCTTTTTTGGTTTTAGAAGATAAATCTACATTTTTAGATTTGGCAGCCGGAGCAGCACTTGGAGCAGAAGCTTTGGTTTGTTGAGCAGCTTGTTGTTTTTTGGCGCTCACATCATCATCTAATATAATACCTGCTTTTTGTAAGATGTTTTCGTAGGTATATATTGGGCTTCCAAAGCGGATGGCCAATGCAACTGCATCTGATGTGCGTGCATCAATAATCTCTTCTTTACCATCTTTATTGCAAATAAGACTAGAGTAGAATACACCGTCTTTCAGTTTATGAATTACAACTTCTGTTAGGTTAATTTCAAACCTATCTGCAAATGTTTTAAAAAGATCATGGGTTAATGGGCGAGGTGGATTTACTTCATCTTCAAGGGCTATAGCAATAGATTGTGCTTCAAAACCACCTATAATAATAGGTAGTTTTCGTCCTCCGTCTTCTTCTCCAAGGATTAGGGCATAAGCCCCAGATTGGGTTTGACTATAGGATAGCCCCTTAATGTTGAGTTTAACTCGCTGCATTAACTTTAGTTGTTCGCTTTATGCGCCTTAAATGCCTCAATAAGCTTAGGCACAACTTCAAAGGCATCTCCGTTGATACCGTAATCAGCAGCTTTAAAAAATGGAGCTTCAGGATCAGTATTGATTGCAACCATTACCTTAGATGAACTCACACCTGCTAAATGCTGAATAGCACCAGAGATACCTATTGCAATATACAAATTTGGAGCGATAGCTTTACCGGTTTGCCCAACGTGTTCGCTATGAGGTCTCCAGCCCATGTCAGATACTGGTTTAGAGCATGCAGTACCGGCATTTAATACTTCAGCCAATTCTTCTACCATACCCCAGTTTTCTGGTCCTTTTAGTCCACGTCCTGCAGAAACTACAACTTCTGCTTCTGCTAAAGTTAGTTTTCCTTGAGCCCTATCTACAGATTCAGAGGTTAATCTAAAATCATTATCACTTACAGTAGCTTCAAAGCTGTCTACAGATGCACTTCCATCACCTTCTTTTACTCCAAAGGCATTAGGAGAAAGTGCTAATACTCTTTTATCACCATTGGCTTGAGTATCTACAAATGCTTTACTAGAAAATGCTTTCTTTTTAACTACAAAAGGAGAAGTGCTTGATGGTACTTCTACAACCCCTGTAATCATAGCGGTATTCATTTTTACAGCTAATAATGGACATATTGTTTTCCCATTATTACTGTTAGATATTATTATTGTGTCAGCACCATTAGCATCTGCTACTTGGTTTATAGCGCTTGCATAGCCTTGGTTGCTAAATGTTTTTAATTGACTATTAGTAACGTTTACTACTTTACTAGCACCGTATTTACCTAATACAGATGCATCTTCATCACTACCTATAGTTACAGCAATGGTATCAGTTCCTAGTTTTTCTGCAACTGCAGCACCATAACTAACAGCTTCGAAAGAAGCTTTCTTAAATTTCCCGTCCCAGGTTTCAGCAAATACTAATACAGACATGTTATATAGGGATTAAATTTTTATCAGATTAAATTACTTTGGCTTCGTTATGTAGTAAGCTTACTAGCTCTTCTACATTATCAGGCGATATCATTTTGATATCGCCTTTAGCCGGTGGTTTTTGGTACGATACAGATTCAGTCATTTTACTAGCATCTGTTGCAGGTACTACTTGTAAAGGTTTAGTACGAGCTGTCATAATACCACGCATATTAGGTATACGTAAATCGCTTTCTTCTACTAAGCCTTTTTGTCCGGCAATTACCATTGGGAAGTTACCACTTAAGGTTTCTTTACCACCATCAATTTCACGAACTAGCTTTGCAGAGTTACCATCTATTTCCATGCCTATACAAGCATTTACAAATGGCCAATCTAATAAAGCTGCTAACATACCCGGTACATTACCACCATTGTAGTCTATAGATTCTCTACCGGTAATAATTAAATCGTATCCGTTTGTTTTAGCTATTTCAGAAATTTGTTTCGCTACAAAAAATGCATCTGTTGGGTCTGCATCAATGCGGATAGCATCGTCAGCACCAATTGCTAATGCTTTTCTTAAAGTAGGTTCGGTAGTTGCGTTTCCAACGTTTACTACAGTTACAGTACCACCTTGTTTTTCCTTAATCCACATCGCACGAGTCAATCCAAATTCATCATAAGGATTAATTACAAATTGCACACCGTTAGTGTCAAATGCAGAGTCGTTATCAGTAAAATTAATTTTGGAAGTTGTGTCTGGCACATGGCTAATACATACCAATATCTTCATATCATCTTCGATTTAATCGTTTATCCTTCGAGGTGCACAAAATTAGCTAAAATCACACGAAATAAAAAAGCAAATTTTTATGCTTGCACAATTAACAGCATCTATCTTGCAGATGTTTATTTTATGTGACTAAATTATTTCTATTTTTGTACAAAACTTGTTAGAATATGCGAACAATACAATTTAGAGAAGCCATTTGTGAAGCGATGAGCGAAGAGATGCGCACAAATGATAAGATATACTTGATGGGTGAAGAGGTAGCTGAGTACAATGGCGCCTATAAAGCATCAAAAGGAATGCTAGACGAATTCGGTGCTAAGCGTGTAATTGATACACCTATATCAGAATTAGGTTTTGCAGGAATAGGAGTAGGCTCTGCAATGAATGGGTTGAGACCTATTATAGAGTTTATGACTTTTAACTTTTCAATGGTTGCCATTGATCAGATAATTAATAACGCAGCCAAGATGCGCCAAATGTCCGGTGGGCAAATAAATGTTCCTATTGTGTTTAGAGGGCCTACAGCATCTGCAGGTCAGTTGGCAGCAACACACTCTCAGGCTTTTGAGAGCTGGTATGCAAACTGTCCGGGTTTAAAGGTAGTAGTGCCATCTAATCCGTATGACGCAAAAGGATTATTAAAAGCGGCTATTAGAGATAATGACCCTGTTATTTTTATGGAGTCTGAGCAAATGTATGGCGATAAAGGCGAGGTGCCTGAGGGCGAATACATATTACCAATTGGTGTTGCAGATATAAAAAGAGAAGGTACAGACGTAACTATTGTATCGTTTGGCAAAATATTAAAAGTAGCACAAGCTGCTGCAGAAAAACTAGCAGAAGAAGGAATTAATGCAGAGGTAATTGATTTACGTACGGTACGTCCTATAGATTATGATACTGTTATTAATTCTGTAAAGAAAACAAACAGGTTAGTGGTTGTAGAAGAGGCTTGGCCTTTAGGTTCTATTGCTACAGAAGTAGCATTTAAAGTTCAAAAAGATGCTTTTGATTACTTAGATGCACCTGTAAGAAGAATTACTACTGCCGATACTCCTATGGCATACGCGCCTACTTTGGTAGAAGCATTTTTACCACAAGAAGCTCAAGTAATTGAGGCTGTAAAAGAGGTAATGTATATAAATAGCTAAGCTTGTTAGTATAAAATACTGATTATAACCCGTCAAGGATTTTCCTTAGGCGGGTTTTTTTATATCAATTGTGGTCATTTTGATTTTGCTCTTTTCTATTTTTGGCTTACTTTTGCCGCCCTCTATACTATATAATAGAATTACCTAAAAACTAATAGAGATATGGAAAATATCATTTACTTAATTCCTGCCCTTGGATTGCTAGGGCTTATTGCAATGGCAGTTAAATCTGCTTGGGTGTCTAAACAAGATGCCGGTGAAGAGAACATGAAACAACTTGCTGCACACATTGCAACGGGTGCTATGGCTTTCTTAAAAGCAGAATGGAAAGTATTATCATACTTTGCCGTTATCGCTGCGCTTTTATTAGCGTATTCTGGTACTTTGGTTGATGACTCTAGTCCAGTTATTGCTGTTTCATTTTTAATAGGTGCATTTTTATCTGCATTAGCGGGTTATTTTGGTATGAACATCGCTACAAAAGCAAATGTTCGTACTACACAAGCGGCTCGTACAAGCTTAAAGCAAGCATTAAAAGTTTCTTTTACAGGTGGTACTGTAATGGGACTTGGTGTTGCTGGTTTAGCAGTGTTAGGTTTAGGTAGTTTATTTATTGTATTCGCAAATGTTTTTGCAGGTGGTGTGATAAACGGACATGATATGAAAGTTGCTATTGAAGTATTAGCAGGTTTCTCATTAGGAGCAGAAAGTATTGCATTATTTGCACGTGTTGGTGGTGGTATTTATACCAAAGCTGCTGATGTTGGTGCAGATTTAGTAGGTAAAGTAGAGGCTGGTATACCAGAAGATGATGTGCGTAACCCTGCAACTATTGCAGATAACGTAGGTGATAACGTAGGTGATGTTGCCGGTATGGGTGCTGATTTATTCGGTTCGTATGTAGCAACAATATTAGCTACAATGGTATTAGGACAAGAAATTAACCTTACAGATAACTTTGGTGGTACATCTCCAATATTATTACCAATGATGATTGCCGGTTTTGGTATTGTATTCTCATTAATTGGTACAATGTTAGTTCGTATTAAAGGAGAAAATGATAGTGTACAAAAAGCATTAAATATAGGTAACTGGACTTCAGTTATATTAACTGTTGTCGCTTCTTACTTCTTAGTAACTTGGATGTTACCAGCTGGCGAAATGGTATTACGTGGTGTAAGCTTTACATCAATGGATGTGTTTTATGCTATTGTGGTAGGTTTAGTAGTAGGTGCTTTAATGAGTATGATTACTGAATACTATACGGCAATGGGCAAGCGTCCTGTAAACTCTATTATTAAGCAGTCTTCTACAGGTCATGCAACCAATATTATTGGTGGTCTTTCTATGGGTATGGAATCTACAGTATTGCCAATCTTGGTATTAGCTGCAGGTATAATGACTTCTTTCCACTTTGCAGGTTTATATGGTGTAGCTATTGCAGCTGCAGGTATGATGGCAACTACCGCTATGCAGTTAGCTATTGATGCATTCGGGCCAATTGCAGATAATGCAGGTGGTATTGCAGAGATGAGTGGTTTACCGGATGAAGTACGTGAGCGTACTGATAACTTAGATGCTGTAGGTAATACTACTGCTGCAACCGGTAAAGGTTTTGCTATTGCTTCTGCTGCACTTACAGCATTGGCTTTATTTGCAGCCTTTGTAGGTATTGCAGGTATTGATGCAATTGATATTTATAAAGCAAATGTACTAGCAGGCTTATTTGTTGGTGCAATGATTCCTTTTATATTCTCTTCATTAGCAATTGCTGCCGTTGGTAGAGCTGCTATGGCAATGGTACACGAAGTACGTCGTCAATTTAGAGAAATTCCTGGAATTATGGAATACAAAGCAACACCTGAGTATGACAAGTGTGTTGAGATTTCTACAAAAGCTTCTATCCGCGAGATGGTTGCGCCAGGTGCAATTGCATTAATTGTTCCTGTAATTGTAGGTTTTACATTCGGTCCTGAAGTATTAGGAGGTTTATTGGCAGGTGTTACTGTATCTGGTGTATTAATGGGTATTTTCCAAAACAATGCAGGTGGTGCATGGGATAACGCTAAAAAATCTTTTGAAAAAGGTGTTGAGATTGATGGCAAGATGGAATATAAAGGTTCTGATGCTCACAAAGCTTCTGTAACTGGTGATACTGTTGGTGATCCATTTAAAGATACTTCTGGTCCATCTATGAATATCTTGATTAAATTGATGTCTATTGTATCATTAGTAATTGCTCCTCATATTATTGGTATAGGAAACGGTGGTGCTACAGGTACAACAGCTAACATAGGAATACAGTACTCAGAAACACATGCAATCAGCCCGTCTCAAGGTTCATTCATGATTACTTATGATCAAACACGTTCTATAAGAAACCATGATGTAGCAGGTGGTAATGTTTATACAAACGGAGAAGAAATAGTGGGTATAAATGTTAACTTTAGCATTACTGCAGAAGGTGGAGAATCATTTGTTTCTCAAAAAGTAAAGCCTATTCAAGAAAGAGATAGCCAAGCAACACACAGAGCTATTGGTACTATAACTTTTGAGAGTGGAGAAACTAAAGAAGGTGTTGTTTATGACTTCTTCTATAATGAAGAAAGAGGTTATATAGAAGGTTTAGCTTCTGTAACTAAATAATAAGAACACTTATATAAAATAAAAAGGCAGCCAATTTGGCTGCCTTTTTTATTAGGTAAAATTTAGAACAATAAAATTTGTTAAAAAGCATTTATAGATAATGCCCTTTACTTTTTCACATCCGGCAATAGTTTTACCAATAGCGTATTTACCTAAAAGGTTTTACTCTATTACAGGACTTGTTATCGGCAGTATAATACCTGACTTTGAGTACTTCATTCGTATGAAAATTAAGAGTGATTATAGTCACACTATTGTCGGTGTATTTTGGTTTAATATACCACTAGCCATATTGTTTGCATTTGTATTTCATAATAGAATAAAAGCAAGCCTGTTAAACAATTTGCCAAGTATTTTAAGGGTAAGGTTAGCTAATTATAAAACTTTTAATTGGAATCAATACTTTAGAAAAAATTGGCTGATAGTAATTATATCAATTTTGGTTGGGGTTGGTTCACACCTTTTTTGGGATGCATTTACACATCATACAGGCTATTTTGTGCAAAATAGTAAAGTATTATTTGGGCATACGACATTGTTTGGTAGCGAGATTGCAAACTACAAGCTATTACAGCATGGAAGCTCTTTGTTGGGTGCCATTGTAATATTTATGATAATACTGAAGTTACCAAAGAGTAACACTACGGATAGTAGTAACTCTAATTATTGGCGTGTGGTTTTGCTAATTACAAGTGTGGTATTTGGGTTGAGGTTTCTAGTCAACTATAATTTACTGATTGGAAATGCAGTAGTTAGCTTTATATCGGCAGTAATTATAGCCCTAATTATAACCCCACTATTACTTAAAACGGATTAAAATAAGCCGTTTATCTCAGCATCAATTTTATTGATGATTTCACCCATGTGTTCGGCGTCATCAGCAAAATCTAAGTCATCAGTATTTACAATCAGTAAATTACCTTCATAGCCTGATATCCAAGCTTCGTAACGCTCATTTAAGCGTGTTAAGTAGTCTATGCTTATGCTGTTTTCATATTCTCTGCCACGCTTTTGTATTTGTCCCACAAGTGTAGGGATACTCGCTCTTAGGTAGATTAATAAATCCGGAGGGGTAACAAATGAGTTTAATAACTGAAAGAGATCTTTATAACTCTCATAATCTCTAGTTGGCATTAAGCCCATTGCATGAAGGTTAGGTGCAAAAATATGTGCATCCTCATAAATGGTACGGTCTTGTACAACATTAATACCGCTTTCTTTTAACTCTTTGAGTTGCTTAAAACGGTTGTGCAAAAAATAAATTTGCAGGTTGAACGACCAGCGTTGCATTTCGTTATAAAAATCATCTATATATGGGTTGTTGTCAACGGTCTCATAATGAGGCTCCCACTTATAATGCTTCGCTAATAATTCTGTTAATGTTGTTTTTCCTGAACCGATGTTTCCGGCAATGGCAATATGCATAGCTATTGTTTTTGAGTAGCTAAATGTAGCAATATTTTGACTAATATAAGTTTACTTATTTACTTGAAATATGCGATATACTTCAATAATATTCTCGTGAAAAATAAACAATTTATTGTTTTCTACCCTATAACTATCATAATTAGTAATGGGCATTTTTACTTTGTTCTCTTGCAATGTTTTAAGGTCAAATGTTTTTAGGGTTCCGTTTTCAACATAAGTGAGTTGATTGTCTTTTGCCTGAAAACTTTGTAATCCTTTTATAGGAATTAGTTTTTTGTAGTTCCCAAAAATGTCAAATACCAGTATACCAAACTCCGGTACATTTAGGTATAAACCGTTTAAGTCTGATACTAAATAGTTAGGGGTGTTTTCAGCATTTACTAGCTGTGTAATATTTAGGGTTTGTTGTATAGTACTTTGTTGTGCAGTGTTCCATTTAACAAGCTTGTCTAATGCTTGGTCGTATATCCATATATTACTCTCATCTATAGTGCTTGCCAATTGTATATCTATAAAGCCAAACTCAGTCATAGTTATTGGCTGATTGATGGTATTTAATCGATTATCAATAAATGTTATTTGATTAAACTCTCTGTAAAGCAGTAATATATTTAAAGGATTAAAAGTATTTACATAGCTTATATCTCCTAAAATGGGGTTACTATAGCTGGCAATAAACTCCCCTTTTGTGGTTCTTTTCTGAATTTCATCTCCTTTAATTAAATATACATACTCTAAATGGTCAGTAGTAAAAGAGGAGGTGTTTTTTGCAGGAAAATCATAAAGCTTTTCTACTTGCATAGTTTTTTGTGCAAAGCATGTAGAAGTAAGTATAATGGATAGTATAAAAAGTATTTTACGCATTATTTAGTTCTAATAATTCATCTATATACTCACGGGTATTAGATAGTCTAGGTACTTTGTTTTGACCACCTAGCTTGCCTTTTTGTTTTAACCAATTATAAAACAATCCATCTTTTGCCACATGAACCTTAGGTGGATTTAAAGTCATGTTGTTATAACGCTTGGCTTCGTAGTCTGAGTTTATTTCTTGTAAAGATTTGTCAAAAGTTTCTATAAAATTACTTAGGCTATTAGGTTGTTTGTTAAACTCAAATAACCATTCGTGTGCACCTTTTTCTTTGCCCTGCATAAATAGTGGAGCAGCAGTAAAATCTTTAACTTCTGCACCCGTAGCTTTACATGCTTTTAGTAAAGCTTCTTCTGCATTTTCTATAATTACCTCTTCGCCAAAGGCATTTATATAGTGTTTGGTTCTGCCACTTACTTTTACCCTATAAGGGTTTACAGATGTAAACTTTACAGTATCTCCAATCAAGTATCTCCATAAACCGGCATTGGTAGTAATAACCATTGCATAGTTTTTGTCTAGCTCAACTTGCTCTAAGGGTATGGTGTTGCTATCTAATCCTTTATATTCATCCATTGGGATAAATTCATAGAAAATACCGTAATCTAACATCAAAAGCATTTCATTTCTGTCAGTTAAATCTTGTATGCCAAAAAAACCTTCAGAGGCATTATAAATCTCTGCGTAATGCATATCCTCCTTAGGGATAAGTCTTTTGTACTGCTCACGGTATGGCGTAAAATCTACTCCACCATGCATATACAACTCAAGATTAGGCCATATTTCTAATAGATTATCTTTTCCGGTTATATCCAAGACATGGTTTAATAAAACCATCATCCAAGAGGGGACACCTGCAAGGCTAGTTACGTCTTCATCAATTGTGGTTTTGGCAATCTTGGTCATTTTTTTCTCCCACTCATTCATCAACGAAATTTTATTGCTGGGAGTGCTTTTAAACTCTGCCCATATGGGTAAGTTTTCTATGATGATTGCAGAAAGATCTCCGGAGTATGTTTCTCCATCAATACTGTTTAGACTATGACTACCGCCCAGACGCAGGCTTTTTCCACTAAAAATATTGGTCTCGGGGTAATTATTGCAGTAAATAGACAAAAGGTCTTTTCCGCCCTTAAAATGACATTCCTCTAAAGATTCAAAGCTTACGGGTATGAATTTGCTTTTACTGCTAGTAGTACCGGATGATTTTGCAAACCACTTGATTTCGCTTGGCCATAAAATATTTTGTTCTCCCGCCTTTATTCTATTGATGTCGGCCTCAATATTTTCGTATTTACTTAAAGGAATACGTTCTTTAAATGTTTCATAGTTTTTAATAGAGGCAAAATCATATTTCTTACCCCACTCGGTATCTCTTGCCATGTACAAAAGGCGTTCAAGCCACTGGTGTTGTACTTCCTGAGAATGGCTCATGAAATACTCAATTTGGCTAAAGCGTTTTCGCATTACCCAAGTCATTACAGAATTTACAATTGATAGTTTCATAATGGCTAAAAACCTTTATTTTGCACTAAAATATAAATTTAAATTATGCAGTATAAAGGTAGGGTTTTAAAGATGAAGGCAGAGTTTGCCGAGCCGATAAAATATACATTACCTATAGGTGAAGATTTAGTAGATATGAATGCCTTAATAGGGCAGTACATGATAGTGGAATTTCTAAACCAAATTAACTGTACTAGGTGTGGAAGTATAACAAAAACTTCATTTATGGGCTTTTGTTATAGTTGTTTTACTACTGCGCCGGAAGCCGCAGAATGTATAATTAATCCTGAGAAATGTAGAGCTCATGAAGGTGAAGGAAGAGATGTGGAATGGGAAAAAGCCAATCATTTACAACCGCATGTTGTGTATTTGGCATTGTCTAGCGGAGTAAAAGTTGGTGTAACCAGAGAAGTGCAAATACCTACCAGGTGGATAGATCAAGGTGCATCTGAAGCTATTAAACTTGCAGAAGTGCCAAATAGATATTTAGCCGGTATGATAGAAGTAGAGTTAAAACAACATATGTCTGATAAAACCAATTGGCAACGGATGCTAAAAAATGAAATTGCTGATGAAGATTTATTAGAGCATAAAGAAATAGCGTATGACTTAATGGGTGAGTATCAAGATTACCTATCCGATGATGATGATATTACCTATTTAGAGTATCCTGTTGAGGAATATCCTTTTAAAGTGAAGAGCATCAACTTTGATAAGATTGATGAGGTAGAAGGTTACTTAAAAGGTATAAAGGGGCAATATTTGATTTTTGATAATGGTAGGGTAATGAATGTAAGAAAGCATGCCGGATATAACTTGGCTATTACTATTGAATGAAAAAGATATTTAAAAAGTTAGCCACCCCTATTAATAAGCAATTGCATAAAACAGTTGTGAAAAATCAGTTTGAGAAACGAATTCAAAGTCAACCGCTAAAATTGGTTATTGGTGCTTCGGGTTTAACTCAAAAAGGGTGGATAAAAACCGAACAAGCTTTTTTAGATTTATTAGATGAGTCTACTTGGCAATATTATTTTCCTGCTAAAAATGTAGAGGCTATACTTGCTGAACACGTTTGGGAGCATTTAAGTATAAAGGATGGACAATTGGCTGCGGGTATTTGTTATACATATTTAAAGCCCAATGGATATTTAAGGATTGCTGTGCCAGATGGTTATCACCCGTCTGAAGATTACATAAACCATGTAAAGCCGGGGGGTAGTGGTATTGGTGCAGATGAGCACGAAGTGCTATATACTTATCAAACATTAAAAAGTATGTTAGAGAGTATAGGCTTTGAAGTAAAACTGTTGGAGTACTTTGATGAAAATGGTGATTTTCATCATCATACTTGGCATGAAAAGGATGGTTTTATTCATCGCTCTAAAGCACATGATAAACGCAATAAAAATGGTGAGTTAAATTATACCTCTTTAATTGTAGATGCTATAAAGCCTATTCATAGCCTGTAATGGTGTGTACAGTAATTTTTAGTCGAGATGGTTTTATAGCAAAAGGCAGTAAAGCATTGTTATCCACTATCAACACATCTAACTGTCTAAGACTGTAAACCTCTTCGGGTACATAAATCATAGCCCCACTTCTAAATAGGTTCAGCTCTCTTAAAGATTGCAGCTTTTGTATTTCTGTGGGTAATGAGTGTAAATAGTTTTTCCCCACAATCATAAACTCCAGATTTTCTAAGCCTCCAATTTCCGGTGGGATCTCGTAAATTCTGTTATTGGTTAAATCTAAGTAGTGTAGCTTTTTCAATTGGCCTATGCTTTCAGGTAAGCCTTCAATATGGTTAAACCTAAGTTCTAATTCTTCAAGGTTACTGAGATTGCCAATATCCTTAGGTATGCTATCTAACTTATTGTAATTAACACTAAGGTCTTTTAGTTTTTTTAGATTACACACTTCATTAGGTAGTACCTTTATGCTATTACTACTAAGTATTAATTCTTCTAAGTTTTCTAGCTCGCCAATTTCTTTTGGAACATCCAATAAGTTATTATGAAAAACATTTAATCGTTTCAGTTTTTTGAGTAAGCCAATTTGTGGGGGGAGTTCTACCAAATGATTATTGTTAAGCTCCAAGACCTCTAGGTTTATCATTAAACCAATTTCTGGTGGAAGTTTGTAAATCCCATCCCTACCAATTTTTAGTTTTTTTACTAAATGTGGTTTTTTTAAGGCTTCATCTAAATCACGAAAAGTGTTGCTTTCTATCTTAGCAAAAGAGGTGAATAATATTGCTAATGAAAGAACAGTAAGCGAAAATAATATGTTTTTTTTAGCCCACATGGACTTATAAAGTTACACAAAATCAATCTCTTCCCCTAATTTAAGGTTGAAATGCTTGCGAAAAAGCCAAGTGGTGAAATAGAAGAAAGGAGTATCTAATGCGGCTACTATTATTTTAAACAATACACCATTTAATAATAGTAAACCAAACAAGCTCCAATCTAAAACACCTAATGTACATAGTAAGCCTACTACAAGACTGGTGTCTACAAACTGAGATACAAAAGTAGATGCATTATTTCTGAGCCAAAGATGTTTGCCATTGGTAAGCTTTTTCCAGAAATGAAAGATTCTTATATCAATAAACTGTGCGGCTAAGTAGGCTGCCATAGACGCACCCACAGCAGCAAATGAAAGCCCAAATACTTTTTCAAAGATGTTATTATCTATTGGAGACCAACCCGTGGCAGGGGCAATCTCAGAAACAGATATAATAAGTAAGGTGAAAACACTTGCAAATAGCCCGGCAATTACCACTTGGTTTGCACGCCTTCTGCCATATACTTCAGATAAAATATCAGTAATTAAAAAAGTAATAGGGTAGGGCATTAAACCAACAGAAAACTCAAACTTATCTAAGCCAAAGGGTTTATAAGTACTCATTAAACCCCAAGGGTCCCAATACACAAACTTTTGAAAAATAAGGTTTGAGCTAACCAGTGAAGCCACAAACATTGCGCCCAGTATTAGATAAATAACAAAGGCTTTTTCTTTTTGCTTTTTTGTCATTTTACTCTATCACAAGTTCATAAGGCATTTTAGCCAATATGCCTTTGTTGTTTATAATACTCTTTAGTTGCTTGTAGTATATGTACTCTTGCCCCAATTCTTTTTCAATCATTGCTTCCCTGTCTTCTTTCACAGATTTTAATGCATCAAAGAGTAAGCTTTTTTCTTGTTTAGGATATTCTGTGATTTTATAAACTTCAATTGCTGCCATTTCAGCAGCAATTTCTAGGGCTCTATTTATTCCACCTAGTTCATCTACCAAGCCAATTTTTATTGCATCCGAACCACTCCATACTCTACCTTGCCCAATGCTATCTACATCTGCAATAGACATATTTCTACCGTCACTTACTCTACTTAAAAAAGTAGCGTATACATCTTCAATGTTCTCTTGTAAAATTTCACGTTCAGCATCAGATAAAGATCTGTTTAAAGAGCCAAAATCTGCATAAGTGTTTGTTTTTACATTGTCAGATGTAATCCCCAGTTTATTATTTAATAACTCTTCGGCAGTAAAAAACAAGCCGAATACACCTATAGAACCAGTAATGGTGTTAGGTCTGGCAACAATGGTGTCGGCAGCTGCGGCTATATAGTAACCACCGGAAGCAGCAACATCGCCCATAGAAGCTATTACGGGTTTAACTTGTCTTGCTAGATCCACTTCTCGCCAAATAATGTCAGACGCCAATGCATCACCACCCGGTGAGTTTATTCTAAGTACTATTGCCTTTACCCTATCACTTTCTCTAGCTCTACGGATAGCCTTGCTAAGTTTTTCTGCACTAATAGTATAAGATTCAGAACTTTCGCCGTAGATAGTTCCTTCTGCATAAATAATAGCAATATAGTCTCCAGAGCTTACTATATTTTTGCCTTTTGAAGTAGCGTAAGTTTCTATAGAAATAAATCTTAATTTTCTGTTCTCACTTATATTCAACTCCTCACGAATAGCATCCAAAAACTCATCTTTATAAGCAATTTCATCAGCTATATGGTTTGCAATAGCTCCTTTTGCGTTTAAGAAAGGTTTTTTGTTTGCAATTTCATTTAGCTCAGTTTTACTTAGTTCTCTCTCTTCGCCCACTTTTTCAATCAATTCATTCCAAAGCGCATCAATTTCTTTTTTTAGTTGCTCTCTATTCGCATCACTCATTTGTTCAAGCATAAAAGGCTCAACTGCGCTTTTAAACTTACCGTGTCTTATAATTTCGGGTTTAACACCCAGTTTTTCCAATGCCTTTTTATAAAATGTAACGTTGGCATTTAAGCCCTTAAACTCTATAAAACCTACAGGGTTAATGAATACTTTATCGGCAACTGAAGCTAGGTAGTATGATTTTTGAGTATAAATTTCACCATAGCTATATATCCACTTACCACTTTCTTTAAAATCTTTTAAGGCATCTCTTATTTCTGCAGTAGTAGCATAACCGGCTTGTAGAAAGCCTACGTTTAGATAAATACCTTTTATTCTATCATCCGTTTTAGCGTAGTTAATCTGTTTTATGATTTCATTTAAGCCCAACTGATTTTGTTCAAGCATACCCAACATTTGAAAAGGGTTTGAAGGATCAGTATCTATTCTTTCCTGTATAGGGTAATTAAGCTCTAGTTTTAATACAGAGTCATTAAATACTCTGGTTTCTTTATTACTGGCTGCGCCAACAACAATAAAGAATAAAAACCATAGAAATACAAACAGAAATAGTGCTGTTAGAGACGCAAACGTAAATTTTAGGAACTGTTTCATATGATATTATGCGATAGTTTTAAGTTCTTTTTTGCTAAAATAATGTTTCTATAGATAAACCTTCATATTCTTATTTATTTGATGAGGTTTGTATACCACAAATCTTGTTATAGTTATATATTTAAACTCTATTTAAGAGATACTTTTATATGGGTAAGTACATTTTACATTTAGGGAGCAATATTGGTGACAGACAAAAGAATTTAGAAACTGCAATTTCTCAAATTGAAGATAGAGTTGGAGCTATTATTATGCAATCTGGCATTTATGAAACTGAACCTTGGGGCTTTGATGCTGATGATTTGTTTTTAAATCAAGCTATAAAAGTAGATAGTGGTTTGGATTCTGAAACCGTGCTAGATATTCTTTTGAGTATAGAAAAAGGCATGGGTAGAGAAAGGGTTTCAGGAGATTATGCATCTAGAATTATGGATATTGATATTTTGTTTCATGATGATGAAACTCTTGAAACAGAAAACCTTGTTATACCGCACCCGCACATACAGTCTAGACGATTTGTTTTAGCTCCTTTAATGGATATTGCGGAAGAATGGATACACCCTAATTTTAATAAAACTATAACAGAGTTGTACAATTTGTGTACAGATGATAGTAAGGTGTATTTGTTTGTGTAATACGTATAAACATGTGTAAAACCCTGTTGATAAAGCAATTTTTATATAAAAAGCCAGCTATATAATTTATAGTATCTTTTTTGTGTTAAAAAGGCAGTCTAGTAGGTGTTTGAATGATAATGAGCCTATAAACAGTAGAATTTTCTTATTTTTGAAATAACAGAGCTTTATAAACGAAGCCAAAAACAAGTGATATGAAGAAAACTATTATTTTATTATGTACTCTATTTGCTACTACAACCTTTGCTCAAAGGGGTGGAGGCTTGTCTTCAAAGTATAATACTTTATCAGGCGGTGTTAGCCTTGGTAATATATATGTAGATAGTGATCTTAAGAGTTTTGGAGAGACTAACAACTACATTAAATTTGGTTTTGGAGCATTTGTAACCAAGCAGTTTAACTCAGTATTCGGACTGCAAGCAGAGGTTCTATATGGTCAAATTGGTGGTGAAAGAGTTGTTTTAAACAGACAAGTAGATGAAGGTAGATTAATATCTACCAACCTTTCAGGTTTAATATACCTTACTAATATTGGTGTAACCGGTAATAAGAGTCATGACTTTAATTTATACTTGAAATTTGGTTTCGGACTTATCAATTTTGAGTCTACTACAACCAATTTTTCAGGTAATAATCCTCAAATACAGCCGAGTACTGTAGAATTAGAAATTCCTCTTGGTATAGGTGCTAGATATCGTTTTAACGAACGTTTTGATTTCGAAGCAGCAGTAACAATGCATAGTGTATTTGGAGATGGTTTTGATGGTGCTAACAGTACTGCTTCAGAGAGCGATAAATTCTTTTATTCTAGTCTAGGTGTAGTATATAAATTTGGTAAAAAGTCTAAATCTATTGAATGGACTAACCCATTAGATGATATGCATTCTGATATCAAAAAAGTAAGAGCTGATTTTGATGGTATTACGAATGATACAGATGGTGACGGCGTTGCAGACTTAATGGATAAAGAACCTGATACAAAAGAGGGTACTGTAGTAGATGGTAGCGGTAGAGCATTAGATGTTGATGCAGATGGAGTTCCTGATTATCAAGATGTTGATCCGTATACTCCTAGAGGTGTTGCTGTAGATAATACTGGTAGAGAAAAAGATACTGATAAAGATGGTGTGCCTGATAGTAAAGATTTAGAGCCAGAAACTACTGTAGGTAGCTTAGTAAACTTTGAAGGTAGAACTATTAAGTTAAACTCTGGTGGCGGTGCTCCTGTAGAGAGTTACTTACCATCTATATTCTTTAGAATAAGTAGTGCTTCTGTAGATTTTTCTAACTTCCAACGTTTGTCTACTGTAGCAATGATAATGAACGCTAATCCTAACTTAAAACTAAGAGTTATTGGTTTTACAGATGCAACAGGTCCGGAAGAGTTTAACCTAAACTTAGGTAAGTCTCGTGCAGGGTCAGTAGTACGTCATTTAATAGATGTCTACGGAATAGATGAAAGTCGTTTTATTGTTGAGACCAGAGGTGAAGAAGATCAGTTTGCAAAAGGTGTAAATAGCTTAAACCGTAGAGTAGACTTTAAAGTATTTAAATAGTAAATACAATTTGATAAAAGTAAAAGCCCCATTTAATGGGGCTTTTTTTATGATTTTATTTTTTGAAAGAAATCCCAGATGAGTATACCTGCACTTACAGAGATATTTAAAGAGTGTTTGGTGCCATACTGTGGGATTTCTATACAGGTATGGCATAAATCAATTACATCTTGCTCAACGCCTTTAACTTCATTGCCAAATACAAAAGCATATTTGTTTCCGGTTTCCGGTTTAAAGTCTAAAAGACTAGTGCTCTTTTCTACCTGTTCTATAGGAATAACCTTATAACCTTCGCTTTGAAGTTTTTTTACGGTATCTAAAGTGTTTTCAAAGTAAGTCCAAGTTACTGATTCACTAGCGCCTAATGCAGTTTTACGAATGTCTCTATTAGGCGGAGTAGCTGTTACACCACATAAGTATACAGCCTCAATTAAAAAGGCATCTGCAGTTCTAAACACAGATCCTACATTATTGGCACTTCTTATATTATCAAGCACAATTACCAGTGGAGTTTTTTCACTTTCCTTGAACTTATCAACAGTTAACCGCTCTAATTCACTATTTCTTAACTTTCTCATTCGGTATAATTATATTCGCAAAAGTAATAACAATTATAGGACTAAACCTTGGCTAAAAAAACCGCTAAAAAAGCTTCAGTAACTCCTTTAATGAAGCAGTATAATAACATCAAGAATAAATATCCTGATGCAATGCTGCTTTTTAGAGTAGGTGATTTTTACGAAACCTTTGGCTCTGATGCCGTAAAGGCATCTGAAATATTGGGTATTGTTTTAACCAAACGATCCAATGGTGCGGCTTCAGAAATGGCTTTAGCCGGATTTCCACATCATTCATTAGATACATACTTACCCAAATTAGTAAGAGCGGGTCAGCGTGTTGCTATTTGTGATCAGTTGGAAGACCCCAAAATGACAAAGACAATTGTAAAAAGAGGGGTTACAGAATTGGTTACACCAGGTGTTACCTATAACGATAAGGTGTTGGAGAATAAATCTAACAACTTCTTAGCGTCTGTACACATAGATAAAGATAGGGCAGGGGTATCTTTTTTAGATATCTCTACAGGCGAGTTTTTAGTTGCTCAAGGTTCTACAGAATATATTGATAAGCTATTGCAAAGCTTTTCACCTAATGAGGTATTGTATCAAAAGCAAAAGAATAAGCAATTTTTACAAGATTTTGGGAGTAAGTTTTACACCTTCACTTTAGAAGATTGGGTGTTTACCAATGAGTATGCAAATGAAACTCTATTAAAGCATTTTGAAACATCATCGTTAAAAGGTTTTGGAGTAGATAAGCTAAGCTTAGGTATTATTGCTGCCGGAGCTGCTCTACATTATTTATCAGAAACAAGGCATGATAAGGTAAAACACATTACCGCTATACAAAGAATTACAGAGGAACATCATGTATGGATGGATCGCTTTACTATTCGAAATCTAGAAATATTTGCTCCTTCATCTACAGATGGGGTTAGTTTGATAGATGTGTTGGATAAGACTATATCCCCTATGGGATCTAGGATGCTGAAACGCTGGTTGGCTTTACCTCTTAAGGATAAGCAGCCTATTGACGAACGCTTAGATGTAGTAAAATACTTGCTTAATGCAGATGAGGTTACACAGCAATTAACTCAATATATCAAAGAAATGGGCGACTTGGAGCGGCTCATTTCAAAAGTATCAACGGGTAGAGTAAACCCTAGAGAAGTAGTTCAGTTAAAAAGATCATTGTTTGCATTAGAACCTGTAAAAAACTTATGTGCTAAATCGGGGAATAAAGCCTTGGAAAAACTGGCAGACCAGTTAAACCTATGCTTAGTCATTAGAGAGAAAATTGAAAATGAATTGCATGAAGAGCCACCCGTAGCTTTGAATAAAGGCAATGTGATGGCCGATGGTGTTTCGGATGAGCTAGATGAACTGAGAAACATAGCCTACAAGGGTAAGGATTACTTACTTCAAATTCAGCAACGAGAGACTGAACGTACGGGTATACCATCACTAAAAATAGCTTTTAATAATGTATTTGGGTACTACTTAGAGGTACGCAATACCCATAAAGATAAAGTCCCCGAAGAATGGATTAGAAAACAGACTTTGGTAAATGCAGAGCGCTACATTACGGAAGAGCTGAAAGAATACGAGAATAAAATATTAGGGGCAGAAGAAAAAATACTGGCTTTAGAAACTAAGTTGTATACAGACTTAGTATTAAGCTTATCTGATTATATACAGCCTATACAGGTAAATGCAACTGTAATTGCAAAGTTAGATTGCTTGCTTTCGTTCACGCAAATTGCTAGAGATAACAATTATACTCGTCCTGATATAACAGAAACTTTTGACTTAGACATTAAGGATGGTAGGCATCCTGTAATTGAAAAACAACTCCCAATTGGTGAAGAATACATTGCCAATGATGTGTATTTGGATAGGGAGGCTCAGCAAATTATCATGATTACCGGGCCCAATATGTCGGGTAAATCAGCATTATTGAGACAAACAGCTCTGATTACACTCATGGCACAGATTGGCTGTTATGTTCCGGCTAAAGCTGCCAAAATAGGCCTAGTAGATAAAATATTTACAAGAGTAGGAGCGTCTGATAATATCTCTCAAGGTGAATCTACCTTTATGGTAGAGATGAATGAAACAGCTAGTATCTTGAATAATATTTCAGATAGAAGTTTGATATTACTAGATGAGATTGGTAGAGGTACAAGTACCTATGATGGTATATCTATAGCATGGGCCATTGCCGAATTCATACATCAGCACCCCTCAAAACCAAAAACACTATTTGCTACGCATTATCATGAGTTAAATGAGATGACAGAGACATTTGAGCGTATTAAAAACTATAATGTTTCTGTAAAAGAGACCAATAGTGGTGTAATATTTATGCGTAAGCTAAAAGCAGGTGGTAGCGAACACAGTTTTGGTATACATGTGGCTAAAATGGCGGGTATGCCAAGCTTGGTAATAAGGCGCGCCAATAAAATTTTAGGTCAATTAGAGAAATCTCATGCCAGTGAAGAGTTGGTAGAGAAAACCAAGCAAGCTGCTGCAGATGATATGCAGTTGAGTTTCTTTCAGTTAGACGATCCTATATTAGAACAATTGCGTGAAGAAATCCATGCAGTAGATATCAATACATTAACTCCTGTTGAGGCATTAATGAAGCTGAATGAAATAAAAAAGATGATTGGAGGCTAAATTTTTGTTTGAGTTTTTTGCAGAAAGCAAAAATTAGTTACATTTGCACTCCTCAAAAGCGAGAATAGCTCAGTTGGTAGAGCACGACCTTGCCAAGGTCGGGGTCGCGGGTTCGAGTCCCGTTTCTCGCTCTTTTTTTATTTATAAGTGTCTGCTCGGGTGGTGGAATTGGTAGACACGTTGGACTTAAAATCCAATGGACATTAGTCCGTGCGGGTTCAAGTCCCGCCCCGAGTACTAAAAGCCGGTCATTTTATGACTGGCTTTTTTTATTCAGTATACAAAGTAGGGTCAAGTTTTAGCTCTTTTTGGAGTTCCACAGTTAAGTTTTCTTTGGTAAGTCCAACCTCATTTAGTTTGCTCCATAAGTTTGTTCCGGTATTTAAAAGTGCAAAGAGTTTGTCTTTTCCATAGAGCCTCAACGTTCGTTCGCATATCAATGCACCTATTAGGTAGGGTATAGAAGTCTTATCATCTATATATAGTCTCTCATAGGGTTGTAGATGTTCTGCTAAGTTTATTTCTGTATTGTTGAGGTATTCTTTCATTTTTTGGCGATGCCAAGTGTATGGTTGTTTTCCACTGCCCCCAATGTAAGTGGCAATGCCTTCGTCTAGCAGCTTGTGTATGTTCTTAAAAAGCTGTTGGGTATAGATATGTACAATTTCGTGTGTGTAATATTCAGAGTTATTACCGGAGTAAACAATGTTCCCAAAATCTGCCATACCACCTGTTTTATCAAAAAACATATTGGGCAAATAGTCAAAGCCTTTTACTTCATATACTTGTTGTGGATTGAAACATGAGTAATAAGTAATGGCAATTGGTTCCGTTTCAAAAAACATACACATTTGTTGTATATCTTTTGCTTGCTGCTCAATTTCAGATTGGTTGGCCTCTTTACCTTTTGGTAGCTTGTATAAAATACTTTCTTCGGTAAACTCAGTCCAGTCCTTTGTTTGATAGTCGGTGGCTCTTTTTAGTTTCCAACCGGTTTGGTTTTTTACAGCAACAATGTTGTAAATACACCTTATAAATCGCTCTTCAGTTTCCGGGCTTACACCTATAAAAGCTACTTTTAGCAATTTCTCATTTTCATTAATTGTAATCAACTCCATTAAGCTGGGCTTGAAATAATTTTGTCCATGTCTGCTTCTCTCAATCTGGTTAATGTCTAGGTATGGGTATGTATATCTATCAAAATCTGATTGTAGCCAGTACTTATTTTCTGTTAAGGATTCGTTTTTTGTTTGAAGAAAGTTCTCAAGAACAAGTAGTATTTCTTGGTTTTCTTTTTTGGTTTTATCTACAGCTGGTGAAATTGAAAGCTTAAAATCATCATTGGGTTTAGGTTGTGCTATAGAGGTTAAGGGTAGTAAAATAGTTAATAGATAAGTAGCTATTTTTATAGTCTTGGTCATGTAAATAGATTTTGTTTATGGTTATTTTCGGTACCACCAAAGTAATAAAACTTCTTATTTTTCTGATTTACTGGTAAAGTTAAAACGCCCACAAGCAAAATCAGGTATTTCAGCCTATTGTGTTTCACTAATTTAAATAACTACCTTAGTAGTTTACAGGCTTAGTAATTAAAAAACCACCATCATGAGTGTAATTAACGTCCCAATTCCGGATTTAGTTGTGAATGCTACCGGAGCTATCAACTTAGAAGTTAAAATAGGTAATGCCCAGCCCGGCTCTCATACTTGGGCGGGAGGAACACCACCATTGGTTTATCCACCGCCGGAAGGTACAGTATGGCAAACCACATTTAATGCTGCTAGTGGGAGCTTTATTAAGTTTAAATCGTCTACCAGAAATCAAAACCCTGATACCAATTGGGTTTCTATTGTTATAAAAGTAAATGGGGTAGAAGTTGCAGATGAGCGTTTACAAAAAGAAGTAGCTCAAGATGATATTGTAAAGTTTACTACTACATTAAAATTCTCTGCATCATGAAAAAGCACTACTTATTTACGGTTATTATAGCTCTTTGCACAATTTCATTATCAGCGCAAGAGAAGAATATAGAATTAAGCATTCCGGCTTATCCTGCAAAGTCTATTCTCGGAAATCCAAGTATGGAAATTCCTACAGTGGGTAACTACAGTGCTTTGGTTTCTTCATTGACCAATAGTATTTCATCTTCAGGTAACTCAATTCCTGCTAATTTAGGTTTAGAGTTTGTGCCACATTATATGAGCAGTAATGATGCTTCTATTGAAGATTTGGGTAAAACAGATATTTTTAGAGATTTAAGAATTTCTGTAGCAACTACCGAAGTACAAGATTTTACGGCAAACTCTACTTTTAGTAGATTAGGTATTGGTTTTAGAACCGTTTTAGCTCCCGGTAAGTTAGATGTAGATAAAGTAAGATCTGCAAATGCATCGCTTAGTTTTGATGATAGATTAGAGATTTATGCTGACTATATAGAGGGTGGAAATGAATATAATGAAGGTTTTTTACTTTCATCAAAACAATTTAGTTTTTCTGATGATCAAAAATTGGTAATTATTAATGCAATAAATGATTTAGAAGAGAAAACCTCTACCACAATAGTTGCTAAATTAAGGCAAATGGCTGGGGAAGTATTGCAACTGAATATTGAGAATAAGAACCCTTATAATTTTTACGATTTAAATCAAAGACACGGATTGGTTGTTCAGCTTTCTGCTGCAGTTGCAGTAGACTTTCCAGAAGGCGATGCAAGTTTTCAGCAAATTAATCGTTGGGGGTTGTGGACTGATTTTAACTATAACTTAGGTAAAGAAAGTAAGTACAATCCACAGTTATCAGCATTGCTAAGGGTTTCAAATTATTCATACGACCCTGATGTATTGATACAAGACAATGGCTTTATAGATTTCGGACTGAATTTTAGTACAGCTGTTATTCCGGAGCGTTTGTATATAGCTGGGGAAGCTATTTTTAGAGGTAAAGTAGTAACAGAAGAAGGGGCAGTAACCCTTAAGTATGGAGAGAATGAATCTGAAACAAAATTTGATTTTACGGTCAGTACCCATGTAAGTGATCAAGTGCTTTTTCAGGTATCTTTTGATCAATATTTAGGTACATGGTCTTCAGGGAGTGTGGATCCTAGTCAATTGCTATTAGGGATAGTATATGCATTAAAATAAATACATGCTGTTTTGAGTTAATATACATGTACACGCTCGTATATATAATACGTGCCGACCATTTAAGGCCAGTCCGAAAGGACTGGCTTTTGTATTAATTTTATTTGTGTAACCGAATGATTACATTTATATTTGTAACTAAACGGTTACTTTTTGATATGAGAAGAGATGTATTTCAAGCAATAGCTGACCCTGTACGCAGGGATATAATAGGTTTATTGAGTAATGAACCATTGACAGTAAACATGGTTGCAGAAAATTTTGAGATTAGTAGACCTGCAATTTCAAAACACCTAAAGATTTTAAAGGAGTGTGATATTATTGATATAGATAAGCAGGGGAGAGAAATATATTGCATCATAAAGCCAGAAAAGCTAGTACCGGTTTTCTTTTGGATAGAACAATATAGAAAGCTGTGGGAAGAGAAAATAGATTCTTTTGAACACTATTTAAATGAATTACAATCTAAAAATAAATAAAATGGATGACTTGCAAAAAAGAACAGTAACGATTAAGAGAACATTTAATGCGCCAATCAAACTAGTTTGGGAGGCATGGACAACACCAGAACACATAGCTAAATGGTGGTCGCCAAACGGTATGGAAATGACAGTTGTAGAGCATGAGTTTAAAGTAGGAGGAAAGTGGAAGTACTCAATGCCAATGCCCGATGGAAGTGAATTTGTTACAGATGGAGTTTACACTGAGATAGTAGAGATGAAAAAGATAAGCTCTATAGCTAACTTCAGACCTATGACGATGGATGTAGAAATACAAGCTCTATTTGAAGAGAATGGAGATAAAACCAATTTTATATTTCATATAATTCATCAATCGGAAGAGTATCGTATACAACAAGAGAATATGGGTATACTTAATGGCTGGGGGGCTGTATTTAATAGACTGGATGAATTTTTAAGTGAATAATATATTAAAATATATTTGTTTTGAGCCAGCCCTTTTAGGCTGGCTTTTTTGATATAAGCTGTTTCCGAAAGATGCGGACTATATAAAAGCTAATTGATTAAATTAGTAAACTCGTTGATTAATCAAATCAATTATTATGAAGAGTGTTATACTCATACTTTTTTTGTTTAGCTGTATACCAAGTTCTGCTCAGAATCTTAAAAAAGAGGCAGCATTAGAAGACTTGAATTTTTTGGTAAATAAAGTTGAAGAGTATAATCCTGCATTGCAAAATTATCAGCCAGAGTTTAAAAGTCTTGCATTAGATGTAATTGCTGGAGTAACTACTGATACAGTTTTAATATTCGACTACTTTACAAGAGTTAGTAAAATTTGTGCCTTGGCAAATGAGGGGCACTTTACTTTAGGAGATTGGGATGATATTGCTCATAAAGGAATAATGGACAATAGTGTATCTTATTTACCGGTTTCTGTTAAACTGATTTCAGGAAGGTTATATGTTTTAGAAGATTACTCAAATGAACAACATCTTAGTAAGGGAGATGAAATAGTCTCTATTAATGGGCTGAAAACTGAAGTTGTTTTAAATGAACTATTAGAGTGTATTCCATCTGATGGTAACATAAAGACCTATGCCTATAGAAAAATTGAAGATGGATTTAGTTGGTTTTATCTGTTTTATATTCAGCAGACAGATGAATTTGATATTGAATATTTAGATTCTGAGAATAGAAAAGCTAAAGTGAGGCTAAAAGCTTTAATAAGGTCAGATCAGGTTGATAATTACAAAAAATATTGTGCCGATAATATTCAGAAACCTTCAAAAAAAGAGACTGGCTTTTATGATTTAAATTATTCTAATAAGTATGCTATACTTACGCTTCCTTCATTTGACTATAGAAGGGTAAATAAATACGATGTAAAATCTAAAAAACTCTACAAAGCAATTTTTAGGGAATTACAAGAAAAAAACATAGAACACTTAATCATTGATTTAAGGGATAATACCGGTGGGCGCAATGAGTTTGCTGATGATATGATTCCATTTATCATGAAACCACTTAATGATGATGATTTTTTGAAAAAAACAGTTTCTTGGAAAGGAAAAGAAAAGACTTACAAGTTGCCAAAACCATCTAAACTAGCATTTAAAGGGGAGATATATGTCTTGGTTAATGGTAAAACATATTCGGCAGGCAGTTCTCTAGCTCGTTTTTTAAAAGAATATGGAAATGCAACTATTATAGGAACAGAAACAGGAACACGATATGAAGGATTTGCTGCTGGCTCTTTAGAAGATGTTATCCTGCCCAATTCTCAAATACGTATAGGAATTCCTAGATACCATATTATTTACCCGAAATCTGATAAGCAAACGACAGTTAATCATGGACTATTACCAGACTATGAAATTAATTGTTCATTTGATGAGTATTCTACAGGAAGGGATTTACATCTTGAAAAAGCCATTTCTATTATAGAGAAAATAAAATAATTACTTTTCGTCAGAGTAAGTTTCATGCTCTAAAGCAGTTGGTTTCAGCTTATTCATTGTAGAACGAATCCAGATGTAGCCAACAGTAGCAGCAATTAGGTTGCCCAGTATAATAGAAGTCCAAATAGATTGAATAGACATATTAAATACTGTGGTAAGTATATAACTAAGCGGTAAAGTAATTACGCCAACTCTTAGTAAAAATATCCAAAAGCCCGGCCATGATTTATTGATAGATTGGAAGGCATTCGCCTCTACCATTAAAGCGGCTAAAAACCCATAGCTCAAGGCAACTGTCCACATATATGAATATGCATATTTTCTTACAAGAGGATCATCCGTAAATACTTCTATTATTTGCTCGGCAAATATGGCTGAGAGTACTCCTAACCCTGCTGAACCTAAAAATGCAAACCCAAGTGCTTTGTTAAACGCCAGTTTAGATCGCTCCATATTTCCGGCACCAATGTTTTGCCCCATCATAGCCATGGCTCCAAAGCCAAATCCTGCAGCTGGTAAATACGCAAAAAACTCAATACGTAAGCCTAAGCTAAAGGCTATTGCCCCAGGTTCTGAAAAGCTTAATGAAGTGATGTAGGTAAGTATAGCTAATCCTATTGGGAATATAACTTGTGTTAATGCTGCCGGAAAACCAATGTTCAGTACCTTTTTTACAGATTCCCACTTAACAGTAAGGTTGTAAAAATGAAAGCGAATATCACGTTTAGGGTTTGATAATGAAATTAAAGCCACAACAATAAACACTGTCTGCGAGATAAGTGTAGCATAGGCTGCTCCCTCTATACCCATAGCCGGTACGCCAAACTTACCAAAGATGAATATAGGGTCTAATACCACATTTATAGCTGTAGAAAGTGCAAAAAGTTTGGTGAGAGTTGTGGTGTCACCTTGTGCATTAAAGGCAAACATTACAGCCATCATCACAAACAATAAAACCGAACCACCACTTACAATGGTAAAGTATTCTTTCGCAGGCTCAAAAATAAGCCCACTAGCACCTGAAAAGGTTAAAAACTGAGTGCGAAAGGTGAGTGCTATAAATGTAAATAGTGCCGCCATTATTGCACTTAATACAAAGGATTGTCCTAGAATGCGCTCGGCCTCTTTTTTGTTTTTAGCACCAATATTCATTGCCATAATTACCCCAGAGCCTACAGTTATACCAAAACCCAAAGAAATCATAATGATAAGGGTTATTTGCGATATGCTTACAGCAGCTATAGCCTCTGCAGAAACTTTACTTACCCAGTAGGTATCTACCAAGTTGTATAATGTGTAAAAGAAAAATGACAACATCATGGGCCATGATAATGCCCATAATTGTTTACTAATGTTTCCTTTTGTTAAATCTTGATTGCTTTCCATGCTGTGGGCTTCTATTACTGAAAATTGCGGGGCTAAAAATAGAATATTCGAATTAATACACAAACCAATACACAAAGTATCTAATAAAGAAGAAAACCTAAATAAATCTTAAAAATTATTAAAAAGCTCTTTTTAATAAAAAAACATGTGCTTTTATACCTCTTTCATTATCAGGAGAAAAGAATGATTAAGGATGTTAAATTCTTGTTAAATACGCATTATACATGAGTTTCGGTTCATTTAGACCAAACTATAATAAGTATTTTTGCGTTATAAAAGTGGTATAGCAATTATACCCATCGTTCTTTTCTTGTTAAGAATTTTCTTAACGTTTTAGTTTCAACCGAAAAGCCATACTTCTAAGTATGGCTTTTTATTTTTGTATATGGTTGATTATGATTTGAGTAGCGCCTATGTTTTTAGCTACATAGTGTTTGCTTTTTGCTGAGGTTTCAGCTAGTAATGCTTCGTTTGTAATAAAAGAAGTGTAGTATTTTATAAGTTCGTCTTTACGCTCTATAGGGAATGCTGCTTTTAGCTGTACCAAGTCTTTTGCTTCTTTAAATCTATGGTAATTTGGACCGAAAAATAAGGGCATTCCAAATGCAGCAGCTTCAAGGGTATTATGTATACCTGCTCCAAAACCACCTCCAATATACCCCATATCTGCATATTGATATAAGTGTGCTAATATTCCTATTTTATTAATAATTAACACCTGAGTATCATCAGCGTTTTCTGCTGTTAAATTATCAAGCGTTAATGCTTTTTTAGTAAGCTTTTGAATAAAGGAATTGATGTTTTTATCATTAATTTCATGTGGGGCTATGATGAATTTACTAGAATCAGAATGATTAATTAATTCAATCAAAATTCTTTCATCATCAGGCCATGTGCTACCAGCTATAAATAAAGGATGAATGCCTTTAAATTCATTAATTAAAGGAATAGAGTTAGGCGACTCTAGTACAGATGAAACTCTATCAAACCTAGTGTCACCGCTAATACTTACTTGGTTTACTCCAATTGATTGAAGCAATTTAACCGATTCTTCATCTTGCACAAAAATGTGGCGTATCTTTTTTAATGTGCTTTGCATCCATTTTCCCCATGGTTTAAAAAACACTTGGTCTTTTCTAAAAATTGCCGAAGTAATGTACAGGGGTATATTTTTTTTGTAAAGCGTAGATATATAATGAGGCCAGAACTCATATTTAATAAAAACTGCAAACTCTGGGTTAATAATTTCTATGAACTTCTTTGCATTATAGGGGCTGTCTAAGGGTAAATAATATACAAAGTCTGCCCCGGAGTAGTTTTTTCTTATTTCATAACCCGAAGGGGAGAAGAAGGTAAGTAGTATTTTGTAATTCGGTTTTTCTTTTTTTAAGGCTTCAATTAATGGTCTACCTTGTTCAAATTCACCAAGAGATGCGCAATGAATCCAAATGCATTTGGGCTTTTCTTCAAAGGCAATCTCTAAATTTATTAGTAGGTCTTTTCTTCCTTGTACCCACTTTTTTGCTTTAGAATTGAATAATGAGGATATAAGGATTAAAAAACCATAGAACTGTATGCCAACCGTATATAATAAGCTCATTGGCTAATCATAGTAATAGTTATCAGATTTGGTATAAATAGGTAATATCCAGCCCACTTTGATACCAAATAGGAGGTCTGTTTTTACTTCCGTATCAAATTGTCTTGTGTCAAAATTGTAGCCTCTTCTATTTTTTGTCCAGCCTTGGGTAAAGTCAAATCCTGCATAAAAATTTGTCTTTCTGTCGTTGCCCAAATGCACATAACCAATAAACTGGCTCATTGCAAAACCTGTAGATAAACGGTCATAACCTTTTTCGTAGTCATCTTCTAGGTTAGGAGTAGAGTTGTTAGAGTCATCAATACGTATACGGTGCCTTAAAAAACCGCCACCAATAGTAATCATCAACCCAGAGTTTTTATTTGGTCCAAAGAGAGGGATGATTTTACCCACCTTTGCTTGTATGTGGTACCCTCTTTCATATAGATTTACATTAGCAAAGTCACCACTTTGCCCCAAGATAGTTCCATTGGCAGCAGCAATGCTGTCTAAAAAGTAATCTTCTTTTATAGTATTACCAAAAATCAAGTTCCCGCTAAACCCAAACAGCCAGTTACTTTTAGTTTTATATAGGAACTCAATGCCTGCATTTGAATTTGTTCCAAAACGGTCTGCTAAATCGCCACCTGGTACCTGAAAAGCATAAGATATTTGAATTAGTGGCGCCGATACCAAAGAATCTTTTACATTTTTTTGAGCAAATAAATTATTGGAAAAAGCTGATAATAAGAATATTATGACTAATATGTGTGCTTTTATGTGTTTCAATGTTAAGTGTTTGCTATTTGTGCGAAGATAAGGGATAGAATTATTTTTAAAGGCTATAAATCTATATATTTGTACCGATTTGCGCATTTTAATTGCAATTGATGGAGAAAATTCAAATGGTTGACCTCCTTGGTCAATACGATAAAATTAAAGACCAAGTAGACAAAGCTATTATCGATGTTGTTCGATCTTCAGCATACATAAACGGTCCCGAAGTAAAATTATTTCAAGAAGAATTAGAGAGTTACCTAGGTGTAAAGCATGTAGTGCCATGTGCAAATGGTACAGATGCATTGCAAGTTGCAATGATGGCTTTAGGTTTAAAACCGGGTGATGAAGTAATAACTGTAGATTTTACTTTTGCTGCTACTGTAGAGGTTATAGCCTTATTACAGCTAAAGCCTGTATTGGTTGATGTAGATGCAGATACATTTAACATCAATATAGATGCTTTGAAAAAAGCTATTGGTCCGAATACCAAAGCTATTGTTCCGGTTCACTTGTTTGGACAATGTGCCAATATGGAAGCCGTTATGGAAATAGCAAAGGAGCATAACTTATTTGTTATAGAAGATACGGCTCAAGCTATAGGTGCTGACTATACTTTTTCTGACGGAACAAAGAAAAAAGCAGGTACAATTGGTAATGTAGGCTCAACATCTTTTTTCCCCTCTAAAAACTTAGGTTGTTATGGAGATGGTGGTGCAATTTTCACCAATGATGATGAACTGGCTGCTAAATTAAGAGCAGTAGTAAATCATGGGATGAATCGTAGATACTATCACGATGAAGTGGGTGTAAACTCTAGACTAGATAGTATACAGGCAGCAGTTTTAAGAATAAAATTGCGTGAACTTGATAAGTATGCAGCTGCCAGAAATGCAGCAGCAGATTACTATGACAATGCATTTGCAAGTACTAATAAAATAGAAACCCCTCATAGGGCTTCTTACTCAAACCATGTTTTTCATCAGTACACACTTAAATTAAGTGATGACATTGATAGAGATGCATTGCAACAATATTTAATGGATAAAGGTATACCGGCAATGATATATTATCCGGTGCCACTTCATATACAAGAAGCGTACAAAGGAAGTCGTTTTAACAATGATGACTTTAAGGTAACAGATGACCTAAGTAAAAGGGTTTTATCTTTACCTATGCATACTGAGCTTTCTGAAGAACAACTGAAATTTATTACAACAACGATATTAGAATATATTAATTAAAGACCATAATCATGAATATTGCAGTAGTAGGTACTGGGTATGTAGGTTTAGTAACCGGAACATGTCTTGCCGAAACGGGTAACAACGTAATGTGCGTTGATATTGATGAAGCAAAAGTTGAAAAAATGCAAAGAATGGAGGTTCCTATATACGAACCTCACTTAGATGTTCTTTTTCAAAGAAATATAAAAGCAGGTAGACTTAAGTTTACTACTAAGCTAGAAGATGCTATTGATGATGCAGAAGTTGTATTCTTAGCATTACCAACTCCTCCCGGAGAAGATGGTTCGGCAGATTTATCTTATGTATTAGGTGTTGCTCAACACTTAGGTAAAATAATGAAAGGCTACAAAGTAATTGTAGATAAGAGTACAGTGCCAGTTGGTACGGCTGAAAAAGTACAAGCAGAGATTGCAAAGAATGCCAAAGTTGATTTTGATGTAGTCTCTAACCCAGAATTCTTGAGAGAAGGCTTTGCTGTAGATGATTTCTTAAAACCAGATAGAATTGTAGTGGGTACTAGCTCTAAACGAGCTGAAGATGTGATGGCATCATTATATAAGCCATATGTACGCCAAGGCAACCCAATTATCTTTATGGATGAAAAGTCTGCTGAGCTTACTAAGTATGCAGCAAACTCATTTTTGGCTACAAAAATTACCTTTATGAATGAGGTGGCTAACTTTTGCGAGAGAGTAGGCGCTGATGTAGATAAGGTTCGCATAGGTATTGGTACAGATACTCGTATAGGTAAACGTTTCCTTTTCCCTGGTATTGGTTATGGCGGAAGCTGTTTTCCAAAAGATGTACAAGCATTAGCTAAGTCAGGAAAAGAATATGGTTACCATTTTGAGATTTTAGACTCTGTAATGAGAGTAAATGAAAATCAGAAAACAGTTATCGTTCCAAAAATTACTGATTTCTTTAACGGTAAATTAGAAGGAAAGAAAATAGGTTTATGGGGTTTAGCATTTAAGCCTGATACAGATGATATTAGAGAAGCACCGGCATTATATATTATTAATGAACTATTGAAACAAGGTGCTCAAATTAAAGCATTTGACCCGGAAGCAATGGAAAATGTGAAGGGTGTAATAGGCGACAAAATAGAGTATGCAGACAATATGTATGATGCAATTAACGGGGCTGATGCTTTAGTTATTGCAACAGAATGGTCTGTATTTAGAAACCCGGATTTTAGTAAAATTTCTTCGGCTTTAAATCAAAAAGTAATTTTTGATGGACGTAACTTATACGAATTAGAAGAAATGAATGAAAAAGGCTATTACTATAGTAGTATTGGTAGAGAGTTAGTAAAATAAACCCGAAACAAAATGAAAAGAGTACTTATAACAGGTGCAGCAGGATTTTTAGGCTCACATTTATGTGACCGATTTATAAAAGAAGGATACTACGTAATAGGTATGGATAACCTGATTACTGGTAACCTTGAAAATATAGAACATCTGTTTAAGCTCGAGAATTTTGAGTTTTGTCATCACGATGTTTCAAACTTTGTACACGTGTCCGGAGATTTAGATTATATCCTTCATTTTGCATCTCCTGCTAGCCCTATTGATTATTTAAAAATCCCTATTCAAACCTTAAAAGTAGGTTCGTTAGGTACACATAACTTATTGGGCTTAGCAAAAGCTAAAAATGCAAGGATGCTTATTGCTTCTACATCTGAAGTTTATGGTGACCCTGATGTACACCCACAACCGGAAGAGTACTACGGTAACGTAAACCCGGTAGGCCCTAGAGGTGTATATGATGAAGCAAAACGTTTTCAAGAAGCTATTACTATGGCTTACCATACTTACCATGGTGTTGAGACTAGAATAGTAAGAATTTTTAATACCTATGGCCCTCGTATGAGACTGAATGATGGTAGAGTTTTACCGGCATTTATTGGTCAGGCATTAAGAGGGGAAGACCTTACTATTTTTGGCGACGGTACACAAACACGTTCTTTTTGTTATGTAGATGATTTAATTGAAGGTATTTACCGATTATTACATAGCGATTACGAGCAACCGGTAAACATTGGTAACCCAGATGAGATTACAATCGGTGACTTTGCAGAAGAGATTATCAAGCTAACAGGAACAAACCAAAAAGTGGTTTACCAACCGTTACCTGTAAATGACCCATTACAGCGTCAGCCAGATATTACAAAGGCAAGAGCTATATTAAACTGGGAGCCGAAAATAAATAGAGCTGAAGGCTTGAAAATTACTTACGAATACTTCAAGTCTTTACCGGAAGAGAAATTGTTCAAAAAAGAACATAACGACTTCGAGGGGTACATTAAAAAATAAACCTTTTTATGGGAAAAATATTAGTTACAGGTGGTCTTGGTTATATAGGTTCTCACACTGTTGTTGAGCTTATTAATCAGGGGTATGACCCTTTGATTATAGATAACTTATCTACATCCGATATTGAGGTTTTAGCCAGAATAGAAAAAATTGTTGGCAAAAAAGTAGCTTTTGAGCAAGTAGAAATGTGCAACTATGATGAGATGTACAATTTATTTAGAGAGTATGACGATATCGAATCTGTAATTCATTTTGCTGCATTCCTATTAGTAGGAGAGTCAGTAGAAGACCCATTAAAATATTACCACAACAATATTGCATCTACTGTAAACTTGCTATCATGCATGAAAGAGTTTGATGTACAAAATATTGTGTTCTCATCATCGTGTACAGTTTATGGTAACCCGGAGACTTTACCTGTAGATGAAAACGCTCCTATACAACCAGCTGTATCTCCTTATGGAAATACAAAGCAAATGGGTGAAGATATTATTAGAGATACTACGGTTTCTTCAAACATCAATGCAATTTCATTGAGGTACTTTAACCCAATAGGTGCACACGAATCATCAATAATTGGTGAGTTTCAAGATGGTGTACCACATCATTTAGTACCTTACATTACCGAGACAGCTTTAGGTAAACGTAAGCAGTTAAATGTTTTTGGTGGTGACTGGAATACTCCTGATGGTACCTGTGTGAGAGATTATATACACGTAGTTGATATTGCAAAGGCACATATCTCTGCAGTAGATAGACTAGTAGCTAGAAAGGCAGATGAGAAGTTTGAAGTATTTAATTTAGGTACTGGTATAGGGTACTCTGTACTAGATTTAATTAAAGCTTTTGTAAATTCTACAGGATTAGAAGTGCCTTACGAAATAGTAGATAGAAGACCCGGTGATGTTGAAGCCGTTTATGCAGATACTACCAAGGCTAATAATGTACTAGGCTGGAAAGCAGAGTTAAGCTTAGAAACAATGTTAAAATCTGCTTGGGATTGGGAACAAACCCTAGCATCTGAAGAGTAAAACAGTAGATATGAGCACTAACAAAACCATACTTATTACCGGAGGAGCTGGCTTTATTGGGTCACACGTAGTGCGCTTATTTGTAAATAAATATCCAAACTACACTATTGTAAACCTAGATAAGCTCACTTATGCCGGTAATTTAGAAAACTTAACAGATATTGAAAATGCAGACAACTACACCTTTGTAAAAGGAGATATAGTGGACGCAGACTTTGTTAATGATTTATTTTCTAAGTATAGTTTTGATGGGGTTATTCATTTAGCTGCAGAATCTCATGTAGATAGATCTATAACCGACCCAAACTCGTTTATTATGACGAATGTGGTAGGTACAGCAAACTTATTGAATGCCGCACGTGAGAGTTGGAAAGGGAATACCGAAGGAAAACGTTTTTATCATATTTCTACAGATGAGGTTTATGGTACTTTGGGTGACACCGGGCTGTTTACAGAAACTACTGCCTATGACCCAAATTCACCTTATTCAGCCTCTAAAGCAAGTTCAGATCATTTAGTAAGAGCCTATGGCGAAACCTATGATTTACCACATGTGGTAACCAACTGCTCTAATAATTATGGGCAAAATCAATTTCCGGAAAAATTACTTCCATTGTTTATTCATAATATAAAGAACAACAAATCATTACCTGTTTACGGCGATGGTAAGTATACCAGAGATTGGTTATACGTTGTAGACCATGCAATTGCTATAGACTTGGTGTATCACCAAGGAGTAAATGGTGAGACCTACAATATTGGTGGTTTTAATGAATGGCAGAATATTGATTTGATAAAGTTGCTTTGTAAGGTAATGGATAAGAAGTTGGGTAGAGAAGAAGGTGCTTCTGAAAAACTAATTACTTACGTAACTGACCGCCCTGGGCATGATAGACGTTATGCAATTGATGCTAACAAAATAAAAAGAGAGTTAGGTTGGGAACCATCAGTAACCTTTGAACAAGGCTTAGAAATTACTGTAGATTGGTACTTAGATAATGAGGAGTGGTTAAATAATGTTACTTCAGGTGCTTATCAAGAGTATTATAAAAAGCAGTACCGTCAATAATTTTTTTCTTTTACTAAAAAGCACATCCCTTTATTGATATAATAGAATGTTCTTACATTTAAGGGCATTTAAAAAGTACCTCATGTCTCAATTTAATTTTTTGGTGTTAGGAGCCGGTAGAGGCGGAACTAGCTTGTTGGCTGGTTTGCTAGACGCACACCCGGATATAGAAGTTGGTTTTGAGAAGTTTTCGGTAAAAATATTAATGAACCAACAATCCTGTGGTTTTTGGAAGTCACAACTAAACTGTAGAATCTCAAAGTTTAAGGCAGCTTGCTATGAGGAGGCAAAAAAACATTCTGCAAAGTTTTGGTCTAATAAAATTACAACCGAGCAATTAATTCCATTAGAAGGTCTTTCGAATAAGAAAAATGCAAAAGAGGTTTTTTTTAAAGCATTTAGCCAACAGAAAATTATATTTATTTTAAGAGATGGAAGAACTTCTATTCCATCAAAAATGAATAGAAATAATTTAGATATAGATACCGCCTGTAAAAATTGGCAACACTCTATAAAAGTTTATGAATATTTAAAGAAAAGCAATAACCAATGCTTCTTTATCAAGTTTGAGGATTTACTGCAAAACCCAACAAAAAGCTTAGAGGGTATCTGTCAGTTTTTGGAGGTAGAGTATACTGATGAAATGCTTAAGGGTACAGATAACCCTAAAATGCTAGAAGGTTATCGTCAGAAAACTATTGACTCTTCTAAAGTCTCAGAAGCCATGACTTTTCAGCCATGGCATGAGAATATAAAATATGAGTTGGAGATTGCTGGCTATATATAATTAGGCACTAGCTACTTCCATAGCTCTATCCACTTTCTTTACTAAACCCTGTAATACTTTACCAGGACCTACTTCTGTGAAAGAAGATGCTCCATCTGCAATCATTTGTTGTACTGTTTGTGTCCAACGTACAGGAGCTGTTAGTTGAGCATTTAAATTTTTCTTAATCTCATCTGGGTTTGTTACAGCATTTGCAGTAACATTTTGATAGATAGGGCAAGTTGGTTGATTAAAAGTAGTTGCATCAATTGCTTTGCCTAACTCTTCACGAGCGGGTTCCATAAGAGGCGAATGAAATGCCCCACCAACAGGTAATACAAGAGCTCTTCTGGCACCTGCTTCAGTTAGTTTTTCACAAGCTGTATTAACCGCATCTATTGCTCCGGAAATTACTAATTGACCAGGGCAGTTATAGTTTGCTGCTACTACAACACCATCTATTTCTGCGCAAATATTTTCTACTATGTTGTCTTCTAAACCTAATATAGCAGCCATTGTTGAAGGTTCTGCTTCGCATGCAGCTTGCATTGCTAATGCACGTTTAGATACTAGTTTTAAACCATCTTCAAAAGCCAATACTTTGTTTGCTACCAATGCAGAAAGCTCTCCTAATGAGTGGCCTGCAACCATATCCGGCTTAAAATCATCACCTAGAGAATCGGCTAAAATTACAGAGTGTAAAAAGATAGCAGGCTGTGTAACTTTGGTTTGCTTCAACTCTTCATCAGTTCCATCAAACATAATGTCTGTAATACGGAAACCTAATATTTCGTTTGCTTTTTCAAATAGCTCTTTTGCTCTTTCAGAGCTTTCATAAAGATCTTTACCCATGCCCACAAACTGTGCGCCTTGTCCTGGAAATACGTATGCTTTCATAATAGGTGCTTATTGTATTACGGTTAACCGTAATATTCTACATAATTGTTCTCGGTTTCTTGAATTTTTACGCAATGCATAATTGCATTGTGCTTGGCAACCTCAGGTTCTAATTGTTTCCAAATTTCAATTGCCAAAACTTCTGTAGATGAGAATTTATCTTTCATAAAATCTACATCTAAATTTAGGTTTTTATGGTCAACTTTATTGGTAACTTTCTCTTTAATAATATGCTTAAGGTCTATTAAGTTCATAACAAAACCTGTTTCTGCATCGGGTTCACCTTTTACAGTAACCCAAAGAGTATAGTTGTGGCCATGCCAGTTTGGGTTGGCGCATTTGCCAAACACTTCCATGTTTTGGTCGTCGCTCCAATCATGTCTACTCATTTTATGGGCAGCGCTAAAACGTTCTCTTCGTGTAATAAAAACCATACTCATTTAATTTTGCGCAAATATAGGGTGTTTTAATAATAATTACTCAATTGTCAAGCATATGACATTTAAGTTTAGTTGCTTGTAATACTTTTGATATTGAACTTTAAATAGTTCTCCGTTCTTTTCCCTACACTTAACTTATAGTAGTTAGGTAAATAAAAAGCTGATATATTGTTTTTGGTTTAATTAAGTTTTTTTATTGAACGCAGGCCTCTAGTTTAACTAGGGGCTTCGTTTTTTGCTATAAATTGTATTTTATGCTTAGTAACAATTACCTTTGTGCTAAAGTTTTAAAGCATAAATTATGATTGTTGTAACAGGTGCGGCAGGTTTTATTGCAAGTTGTTTGGTAAGCCGATTGAATGGTGCGGGATATACAAATTTGGTATTAGTTGATGATTTTTCTAAAACTGAAAAGAGCCAAAATTTGGCTGGAAAGCAATTTAAGGAGCAGGTTGATAGAGCAGCATTTGATAACTGGTTTCAGTTAAACCATCAATCGGTAGATTTTGTGTTTCATCTTGGAGCCCGTACCGATACTACAGAGTTTGATGTCAGCATATTTGATGCATTGAACTTAAACTACTCTATAAAAGTTTGGGAGCAATGTACAGAATACAATATTCCATTGGTGTATGCTTCGTCGGGTGCAACTTATGGTTTAGGAGAGCTTGGTTATAGTGATGACCATAGTACAGTTGAAAGCCTGAAACCTTTAAACCCTTATGGAGATTCTAAGAACGATTTTGATAAGTGGGTGCTTAGACAAACCAATACTCCGCCTCACTGGTATGGTGTAAAGTTTTTTAATGTATACGGACCTAATGAGTTTCATAAAGGGCGTATGGCATCAGTTATTTTCCACACCTTTAAACAGGTAAAAGAAACGGGTGCAATGAAGTTATTTCGTTCGCACAACGAGAATTATAAAGATGGAGAGCAATTACGAGACTTTGTATATGTAAAAGATGTAGTAAATGTGCTTTACTTTTTGATGAGCGGAAATGCCGATAATGGAATATACAACTTAGGTACCGGTACTGCTCGTACATTTTTAGATTTAGCAAAAGCTACTTTTAAAGCAATGGATATAGAGCCTAACATTAGCTTTGTAGATACTCCGGAGGATATAAGAGATAAATATCAGTACTATACTCAAGCAGAGATGGCTAAACTGCTTAGTCAAGGTTATGATAAGCCGTTTACTTCTTTAGAGGACGGGGTGGAGGACTATGTGAAAAACTATCTTATTCCTACTAAATATTACTAGTCTTATTTTCGGCTACTATATATAGGTAGTCACCTAAATCGTTTTCATATAATTTAGTGACGTCATCAATTTGACCAGAGTCAATGTCTTTTTTTAATTCGGTAAGACCTTTTTCTACCTCTTCAGCATTTGCTAATGCGGCAAAGGAAGAAATACCTTTTCTTATTTCGGGCTGAAAATATAGTTCAGGCTTATGTTTACCACTATATAAAAAGAGGTCTTCTAAGTCTGGTTTTATATAGTAAGGTTCTGTATTAGTTATTTCAAGGCCTGCAACTTTCATCGCTTTTTCTACAGTGTCTAAAGTGGGCATTTGTTTAGCAGAATCCTCCAACATTCTTGGAAAATAATGATTAAGCCAGTACCCATTCATCTGCTCTGGGGTAGAAGTGAAAATTACAATGTTGCCGTTTGGTTTTAGTACCCTGGCTAATTCAGTAAATCCTTGTTCTATGTCTGCCCAATGATGTATTGTAAGGGAAGCGATAATGCCATCAACACTATTTGTTTTTAGTCCTGTGTTTTCTGCATTACCAATCCTCCAGTCTATATTATAGTTTTTAAGCTTAGCCTCATCTAGCATTTGTGTAGATGGGTCTATTCCAATAAAATTGTAACCTAATTTTTGTAGAATATCAGTGTAGTTGCCTGTTCCGCAACCAATATCTAGGTAAACTCCACCTATGGTTGGATTAAGGTTTTTAAGAAGTCTTTCAGACAAATAACTATCGGCTTTCCTTGTAGTGTTATAGCCAACTCCTATTTTGTCATATTTTGCTTCCATAATGTTGTTTTTACCAGCTTCCGCTAGCGCCACCGCCACCGAAGCCGCCTCCGCCAAAGCCACCGAAGCCTCCGCCTCCGCCACCACCGCCGAAGCTGCTTCCGCCCATACTGCCTATCATATAGCCTGTAGCAAAATGACCTAAACCACCACCACCTCTTCCGCCTTTTCTGGCCATGAAGAAAATAAATAGAAGAATAACAATAAGCGCAGCTATCGGGAATTTTTTCTTTTTTCTTCGGAGGTCATCTTGAGTGAATTTACCAGTAAGTAAACCAATTATGGCATCAGTGCCATCGTCAATACCACTGTAATAAGCTTTCTTTTTGAATTGGGGTAAGATTAGATTCTCAATAATGAGTTTGCTCTCCGCATCAGTTAAATACTCTTGTACTCCATAGCCTGTTTGGATAGTCATTTCTCGGTCGTCCTGAGCTATAAGTAAAAGTACGCCATTGTCTTTTCCTTCTTGACCAATCCCCCATTTTTGTGCTAACTCAGCTGCATATAAACTTATATTATCTCCATCTGTAGTGCTAATAATTGCTACAACAATAGCGGTAGATGTGGTATCTTCAAATGCTTTGAGTTTACTGTTTAAGCTATTGTTTTCTGATGATGATAATAAACCTATATAATCTTGTACAGCTCTATTTTTATCAGGTCTAGGGAAACCTTGACCAATAAGATTTGTTGTAAAAACAAGTAGTGCTAATAAGCTTATTATTTTTTTTATCGACAAAATGTTATTGGTTTGAGGTGGATATATCATCCGGTAATTCATTAATATCATCATCTCCTGCATGTGGGAAATGTTCTTTTAAGGCTTGTCCTGCCATTTGTATTCCTTCACTAAGTCCTGTGGCAAACCTTTTCTCTTTAAAATGAGTTTGCATATGGTCTTTAATCTCATTCCAGAAATTAGTAGGAACTACATCATTTATACCCTTGTCTCCAATAATAGAAAAATGATGGTCTTTAACAGCTATGTAAAACAACACACCGTTTCTTAGCTCGGTAGCATCCATTTTCAGATTATGAAAAACTTCAGCCGCCCTATCTAATGCATCTTTTTTACTGTGATTTTCTATGTGCACACGTATTTCGCCAGAGGTATTGTTTTCGGCTACTTTTATGGCAGAAACAATACTCTGTTCTTCTTCTTTTGTAAAAAAATCAGTTGCTTTTGCCATTAAAATTGTACTTCAGGTACTGCGTCAGATCCTTCTCTGCTTTCAAAGAAAGGTTTCTTTTCCATACTCATTTGTGATGCGATGATATTACTTGGAAAAGATCTTATGGTTCTGTTATATGAGCCAACAGCATCATTAAATCGTTTTCTTTCAGTTGCAATTCTATTTTCAGTTCCTTCTAGTTGAGATTGTAATGCTAAGAAGTTTTGATTTGCCTTTAAATCAGGGTAGCGTTCTACAGTTAATAAAAGTTTGTTTAATGAAGTGCCTAATTCGGCCTGCGCAGCCTCAAATTTTTTGAAGTTACCCTCATTTAACTCGTCAGCTTTAATGTTTATTGAGCTAGCCTTAGCTCTGCTCTCAACAACTCTAGTTAAAGTTTCTTGCTCAAAGTCTGCGTACCCTTTTACAGTATTTATCAAGTTCGGAATTAGGTCTGCTCTACGTTGGTATGCAACTTCTACATTTGTCCATTGCTCTTCTGTGGCAACGTCTTTTCTAATGAGTCCGTTATACTTAGATATAGCAATACCGCCAAAGAGTAATATTACTCCTAGAAAAATTAATAATCCTTTGTTCATTTTTGGTTTGGTTTAAAGTTCTTTTCTAATATCTACTAAGCGCTCTCTTATGGTTTTTAATCTATTAACAATTTCAATGTTGTTAATAGTATCCATTTTATTTTCTCTCAATTTCTTTTTAGCGCCCTCTAATTTAAAACCTCTTTCCTTAACTAAGTGATAGATAAGCTTTAAATTTTCAACATCTTTAGGAGTAAACAATCGGTTCCCCTTTTTGTTTTTCTTTGGCTTTAATATATCAAACTCTTTTTCCCAAAAACGTATGAGTGAGGTATTCACATCAAACATTTCGGCAACTTCGCCAATATGGTAATAGCGTTTTTCTGAGTTATCTTCTGTGTTTATAGGCATTAGTCAAATGATTCATTTTCTTGTGTTGACATTTGCAACATCTCATCATACTCTAAAGGCGATAAATCGTCGTAGTAAAAGTTTACAGGATTAATTCGTTCACCATTTTTGTGTACTTCATAATGGCAGTGTGGACCTTTTGATTGCCCAGTGTTTCCTACAAAACCAATTACTTCACCTCTTTTTACTTTTTGCCCTACTCTTACATTGTAATCATTAAGGTGGGCATATAATGTTGTATAGCCATATCCGTGGTCTATCCTTATGTGTCTACCAAATCCACTAGCTTTACTGTCGGCTCTTACTACCTTTCCGTTACCTGTAGCGTAAATAGGGGTTCCGGTAGGAGCTGTAAAGTCCATACCGTAGTGCATCTTACGTGTTTTATATATTGGGTGTATTCTCATTCCAAAACCTGATGCCATTCTGGTTAAGTCTTCATTAGAAACAGGCTGAATAGCAGGGATAGAAGCTAAAAGCTCACTTTTGTTTTTTGCCAACTCTATTACGTCGTCAAAAGATTTTGATTGTACATAAACTTGTTTGGTTATTTGGTCTAAACGCATAGTGGTTTCCTTAACAAGTTTAGAGTTTTGATAACCACTTAGGTTTTCATATCTGTTTACACCACCAAACCCTGCTTTTCTTATAGAAGAAGGGATAGGGTCTGCTTCAAAAATGGTTCTGTATATATTATCATCTCTTTTTTGAATATCATCTAAAACCAGCTGAACTTGATCCATGCGCTCGTCCAATATATCATATTGTAAAGCCATATTTTCAATTTCTCGTTTTAGTCTTTTTTCTTTTGGGGAGTCAAAAAAGCGAAAAGCGAGTATTACAATGATGAATGCAAACAACGCTGAAGAGGCAATAAACACACCAGCTTGCTTAAAACGGTAAAGTCCGTTTTTCTCTATACGCTTATAAGAAAGCGTTTTTGTATCGTAATAATATTTTACCTTCGACATTTGCGTCGGAATTTAGCTATTTTTGCGGCGATTAAAGTTAATTTAGTGTCAACCGAGATTAATTACTCAAAAGTAATACAAATCTAAACATTTAGTAACAATTGTTATACAATGGGTAAATTCACTTGTTAACATAGAACGTTTGAAACCTTTTGATTAAATAAAATGAAAGTCAACGACATACGTAAAAAATTCTTCAATTTTTTTGAATCTAAGCAGCATAAAGTAGTGCCTTCGGCTCCAATAGTTGTAAAAAACGACCCTACATTGTTGTTTACCAATGCTGGGATGAATCAATTTAAGGATTATTTTTTAGGAAACGCAACTGCTGATGTAACTCGTATAGTGGATACTCAAAAATGTTTACGTGTTTCTGGTAAGCATAATGATTTAGAAGAGGTTGGTTTAGATACTTATCATCACACAATGTTTGAGATGCTGGGTAACTGGAGTTTCGGCGATTATTTTAAGCGCGAAGCAATAGAGTGGGCATGGGAATTATTGACAGTTGAATTCGGTATTGAGAAGGATAATTTATACGTAACCGTTTTTGAGGGAAAAGAAGATGAGGGTTTAGAGCCCGATAATGAAGCAAGAAGTATTTGGAAGGAAATTGTGCCGGAAGACAGAATTATAAATGGAAATAAAAAAGACAATTTCTGGCAGATGGGAGATGTAGGTCCTTGTGGTCCTTCATCAGAAATTCATGTAGATATAAGAAGCGCTGAAGAAAAAGCAAAAGTATCTGGTAGAGATTTAGTAAACCAAGATCACCCTCAAGTTGTAGAAATATGGAACTTGGTATTTATGGAGTTCAATGCAAAAGCTGATGGAAGCTTAGTTTCTTTACCTGCTAAGCATGTAGATACCGGTATGGGCTTAGAGCGTTTGGCAATGGTACTACAGGAGAAGCAGTCTAATTACGATACAGATGTTTTTAGTCCGATTATCAATAAAATTGTAAGCTTATCAGGTGTTGAGTATAAAAGCTCTGATGATAAAAAAGATGTGGCTATTAGAGTAATTGCAGACCACATTAGAGCAATTGCTTTTGCTATTGCAGATGGTCAGTTACCTTCTAATACTGGTGCCGGATATGTGATTAGAAGAATCTTACGTAGAGCAGTTCGTTATGGGTATAGTTTCTTAAATTTAAAAGAAGCCTTTTTATATGAGCTTGTTCAAGTTTTAGATAAAGAAATGGGGGCTTTTTTCCCAGAAATAAGTGCGCAAAAACAATTAATTGAAAAGGTAATTAAAGAAGAAGAGGATAACTTTTTACGCACCTTAGAAAAAGGATTGACTCGTATAAACGAATATGTAGCAGATAAAGAAGGCGGACAAATAAATGGTGAGTTTGCCTTTGAATTGTATGATACTTATGGTTTTCCGGTAGATTTAACTCAGCTGATTGTAGCTGATTTAAAAGAAGGCTTTACCGTAGATATGGAAGAGTTTGATATGGCATTGCGTAAGCAAAAAGAACGTTCTCGTGCTGCATCAAAAGTAGAGACAGATGATTGGGTAGTTGTTTATGAAGATGAAAAGGAAGAGTTCATTGGGTATGACCATACCAATACTCAACTAAAAATTACCCGATATAGAAAAACAAAATCTAAAAAAGGTGAGCAATACCAGTTGGTATTTAACATTACTCCCTTTTATGCCGAAGGTGGTGGCCAGGTAGGTGATACCGGTTACATTGAGGCTAATGGTGATAGAGTGGAGATACTAGATACCAAAAAAGAGAACGATTTAATTGTTCACTTTGCTGAAAAACTTCCTGCTGATGTAAGCGCAGTGTTTACAGCTCAGGTAGATACTGAGAAAAGAAAAACTACGGCTTGTAACCATACTGCTACGCACTTATTACATGAAGCTTTAAGATCAGTATTAGGTGAGCATGTAGAGCAAAAAGGTTCCTTAGTGCATCCTGATTACTTACGTTTCGACTTTTCTCATTTCTCTAAAGTAACTGATGAGGAATTGGCAAAGGTAGAGAATATGGTAAATGCTAGAATTAGAGCTAACAATCCACTAGAAGAAAAACGTGCCATACCAATGCAAGAAGCATTAGATATGGGTGCTATGGCATTGTTTGGTGAAAAGTATGGCGATTTGGTACGTGCCATTAAGTTTGGTTCATCGGTAGAGTTATGTGGAGGTATTCATGTGCAAGCTACAGGACAAATTGGTTTGTTTAAAATTACTTCTGAAAGTGCGGTTGCTGCAGGTGTAAGACGTATAGAAGCTGTATCTGCTGACAAAGCATTGGAGTACTATAAAAGCCAAGAAGCTTTACTAGAGCAAATAAAAGGCATGCTTAAAAATGCTAATGACCCTATAAAAGGGATTGAGTCTTTACAAAAGGAAAATGCTGAGCTTTCTAAGAAAGTTGAGAAATTCATTGGTGAAAAAGCAAGTGGCTTAAAAGATGAGTTGCTAGATAAAGCAGAAGAGATTAATGGAGTACGCTTTATAGCTGCTAAGGTAGATTTAGACCCGAATGCTACTAAAAACTTAGCATTTGAATTAAAGAAAAATAACGGTGTATTTGTTGTACTTGGCGGTGAGAACAATGGAAAAGCAATGTTGACGATTGCGCTTTCTGATGATCTTGTAAAAGAAAAAGACTTAAATGCAGGGACTATTATCCGTGAGTTGGGTAAAGAAATACAAGGTGGCGGAGGTGGACAAGCCTTTTTTGCTACTGCAGGTGGTAAAAACATTGCCGGTATTGACAATGCTTTACAAAAAGCAAAAAGTTATTTGTAATGCTTATTGTTTCTGCGCATTAGCAACTACATTATCTACTGAAGCACCATCGTTTACCGAGAAGTTTAGATTCATGCTATCAAAATCATCATTATAGGTAGCTGAACCGGAAACTGCATTTCCGTTTACAGACTGGGTAGGTATAGATATACCGCTCCCTGTTAATGTAGCGGAGACTTTATTAGAATTGCCAAGGTTGTAAAAGTTTTTCATTTCAATATCATTGGCTCCCAACCTAGTAATAGTTACGGTATAGGTTTGTGGTGCAAAATCGCCTTGGGTTTCATTAAATATCCATACTCCTGCTAGTTCTGCAGCAATATCTAGGTCTGTATCACTGTCTTCTTCGCAACTAGTCATTGCAACTATTAATGCAGTGCTAAGAATAATTGAGCTTATTAATTTTTTCATAATAGATGAATTTAAAAGTTCAGCTTGTCCAATAAGTTGTCATCAGCAATATTTGGCAATGTAACCTTTAAGTTAGGTTCCCTATCCATAGCACGTTTAATAGCAAAAATGGCTTCATCATTTCTTGCCCAGCTTCTACGAGAAATACCATTGTTTACATCCCAAAACAACATGCTCTTTAATCTACGGTCAGCATCTTCACTACCATCTAATACCATACCAAAACCACCGTTTATCACCTCGCCCCAGCCTACACCGCCTCCATTATGGATAGATACCCATGTAGCCCCTCTAAAAGAGTCGCCAATTACGTTTTGTATCGCCATATCTGCAGTAAATGCAGAGCCATCGTAAATATTAGAAGTCTCTCGATATGGAGAGTCTGTTCCCGATACATCATGGTGATCTCTCCCTAAAATAATTGGCCCTATTTTGCCATCTGCAATGGCTTTGTTAAATGCTTCTGCAATACGCATTCTTCCTTCGGCATCAGCATATAGTATACGAGCTTGTGAGCCCACTACCATTTTATTTTCTTGTGCAGCTTTAATCCAACGGATGTTATCTGCCATTTGAAGTTTTATTTCATCAGGGGCTTCTTTATACATTGCCTCCAGTACATCTGTAGCAATAGCATCTGTAGCTGCTAAATCTTTAGGGTCGTTAGAAGCACATACCCAACGGAATGGGCCAAAACCATAGTCAAAACACATAGGTCCCATAATGTCTTGTACATAAGATGGGTACTTAAAGCTCCCATCTTCTTTCAATATGTCTGCTCCTGCACGGCTACTCTCTAATAAAAAGGCGTTCCCGTAATCAAAGAAATACATCCCTTTTGCAGTCAATTTATTTACTGCATTTACATGACGTATTAAAGATTCCTGAACTTTTTGCTTGAATTTTTCCGGCTCGTTAGCCATCATATCATTGGCTTCTTCAAAGCTCAATCCGGCTGGGTAATAACCACCCGCCCAAGGGTTGTGCAATGAAGTTTGGTCAGAACCAATTTCTATTCTCACATCTCTTTCAACAAAGCTTTCCCATAAGTCTACCACATTACCATGATAGGCTATAGAAACAGCTTCTTTGTTATCACGAGCTTCTTCTACACGGTCAATTAATTTATCTAAGTCGGTAAATACTTCATCTACCCAACCTTGAGAATGTCTAGTGTGTAGGGCTTTTTCGTTTACTTCTGCTACAACCGCTACACCACCTGCAATTACACCTGCTTTGGGTTGTGCACCTGACATACCTCCTAAACCGGCAGTTACAAATACTTTGCCCGATAGATTTTCTGCATTTCTATCAATTCTTCTGGCAGCATTTAATACGGTAATGGTTGTGCCATGTACAATGCCTTGAGGGCCTATGTACATAAATGAACCAGCCGTCATTTGTCCGTATTGAGTAACGCCTAATGCATTAAATTTTTCCCAATCATCTGGTTTGCTGTAGTTGGGTATCATCATTCCGTTGGTAACAACTACTCTTGGTGCATCTTTATGAGATGGAAATAGTCCCATTGGATGGCCTGAGTATAATACCAATGTTTGCTCATCCGTCATGGTAGCTAAGTACTGCATTGTTAAGCGGTACTGTGCCCAGTTTTGAAATACTGCTCCGTTACCACCGTAAGTAATTAACTCATGTGGGTGCTGTGCAACAGCATAATCCAAGTTGTTGCTTAACATTAGCATGATGGCTGCTGCTTGCTTAGATTGGTGAGGGAAGTCTTTATAGTTACGTGCTTTTATCTCGTAATCCGGACGAAAACGATACATGTAAATACGTCCGTATTTTTTCAGTTCTTCTGCAAATTCTTCTGCAAGCATCTCATGATGCTTTTCATCAAAATAGCGCAGTGCATTTTTTACAGCTAACTTTTTCTCAGCAGGAGTAAGTATTTCTTTTCTTTTTGGAGCATGGTTGATTTCGGGCTCATATGTTTTTACCGGTGGTAAATCAGTAGGTATTCCTTCTAAAATTTGCTCTTCAAAAGTCTTCATATATCGTTCCTTTATTTTTTAAAACCATAAGGGCAATGCTTACAACCATTCTTGCAGCAATAACCTCTTTTCAGATGATATTTTTCAGTGAAAATTATATAGCCTTCGGGACTTTTATAATAATCCTCGGGGTCTAAATTCCTGAATTGAGAGAAACCATCCATAGGTGGCAAATTTCGTGTTTTTTTCTCCAATACCAAGTTTAGTTCAACCCACAATCCATCGTTAATTACTTTCTCAAAAAGATGTGGTTTAAAAAGCTGTCTGTTATATTTTTATAAAATGGAGAATCTGCAAAGTCCGATAGTTAAATTGAAGGGGAAATTGTTTGATGAAGCAGGAGTAGAGCTTAGTATCAAACGAGATGATTTACTTCACACCTTTATATCGGGTAATAAGTGGAGAAAGCTTAGGTATAATTTGCTGCAAGCAAAGGAAGAAGGCGCAACACGTTTATTGACATTTGGCGGAGCTTACTCAAATCACATTGCAGCAGTGTCTGCCGCAGGTAAAGAGTTTGGTTTTGATACCATAGGGATGATAAGAGGGGAGGAGACTTTGCCCTTAAACCCTACACTTGATTTTGCCACCAAACAAGGAATGAAACTGGGGTATTTGAGTAGAGAATTGTATACCTATAAAAATGAGCCTCTAGTATTAGAGAAGTTGAAAGAGAAGTGGGAAGACTTTTATTTAATACCGGAGGGAGGTGCAAATAGTTTGGGAGTAAAAGGTTGTGAAGAGATATTAGATAGTGAGACTGATGATTACAATTTTATTTCAGTAGCATCCGGTACCGGTACAACCGCTGCAGGTATTTTAAAAGCTGCAAAAGACTATCAAACGGTATTGTCTTTTCCGGCTTTAAAGGGTGGTGAGTTTTTAGAAACTGAAATAGAAAAAATGGCAGATTCATTTTCGGCAAGGTTATGGATGCTTACTAAATATCATTTTGGAGGATATGCTAAAGTAAATGAGGAGCTGGTAAACTTTATAAATGAGTTTAAACAGGCTCATCAAATACAATTAGACCCTATTTATACAGGTAAAATGCTATATGGATTGTATGATATGATAGAAAATAACGTTTTCCCTGAAGGGAGTAAGTTATTGGCAATACATACGGGAGGTTTACAAGGTATAGCCGGAATGAATGAAAGATTAAAAAATAAAGGATTAATTATTAATTGATGCAGAAGCTTAAATACACCATATTGTTAGTTTGTATAAGCCTAGTGGGCTTTGCACAAAACGCAGATTACCTAGCTTATATAGAGCAGTATAAAGACATTGCTATTAAAGAGATGCATGATTATAAAATACCAGCAAGTATTACACTGGCTCAAGGTATTTTAGAGTCTGCAGCGGGTAAAAGTAAATTGGCTAAAGAAGCAAATAATCATTTTGGAATAAAATGTCATAGAGACTGGGATGGCCCAAAGGTTTATCATGATGATGATAAGGATGATGAATGTTTTAGAAAGTACAAACATGCAGAGGAGTCTTATAAAGACCATTCGCTTTTTTTAGTAAATAGATCTCGCTACCAAGAGTTGTTTAAACTTAAAATGACAGATTATAAAGGTTGGGCTAAAGGCTTAAAAAAGGCTGGGTATGCAACCAATAAAAAATACCCACAACTACTGATAGATTTAATTGAAAAATATAATCTTCACCAATATGATTTGGTAAAGAGAAGTGAAGTAGATGATATTGATTATGAGCTTTTTGAACTAACGCCTCTTATACTTTTGCACAAGAATAACATTAAGTACATTGTTGTTGAAGAGAATGAGACTCTTGAGTCTATATCTGAAAAGACAGAGGTTTCTGTAAAAAGGTTATTAAAATATAATGATCTTGATTATGATGATACCATCTCTGAAGGTCAAAACTTATATATACAGCCTAAGCGTTCTAGAGGTAAAGAGAAGTTTTATACTGTTAAAGAAGGTGATACAATGTACAGTATTTCTCAAACACAAGGTATAAAACTAAAATGCTTGTACAAGCGCAATAGAGTGCCGGTAGGGTATCAGCCTAAAGCAGGGACATTATTGGTGCTTAGAGGGTATGCAAAAAAATAATTATTCTGTAGTGTAACAGTATATAATACCTTCTTTACCCGCCGTTACTAATTCAGGCGTTCCGTTATTATCAATATCACCTAAATCAAAAGCAGTATTACCAAATACAGGGAATCCCTCTAGTATGTCTCCGCTATTGTTTACCAAATAAACTTTTCCTTCTGAAGTAGAACCAATACCATAGTAGTTTTCATTATTCAATAAAAAGGCTTTCAGAATATCAGTTTTACTATCAAATTTCATTCTGATGACGTCCGTTTCACCTAAAACGCTCAACTTATTATCAGATAACAATACGTTTCGGTTGTTATGGTAAATAAATAATGGGTTGTTTGCCACATCATCAATAGTAGTGCTATCTACTTTTCCATCTAAGAAAATACTTAGCATTTCTCCATGCTTGTTAGTGGTTACAAACCTAGAGTTGCCAATCGTAGTGCCTTTTACAAGGTATATGTCATTTTTAGTAGAGCTCAATTTATAATCTACTTCTATTCTTTCTTCACCACGTCTATTCAATATGTATATATGGCCTTCACTATCTGTAGTTAAAATAAAGTCTTTGCTTCCTACTACAAAATGTCTGGCAGGTTTATCAATTGTAGCTTTTGCCTTTTTAAACTCCCAGCCTTTTACTTCTTTTCCTTCTTTACTATAGTTTAATAGTTTTTTACCACAAGCAATAACAAAGCGGTAGTTACGAGTGTTATCATAGTCAAATACTGCTACAGGAGAGGTAGCATCGTTTTTAAAATCTACCGGAAAGTTTTCTACATCATTACCGTTTCGGTCTAAAACGTATAACTTTTTAGCGGTATTAAATACATACTGTAGCTTGTTGTTTTTATATAAGTCTGCCTGTTTAATTTTGCCTATAATAGCACCATCAATTTTCTTTTTCCATAATATATTTCCATCCGGAGCTATTAGGTAAATAGTGTTTGCATCATCCTGCACTATTACTTCTTTCTTTTTGGTATAGTGGTTAGTAACCAATTGCGGAGCAGTATTAAGTGTCGTGTCTAGTTGTGCTGCCCATACTTGCTTAGTCTCTGCTTTTACTTCAGTGTTGTATTGGACGTATAGGTTTGTGTATGAAAGCTCTTTATCTATACTCATTTGCAAAGCCCACATTTTATACTTAGAAAGGCTCTCAGGAGAGTTTTTCAGTATCTTTTTTCCATCTGAATTTAAAAAGGTATTAGCAATAGAAAGTGCTTCGGGGTTTTTGGCAAAAACCAATATATTAGAACGAGACGGTGTTTCTTCAATAAACTTATTGAAAAGCTCATTCGTACTCAATGTCTTTTCCCCTAAGTAATCATTAATTAATCCTTTTATAGAGGCTTGGTCGCTATTATAAATTACATAGTCATTGATGATGATGAAGTATGGAGAGCTAACATCTTTATATAAACGACCAAAATAGCTACTTAACTCATGTGTAAGTGTTGTTTTGTAGATACTAATATCTCTATAGGTTTCAGTTGCGTCTTTCTGTAAAATAGCATCTATTTTTTCTAATGTTAACTGAGGATCTCTGGTTTTAAAAAAAGCAAAGCTGTTTGCATTTAATTCTTTATCAGCTGTTTCAGTTAGTAATACTCCAAATTCATTGTCTATCCAAGAGCTTAATGCTTCATCTGTAGAGGTGTCATATTTTTCAGTAAAAGCTGTATTATGGTTCTCACTTTTGTCATTCCCTAATAACTTTCGGTATGCTGATAAACCTCTGTAGTATTGTGGAAAATTCTCTGCTCCCATAGCAATAACAACAGCTGTGTTATTGGGTGCAATTTGCTGGAAATTTAATTTTTGAGGAGCATTTTTTATAAAGCTATTTACAATTCTTGGTAAAGAATCATTTGCATAGGTAAGTCCGGTAAATAACAAAGACTCATTAGAGAATTGGGCATCTAGCTCAGTCCAGTCAGCAGTGTTAGGTAACCAAGACCATTGTGCAGAGGGTGCTACTTTTTTAAGTACATCTGCAAAACGCTCATAGTTTACATAAATATTCGCATCATCTTTTCTGTTGGCTGTTTTGTAAAGCTTAGCAAAGCCTTCATCTGTAGTAATAGGTATGTCAGCATTTAATTGTCTAATGGCATCTTGTACCAAACCTGTGTTTGGGCTTAACAAAAGCAATCCTTTGTAGTAGGTATAACTAAAGTTTATGTTGTTTGCCGCGTTTTTAGCTTCAACAATTACAGTACTTTCATAATTTCTATTAGAAAGTGTAAAGTTGTTTTTTGCTTTACTTTCTATGGCTGATAATTTATCAGCATCAACAGGAGAGCTGATTAAAAAATCAAAGCGTTCTGCCCCAGACATATGTATAGAGAAAAATGCTTGTTGATTAGCTAATGGCGATGAGCTACTATCAGTAAATAAACTGCTGTTTAAAAAGTTGATTTGAGACTGGAATTCGGATATCCCCTCTATACTGTCTATTGCTCGCCAAAAGTTGGTTTTGTAAATATTGCTCAGGGTTTTCTGTAAGTCTTGTGTTTCCACAATTACAGCAGCATTAACCGGTACGGCATTTATTGCTTCACTTATTTCCTTTTGTTCGGGTTCACAAGCAATTACAAATAAACTAAGACTTAAAAGTGTAAATAGTTTTTTACCAAACATATAGCAGCATTAATTTTAGTCAAAAATACTATAAAAACACAGACAAAAAAGGGCTATTGCTTATGGTTTATCAAACAAGGATAGTTGATTAGGTAATAACCTAAAAGACATACGATGAAAAGGTGTGGTGCCAAACTCTTTTATTGCTTTTCTGTGTGCAATTGTTGGGTACCCTTTATTACTAGCCCAATTATATTCAGGGTGTCTCTTGCCAATTTCTTGCATATAATCATCTCTATAGGTCTTTGCCAGTATAGATGCAGCTGCTATGGATAAGTACTTCCCATCGCCTTTAATTATGCAAGAATGGGGTATATCATTATAAGGCACAAATCTATTGCCATCTACCAAAATGTATTCAGGTGTAGTACTTAGCTTATCTATAGACCTGTGCATTGCTGAAAATGAGGCTTTCAAAATATTTATTTTGTCAATCTCATTATTGTCAACAAAGGCAACACCATAGCATATGGCTTCCTTTTCTACAACTTCTCTAAGTGCATAGCGTTGTTTTTCGCTCAATTGTTTAGAGTCGTTAAGTAAGGGGTGTGTAAAGTCTTCAGGTAAAATAACTGCAGCCGCTACAACCGGCCCGGCTAAACAACCTCTTCCGGCTTCATCTGTACCGGCTTCTAGTTGTCCTTTTTTGTAGTAAGCTTTTAGCATTAACCAATTGTCTTTTCAATAGATTGCCATAGCTTTTCAGCTGATTTATCCCAAGAAAATTCTTGAGAACGTATCAATCCTTTTTCACTTAATTTTTTAGCAAGCTCTGCATTTTTTTCTATTTCAAACATTGCATTAGAAATACTATCGGTAGAATGTGGGTCTACCAATAAGGCTGCATCTCCGGCTACCTCTGGCATAGAAGTAGTTGTTGAGGTGATAACCGGAGTTCCGCAACGCATTGCCTCAGCTATTGGAATACCGAAGCCTTCAAAAAATGATGGGAAAGCCAATGCTTTAGCACTTGCCATTACATTATTTAGTTCGGCACCTTCTAAACGTCCGGAAAAAACTACATCTTGGCTGTACTGCATAGTATTATATGCATTTTCAATTTCTTTTGGCCAGAACATTTTCTCACCAACAATTAACAATTTTGTTTTAGTATTAGCTTTTTGTTTGAATTCATCAAAAGCCTGAAATAAACCCACTAAATTTTTTCTGGGGTTTAATGCTCCTACAAAAACAAAGTACTCTTCGCCCTCGGTGTAAATACCTCTTATTTTATTTTGCTCAAAGTCGTTAACCGGTTTAAAATGTTCTCCAACACCATTATAAACCACATCAATTTTGTTTGGGTTTATTTTATAGGTGTTTGCAATGTCTTGCTTAGAGTATTCTGATACAGTAGCAACTCTAGTGCTTTTTTGAGCATACTTAGGGAAGTAATGTCTATAAAATTTATCTGTAAAATAGGGTAATACTTCAGTATGATGCTCAAAATTAATATCGTGTATAACTGGTAGGGTCTTTACCTTAGTACTTAATGATGAGTACCCATCCGGAGATACAAAAATATCGGCTTTATGTTTTTTTAAGGCTCTAGGTATAGATTGTTCAAACCACCAGTACCATAAAAAAGGATGCCTAGCTTGTGGTGGAATAACGATAGGTGTTACATTATTTGAGAAAATATAATCTTCATGAAAAGGTCTGTCGAAGAAAAATAAAAATTCGTGTTCGGGATGGTTTTGCGTAATACGTTTGAAGTTCTCATAGGTAAACCAACCGATTCCCTCGAGTTTATTCTTTAAAAGTAAACGTGTATTTACTGCAACTCTCATAGCGCCCAAAAGTACATATTTTTAACATGTAACGAAGCTTGGTTTGCTTTGGTTTGTTACATTTGTTATAACTTGATTGAACATGCAGCGGAAGTTTCTAACTAACTTATTATTACTCTTACTGGTAAATGTACTGGTCAAACCCTTTTGGATATTGGGGATAGACCGTACTGTGCAAAATGTTGTAGGAGAGTCTTACGGTATTTACTTTGCATTGCTAAACCTAACCTTGCTTTTAAATATTATACTAGATGTAGGGGTTACAAACTATAACAATAGAAATGTAGCTCGTGAGAATGATAGTATTGCAAGCAACTTTTCAGGAATAGTAGGGCTTAAGTTTATGCTATCTGGTATATATGTACTTATTACACTTGGGGTAGCTGCTATTGTGGGGTATGATAACTTACAAGTAAAACTCTTAAGTATATTGGTGGCTAATCAAATTTTAGCATCTTTTATTCTCTACTTCCGGTCAAACATTTCGGGCTTACATCTTTTTAAAACAGACTCACTATTATCAGTAGCAGATAGGTTGTTGATGATTATATTTTGTGCGGTACTATTATGGGGTAATGTGTTGGATACGCCTTTTACCATAAAAATATTTGCGTATGCACAATTTGCAGCCTATTTGCTTACAGCAATTATATCGTTTTTGTTGGTGTTTAAAAAAGCTGCAGTATTTAGGTTTAAACTAAATATCCCATTTTACATATCTATACTTAAAAAGACATTTCCGTATGCCTTGCTTATCTTGTTAATGTCTATTTATACCAGAATAGATGGGGTAATGGTAGAGCGTATTTCTGGAAAGGTTGAGGCAAGTATTTATGCATCAGCATTTCGTTTGTTAGATGCATCAAATCAATTTGGTTATTTGTTTGCAGCTTTATTACTGCCCATCTTCTCTAAGATGATAAAACAAAAACAACGAGTAGATGAATTGGTAAAACTTTCCTTCTCAATATTATTTTCAATGAGTTTTGCTGTTGCAGTAATTGCCTTATTTTATAACAAAGAAATAATGACATTGCTCTATAAACATAATGTAAATGAATCGGCAAAAGTGCTTTCCTTATTAATGTTTAGTTTAATTCCGTTTGTCACTACCTATGTTTTTGGAACTCTTTTAACGGCTAATGGAAGCTTGAAGGTTTTAAATAGGGTAGCTATAGTAGGAGTATTACTAAATGTAATTTTAAACTTTGTTTTAATTCCTAAATACCATGCATACGGGGCAACTATAGCAACAGTATTTACCCAAGGGCTTACAGCAATAGTTCAAGTTTATATTGCTTATAAGCTTTTTAATATGAATGTTAGGTTTAAGTATATTGCAAGGCTTACCATATTTGCAATACTTGCCGTTTACACTGCCTATATTATACATAAGTATATAGGCAATGAAATGTATGCGCTACTAATAATATTTATTGTTTGCACAATTTGGGCAATGATAACCCGTTTGTTGAACGTTAAAGCAATGATTAACATCATTAAACTCAAAGACAAAGATTAACCACCAGCCAAATAATGTATTTCATTACCTTTGGCGAAATTTTTAACCCAATACACAATGTCTGAAAAAGATAATACAGTATTTGATTCGAGCAATTTAATTATTTACATGTATCGCTGGCGCAAGCCTTTGATTATTATGTCGGTTTTAGCAGCAGTTATAGCATCTGTTTTTTCGGCTCCAAAGTTTATTAAGCCAAAATATAAAGCAACGGTGGTTGTGTTCCCTGCAACTACAAACTCAGTTTCAAAAGCATTGCTCCCACAGCAAAATGCTCACAGACCGCAAGATATATTAGAGTTTGGTGAAGAAGAACAGGCAGAGCAGTTATTACAGATCTTAAATTCCGATCAGATTCGTTCTAGGGTTATAGAAAAGTTTAACCTTGTTGAGCATTATGATATTGATACTACTTCTAAGTTTATGTATACTGAACTGTTTGAAGAGTATGGTGGAAATATTTCTTTTAGAAGAACAGAGTTCATGTCGGTAGAGATAAAAGTATTGGATACAGATCCGCAAATGGCTGCAGATATTGCCAATTTTATCTCTAGCATGATAAATGAGGTAAGAGATGGTATGCAAAAAGAAAGAGCTGAAAAAGCACTTGAAATTGTAAAAGGCGAGTATGAGTACCTGAAAAGAGAAGTAAACTCTATTGAGGACTCGTTAAAGTATTTGCGTTTAAAAGGAGTACATGATTATGAGGCACAAGTTGCAGTGTTAAACGAGCAATTAGCGGTAGCAATGATTGAGGGAAGAGGCGTAAATGATCCAGTTGCCAAAGAAATTCAAATACGCTTAGATACGGTATCTAAATACGGAGGCGTATATGTGTCATTAAGAGATGAGGCTTCATTATTACGCGAAGAATTGATAAAAATGAAAACACAATATGACCAAGCTAAGGTAGATGTTGAAGTTTCGTTACCACACGTATTTAAAGTAAACGATGCCTATAAAGCAGAGAAGAAGACCTACCCTATACGTTGGTTAATTGTAGCACTAGCTACCTTGGGTACATTTGTGTTTACATTAGTACTTATTATTATTTTCGATACACTTAGAAAAGCAAAGCTCATCTAGGTTTTGGATGCGTCAACAACAAAGAGAAATGTATATATAGCAGGCATTAGTTTTGCTGTTCTTACAGGAGTATTAATTGCTTTTGAGCAGTTTTGGGCTTTGGCTATACCTTTTGTAATAGCCATTTTGGGGCTTGCTATTTTTTCTTTAGATAGATTGTTGATACTCATTGTTTTTTTTGCTCCACTATCTTTAAATCTTAAGTATAAGAGTTTAAGTTCAGGATTGTTTTTACCTACAGAACCTTTACTTTTTGGGGTAATGTTATTGGTGATTTTAAAGGTGATTTATGATGGCGGATTTGATAGAAAGGTGCTAAAACATCCTATTACAATAGCTTTAGGGATTAATTTGATATGGATGTTTTTCACTTCAATTACAAGTGAGCTGCCTGTTGTATCATTTAAGTTTTTAGTATCAAGGTTGTGGTTTGTAATTCCTTTTTACTTTTTAGCTACACAGTTATTTAAAAATCCGGCACGTATTAAAGATTACATTTGGGCTTATGCTTTGTCTTTTACAATAGTGATTTTATATACTATTGTAAATCATTCTATGCATGGTTTCGACGAAAAATCGGGGCATTGGGTAATGTATCCTTTTTTTAACGATCATACATCTTATGGAGCTCTATTAGCAATGTTTATACCTGTAATGGGAGGCTTTTGGTTAAATAAAAAATCAACTTTAAATACACGTTTTTTAGCAGGTTCATTATTCACATTATTCTTAGTAGCAGTAGTACTCTCTTATTCTAGAGCTGCGTGGGTAAGTTTGGTTGGTGCAGTTGTATTATGGATGCTTTTATTGTTGAAGGTGAAGTTTCGTAGTATGATGCTAATTATATTAGTGTTAGTGGGCGTTTTCTTTTCGGCAAAAGACCAAATTTTAATGAATTTGGCAGAGAATAATCAAGATTCATCGGAAGAATTAACAGAGCATGTACAGTCAATATCTAATATTAGTACAGATGCATCTAATGTAGAGCGTATCAATAGATGGTCATCTGCTATAAAAATGTTTAATGAACGGCCTGTAATGGGATGGGGACCTGGTACCTACCAATTTGTATATGCGCCATTTCAACATTCTAAAAACTTAACTATTATTAGTACCAACTCCGGTGATATGGGTAATGCACATAGCGAGTATATTGGGCCACTTGCAGAAATGGGCTTTCCGGGTATGCTTAGTGTATTAATTCTCTTTTTACTGATTATTTATACAGGGGTAAAAGTATATTATCAAGTTAAAGATAAAGAGGTGAAGATAATAGTGTTGATAATGTTGATGGGCTTATTTACCTACTTTACGCATGGCTTTTTAAATAATTTCTTAGATACAGATAAAGCTTCTGCTGCAGTATGGGGTTTTGCTGCTGTAATTGTAGCAATAGATATTTATCATAAGAATAATAAGGAGCAAGAAAAGCTTAAAGAGGCAGCTTAGTTTTTTGCATTCAGGTTTTCAATAATCTCAGGTAGTATTCTTACCGAAGCCATTTCTCTGTACTTTCGTCTTACATCAGTAATAGGAGTGCCGAAATAAGTCTTATTACCCTCAATGCTTTTTGTTACACCAGACTGACCAAGTACAACAGCGTTAGCACCTATAGTTACACCACTGCTTACACCAACTTGCCCCCATAGGGTTACATTGTCTTCTACAATTACACAGCCTGCAATACCTACATGAGAGGCAAATAGGCAGTTTTTGCCTACAACTGTATCATGTCCAATCTGTATATGATTGTCAATTTTAGTGCCTTCACCAATAATGGTATCGCCACTTACGCCTTTGTCAATAGTAGAGTTAGCACCAACCTCTACATTGTTTTCTATTACTACTCTACCACCTGAAAGTAGCCTGTCATAACCTTCTGGGCGTTTTTTGTAATAAAATGCATCTGCACCTAATACCACTCCTGCATGTAAGATTACATTATCTCCTATTACAGAGTTATCATAGATAGTAACATTTGGGTGGATAATACAGTTTTTACCAATAACCACATTGTTGCCTACAAAGACATTGGGTTGTATAATGGTTCCTTCTCCTATAGTTGCAGTAGCGGAAACAGATTGGCTTGCTGCCTGAAAAGGACTGTAATGCTGGGTTATTTTATTAAAGTCTCTAAAAGGATCATCAGATATTAGTAATGCTTTTCCCTCTGGGCAATCAACTTCTTTGTTGATTAAAACAATCGTTGCTGCAGACTTTAATGCCTTATCGTAATATTTCGGATGGTCTACAAACACAATGTCTCCGGCTTCTACTTTATGGATTTCATTAATCCCAAGTATAGGAAAGTCAGAATCGCCAATCGGCTTTGCATTTATTAATGCCGCAATAGAAGCTAGAGTTTGTGCTTGTGGTAATTTCATATTACTCTTTTACACGTTCTTTATAAGAACCGTTTGATGTATCAATTTTTATTTTGTCTCCCTCATTAATAAATAAAGGAACGTTAATGATTGCACCTGTTTCTACAGTAGCAGGTTTAGTTGCATTGGTAGCAGTATTGCCTTTCAGGCCAGGCTCAGTATGTGTAACTTCTAATACAACTGCTGCAGGAAGCTCACATGTAAGAGGCATTTCTTCATCAGCATTAAAAACTACATCTACAGTTGCTCCTTCTTTCATCAACTCTGGAGCATTAATGATTTCTTTATTAAGAAATATCTGGGTATAATCATCCATATTCATGAAGTGGTAACCACTATCATCATTATATAGGTATTGGTAAGTTCTGTTTTCTACACGAATTACATCAATTTTCACACCTGCTGTAAATGTGTTATCTAATACTTTACCATTGTTTAAATTTTTCAATTTTGTACGTACAAAAGCTGGTCCTTTACCAGGCTTTACATGCTGAAATTCAACAATCCTCCATGGGTTTCCATTAAATTCTATACAAAGTCCGTTTCTAAAATCTGAAGTTGTTGCCATAATATATCTTGTGTTTGTGCAAAAATAAGCGAATTCGGCTGATTAACAACTTACTTGTAGTCTTCAATCAATAAAGTTTCATTACAAGTAAAGTATTCATCGGTTTGATGATTAGAGCAAACCACCACAATTCTATCTTTAATATTGTCTTTTAATAATTGTTTATACCACTCAACACCACTTGCATCTAGGTTAGATGTTGGTTCATCTAGTAGAAGAATAGGAGTGTCGCTTAAAATTGCTAAGGCCAACTTCATTCGTTGTTTCATACCAGATGAAAAGTTGCTGATTTGTTTGTTAGCAATGTTTTTTAAGTTGAGGTTTTCTATAAATACCTCGTTAGAAAGCTGGTTTTTTAAGGGCTTAAATTTTCTATAAAAGTTGAGTAACTCTGTTGGAGTCATTTCCTCAATTAAGTCCATATATGGAGCTGCTATAGAAACGTACATAGGTACATCACTATCTTCAATAACAGTATTATTTATAGTGTATGTGATTTCTCCCTTGGTAGCCATTGCATTTGTAGAGAGTAACTTAAGGAGGGTAGATTTACCTGAACCATTACTACCAAGTACAGCATAGCCATTGTTGGTAGAAAAAGTGTAGTTGACACCTTTAAAAATGATATCGTTATTAAACCTTTTTTCAGTATTCTTAAGTGTGATTTGCATGCTTAGCTAAGCATAAAACCCTTCATGATACCACGTTGAGAGTTTTTGATGAACTGTGTAATTTCATCACGCTCTTTGGTGGCATCCATTTCAGCTTCTATAATTTCTATAGCTTGGGTATTGTTGTAATGCTTTTGAAATATGATTCGGTAAATATTCTGAATCTCATTTATTTTCTTCGGATCAAAACCTCTTCGTCTTAAACCAATAGAGTTGATGCCTACATATGATAAAGGCTCTTTTGCTGCTTTTACAAAAGGAGGTACATCTTTTCTTACCAATGAACCACCTGATATCATTGCATGTCTACCAATACTAATAAATTGATGAACAGCAGCTAAACCACCTATAATTGCAAAGTCTCCAACAGTAACATGACCGCCTAGAGCTACACCATTTACAATAATGCAATTGTTGCCAATTACACAATCATGGGCAATGTGTGCTGTTGCCATTATTAAGCAGTTTTTACCAATAACTGTTTTACCCGATGCTTGTGTGCCACGGTTTACAGTTGCACATTCTCTAATAGTAGTATTGTCTCCAATAACAACTAAAGAATCTTCACCGTCAAACTTTAAGTCTTGTGGTATCCCTGCAATTACAGTACCTGGAAAAATTCTACAGTTTTTGCCAATTCTGGCTCCCTCCATAATGGTTACATTAGAACCTATCCATGTTCCTTCGCCAATTTCCACATTTTTATGAATAGTAGTAAAGGGCTCTATAACCACATTAGATGCAATTTTTGCTCCGGGATGTACGTATGCTAAGGGTTGATTCATATCAAATATTATTGTTTGGCAATTTGTGCCATTAATTCAGCTTCCATCACTAATGTATCTCCTACAAAAGCACGTCCTTGCATATGTACAATTCCTCTTCTGATAGGAGTAATTAACTCCAGTCTGAAAATAAGAGTATCGCCGGGAACAACCTTTTGTTTAAAACGAACATTATCAATCTTCAGGAAGAAAGTTAAGTAATTTTCGGGGTCAGGAACACTATTTAATGCTAAAATACCTCCTGCTTGTGCCATAGCTTCTATTTGCAATACACCTGGCATTACCGGTGAGCCTGGGAAATGACCAACAAAGAACGATTCGTTCATGGTTACATTTTTAACACCTACCACAACATCATCAGATAAATGAATGATTTTGTCTACCAATAAAAATGGAGGTCGGTGAGGCAATGTATTTGTAATGGCATTGATATCCATTACAGGTTCTTCATTAGGGTTGTACTTTGGAACTCTGTTTTTGAGTTCTTTCTTAATAATTCCTTTTACCTTTTTTGCAAACTCTGTATTTACCCTATGTCCTGGTTTTGTAGCAATAATTCTACCTTTAATGGGCATTCCTATTAAGCTTAAGTCTCCAATAACATCTAGTAATTTATGTCTTGCAGCCTCATTTGGGTGGTGTAAAGTAAGGTTGTCTAATATTCCATTAGGTTTTACCTTAATTTCATCTTTGTTAAAGGCTTTTCTAAGTTTGTTTAAACTTCCGTTTGATACTTCTTTATCTACATAAACAATGGCATTGTTTAAATCACCACCTTGTATCAAACCATGATCTAACAACATTTCTAGTTCATGTAAAAAACTAAATGTACGTGAGTCAGAAAATTCTTTTTTAAACTCAGTAATACTATTCATTGTAGCATTTTGAGTACCTAATACTTTGGTCTCATAATCTACCATTACAGTAACCTGATATTCATCTGCAGGCATTGCAATAATCTCTGCACCAATCTCAGGGATAGAGAAATTAATTACTTCTGTTATTTCGTAATACTGACGCTCTGCTGCTTGCTCTTCAATACCTGCTTTCTCTAAAGCTTCAATAAAAAACTTAGAACTACCATCCATAATAGGAGGCTCTGGTCCATCCATTTCTATCAATACATTATCTATAGATAAGCCCGATAACGCAGCTAAAGTATGTTCTACGGTGTGTATTTTTACTCCGTTTTTTTCTATGGTTGTGCCTCTGGCAGTATCTACTACATAGGCTACATCTGCTTCTACTAATGCGCCGTCTAAGTCACTTCTTTTAAAAACAAAGCCATGATTTTCTGGGGCAGGGTGGAAAGTAAGTGTAACGTCTTTTCCGGTATGTAGTCCTACACCGGTAACGCTTACAGATTTTTTAATTGTTTGTTGTTTCTGATTCATTATTTCGAAATCACTTACCGTTATTTTCAAGTTTCTCTATGCGGTCTACCAAAGTTGGTAATTTTCTAAAGTAGACATATGATTTTTTGTACTCTCCGATGTTAAAGGATGGAGAGCCTTGTACAATTTCTCCGTCTTTTAAATTACTGCCAATACCAGACTGTGCAGCAATTTTTACATTATCGCCAATGATAAGATGTCCTACAATTCCTACTTGCCCACCAATCATGCAGTTTTTGCCAATTTTGGTAGAACCTGCAATGCCTGTTTGTGCAGCAATTACTGTGTTTTCACCTACTTCTACGTTGTGGGCTATTTGTATCAGGTTGTCAATCTTTACGCCTCTACGAATTATAGTTGAGCCTAAAGTAGCTCTATCTATAGTAGAAGAAGCTCCTACTTCTACATGATCTTCAATAATTACGTTGCCAATTTGAGCAACTTTATCGTATTGATTTGCAGAGTTTGGTGCAAAACCAAAACCATCACCACCAATAACTACCGCCGAGTGAATATTACAATCGGAACCAATCACACAGTCGGAGTATATTTTTACACCAGAGTTTAGTGTGGTATTGTCTCCAATTACCACATTGTCTCCAATGTAGCAATGTGGGTATATTTTTACATTGTTACCAATTTTAGCATTCTCTCCAATGTAAGCAAATGCTCCCAAGTAAATCTCTTCACCTAGTGTTGCGCTTTCAGCTACAAAAGAGGGTTGTTCTATACCAGCTTTTTTAGATTTTATCTGATTGTAGTAATCCAATAATGTTGCAAAGCCTTTATAAGCATCTTCTACTCGTATAAGAGTTGCTTTTACAGGCTTTTCAGCAACAAAAGAGCTGCTTACAATTACTATCGAAGCATCAGTATCATATATATAGGGTGTGTATTGAGGATTCGCTAAAAATGTTAACGAACCTTCAACTCCTTCTTCTATTTTGGCAAGTTTATGTACTAGTACATCAGGGTTTCCCTCTGTCTCACCATTTAGTATCTCGGCTAGTTGTTTTGCAGAAAATTCCATTCCGCCAAAAGTACTAAATTTTTCGGGAGCTAAACATAGCTTGTTAACGGCATTCTTTAGGAAAACAGAAAAAGTATTTTTTTACTGTTCTAGCCATTGCATCAATATTAAAAGTATCTGCTGCCTCTGCAACATCTGCTATAGAGCCATCTTTATAAAGTAAATTAATGGTCTCTTTTTTAGGGTTGTAGGCATTGTTGGTAATACGGTCTGTAAAAACTAAGTACTTTACTTCTTCATCGGTAAAGCCGAATAGTTGCTTTGCTTTTTCTCTTTTCTCTGTAATTTGCTCTTCAGTGAAAGGCTCTGTAGCTATCTGAATTTTTAGAAGTCTACGTTCTGTTAACTGGTTACATAACATAGCAAGTAACCTGTCGTCATGATGTTTCCATTCTTTTACAGCAGATAAAATATCATAATCGTCTAGCCTTGCAAAAATGTCCAATAACTCCGGCTTTTTCTCAAAGTCAGTTTTATCAATCTTATCGTATAAAAAGGTTTTTAAAGCTGATGTGCAAAAAAGAACCTCTCCATTGTTGGCCAATTCTTTTGCGCGCTTTAAAATATTTACCAGCATAAATTCTGCGGCTAGTACGGTTTTATGTAAGTATACTTGCCAGTACATTAGCCTACGGGCCACAATAAACTTTTCTACAGAGTAAATTCCTTTTGCATCAATAACCAGCTCATCATCAGCAATATTTAGCATTGTTATCAGTCTGTCAGAATTTATTTTTCCTTCAGATACACCAGTATAAAAGCTATCTCTTTGTAGGTAGTCAAGCCTATCCATATCTAGTTGGCTAGATATTAATTGATGCAAGAATTTTTTGGCATACCTATTGCGAAAAATATCGATAGCTAGTGTAAGTTTGCCATCAAACTCAGCATTTAAACGATCCATCATTAAGTACGAAACGGTTTCGTGGCTAAGGTTATTTACAATACTATGTTCTAAGGCATGTGAGTAAGGTCCGTGTCCTACATCATGTAATAAAATAGCTATACATACTGCTTCTTTTTCTTCAGGACTTATTGTATGTCCTTTAGACTGAAGCACATCTATAGCTTTTTGCATTAAGTGCATGGCACCTAAGGCATGATGAAAACGTGTATGGTAAGCACCCGGATATACCAAGTAAGTAAGCCCTAATTGAGAGATTCTTCTTAGGCGCTGAAAATAAGGGTGTTCTATTAGGTCAAAAATAGTTTCGTTCGGAATTGTAATGAAACCGTATATTGGGTCGTTTAATATTTTACGTTTGTTAGTGTGGCTTTTTTCCAAAACTGGCGAATCAATATTTATTAAATTTTTAACCGAAATAATCAGCAACAATAATATGGAAAAAATACAGATCCTTTGGGTAGATGACGAGATAGATTTGCTAAAACCTCATATCATGTTCCTAGAACAAAAAGGATATAATGTAGATACCATTAATAATGGAGATGAAGCAGTAGATATGATAGATGCCAAACACTATGATATTGTGCTGTTGGATGAGAATATGCCTGGGATTACAGGTATTGAGGCCTTGAGCCAGATAAAAGAAAAGCATAGTAACTTACCGGTGGTAATGATTACAAAGAGCGAGGAAGAAAGCATTATGGAGGATGCTATTGGTTCTAAAATTTCTGATTATTTAATTAAACCGGTAAACCCAAACCAAATTTTACTTTCTATAAAAAAGAATTTAGATACCAGAAGATTGGTAAGTGAAAAAACTACATCTGCCTATCAGCAAGAGTTTCGCCAAATAGGAATGGCATTAAACGATGTTCGTACCTATCAAGAGTGGATAGATATGTATAAGCGCTTGGTTTATTGGGAAATGGAGTTGGAAAAACTGGAGGATGAAGGGATGAACCAGATTTTGAATATGCAAAAATCTGAAGCCAATGGATTGTTTACCAAGTTTATAGAACGCAATTATGCCGATTGGTTAAATGGTATAGAAGAAGGACCTGTAATGTCTCATACCTTATTTAAAGAAAAAGTAAGCCCTTACCTGAAAGAAGAAAAACCGGTTTTTTTATTGGTAATAGATAATCTCCGTTATGACCAATGGAAAGCCATACAACCCATGGTAGAAAACTACTTTACCGTAGATAAAGAAGAAATTTTTTACAGCATATTACCCTCTGCAACCCAATATGCACGTAACGCCTTGTTTGCAGGCTTAATGCCATCAGAAATTAAAAAACGTTTTCCAAAACTATGGAAAGATGATATAGAGGAGGGAGGTAAGAACTTATATGAAAAAGAGTTTTTGGCAGACCAATTACAACGCTTAGGGCATGGTAGTATAAAACATTCTTATAACAAGATTACCAACCATGCTGCCGGTAAAAAACTGGCTGAGAACCTAAATAATTACATGAGTAATAAGTTAAATGTAATTGTATACAATTTTGTAGATATGCTATCGCATGCAAAAACAGAGATGGAGGTAATACGTGAGTTGGCAGATAATGACAAAGCCTATCGTTCATTAACTGTAAGCTGGTTTAATAACTCACCATTATTTGATATTATTCGCCAGTTGGCTAGTAAAGATGTAAGATTGGTAATTACCACAGATCATGGAACGGTAAATGTAAATGAGCCTACTAAGGTGGTAGGGGATAGAAACACAAACACCAATTTACGCTACAAGCAAGGGAAAAACTTGAGTTATAACCCAAAAGAAGTGTTTGAAGTAAAGAACCCGGAAGATATATTTTTGCCAAAAACCAATGTGAGTACATCCTATGTGTTTGCTAGGGAAGATAAATTTTTTGCTTACCCCAATAACTATAATCATTACGTAAAGTATTACCGAAATACTTTTCAGCATGGAGGGGTTTCATTAGAAGAAATGATAATTCCTGTTGTATCTTTGTCTTAAAACAAAGTAATGACATCGCATTGGGAATGTACTGAACCTAATCAGTTGATAGAGATTGCGCAAAATTTGCTGCAATCTTATGATAATCGTATCTTAGTATTTTATGGTCCTATGGGAGTGGGTAAAACTACTTTTACCAAAGCTTTATGTAAAGTGTTAGGGGTAAAAGATACAGTAAGTAGCCCTACTTTTTCATTGGTAAATGAATATGAAGGAGGTGATGGCGAAGCTGTTTACCATTTTGATTTTTATCGAATTGATGATGAAACAGAAGCAATGGATATGGGCTGTGATGAGTACTTTTATAGTGGAAGTTATTGTTTGATAGAATGGCCTGAAAAAATACCCAACCTAATACCGGAAGGAGCGCTTGAGATTCGGATGGAACAGGATGGAGCAAAAAGAATTATCAATATCAACTAAAAAAGATGAGCAAGCCGAAGTACTTGTCTTTCTCCAGCCCAGAGCTGATGCCCCAGGAAGAAATGTTGGAAGTGGGCAAACGTAGTAGCCGATTAAACATTGGTATCCCAAAAGAAACCAGCTTACAAGAAAAGCGTGTGGGCTTAGTGCCAGATGCTGTACACTTATTGGTGAACAACGGGCATGAAGTTACTGTAGAGTCCGGGGCAGGTTTACCTGCAAATTTTTCTGATAACGATTACTCCGAAGCGGGTGCCAAAATATCTTATAGCACTGATGAGGTTTTTAAATCTGATATTGTATTAAAAGTTGCACCACCATCTTTAAAAGAGATGGATTACATGCAACCAAAGCAAACCTTAATATCTGCCTTACAATTAAAGGTTCAAAACAAGGCTTATTTTGAAAAGCTAACCAAGAAAAAAATATCTGCCATCGCTTACGATTATATTCAGGATGAAGAGGGTGTTTTTCCTGTCGTTCGGTCTATGAGTGAAATTGCCGGCAATACTGCCGTATTAATTGCTGCTGAATTGATGAGTAATGTAAATGATGGTAAAGGATTAATGCTTGGAGGTATATCAGGTGTGTCGCCAACAGAAGTTGTGATATTAGGTGCGGGAACTGTAGGGGAGTATGCAGCACGTGCTGCAATGGGATTGGGTGCATCCATCAAAATGTTTGATAGCTCCTTAAATAAATTACGCAGGATTCAGGATAATTTAAATGCTCGTATTTTTACAAGTATAGTGCAACCAAAAGTATTGCAAAAAGCCCTGATGCGTGCAGATGTTGTAATTGGAGCTATAAGAGCCGAAGGCAGGACACCATGTATTGTTACCGAAGAAATGGTGCAGAATATGAAAGCCGGTTCTGTAATTATAGATGTAAGTATAGATCAAGGTGGTTGTATAGAGACTTCTGAACTAACTACACATGACAAACCCACCATCACTAAATTTGGGATAGTACATTATGGGGTGCCAAATATTGCATCTCGCGTTGCTCGTACTGCATCCTTTTCATTGAGTAATATTTTTGCGCCTATTTTATTGTCTATAGGAGAAGAAGGAGGAGTAGAAAATATGCTTCGTAGCAAACAAGGTGTGCGTAATGGTATGTATATATACAATGGCGTTTTAACCAACAGAAGTATTGGCGATTGGTATGGCTTACCTAACAGAGATATTAATCTCCTTTTTGGTGGTTTATAAAATCCAATCTGCTATTTTTGCCCCATGGGATTATTAAAAAGATTTGGCTGGTATTTTTTAGGAGTAGGTATCGGAACTATTTTCGTAGTGATGATTTTCGGAGGTAGAGATATACAATGTAATTATTTCCCAAACTCTAGGGTGTTAGTAGATATTTCCAGAAAAGACCTTGCTTATTCTGATGAGGTAATGTGTCAGATGCAATGTGCGGGAATTGATACTACAGCAATCAACCAATTAATTGTAAATGGTAAGGTAAACTTTGAGGAAAGCGATACCAAAAAAGATTCTTGCAAAGAATATCAAATCTATTCTAAAGACTTTACACCGGAATTCACTGCTCGCTTTAAAAATTGTGACTCCACAGCTTACTTAATGAAAGTGGATTTATTAGAAGTAAAAGAGGTAAGTGATTGCAATTGTAATTAATCAAATTTTACAACTTCAATATTTTTCATATTCCACAAAATCCAGTTCTTCCTTTTTAATAAGTAAGTAGTAGGTCTGGTTGGGTTTCTTTCCCTTGGATTAGGGAGTATCGCAGCTATCATAGCGCATTGTTCTCTATTTAGCTTTTTAGCAGAACGTCCATAATAATGTTTAGCGGCAGCTTCAGCGCCATAAATGCCATCGCCCATTTCTATAACGTTTAGGTATACCTCCATAATACGTTCTTTGCTCCATAGCAATTCCATTAGAGCAGTAAAGTATACTTCCATACCTTTTCTTAGCCAAGAACGGGCTGGCCATAAGAATACATTTTTTGCAGTTTGCTGAGAAATGGTACTTGCACCTCGCTTATGTTTGCTGGTTTTGTTGTGCTCTTGTGCTTTTTTAATAGCTTCTATATCAAAACCATTATGCTCTAAAAACAAATTGTCTTCTGATGAGACTACTGCCAAAACTAAATCTGGAGATATATCTTCAATATCTACCCACTCTCTATCCACCTTTGTGCCTTTTTGCAGCATCAAAACTGTGGTAGGAGGGTTTACATATTTATAAAGAAAAACGATGCCAAAGCTTAGCAGTAAAAAAACCAAGGAGGCTCTTATAAGGTATTTGAAAAAGATTTTGAAAAAGCGTTTCACACTACTAATTTATGAAAACTAGCGTTTACGACGACGTTTCATTTCTTCCATAATCAAGCTCAACTCTCTACCGGTTTGCCCGGAAACAGAAGTGTTTTCTTCTGCACGTCTTATTAGGTAAGGCATTACTTCTCTAATGGGGCCGTAGGGTACATATTTTACCACATTGTAACCGTGCTTAGATAAGTTGAAACTAATATGGTCGCTCATGCCATATAGTTGAGAAAAATATACTTGAGGATGGTCTACACGAATGTTGTATTTGTCCATTAATTCTGTCAAATACATTGCGCTTTCCTCATTATGGGTGCCGGCACATAAAGCTATTTGCTCAAAATTTTCTGTAGCAAATTCTAGTGCAAGATTATAATCTCTATCTGTTGCCAGTTTGTTTTTTTGAATAGGTGAATCATAACCCATTTCTTTTGCACGATCACGTTCTTTCTCCATGTAGGCACCACGAACAATTTTTAAGCCTAAGAAAAAGTTACCTTTTTCAGATTCGGTAAATAATTCTTTCATGTATGCCAAACGATCATGACGGTACATTTGCAAGGTGTTATATACAATTACACGCTCTTTGTTGTATTTGCGCATCATGTCTAGCACCAATTCATCTGCAGCATCTTGTATCCAGCTTTCTTCTGCGTCTACCATTACAGGTATACCATATTCATGTGCCATAGCACATACTTTGTCAAAGCGGGTAATTACTTTATTCCATTCTTCTTTTTCGGCTTCAGTTAACTCTTCTTTTTGGTTTACTTTTTCCAATAGCTCAAACCTTCCCATAGCGGTGGGTTTGAATACTGTAAACGGTATACCTTTAGTTTTACTAGCAAATTGAATGGTAGTTAAGGCTTGTTTTAACGAACGATTAAAATCGGCTTCGGTTTCTTTGCCTTCAACAGAATAGTCTAAAATGCTCTTTACATTATATTTAAGTAACTGACCAATTACTTTTTTAGATTCCTCAAGAGTCTCCCCACCACAAAAGTGATTGAACACAGTTGATCTGATGGCGGACTTAACAGGTAAATGAAGCTTAAAAGCCAAGTTGATTAGGCTTTTACCTGTTTTAACAAAAGAAGGGCTTGCCACTAATTTAAATAGGTAATAAGCTCGCTTCAAATCGGAATCCCTTTTCGATGAAAAAGCAATTTCCGTATCGTTAAAAGATATCATTCAGGTTACATAAATTTAATTGCACAAATATAAAAGAGATTTGTTTCTTTGTATACACCTGAGCAAATTATTATGAGTTTTATTCAAGCCACAGATTATCCGGTTTTTGTAGGCAGTAAATCGCTTACCGATTTACATGCTTGGCTCGAGGAGAAAAACAATCAGTACGACAAGCTTTTTATTTTGGTAGACGAGCTTACCAATGAAAACTGTTTACCCAAACTCATTAGCACAATTTCTTTGTTAGATGATGTGCCCGTAATAGAAATTCCATCAGGAGAAGAGAATAAGAATATAGAGGTGTGTATGTCTGTATGGCGAATGCTCTCTGAGTTAGAAGCTGGGCGTAATTCATTACTCATCAATTTAGGTGGTGGTGTAATAGGAGATTTGGGCGGTTTTGTTGCCTCAACCTTTATGCGAGGGATAGACTATGTAAATATTCCTACAACTTTATTAGCACAAGTAGATGCCTCAGTAGGAGGGAAGGTAGGTGTAGATTTAGATTATTTAAAAAACCAAGTAGGTGCTTTTGTAAATCCTGTGGCTGTAGTTGTAGAGCCTGTTTTTTTAAGAACACTAACTAAAAAACAGTTTTTATCGGGTTTTGCCGAGGTAATTAAATATGGCTTGACTTTAGATGAAAAGCTTTGGAAAAATATAAAGCATATAAAACTTAGCAGCGAAGAGTTAACACCAATCATTAAGCGCTCTATTGAAATAAAGAATGAGATTGTATTAGCAGACCCTTATGAAAAAGGGATAAGAAAAACACTAAATTTTGGTCATACAATTGGGCATGCGTTAGAAAGTTTTTACTTAAACAAAGAAAAGTCTATACCCTTATTGCATGGTGAGGCTGTTGCAGCAGGAATGATTTGTGAGTGCTACTTGTCTTATAAGCTGGCAGGTTTAAGTCATTATCAGTTAGATAAGATTGTAAACTATATATTGTCATTATATAAAAGAGTACGTTTTTCTCAGCGAGACTTTAACTCGCTTTTAGAACTAATGAAGCATGATAAGAAGAATATAAATGGAGCTATAAACTTTACTTTATTAGCCGAAATAGGTAAAGCCGAAATTAACCATGAAGTAGAAGAGCAATTAATTATAGATTCACTAGAGTATTACGTAAACAGAACTCAAATTTAGCTTTGAACTACTCATTATCCACAAAAAACAAAAAACTAGATGTTATTGTAACTATTGGAGGCTCTAAAAGCGAAACCAATAGAGCATTAATTATTAAAGCTCTAGCCGAGGAGGATATCAATATTTATAATCTATCTAATAGTGAGGATACTAAAATATTGATGGAGGCATTGGCTTCTGATGAAAGAGAAATAAATGTGGGTATGGCAGGTACTGCAATGCGGTTTTTAACTGCTTATTATGCATTAAAAGGAGAAGACAAAATACTTACTGGTACTAAACAAATGCTAAGTAGACCCATAAAAGTATTGGTAGAGGCTCTGCAAAGGTTAGGCGCTGATGTTTCTTATTTAGGAGAAGAGGGGTATCCACCATTGCTGTTTGGTAAAGGCAATATAAAAGGTGGTAAAATAGAGGTAGATAGTAGTATAAGTAGTCAGTATATTTCTGCTTTAATGATGATTGCACCCTATTTAAAAGACGGTTTACAAATAAATTTAACCGGTACTAAGCTATCATTGCCATACATGCAAATGACAGCCGCAATAATGCAACACTTTGGTGCTAAATGCACTTTTAAGGATGCTACAATTAGTATTTCAGAGGGTGCGTACTTGGCAAAAGAATATACTGTAGAACCAGATTGGTCTTCGGCAGCTTATTGGTATCAGTTGGCTGCATTTTCTGATGTATGTAGAATTGAGTTGAAAGGTCTTAAAAAAGAGAGTTATCAAGGAGATCGGTTTTTAGTGGAGCTTTATGAAAGTTTTGGTGTGAAAACCAACTTTACTTCCTCAGGGCTTGTACTATATAAAGAGATGGGTTTTGAGCAGAATAAGAAATTGTTTTTTGACTTAAGACATAACCCTGATTTAGCTCAGAGTATAGCTGTTACGTGTTTAGGATTGGGTGTTGAAGCGCAAATTGATGGTTTGTACAATTTGTCTCTCAAAGAAACTAACCGTATAAAGGCACTTGAAAACGAATTGACCAAATTGGGTGGGTATGTTGAGTTGTTGAGTGAGTCGACATTAAAAATAATGTCACCCGAAACAATAAATGAAGGGGTAAGTATAGAAACCTATAATGACCATAGAATGGCTATGGCTTTTGCACCATTAGCATTATTAAAGCCTATTACCATTAAAAACATTGAAGTAGTAAAGAAATCATACCCAAACTTTTGGGAGCATATCAAAAAAGCGGGTTTTACTTTAAATTAATTATCTAGCACATCTAATGCATAGTGCACTTTCGGGTCTGTAAAGCAAGCGTTTTATATTTATTGGATTATTACAGTTAGCACAATTACCAAAGTTTTCGTCTTCTATTCTTTCTAGTTTCATAGCAAGACTTTTTTGTCTTTTCTCTTTTGTTGCTAATGACGATTGCATCACACTTTTGTTATTAATAGCATCCATTTTACTTACTCTCCCCACTTCATTCCCTTGAGGCTCGGGTTTTGTCATTTCTTTTAATGATGCTATTTCCCTTTCAAGGCTGGTAAGTTCTTGTTTAATTTTTTCTTGCAACAAATCCTTCTCTTCTCTCGTCATTATGTTAAATACTTGTTAAAGTTGGGTTGAAGTGAATAGTAGCTTCATTTCGTCCTTATTTTTTGGTATATTTGTTGTAGGTTAAATTATAAAATTTAACTCAAACGAAGGTTTTTAAATGAGAAAAGCAATACTTAAAATTCTTCCTATTATCTGTTTTATGGTTGTACTTCAGCTGCAAGTACAGGCAAACTATATCCCAGTTTCTGCTAATACTATTAGTATCGGAGATAATAAGTTAGATGATAAAATCTCTACTTATCCAAACCCGGTGTCTAAAAATTTATATATCACTCATACTTTAGAAAAGTTTAAAAGTATTGATGTGAAAATATTTGATGCTTTGGGTAATATAGTATTGAAGAAAAAATGGGATGATACAGCCCCCTCAAAACTTATGTTAGACTTATCAGAGTTAGATAATGGTGTGTATATGATGCGCATCACTGTAGATGAGGAAATATTGAGCAAACGAGTTGTTGTTAATCACGGTTAATCACAAAACTAACCTATAAATAATCAACCGCTTCTAGGCGGTTTTTTTATATCCATAATACGGCACTATTCCTTATATTCGCTTTAATGATTTGGCGGATGAGCAGATTCTTTCCTGAAAAATATAACCCACATGTACTTATTTTATTCCTATGCTTATTAGTAAGCACAGGGTTGAATGCTCAACGCTTTAGTTTTAAAAACTTTACGATAAACGATGGATTGCCTGTAGAAATAGTAAATACTATTATACAAGATTCTAGGGGTAATATTTGGTTTGGTACCGAGGCTGGTGGAGCTGTTTCTTATGACGGTATAAGCTTTACTACATATACGGTTGATGATGGGTTGGCCAGTAACTATGTATATAAGATAGTTGAAGATAATAATGGAGTTATGTGGTTTGGTACTGATAATGGTTTAACCAGATATGATGGCACCGAGTTTTATACAGATAGCCAGAGTATAAGAACCCGAATTTACGATTTAACCCTTGATGATAAGGGTAATTTATGGGTGGGAACATTGCAAGGCCTATATAGGGCAAAGGATGAGGTAATGGAACGAATAATGTTGCCACAGAATATAGACACTATTACAGCAATAGAGCCTATTGATAGTGGCAGAGTATGGTTGGGTACAGAAAAATCTTTAATGCTGATTAACGATAAACTGGAGATTATAAAACAAGTTGAAATAGAAGATTTTGAATCTAAATCTATACGCCTTTTATGGATGTCTAGTAAAGGATATTTATGGGTAGGTATAAGAAACTGGTATGGCAGTAATGAAGAGTTATTGCGTTGGGATGGATATGATTTATTTAATCCAACACCTGCATTAAGTACCACTCAGTTTTCTGATTTAAGAGCATTAACAGAAGATAGCGAAGGTAATTTTTGGATTGGGAGTAATAGTTTAGGTGTTGCCAAATTTGATGGTAGAAAATGGACTATTATGAGTAGGGAAAATGGCTTGGTACACAATCAAGTAAAAACCATTTTTGAAGATAAAGAAGGAAACATATGGATTGGTACCCAAGGGGGTGTGAGTAAATACTCTAATGAGTTATTTACACATTATTCTGAAAAAGATGGAGTAATAAATAATGATGTTTGGAACATTACTCAAGCTTCTAATTTTGATTATTGGATAGGAACTCAAAATGGAGTTACCAGAATTAAAAATAGCAGGCAAACCAGTTTTGCTAGTCAAATAGAAAGTTTTTCAGCCAAAAACGGATTCCTAGATGCACTGGTCTTTTCTATTGTAGAGGGAAAGAATGGAGAGATGTGGTTTGGTACTGAAAAAGGTTTGGCAAAGTATGATGGTAAACGATTTACCAAATACACCGAAAAGGATGGGTTGATAGATAAATTTATTTTTGACGTTTTATATGACGAAAAGGAGGATATATTATGGATAAGTACGGCCGGAGGAATAAACTCCTATAAAAACGGAAAGATAATAAGTCATAGTGTACCAACGGCTGATGGTGCTATAGTAGATGCATCGCCATTTCAAATACTTAAAGGGCCTGATAAAGCTATATGGTTTTTTAGTTTCAATACTGTAAAAAAGTACTCAAATGGACAGTTTTCTATCATTAACTTACCAAAAGAAACAGAATCAATCATCTCCCCTTATTCATGTGCTTTATTTGATAAATCGGGTGTGTTATGGTTAGGTAATATAGGTAGTGGTTTAGTAAAGATAAGAGACGGTAGGGCTACTATTTATACAAAAGATGACGGCTTAGTTTCTAACAATATTTATTTATTGGTAAACGATGAAATGGGCGACTTGTGGGTAGGGTCTGAAAAAGGTATAGAAAGACTAAAGTTTGATGAAGGAGGTAAAATAAATGAGATAAAAAGATTTGGCTCTAAAGAAGGATTTTTAGGTGTAGAAAATAACCCAAGAGCAGTTACAAAAGATGTTGACGGGAACCTTTGGTTTGGTACTTCAAGTGGTGTAACAAAGCTCAATATCGATCAATTAAAAATAAACCCCAACCCGCCTCAAGTACATATAACCAATGTGCGCTTGTTTTATGAAAACTTAGAAGATTGGTCAGAATACTCTACAGGTTTGTCTAAATGGTATCATTTGCCGGAAAACTTGGTGTTGCCATACAATCAAAACAATGTGTCTTTTGACTTTGTAGGTATTAGCACTACTATTCCGGAAAAAGTAAAGTATCAATATATATTGGAGGGGGCAGATAAAAAATGGTCGCCATCTACTTATAGCAACTTAGCAACTTATACTAACTTAAAGTACGGTACATATACATTTAAAGTATTGGCTGCTAATGAAAGTGGTGTGTGGACAGAAACCCCTGTTACCTTTAGCTTTAGGATTAAGTCGCCAATATGGCTTAGATGGTGGTTTATATTAGGTAGCTCAATATTAATTGTGGGTACGGTATGGTATATATTATACAGAAGGTTTAGGGCAATAAACTTAAAAATTAAATTAGAAAACCAGCTTTCGGAAATGGAACGTAAAGCCTTACGCTTGCAAATGAACCCGCATTTTATTTTCAATGCTTTAGACTCTATCAGCAGTTTTATTTTTAAGAATGATGCTAAATCTGCCTTAAAGTACCTAAACAATTTTGCTAAATTGATGCGTTTAACACTAGAGGCATCTAAAGAGCATTTAATTCCAATAGAAACGGAAGCAGCAACACTTAGAAACTACCTTGAACTTGAAAAATTGAGGTTTAAGAATAAGTTTGATTTTGAAATAGAGATTGACCCGGAAATTGAGTACGATGTAGGTATACCGCCTATGCTTATACAGCCTCAGGTAGAAAATGCTATTTTGCATGGCGTAGGACCTAAAAAAGATGGGCCGGGAATTATAAAAATTGAATTTATCTATGATGAGGATAATGACAGGTTGATATGTGAGGTTACTGATAACGGAGTGGGTAGAGATAAGGCGAAAGAAATAAAAGAAGCAAAAGGCACTGCAACACATAAATCTATGGCAACACAAATTACAAAAGACCGTATAGAAATGTTGTCTAAGGCAATAGGTAAAGAGATGCGAATAGATTTTGTTGATTTAACAAAAGAGGACGGAAGCCCAGCCGGAACCAAAGTAATTATTGATATACCGGTACAGTATTTATGATTAGTAGAATTTTATCATTAAATTTGATAATACCATAAAATCACTTATATAAATTTATAATGAGCAGTAGTAAAATAGAAGCAGTGATTATAGATGACGAGGAAAACTCTCGTGACTCACTGAAAGGAAAATTAGATTTGTTTTGCCCTGAAATAGAAGTAGTGGCCGAAGCAGATAATGTTGATGCAGGGTATAGTGCTATATTAGAACATGAACCTGATGTAGTGTTTTTGGATGTGAAGTTAGGTAGCCAAAAAGGCTTTGATGTATTAGATAAACTCGAAAAAGAGTCTACCGGATATCAATCCTTTAATATCATATTTATTACTGCGCATGATGAGTTTGCTATACAAGCCATAAAGTTTAGTGCATTAGACTATTTACTAAAGCCTATAGACTCTGAAGAGTTGGTAAAAGCAATTCGTAAAATTGAAACTAGTACTAAAGATAAATCGGGTTCGCCAAACTTTGATGTCTTATTAGAAAATATTAGACAGGTAACAGAGGCTCCTAAAAAAATTGTAGTACCAACATCTGATGGTATACATGTAATAAAAATCAGCGAAATCTTACGTTGTGAGTCTAGCAGTAACTACACAAAGTTCTTTTTAAGTAATGAGCGCCATTTATTGGCTTCTAAAACGCTAAAGGAATTTGATATGTTATTAAGTCGTTACCAGTTTGAGCGCATACACAAGTCTCATTTGGTAAATATGAACTACTTAAAGCGTTATGTACAAACTGATGGTGGCTATATAATTATGGAGGACGGGTCTCGTATTCCGGTAGCAAATCGTAAGAAAGAACATTTGCTAAGTATTCTTAAAGCACTATAAAACGTTTAATAGTTTTATCATACCGTAAACTTTTAATTAGTATTCGTAAAATAATTTGATATTTCACCGTAGCTTTTACTAAACTACATTAGTAATGTAATTAATTGTTCGATAGTTTCGTTTAGTAGAAAAAGCTATATTCGGTTAGATAGCTTTAAAGAGCCACCTCGAGTGGCTCTTTTAAATTTATAGAATATCTGTTATTACAAATCCTTTGCAGAATCAATAACTTTTTGCTTTAAACCTGCTTTATAGCTGATAATGCTTTTTAAAACATCAGAATTAGATGAGCCTATGATTTGAGCAGCTAATATACCAGCATTTTTAGCACCATTAAGGGCTACTGTAGCAACAGGAACACCACCCGGCATTTGTAGTATAGATAAGATAGAATCCCAACCATCAATAGAATTACTAGACTTTACAGGAACTCCAATAACAGGTAATGGGCTTATAGCAGCAACCATACCCGGTAAATGAGCGGCACCTCCGGCTCCGGCAATAATAGCTTTAATACCTCTGTTATGAGCTTCTTTTGCGTAGTCATACATTTTTTCGGGTGTGCGGTGTGCAGAAACAATATCAATTTCATAGTCAACACCTAACTCTTTTAATACATCTGCTGCTTCCTGCATTACAGGAAGGTCAGATTTACTACCCATTATAATTCCTACTTGTGCTGCCATAATTCTTTTTTATTTTTAATATAAATCAATTAGTTGATATTACTTTAATTGAATTTTTTGCCTTTTCTGCTTTTTCTCTTGCTTCAGTAATAGATTCATCAATGATGGTTACATGCCCCATTTTACGGAAAGGACGTGTTTCTTTTTTACCATATAAATGTGCATTTACACCTTCCATTTTCATTAAATCTTCCATACCCTCATATTTAACAGGCCCAGAATGATTCTCATCTCCAACTAGGTTTACCATTACTGCAGCAACTTTGTTCTTTGTGCTTCCTAGTGGTAAATTTAAGATGGCTCTTAGGTGTTGCTCAAATTGACTAGTGTAACTACCTTCAATAGAGTAGTGTCCGCTATTATGTACTCTAGGGGCTACTTCGTTTACCAAAATGTCTCCGCTTTTTGTTAAAAACAACTCTACGGCTAATAAGCCGGTGCTTCCGTATGCTTCGGCTACATTTATAGCCAATTTTCTTGCTTTATCTTCAATTGCAGAATCAACACTAGAAGGGCATAGAACGTATTCTACTAAGTTTGCAGTTGGGTGAAATTCCATTTCTACTACAGGATAAGTAGTTACTTCGCCAGATTTGTTTCTGGCAACAATTACGGCTAGTTCTTTTTCAAAGTCTACAAATTGCTCAGCAATACATTCACCATCGCTTAGTTTAGCTAAATCCTCTTCATTTTTTATAACAGAAACGCCTTTTCCATCATATCCAAACTGTGTAGATTTCCATACAAAAGGATATTGGATTCTGTTTTGGTTAACAGCTTCTTTTAGTTCTGCAATACCGCTAAACAGTTCAAAAGGGGCAGTTGGTATGTTTTTCTCTTTATAGAAAAGTTTTTGCCTGCCTTTGTTCTGAATTGTCTTCAGCACTTTAGGAGAAGGATGAATTTCTAAACCTTCTTGCTCTAGTTTTTCTAGTGCAACAATGTTTACGTGTTCAATTTCTATAGTTAGTAAATCTACTGTCTTCCCAAAGTTGTAAACGGTATCAAAGTCCATTAAACTACCTTGCTCAAAACGGTTGCTACCCACTTTACATGGTGCTTCGTCAGAGGGGTCAAGTATTGCTGTATAAATGTCGTATCGGCGTGTTTCGGTAAGCAACATTTTTCCTAATTGCCCACCACCTAGTACGCCTAATTGAAAGTCTGATGAATAGTAATTTGCCATGCCCAAAAGTACAATTTTTTTGAAAGGAGAACACTAGCATCATATTTCGTAACTTCGCGAAAATTTTAAGCAATTAATTATGTTAAACATTGTGCTGTTTGGACCTCCCGGAGCAGGGAAAGGAACGCAATCTGAAAGATTGATTGATAAATACAATTTAGTGCACCTATCTACAGGTGATATATTTAGATATAACATTAAAAATGGTACCGAATTAGGTAACATGGCTAAGAGTTTTATTGATAAAGGAGAACTAGTACCTGATGAAGTAACTATAAGTATGTTGCAAAGTGAGGTTGAAAAAAATGAAGGTGCCAAAGGCTTTATTTTTGATGGTTTTCCAAGAACAACAGATCAAGCTGAAGCTTTAGACATGTTTTTAAGCAGTAGAAATACTGCAGTTACTGCTATGTTGGCTTTAGAGGTTCCCGAAGAAGAATTGGTTACTCGTTTATTAGAGCGTGGTAAAACAAGTGGTAGAAAAGATGATGCAGATGAAACAGTAATCAGAAACCGTATAAAGGTTTATGAAAACGAAACTGCTATTTTGCAAAACTACTTTGAGCAACAAAACAAATATCATGGTATAGATGGTGTTGGTGATATTGATGAGATTACCAATCGTTTGTGCTCAGTTATTGATTCCTTATAAAAAAGATAAAAGATGTCCGGTTCAAATTTTGTTGATTATGTAAAAATCAACTGCCGAACGGGCAGGGGTGGTGCAGGTTCGTCACACCTGTTTCGTGATAGAATGAACTCTAGAGGTGGACCTGACGGAGGCGATGGAGGTAGAGGCGGTCATATTATTCTTAGAGGGAATAAACAATTATGGACACTAATACATCTTAAGTACAGAAAGCATGTAAAAGCCGGTCATGGTGAAAATGGTGGAGCAAGTGAGAGTACCGGAGCTGAAGGAAAAGACGAAATTTTGGAAGTGCCACTAGGTACGATAGCTAAAGATCCGGATACCGGTGAAGTTCTTTTTGAGATTACCGAAGATGGAGAGGAAAAGATTTTATTACATGGAGGTAAAGGAGGCTTAGGAAACGTACACTTTAAAAACTCTGTTAGACAAACTCCACGTTATGCTCAACCTGGTTTGCCTGGACAAGAAGCATGGAAGGTGTTAGAGCTAAAAGTATTGGCAGATGTTGGCTTGGTAGGTTTTCCTAATGCAGGTAAGTCTACACTACTATCAGTTATTACAGCTGCTAAGCCTAAAATTGCTGATTATGCATTTACAACTCTAGTACCTAATTTAGGTATAGTTCCTTACCGTGAGTACCAGTCATTTGTAATGGCAGATATACCCGGTATTATAGAGGGGGCTAGCGAAGGAAAAGGTATAGGCCATCGTTTTTTACGACATATTGAGCGAAATGCTATTTTGCTTTTTATGATTCCTGTAGATACGGATGATATAAAAGCTGAATATGAAATCTTATCTAACGAATTAAAGAAATACAATTCTGAGTTATTAGATAAAGACAGAGTTTTGGCTTTAACAAAATCGGATATGCTTGATGAGGAATTAATGGAAGAAATTAAGCAAGATTTACCTGATGTGCCTTATGTTTTTATTTCATCAGTTGCTCAGCAAGGTCTTACAGAGCTAAAAGATATGCTCTGGAAAAAGCTAAATGAAAAAGTAGAGTAGTGAGTTGGTTAGATACCATATTTCAGTGGGATACTGATTTGTTGATATACCTTAATAATTTAGGATCTGCAGCTTATGATGATACTTGGAAGACCATAACCAATAAAAAAACTTGGTTCCCATTATACTTAGCTATAATAGTACTTGTATTTTACAAGAAAGGATGGAAAGCCGGATTGCTTGCCACATTAATGGGCTTTGCAATGGTTGGTGTTATAGACTTTACTACTTCTCAGGTTTTCAAAGAAATTTTTAAACGCCCACGCCCTTGCAGTGTACCGGAGTTAGAAGGTGTTATAAGACATGTTATGGGAGGTGGCTGTGGAGGATATAGCTTCTTCTCTGGGCATTCATCTAATTCATTTGGTATTGCTATTTTCTTTGGCACTATACTTAGACCTTATTTCAAAGGAATTTTTGGTTTGTTAATAATATGGGCTGCCGTAGTGGCATTTAGCAGAGTATATGTTGGGGTGCATTATCCTATAGATATTATTATGGGGATGATATGGGGAGTATTACTAGCTAAAGGAATGCTAAAAATCTATTACCTTATTGCTCGTAAATATAACATAGATGTATAATGAATTTACTGGCAATATTTATAGGAGGAGGTGTAGGTAGCTTACTAAGATATGCTATCTCTAAATTATCTATAAGTGCTTTTGGTGCTCAACTATTTCCTATAGGTACATTTATATCAAATGTTTTAGCAAGCGGATTATTGGCATTTCTTATTGTTTATTCTTCTAATAAAGTTGAAACTCAACCTGTACTAAGAGGCTTGTTATTAATCGGTTTTTGTGGTGGCTTTAGTACTTTTTCTACTTTTAGTATAGAAACTGTTCAGTTAATTAAAACAGGAAATGTTGCAATAGCTATTGCAAATATTTTAGTTAATGTACTGGTTTGTGTAGGGCTTATTTATTTTATGATGAAGAAGAACGCTATCTAATAAGCGTTATATTTCCTCTTACAATCCGGTCATTTTTATCTGCATCTAACATTTTTATTACATACACATAAACTCCTGTAGGAACAACATTATTTGTTCCCATTGCTGTTCCATCCCAACCTTGATTTGGGTTTGTTGTGCGGAATAAAACTTTGCCCCATCTGTCGTATACTATAAACTCATACTTAAGAGCTCTTCTAACGCCTGGTAAAAACACATTGTTATTACTCATACCAGGAGTAAATGCATTGGGTAAATGCAGTTCGGATTCGGGTTCAATGCGTATTGTTTTTCTAGCTGTATCTGTACAACCAAAATCATTAAATACTATTGTTTCAATAATATAATTGCCGGTATCAGTATACTCATGTACTACTTCATTGTTTTCTGTGTAAACTGTTCCGTCTCCAGCATGTATTTCAAAGCTTGTAAAGCCACTAGATGTATTACGGATAGAAATAAAGGGCTCATATTCTGAAACCGATGAAGGGTTAACTCTCATAGATGCTTCCGGGCTAGGGTTTACCTGAATAGCATCTGTTTTAGTGAGTGATAAAGTGTCTATGCATCCGTCAGTAGTATAAATTGTAAGCGTTACATCATAAGACCCAGGTATTTCATACGTATGAAAAGGGTTTTGTTGATTAGATGTGGTTCCATCACCAAAATCCCATTCGTAGTTTAGGGAAGTCCAAGCTAATGAACTATCTATAAATTGTACTTCATAAGGGGCACAGCCTACTGAGTCAGGTAAAATAAAATGGACTTCAGGTCTTGGATATACAATTACGGTATCATTTCCTATATCACTATCGCTACAACCAAACTGAGTAATAGTAAGTCTAACGGGGAAGTGTCCGCTGTCTTGAAAAACAATTCCAGTTGGGTCTTTATCAGTACTTGTTGAGGGGACGGCCATAGGACCAAACTCCCAGAAAAACTCTGAATGTGGACCAAAAGCACCATTTGCATTAAAGTTAAACGAATTCCCATCTACACATTGTGGTGGTACCGAAGGAACAATTGCGTTAACAGGGTAAAAAACTCTATATGTGTGAAAAACTGTGTCAGTACATGATGTACCGGGGTTTACAATAAGCATTACTCTATATACACCTGTATCGGGATAGGTATAGCTAGGTGTTTGTAAAGAGGATGTGTCCGCTGTACTAGTCGTATCACCAAAGTCCCAAAAAACGGTGTTAGATAAAGTGCTGTTGTGTCCAAAAACCACATCTAAACCAACACAGGTGTCTAGTTGATCATTGATGACAGCCTTTGCTATTGCACCACAATTAACCACATTAAACTGGTAATCTCTAGTGGATGTATTTAATAATACACCAGCTCTAAATTCACTTACACATACGCTAAAAACAAATTGCCCTGTAAGTGTTGGTGTTCCTGTAAGTATACCCGTATTGGGATCAATACTAAAACCTGGGGCACCTGGGATAGGGTTACTTGTAGAGAATCCTGTAGACCAAGTAATAGGAGAATATGGAGGTGCTGCTGCTGGGTTTACAACAGGGCTAGTTGTACTCCCGCCTAATAAAGGGTCACATAGTTCATAGTATAATGAATCGCCATCTACATCTGTAGCTGAATAATCAAAAGTTAATGCGTCATTTACACATAGTGCTACAGGAGGCTTGTTGTTAAATACAGGACTGTTATTGCATACACCACTTGTGTTGGGTGGAATCTCAACTGTATACGTTGTACCGGAGCTACCCGAATTAATAATGTTACTGATAGTATTATTTCTACAGCACCGTTGATGAGTTACAGTGAAACCATCAAAGCCATTGCCTGGTAAGTTTACTATAGTTTGGTACACTGCTTGTTCCGTACATACATTAGGAGGAACAGTTAAGCAGGGATTTGAGATTACAACAGGTATATTACTTCTGGCACCCATTGGAACACTTAAATTAGATGCAATAAGACCTGTAGTATTATTATAGATAGTAATATTTGCTTGTGAGTCAAAATCTGCACATGAAACACAATTACAGTCTCTATAAATAGTAAGTGTAATACGGTATTGATTTAGGGCAACGCACTCATAAGATAACTCTCCACCAACTAAATGCGCAGCATTGCTTTCCGTTGCAAAGACACCGCAAAATATAATAAACCCTATGAAATACTTGATAAGCTTCATTAATCACTCTATTAGTTCGGGTTCGTCGGAGCTTTAAATATACAAAAAAATGCCTTGTGCTATAGTTTTCTGCACACCATTAGTCCGTCCCTTATTGGAAGCAGTACATTTTCTACTCTAGGATCATTATGAACTTTGTCATTATACCTTAAAATAGCTTGAGTTTCCTCATCTTTTGGGTCAACTTCCTCAATTACTTTACCACTCCACAATACATTATCAGCAATAATAAATCCGCCTTTGCGAACTTTATCAATTGTTAGGTCAAAATAATTAGGGTAATTCTCCTTGTCTGCATCTATAAATACTACGTCAAAAGTCTCATTTAGGTTGGGTATAATTTCTACTGCATTACCAATATGTGTAACTATTTTATTGGATAAACCGGATTTATCGATGTAGCGGTTTATCATCTCAGCTAATTCCTCGTTAATATCTATCGTATGTAGCTTACCATCTTCGGTCAATCCATCTGCCAAGCAAAGTGCAGAATAGCCTGTATAAGTACCAATTTCTAATATACGTTTTGGTTGTATCATATGGCTAAACATGCGTAATGCCTGACCTTGTAAGTGACCTGATAACATACGTGGTGTTAGAATCTTAGCATAGGTTTCTCTGTTTAGTTCTGCTAAAATTTCATTCTCATCTTGTGTATGAGCTACTATATAATCGTCTAACTTTTGTGGGTAAAACTCCATGTTATTTTGCTTTAAATATTAGTGTTGTCAGTTTTGTTGGATCAAATACTTCATTTGCAATCATTAACAACTCTTCTGCTGTAACGTTTTCAATACGAGTATTTATTTCTTCTATTGTTTCAACCTTATCAAAGGTAAGAATTGCTTTTCCGGCCGATAACATTAAAGATGAATTATTCTCTTGAGCAATGGCAAGCTGGCCAATTAACTGCTTTTTTGCCTTTTTTAGTTGATGTGGTCCTAGCTTTTTGGTTCTAAGGTTTGCTAGCTCTTTATGTACTAAGGCTATAGATTTACTCATCGTGCCCTTATCAGTGCCTAAGTAAACACCAATTATACCTGTGTCACTGTAGGGTGTGTAAAAAGACTCTATGTTGTAAGCAAAACCATATTTTTCTCTAATACCTAGGTTTAAGCGAGAATTCATACCCGGCCCACCTAAAATATTGTTTAACAAGAAAAGCCCTGTTACTTTTTCATCTTTCGCCTCATATGCCCTATTGCCTATTATAGCATGACTTTGGTATGTGTCTCTAGCTTCAATTATTTCATTAGGATAGTATCCGTTTAGAGGCTTACGCTGATGAGTTCTGGTTGAGGCTGGAATTGACTCGGTATAGCGTTCTAATTGCTTACATAGCTTATCAAAAGAAATATTACCTACAGAACTGAAAACCATCTCATTTGTATGGTAGTTGTTTTTAATAAACTCTTTGATATGATTTTGTGTAAATGACTTTACAAGCTTGGGCGTACCCAATATATTTTTACCAATAGGATGTCCCTTAAAAATATGTTCTTCAAAATCATCAAATATCAATTCTGAAGGGGAGTCTTGATAAGAGAGAATTTCATCTATAATTACATCTTTCTCTTTTTTTATCTCCTTAGCAGGAAAAGTAGAGTGAAAGGTAATATCAAACAAGAGCTCTATAGCCCTTGGGTAGTATTCGCTTAAAAAAGCAGCATAAATGCTAGTTTCTTCTTTTGTTGTGTAGGCATTAATCTCGCCACCCACATCTTCCATTCTGCTTAGTATATGGTACGCTTTTCTTTTAGAAGTACCTTTAAAAATACTATGCTCAATAAAATGTGCTAATCCCTGCTCATCATCTCTTTCATCTCTAGAGCCTGCATTAATAATAAGACCGCAGTGAGCCACAGGGCTATCTACTTGTTTATGAATAATGCGTATGCCATTTGGCAATGTGTGGCGGAAAAATTCCATAGCCGCCAAAATTACAATATTCTAGGTGATTATTAAGATTTTTGAAGTTTCTCAGTTAATCTTCTCTGCTTGAGTTGTCTTTCGTGTTCTGCCATTGTGCATTTCAATACAATATCTGCATGGTCCTCTAGTTCTTTATTGAATATTGCCTCAATACTTTGTTGAGAAGTTTTTAACTCATTTGCGACATATGTGATAGTTTCATCGGATATTTGCAAACGTAACTGCGACAGTTGCTCTTTATTTAGGTTTGTCATGTAACTGCTATTTGTAAGGATAATCTTACACAATGTGTTTATGTGTATTACAAATGTAAATTATTAAGCAACATTTTTCCAAAAAAAGCCTACCAGTTGTAAATCCAAAACTTACAAAATATTGACATACAATGTGTTAGTAAGTTTTATATTTACACTATGGATCATTTGGGTAAGGCAATTCTTGAAGAAATTAAACAGAGGGGTTTAACACAGCAATATGTAGCTGATAAAATTGGTGTGCCAAGGCAAACGGTTAATCAATTTAAAAACAGAAAGATTTTTGATAGTAAATTATTATCAGACCTAAAAACAGAGGTTGGTATAGATTTTACTGACTTCTATGAGAGGAACTATACTGATGTTGAGATTGATGAGGCTCAAGTAAAATATGGGTTAAAAACACCTTTGAACTCAGGTATAACATTACATATTCAAATAGATCCTAACGATAAAAATTATCAAATCCCTGAAGATTTAATCAAAAAACTGAATAAAGCAATCAGGGATTATCAAGAAGATAAAGGCAAATCTTAGCCTTAAAAAGGGTACTTACTTTCGGCAATTACTTTATCAGCAATTTTTCTACGCAAGTCTTTGGTATTTGCCAATTGTGTTTTAGTAAATCTTTTAAGACCCATTAGCATTATACGCTGTTCATCACCTTCTGTGAAAGCCGCTATGGCTTCTTTCCCGGCTCTGTTTACTTTGTCAACAGCATTAGAAAGGTACAATTGAGCCATTGCTATTTGTGCTGCGCAATTTGCTTCTCCGTTTTTAGCTACTAACTTCTCCGTTCTTAAAATACAAGATTCAGCTACATAAGTTTCAATAATCATATCAGCCACACTCATTAATATTTCCTGTTCTTCTTCTACATTCATTCCAAATGTTTCTACGGCTTTACCAGAAACCATAAGTATAGCTTTCTTTAACTTCTGTAAGGTTTCTTTTTCTTCTGTAAACAAAACAGAATAGTCGGGAGTATCAAAAGAAGGGATAGACATTAATTCTTCTCCTACTTTAGTTGCAGGGCCTATTAAATCCAATTCGCCTTTTAAGGCTTTTTTCAATAGCATGCCAACAATCAGCATACGGTTTATTTCATTTGTTCCTTCGTATATACGAGAGATGCGAGCATCACGATAAGCGGCTTCCATTGGTGTTTCAGTAGAAAAACCCATACCACCGTAAATTTGTAAACCTTCATCTACAACATAGTCTACCATTTCAGAACCATGCACTTTCATAATGGCGCACTCTATGGCAAACTCTTCAACTCCCTTCAGTTTAGATTCTTGTGGAGAGAAGCCTTCAGATGCAAGTCTATTAATATTATCTTCTATATCTTGACCAACACGATATGCAGCAGATTCTGATGCATAGGTGCGTGTAGCCATTTCAGCAATTTTATGTTTGATAGCTCCAAAGCTAGAGATTGGCACTTTAAATTGAATACGTTCATTGGCATATTTAGTAGCTAAAGAGGTAACTCTTCTACCAGAATCTAAACAGGCTGCACACAATTTAATACGGCCTACGTTTAAGGCGTTCATGGCAATTTTAAAACCATTTCCTCGCTCAGAAAGCATATTCTCAACAGGTACTTTCGTATCATTAAAAAATACTTGGCGAGTAGATGAAGATTTGATACCTAATTTATCTTCCTCTTCATTCATGGTAATACCATTATAGTCTCTCTCAACTAAAAAGGCAGTAATGTTTTTGTCATCTTCAATTCTGGCAAAAACAATTAATAGGTTGGCAAAACCTGCATTGCTAATCCACATTTTTTGTCCTGTAATCAAGTAATGTTTACCATCATCACTTAATACTGCTTTGGTCTTTCCTGAATTTGCATCAGAACCGGCTCCCGGCTCAGTAAGACAATAGCATGACATCCATTCGCCCGAGGCTAGTCTTGGTAAGTATTTTTGCTTTTGCTCTTCATTACCATACAACAATATGGGTAATGTACCAATACCGGTATGTGCTCCGTAAGCCGTAGATAAAGAGCCTGAAATACCACTTATTCTATCACAGATAAGCATTGTAGCATTAAAATCGAGCCCTAAACCACCATAGTTTTCCGGTACACCAACACCTAAAAGCCCTAATTCGCCTGCTTTTTTCATTAGCTCAAAGGTGAACTCATAGTCTTTCTTTTCAAAGCGCTCACGTTGAGGTACAACCTCTTTTTCTATAAACTCAGTGGTGGCATCTGCCATCATTTTAGTGTCCTCAGAAAACTCTTCCGGGATAAAAATATCTTCAGCTAAAGTTTCTTTTATTAGAAATTCGCCTCCTTTTAAATGTGACATAGTTTTATAATCTTTAAAGTTTTATTTCAGTAATTCAAAAATACCGGCAGCTCCTTGTCCTGTTCCCACACACATTGTTACCATACCGTATTTTTGTTCTCTTTTTCTCAATTCGTTAAACAATTGCACAGATAATTTTGCACCTGTACAACCTAATGGATGACCTAAAGAAATAGCACCTCCATTTACGTTTAGTATATCTTGATTGATACCTAGTTCACGAATAACTGCTAATGACTGGCTTGCAAAAGCTTCATTGAGTTCTATTAAGTCCATATCTTTTAACTGCATACCTGCCAATTTTAGAGCTTTTGGTATAGCTTGAATTGGGCCTATACCCATATATCTAGGTTCTACACCGGCAGTAGCGTATGTAACCATACGAGCAATTGGTTCTAGGTTTAATTCTTTTACTTTTTTCTCAGACATTACCAGTACAAAGGCTGCTCCGTCTGATGTTTGCGATGAGTTACCGGCAGTTACACTACCTCCTTCTGCAAATACTGGGCGAAGTTTAGATAATGCCTCAATAGAAGTACTTGCTCTAGGACCTTCATCTGTATCTACAACATATTCTCTGGTTTGCTTTTTTTCATTAGCATCTAAATAGGTTTCTTTAACTGTAATAGGAGCAATGTCATCTGCAAATCTGTTTTCTTTTTGAGCTTTTAAAGCTTTCATGTGTGAGTTAAAAGCAAACTCATCTTGATCTTCTCTAGATACTTTGTACTCATTGGCAACTGCTTCTGCAGTTAAACCCATGCTATAGTACCAATCAGGATTTGTTAAAGCTACATCAACATTAGGTACAACTCTCCAGCCACCCATTGGAATAGCTGACATAGACTCTACGCCACCTGCAATAATACAGTCGGCCATACCTGCATTTATTTTAGATGCAGCAATAGCAATTGTTTCTAAGCCCGAAGAGCAATAACGGTTTACTGTCATACCCGAAACGGTTACAGTATCTAAACCCATTATAGAAATTAAACGACCTACGTTTAGGCCTTGCTCTGCCTCGGGCATTGCATTACCTACTATTACATCGTCAATTTCATTTTTGTCCAGATTAGGAAAGTCTTTTAATAAATGTTTGATGGTGTCAGCCGCTAAGTCATCAGGGCGAGTAAAACGAAAACCGCCTCTGCCTGATTTACCAACAGCTGTTCTGTAACCACCTACTATATATATTCCGTTCATGGTATTAATTTCTTAAAGGTTTACCGGTTTTTAACATATGCTCTATACGCTCTAGTGTTTTTCTTTCGCCACATAGCGATAAGAAAGCTTCGCGCTCTAAGTTGAGTAAGTACTGCTCAGAAACCATAGTTGGTTCTGATAGGTCTCCACCACTCATTACATAGCCCAGTTTTTCTGACATTTTCTTCTCATGCTCTGTAATATATTTACCACTATACATGCTATGAGCACCTATATAGTACATACCTAGCACTTGCTTGCCTAGTACTTTTACTTTTTTAGGTGTAGGTTGTGTGTAGCCTCTGTTTGCCATGTCTATTGCCATTGCTTTAGCATCAGCTATTTGTCTGTCAATGTTTATAGATACTTTATCTCTTCCTTCTTTTAGTATGCCTAAATCATAAGCCTCATGAGCTGAAGTGGATACCTTAGCCATACCAATATTTAAGAAGTTCTCTCTAAATGAGTTGAGTTCTACATCATCCTTAATATAGCGTTCTCCGGCTAGGGCTGTAAACTCTTTTGTTCCGCCACCGCCCGGTATAAGACCTACACCAAATTCTACAAGACCAATGTAACTTTCTGCCGCAGCCACAACACCATCTGCATGTAAGGTCATTTCGCAACCACCACCCAATGTCATTCCGTGTGGAGCAACGATTACAGGAATAGAGGAGTAGCGAACTCTCATCATTGCATTTTGGAATGCCTGCACTGCAAAGTTCAATTCATCATAGTCTTGCTCAACCGCCATCATAAATATCATACCTAGGTTAGCACCTACAGAGAAGTTGGCTGCTTGGTTACCTATTACTAAGCCTCTATAATCTTTTTCGGCTAAGTCTATTGCTTTGTTTAAGCCAGCTATAACACCACCACCTAAGCTGTTCATTTTAGAACGGAACTCAAAGTTGAGAATACCATCTCCTAAGTCTTCAATTACAGAGTCACTATTCTCCCACACAGTTGTAGTAGGACGAATGGTGTCTAGTATAATAAAGCTATCTCTACCCGGTATTTTTTGATGACTCTTTTCATCAGGATTGTAATAGGTAGGCGTGTCTTCTTCGGCTTGATAAAAACTTGTTTTACCAGACTTTACCATGTCTTTTACCCACGGGGCAATAGTATGCCCGGCTTCTTCGGCTAATTGTATTCCTTTTTCTACACCAATTGCATCCCAAGTTTCAAATGGGCCTAATTGCCATCCAAAACCTGCACGCATTGCATCATCTATTTTATAAGGTTCATCTGCTATTTCTGGTACTCTGTTAGATACGTATGCAAATAAACCTCCAAAGCTTTTTCGGTAAAACTCACCTGCTTTGTCTTTTCCTTTTACTAAAACACCAAATCGTTTTTTTAAATCATCAATAGGTTTGGTTTGCTCTAATGTGGTAAATGATGCTCTTTTTTTATTACGATACTCTAAAGTATTTAGGTCTAATGATAAGATTTCACTACTACCATCATCCTTTTTTACTTTTTTGTAAAAGCCTTGTCCGGTTTTAGATCCTAACCATTTATTCTCCATCATTGCGCTAACATAGTCCGGAGTTTTAAAAAGCTCTTTTGCTTCATCATCCTTTAATGCATAGCTAAGTCCATTGGCTACATTTACCAATGTATCTAAACCTACAACATCGCAGGTACGGAAAGTAGCAGATTTAGGTCTACCAATTACAGGTCCGGTTAGTTTATCAACTTCCTCAATAGTCAATCCCATTTCTTTAACGGTATGGAATAATGACATAATGCCAAATACACCAATTCGGTTGGCAATAAATGCGGGAGTGTCTTTAGTTAATACAGTTGTTTTTCCTAAGTATAAATCACCAAACTCCATCAAGAAATCAATAACCGCCGGGTCTGTTTCTTTAGATGGAATAATTTCTAAAAGCCTTAAGTAGCGTGGAGGGTTGAAAAAATGAGTTCCGCAAAAGTGTTTCTTAAAATCGTCGCTTCTGCCACCCAGTAAACTGTTTATAGGTATACCGGAAGTGTTGGTTGTAATCAAAGTACCAGGTGTGCGGTACTGTTCTACCTTTTCATAAACTTGTTGTTTAATGTCAGGCCTTTCTACAACAGCTTCCATTACCCAATCACAATCTTTAATTTTTGCTAAATCATCATCCATATTACCTGTTGTAATACGGCTGGCATATGATTTACGATAAATAGGGGATGGGTTGGCTTTTAGTGTAGACTGTAATGCATTATTTACAATACGGTTTCTTACGGCTTTGTCTTCTAGGCTTAGGTTCTTTTTTGTTTCAAGTTCAGTTAACTCCCTCGGTACAATATCTAATAGTAAAACCTCTATGCCTATGTTGGCAAAATGACAAGCAATTCTTGAGCCCATTACTCCTGAGCCTAAGATTGCCACTTTCTTTATTATTCGGTTCATACTTCTTGTTCTGTATAAATTTTATTTTCGGAAATAAGTTTGTTTACCATTTCGGTAACTTCAAAAAAGGCAGCTAACTTTCTCGGCGGTATTTTCTCTCTCATTACTGTATTAAACTGTAATACAGCTTCTCTAGATAGTTTTCTCTTTTCTGCTCCCTCTTCTGTTAAGCATATCAGTACACTTCTACCATCGGCAGGATTGGACTTTCTGTAAATCAATCCTTTTCCTTCCATGTTTTTTAGGGTTCTCGATAAACTATGGGGTTCCATAGCCATTTTAGGCCCTAAAGATGTTGATGGTGTTCCTTCTGTTGAATCAATACTCAATAATACAAACCCTTCAGCCATGGTATTGTTTTGTCTGGCTGCTTGTTCATTATACATTTTAGCAATAGCCTTCCATGCTAATCGTACATTATAGTCTATAGTTTCTTCCGGTTTCATGTGCGGTGGATTTATCCAAATATAGAAAAAATCCCTATGCGTGCATAATAAAAGAAAGGTTTTTTTAGAAGAAAATTAAGAAGCTGGGTGCTCGTAAATTTTTTCGTAAAGATCTGCATACATATCCATTACCACTCTTCTTCTTAATTTTAAGGTAGGAGTAAGTTGGCCACTTTGTATAGACCACGCATCAGGGGTGAGTTCGTATTTTTTTACTTGCTCCCAATGCCCGAATGGAGCATTTAATTTATCCACTTCGGCTTGTAGTCTATCTAAAAAAGGTTGAAAAGTTAGAAGTTCTTCTTTTGTAGAAACTTTATGTCCTTTACGTTTACACCAATCCAAACAAAAATCAAAGTCTACTTGTATAAATGCCGCAGGGTGTTTTTCATTTTCACCAATAACCATTAATTGCTCAATAAAACGAGAGCTTTTAAAGGCATTCTCCATAATTTGCGGAGCAATGTATTTTCCGCCTGATGTTTTGAAAATCTCTTTTTTACGGTCAGTAATTTTCAAGAACTCGCCTTCAACAAATTCACCTATATCACCTGTATGGAAATAACCATCTTTATCAATAACCTCAGCAGTTAAATCTGGTCGTTTATAATACCCCATCATCAGGTTTGGTCCTTTAAATAATATCTCACCATCTTCAGCAATTTTTACTTCAGCCTCTCTAATTGGTCGGCCAACCGTACCAATACGTACACCATCATTCCATCTGCAGTTTACGCTGATAACAGGTGATGTTTCTGTAAGTCCGTACCCTTCCATAATAGGAATACCAGCTGCTAAAAATATTCTGGCTAAACGAGGTTGTAGTGCTGCACTACCAGATGCTACGGCCTTTGTGTTGCCACCCAAAGCAGCTTGCCATTTACTAAAAACTAATTTTCTGGCAATTGCTAATTTCAATTTATAGAACCAACTTTTACCATGTATTTCATATTCTTCTGCTAGATTTACAGCCCAATAAAAAAGCATTCTTTTTATACCTTTTTGTTCGGCGCCTTTAGCCATAATTCTATCAAATACTTTTTCTAATAGACGAGGTACGGCAGTAAATACTTCTGGTTTTACTTCTCTTAAATTATCTCCAATCGTATCCATAGACTCAGCATAGAAAAGAGATACACCATTATAGAAGTATAAGTAAATAATCATGCGCTCATATACATGACATAAGGGTAAAAAACTTAAGCCTTTTGCATCTTTGGATACAGGTAAACGCTCTGTGCTATATATAGTATTACTTACCAGGTTTTTATGCGATAGCATTACGCCTTTTGGCTTGCCGGTAGTTCCTGAGGTATATATAAGAGTGGCTAAGTCATCTGTTTTAATTACGCTTTTGCGCTTATCAACTTCAGCCTGGTGTTCAGGTTTATCTGCAGCAAAAACTTCTTTCCAGTTGGCTGTACCTTCTAGTTCTTCTACACAGTATATTTTTTGTAATGAAGGTATTTCGGGTTTTGCGGCAGCTACCTTGTCATACATTTCTTTGTTTAAGGCAAAGCAAATTTTTATTTCTGCATCATTAAATATAAATGCAATATCTGATTCAGAAAGAGTATGGTATACGGGCACATTTATAGCGCCTACTTGTTGTGTACCTATGTCTATGATATTCCATTCTGTACGGTTTACAGAAAATATCATTGCAATTTTATCTCCTGCTTGTATGTCAAGCTCAATAAGGCCTCTACTAAGACTGTTGGATTGATCAATAAATTCTTGAGTAGAAATAGATTTCCACTCTCCGTTTATTTTAGAGGCAATGCACTCTTTTTTAGGAAAATTCTCTAATTGATAGTAAGGAAAATCGAACAGCCTAGTTACTTCCACAGTTATATTAGTTTATTGTAGCCTCTAAAATAGTATTTATTGCTAAAACTAATAAACCTTTTGACCATTAATGTAAGTGTTTTTCACTTTTGTTTTCAATACAGCATTTATATCTCCCTGCATAATGTCGTTAGAAAGAATTACAAAATCTGCTGCTTTTCCAACTTCTATACTTCCTTTTTTACTCTCCTCAAAGTTGGCATAAGCAGCCCATATTGTCATTCCTCTTAAGGCTTCTTCTCTAGTTAAAGCATCTTCCGGCTGAAAGCCACCGGCGGGAGTCATATTTACATCTTTTCTGGCTACAGCAGAATAGAAAGTATATAAGGGGTTAATGTCTTCTATAGGGAAATCAGTGCCTAATGCTATCATTCCTCTGGCGTTTAAAAGCTTTTTATAGTTATAGGCATTCTTTAGGCGTATCTCGCCTAATCTATCCTTAGCCCAAGTTCTATCTGAAGTTGCATGAGTAGGCTGAACAGAAGGAATAATTTGGCTTTGCTTGAATTTTTCTAAATCTTTTTCCAATAATATTTGCGCATGCTCTATACGCCACCTTCTGTTTTCTATATCTCCTATTCTTCCATATACATTTAAAGCTATGCTGTTTGCTGAGTCACCAATACAATGTGTATTTAGTTGAAAGTTAGCTAATGCCGCTCTTCTAGCCATAGACTCTAGGTCATGTTTACTAGTTATCATGTTTCCTTTTTTGCCCGGAGCGTCGCTATAATGTTGATGCAATAATGCACCTCGTGACCCTAAAGCGCCATCTAAATAAATTTTTATAGCTCTTACGGTAAGTCTTTCAGATTCATACGGACCGTCATTTAGATAGTACTCTACAGATTTTTTGTCAGAGCCATCTACCATTGCATAAATTTTGATTTTTAGCTCATTATCTTTCTGCATTCTGTCAATTGTCTCAATTATTCTCTTTGTAAGCCCTGCATCGCTAACAGTTGTGAGTCCAACAGAAAAACAATTGTCCTGAGCAGCCAACAATGCACGCGCTATATCTTCGTCTGTTTCAGGTGGTGTTTTAATAAGGTTTATGGCATTATCTATCAATACGCCTGTCATTAAACCTTTGCTTTTTAATATTTGTCCGCCATTAACTTTGGTAGTGTGTTTAATACCTGAATAGTTAAGTACAGCAGTATTTACAAGTACAGCATGACCGTCAATTCTGGTTAAAACAACAGGTTGAGTGGCAAATAAATTATCTAAAGATTGTTTATCCGGATATTCTTGTTTTGGCCAATCATTTTGGTCCCAACCCATACCGTATATCCATCCTTCAGTATTGGTTTTTGTGTATTCTATTAAACGTTCAATTACTTCGTCATAAGACTTAGTACCTCTAAGGTCAACTTGGTTTAATCCTTTTCCATAACCATAAAAATGAGCATGTGCATCAATAAACCCCGGGTAAATAGCTTGTCCTTTAGCATCTAGGTTTTTATCAGACTTATACTTTTTAGAAATTTCTTTATTTGTACCAATAGCAACTATTTTGCCATCTTTTACAACAAAACTTTCTGCAACAGAAAATGCTTCATCAACAGTATATACTATACCATTCTTTACAATTAAATCAGCTTCTTCTTTTTTTGTACAAGAGCTGAAAACCATTGATAAAGCTATAATGCTTACTAAGATGCGTTTCATAAAGGAGAATGTTATTTTTCGCAAATTAAGTAAATTTTGTGTGAATAAAATATCTTATTTTTTGTCTGGTAAACAGCTATAAGATGCTTATTTTTGCACCTTAATTAAAGAACTATGGAGAATACCCTTTTAGCCCCCACTACAGTAGAAGATGCAAAAGATTTAGGTTTATTACCTGAAGAATTTGAAGTAATTAAAGAACATATGGGGCGTACCCCAAACTTTAATGAGCTGAATATATACTCTGTAATGTGGTCTGAGCATTGCTCGTATAAAAACTCTATTAAATGGTTGAAAACTTTGCCTAAAAAAGGGCCACATATGTTGGTTGAAGCAGGTGAAGAGAATGCTGGCTTGGTAGATATTGGTGATGGATTGGCATGTGCATTTAAAATAGAGTCTCATAATCACCCTTCAGCATTAGAGCCTTATCAAGGTGCAGCTACCGGAGTAGGTGGTATTAATAGAGATATTTTCACAATGGGTGCTCGTCCTGTAGCACAATTAAACTCTTTGCGCTTTGGCGATTTAAGTTTAGATCGTACCAAATGGTTATTAAAAGGAGTGGTAAAAGGTATTGGTGATTACGGTAATGCTTTTGGAATACCAACAGTGGGTGGAGAAGTTTATTTTGATAAATCATACAACACAAACCCATTGGTAAATGCTTTTTCTGCCGGAATTATGAAGGTGGGAAAAATGATTTCAGCAGTATCTAGAGGTGAAGGAAACCCTGTTTATATTGTAGGTTCTGCTACAGGTAAAGATGGTATAGCGGGTGCGGCATTTGCATCTAAAGATTTAACGGAAGATAGTTCTGATGATTTACCATCAGTACAAGTTGGTGACCCTTTCCAAGAAAAATTATTACTAGAAGCTACTTTAGAGTTAGCAGAAACAGATTGCATAGTAGGTATGCAAGATATGGGTGCAGCAGGTATTACTTGCTCTACCTCAGAGATGAGTGCTGCAGGTGAGCACGGTATGATTATCCACTTAGATAAAGTGCCAACCCGCCAAGCAGATATGAAGCCTTGGGAGATTTTATTATCAGAGTCTCAAGAGCGTATGCTAGTAGTAGTTCATAAAGGAAAAGAAGATGAGGTAAAAGCCATTTTTGATAAGTGGGATTTAAACTGCGAGCAAATTGGTGAAGTAACAAAAGAGCCTGTTTTAAAATACTATTTCCACGAAGAGTTAATTGCAGAAGTTCCTGCTGAGTCTTTAGTGTTAGGTGGTGGTGCTCCAGTTTACGAACGTGAGTACAAAGAGCCTGCTTATTACCAAGAATACAAGAAGTTTGACATTAATAATGTAAAGCAACCTGATAACTTAAAAGATGTTGCTTATCATTTAATACAACGACCAAACATCGCCTCTAAGCGATTTATATACAATCAGTATGATTCTATGGTAGGTACTGTGAACATGAGTACCAATGGACCAACGGATGCTGCTATTGTAAACTTAAAAGATACTAACAAAGCACTAGCTATTACAGTAGACTGTAATGCACGCTATGTAAATGCAGACCCAGAAGTAGGTACTGCAATTGCTGTGTCTGAAGCTGCCCGTAACATAGTTTGTTCTGGTGGAGAGCCAAGCGCTATTACTAACTGCTTAAACTTTGGTAACCCTTATAGCCCGGAAGTTTATTGGCAATTTGTAGGAGCTATTAAAGGAATGAGTAAAGCTTGCGAAAAGTTTCAAACACCAGTAACAGGTGGTAATGTAAGTTTTTACAACCAAACAGCAATTGGTAATAATAAAATAGAACCTGTTTTTCCTACACCAACAATTGGTATGTTAGGCGTGGTTCAGGATAAAAAATTAATTACCTCAACAGCATTTAAATACAAAGGAGATTTAATTTTCTTAATTGGAGAAGCACATGATGATATTTCCTCATCAGAATATTTGGTTTCTTATCATAGTATAGAAGAATCTCCGGCTCCTCATTTTGATATTGAAGAAGAATATGCTGTTCAGCAACAAGTAAAACAATTGATTTCTGAAGGAATAGTACAATCTGCACATGATGTATCAGAAGGAGGTTTGTTTATTACCTTACTGGAAAGCGCAATGACCAATAACCTTGGTTTTGATGTGTTAACAGATTCTGAAGTTAGAGAAGATGCTTATTTATTTGGGGAGTCTCAAAGTAGAGTAGTAATTTCTATTAACGAAGATGATGAGGATGACTTTGTAGACTCAATGATGAGAAGTGGTTTACGCTTTACTTTATTAGGACACGTTACCAAGGGTGATTTACGCGTAGATGATGAAAACTTCGGAACCATTGAAGAAGCAAAAGAATTATACGATACAACTTTAGAAAAGCTATTAGCATAATTCATTTTCTATATAAATGATTTTAAAAAGCCCTGCATATTGCAGGGCTTTTTTTTGTAAAATGCTATATTTAGAACGTGCAAAACAAACTCACAACATATTTACCAAAGCTAGCCACATTTATAGCCATTATGGTGGGTGTAGTTTTGGGTATTAAAGGTCTCAATCAGGCTGATGTTTGGTGGATGCTCCGTACGGGAGATTGGATGGTGCAAAACCAAAGCTTTGTATACAAAGATGTTTTTTCGTATACCTTTTCAGGTGTGGAGTGGATAAGTGTAAAATGGTTATACGAGGTAATTATCTATGGCTTACAGAGTATAGGAGGCCCTAGCTTTATCTACATATTACAAAGTATTGTAAATGCACTCATTGCCATCTACTTCCTAAAAACAGCAAAGGTATTTCATAGGCTTCACCAAAAAGAAGATGCTATCTATAATGGTATAGCTTCCATCTTAGGCTTATTTATATTATATGTACTGATGGAGTTCAGGATGATTGGTCGCCCGGAGATGACGAGCCATTTAATGACCTTACTTTTTGTATATAAGTACATGCAGTATAGAGTTATGCCAAGTAACTCTATTTATTGGTTAGTTTTACTACAAACATTATGGGCTAATATGCACGAAGCCTATGGTGTGGGTATAGTAATTACAGCCACTATGCTGATAGGTATGCTGGCAGAAAAAGTATTATCCAAATGGTTGAGGTCAGACATCAAAGTACCTAATAAAGCTATTTATGCGGGATTACTTTCTATAGCTGCGGTGAGTATCAACCCTAGAGGCCCTAGAATGATAACACACCCCTTTGAAATATTTTCTCAGGTAGGAGAAAATAAGTTTACAACTGAACTATGGTCTTATAAAACCACCTACTATTGGGAGCAAAAAGAGGCTTACATGATAGTGGGTATTTTAGCTATACTGTTATTAGGTATAATATTTATGAATCCCAGAAAGCGCTTTTTACAGAGTACTATCAATACTTATGGTTTTGGTTACTTGGCGTTGATAGGTTTGTTTTTTTATTTAGCATTAACAGCACACAGAAATATTCCGTTTTTTGGTTTAGTAGCATTGCCATTGGCTAGCTATTATATCTATAGTTTTGGAGTATCCTTAGTAAAGAAGAGTTCATTATTCAAAAAGCAACAACTTGGTTATGCATTAGTAGCTATGGTAGGTATTGGGTTTTATACAGCTGTTGCAACAAATAACTATTACAAAGCGGTAGACTCTAAAAACCGTTACGGATTGCATATTGTAGAATACGGTACACCCATAAAAGTGGTTGATTTTATCAAAGAGCAAAATTTACAAGGTTATTGTTTTTCCGATTTTTATGTGTCGTCTTATCAACTGTGGGAGCAACGCCCCAATTTTAAAGCGTTCATAGATTTTAGAGATTTAGATATTTACCCTGCAAAGTTCTTTAAAGAGTTTATATATACCTGTAATAAAAACCCGACTCTGTTTCCGAAGATTGATGAACAGTATAGCTTTGACTATGCCTTGCTGTCTATGTCTATGAATAATGCTCTGCACAAATATTTGTTTGACAGTGAAGACTGGATACCTGTTTATGCCGATGAGGTGGCTACCTTATATGTTCGTAATAAGGAAGAGTACAAACAGGTAATTGCAGAGTATGGCTATAAAGGAAATACCGATTTCTTCTCATCATTGAGCAGAGCTGAAAATTCAGCGATTTCTAAAGCAATTAACAACATATTATGGCCTTTTTACCAATATGAACTAGAGGAAGATCCACTAGCTAATATCAAGTTCTTTAGCTTGGTAGGGGAAAACCAAAAGGCAATAGAATTAGCTATTGAAGCGGTTAATTCATCTAAAACTACAGACCTAAAATATGAGGCTAATCAATTATTGGGCTTGTCATACCTTAAGTTATATAATGAGGAGCAGAACAAAGAATTGATTACAAAAGCTATTGCTGCTTTTGATGCAGGTTTGGCATTGGATAAATCCAGAACAGAATGCATAACAGGAAAAGCACAAGCAGAAATGGCAATAGGTGGCTTTTCTAATGCGCTTATTACCCTTAAGAAAGCAGAGAAACTAAACCCAACTATTGATGTATATGATTTAACGGCTAATTGCTACATGGCATTAATGCAAGCGCCGAGTAACAATGCAATGGTGTATGTAAATAAGTGGTTTGAGTACAAAGAAAAAGCTTATCAATTTGAGCCTTCACAATTCAGGGCTGATGAAATAATGCAGGTGGCTTGTCAGGTAAATAATTGTGATATAGTAGCTAAGTATTACAAAACGTTCTCAGATAAAACTCAGTTGCCGATGATATTACAAGACTGCGCCCGTAGGTGTAGGGTAGATTAAAAGAAAATGTTTTGTGCTAATCTGTAGGTATTTGCATGAGCTTCAATAATATCAGCTATTCTGCTGGAGTACCCACCGCCCATAGATGCTACTACCGGAATATTTTTATCTCTACAGGTTTGTAAAACTAGTTTGTCACGTTGTTTACAGCCCTCAATGCTTAAGCCTAATCTACCCAGTTTGTCTGTTGCCAATACATCTACACCCGATTGAAAGAAAATAAAATCAGGTTTTATGGTTTCCAGCAACATACTTAGGTTTTCTTCTAAAATGTTTAGGTACTTAGTATCGCCAATATGGTCGGGTAGTGGGATATCTAAATCCGATTGCTCTTTTTTGAGGGGGTAATTATTTGCCCCATGCATGCTAAAGGTAAACACGGCCTTGTTATCCTGAAAAATCTCTGCAGTACCATTCCCTTGATGTACATCTAGGTCAACAACCAGTATTTGTTTAGCGAGTTTGTTATCCAATAAGTGATTGGCAGCAATGGCGATATCATTTAGTAAGCAAAAGCCCTCGCCACGGTTGGTGTAGGCGTGGTGGGTGCCTCCGGCAATATTCATGGCGCAACCATATTGCAAAGCAAAGTTGGCGCACTCTAAAGTACCATTCATAATGGTAATCTCTCGCTGTACCAATTGCTTACTGAGGGGGAAGCCCGTACGGCGTTCTTCTTGTCGGCTAAGCTTGAGGTTTTTTAGTTTGTTCCAGTATTCTGCATTGTGGGTGCGTAGTACCAATTCTTCTGAAAGTGGGTCAGGAGCAAAAAAGTTTTCTTTGGTAACTGTGCCCTCATATAGTAACTGCTGAGGTAATAAGCTGTACTTCTCCATCGGAAAACGATGGTTTTCCGGTAGGGGATGATGGTAAATATCTGTAAAGGCTATTTTCAGCAAGGAAATATTGTTTTAGGAGTAAAACATATGTTTATGATTTATGTTGATTGTCTGAAATTATTTTTTTGATTTTTTCCCTGTAATCTTGCTTGGACATTTCCTTGTTATTATATTCAAAATGAATAACATTAACTTCAATTGGCTCATTAACTTCGAGAATAGCTAAATATTCTTTTAATGGAGCATTCTCAGCAAATAAGTTTAGTGTCATTAAAATGTACTTATCTTTATATAGACTTCCCTTGTTAATTTCAACATGATATCTAATATTACTACTGATACCTTTTGGTAGAATTGAGAATTTTTTTCGATTAAGAATAGTTTTATCATTTAACTTTCTTTTACCAAAAAGTTCATTGTAAACATCATATTTTAATCCGTGAAGCATAGGGCACAAGATTACTATACTTGGATTTAAGGCATTGATTAATGAATCATTGCTTGTACTAATAAGTAAACTTATTTCATAATTTTCTTTACTCATTTCTAGCTTTATACCCATTACTTGCATGTTGAGATTTGGGTAAGAAACTTTTTTCATTAAAGCTTCTATATAATGGTGAGGAGCAGTCAATGATTGTCCATCAAGTCGCATATAGTATTTGTCTCCCTTAACCATATGAGGTGAATAAGGGCTTTGTTCAGTTTCAACAATCAATAACTGTTTACTTTCTTTTTCTAATGTCTTAACCTTATATCCACTTGGCATTGGTTCAATTTTATCTCGAATAGCAGTAACAATAGCATCTTTATTTAAAGAAAAATTAAGTGGTATCAACTCTCCTTGATAAAACTCTGCTTTATCTCTTTTTTGAGCTTCAGGAGTACCAACAATATAGATACCGCCTTGAGAATTTAAAAAAGCTGACACATTTTTTGTGAGTTTTTCTTTTAGCTCTTTTTCATTTGAGAACTTACCAGACTTGAACTCAATTTGGTCAGTTTCTTCATGTTCTGTCTGAAAGAAGGTTTCTATATCTTCCCATTGTAGGTTATCAATGGTTTTACCAAAATAGGTTTCACATAAGCTCATTTGCTAAAATTTAAATGAGCTTACAAGATATAAAAATGAAAGTGTGTTTTTGCTTATCGTAAGGTAGCCCCTAACTCTTTTTCAAAAGTTTCTTGCAGTTTGCTCATTACCTTATCTACATAGTTGTCGGTAAGGGTTTTGCTAGGGTCTTGCAGGGTAAAGCTTACGGCATACGATTTCTTTCCTTCCGGTAGCTTGTCGCCTTCGTATACATCAAACAGGTTTACATCCTTCAAAATCTTACGTTCTGCTTTGTAAGCCAAATCGTGTATCGCGCTAAACTGTACTTCTTTGTCTAGCAATAAAGCCAAGTCTCGGCGTACCATCGGGAACTTAGGGATATCGGTATAGCTTACTTTTTTCTTTTGTACAAAACGCAAAATCGTATCCCAGTTAAACTGTGCTACAAATACCTCTTGCTTGATGTCCATCTTTTTCAAGATGTTTTTCTTTACAATGCCCAACTCTACAATTACATTTTTACCCAGTTTGGCTGTTAAGCCATCTGCGTAAAAACCTTTATCAGCTTGGTCGTATTTAATTCCACCAGCAATACCTAAACGGGTTAATACCATTTCTGCCATGCCCTTTAGCCAGTAGAAATCCATTTTTTGTGGCTTAGCTTCCCAAGTTTCGGCTTGTTTATTACCCGTCACAAAAAGCATTAGCTCTCTGCTTTCGTGGTAGCCTTCTTCGGTTTTTTTGTAACTCTTACCAAATTCATAGAATTTCAAATCTTGCATTTGGCGTTTGTTGTTGTAGCTGATAGCTTCCAATCCACCATACAATAAAGTCTGGCGCATCACGCCTAAATCCTGACTTAATGGATTTAACATGGCTACATTTTCTTCGGCTTTAAAATCTTCTGTCCAATCTGCATACTCAGCCTTCGTCAAGGAATTCGACATGATTTCGTTAAAACCATTCCCTGATAATAAATCAGAAACTAAGTTTTGCATATAGCTGTTGCTCAACTTATCGTGGTGGAAAAGTGAGGTGTTCAGCTTCGTTGGGAAACCAATATTGTTGTAACCATAGATGCGTAAAACCTCTTCAATTACATCTGCTTCTCGTTTTACATCTGCTCGGTACGGAGGAACTGAAAGCGATAAGCCTTCTTCGGTTTCTTTCAGTACTTCTATATCTAGGCTGGCTAAAATATTTTTCACTACTTCTTTCTCTATGCTTTCGCCAATTAGGCGTTTCATATTCTCAAAAGAAAGTTCCACTTTAAAATTATGGATTGGGTTCGGGTACTGATCTACTATTTCTGAAGATACTTCGCCACCCGCAATTTCTTGTATCAATAAAGCAGCACGTTTTAGTGCATAGATTGTCATATTCGGGTCAATACCTCTTTCGTAACGGAAAGAAGCATCCGTGTTCAAGCCATGTCTCTTAGCCGTTTTACGAATAGACACCGGATTGAAATATGCACTCTCTATAAATATGTTCTTGGTGCTTTTACTCACACCCGATGATAAACCACCAAATACACCGGCAATGCACATGCCTTCTTCAGCATTGCATATCATTAGGTCGGCAGCATCAAGTTTTCTTTCAGTCTCGTCTAAGGTTACAAATTTGGTGTCTTGCTTTACTTGCTGCACCACAATTTTGTTTCCTTTTATTTTATCTGCATCAAAGGCATGTAATGGGTGACCAATTTCATGCAATACATAGTTGGTTACATCCACTACATTATTGATAGGACCTAAGCCAATTGCTTTTAATCGGTTTTGCAACCAAGTAGGAGATTCTTTTACCTCTATACCCGATATGGTTAAACCTGCATAACGCGGGCAAGCTTCGGTGTCTTTTACTTCAACCTCAATTGGTAAGTTGATATTATCAACCTTAAAGTTCTCTACACTCGGTAGCATCATATTATGGCTCTCACCTTGGTGTAATAATGCAGCACGTAAATCTCTGGCTACACCATAGTGTGACATGCCATCTGTACGGTTAGGGGTTAAGCCAATCTCAATTACATTGTCGTTTTCAATGTCATAGTAGTTAGCAACCGGGCTACCTACTTTGGCATTGTCATCCATCACTAAAATACCATCATGCGAATCACCTAAGCCTAGTTCATCTTCAGCACAAATCATCCCATGAGATTCTTCGCCACGGATTTTCCCTTTTTTAATTTTAAAGTCTTTGTCGCCATCGTATAACACAGTACCAATAGTAGCCACAGGAACTTTGATGCCTGCTTTTACGTTTTGTGCACCGCATACAATTTGCACAGGCTCATCTTCACCAATATCTACCGTAGTAACTTTTAAACGGTCTGCATTTGGGTGTTGCTCGCAGGTTAAAACCTCACCAACAACTACGCCTTCTAAGCCACCTTTTACCGACTGGTATTTTTCTACACCTTCTACTTCCAGTCCGGTATCTGTTAAAATTTCAGATACCTTCTCTACAGGAAGTTCTACGTTTACATATTGCTTAAGCCAGTTATACGAAATCTTCATTTTTCATTGCCATTTAAGGGGCAAAAGTACATATTTTGTTGGAGGTCTAGGATATTCTACTCCAATTGATTTTGCCCTTTGTTTGCAGTTTATATTGTTCTAATAAAATTTTGTTTTCAGGCGCCTGAAAATTGGGGTCGTACTCCATTATTTTCTGAGCTACGCCTCTTACGTATTGTAGTATTTGTGAGTCTTTGGCAAGGTCTGCTATTTTTAAGTCTAGCAAACCGCTTTGGCGTGTGCCCATCATATCACCCGGACCTCGAAGCTTTAAATCTACATCTGCTATTTCAAAACCATCGTTGGTTTTTACCATGGTTTCTAATCGTATTTTGGCTTCGTTACTTAATTTATGACTTGTTAAAAGTATACAGAAAGATTGCTCAGCACCTCTACCCACACGCCCTCTTAACTGATGCAATTGCGATAAGCCAAAACGTTCGGCACTCTCAATCACCATAACAGAAGCATTGGGTACGTTTACACCTACCTCAATTACGGTTGTTGCCACCATTATTTGAGTTTCGCCTTTTACAAACCGATTCATCTCGTAGTCTTTGTCGGCGGCTTTCATTTTACCATGCACAATACTTACCTGATAATCCGGTATTGGAAACTCACGCACAATGCTTTCATAGCCATCCATCAAATCTTTGTAATCCATTTTTTCAGACTCCTGAATTAATGGATATACTACATATATCTGACGGCCTTTAGCTATTTCATCTTTCATGAATTTGAATACCTTCAGTCGATTGCTGTCATAACGATGTACTGTTTTAATGGCTTTTCTGCCCGGTGGTAACTCATCAATTACCGAGATGTCTAAGTCGCCATACAAGGCCATAGCCAATGTACGTGGAATGGGAGTTGCCGTCATTACTAATACATGGGGCGGAAGTGAGTTTTTCTTCCATAGTTTGGCGCGTTGTGCCACACCAAAACGATGTTGTTCATCTACAATGGCAATCCCTAAGTTTTTAAACTGAACGGCATCTTCCAATAAAGCATGCGTACCAATAATAATATCAATTTCGCCCGACTGTAAACCTTCATGTATGGGTTTTCTATTAGCAGCGGTTACAGAACCTGTAAGCAGTACTATTTTAAGTCCTAAACCTTCTGCTAATTCGGTGATACCTGTATAATGTTGATTGGCTAATATTTCAGTTGGTGCCATTAATAATGTTTGGTAACCATTATCAATAGCCATTAGCATAGTCATTAAGGCTACAATGGTTTTACCACTACCAACATCACCTTGCAATAGTCGATTCATATGCATGCCTGTGCCCACATCGGTACGGATTTCCTTCAATACTCTTTTCTGAGCATCGGTCAATTCAAAGGGTAAGTTTTTATCGTAAAAGGTATTAAAGGTGTCTGCAATTTTCTCAAATGTAAAACTCCTAAAACGCCCTTTGATAATGTTTTTCTGCTTGAGTAAGCCTAGCTGAATGTAAAAGAGTTCCTCAAACTTTAATCTGTATAAAGCCTGCTTTAATTTATCCTGACTTTGTGGTTTATGGATGTTAAATACGGCTTCTTCTCTTCTTACCAGATGATGTTGCTCTAAGAAGTATGAGGGGAGTGTATCAGTTAATGTTCCTTTTACTTGTTCCAGCAAGGTATTTACCAGCTTCCCAATTCCTCTAGAGTGGAGTCCTTGGTTGTTTAGTTTTTCAGTAGAAGAATACACCGCCTGCATTGCTGAGCGCATGGTTGGATTGCTATCACTCAGTAACTCCAGTTCCGGATGAGAGATGTTTAGTTTTGTGCCGTATAGAGATGGTTTCCCAAACAATACATAATCCGTATTTAATTTCAGACTACTCTTTATCCATTTAGTGCCCTTAAACCATACTAACTCTACGCTACCACTTTCATCTTGAAATGTAGCCACTAATCGCTTCCCTCTTTTGGCTCCAACTTCATTTAGGCTTGTAATTTTACCCACTAACTGCACATACGCCATATTAGGCTGCATGTCTTTTATCTTGTAGAACTTGGTACGGTCTTCGTATCTAAAGGGGTAGAAGCTTAACAAATCGGCATAGTTAAATATCTGAAGCTCTGTTTTTAGTGCTTCAGCGCGCTTAGGGCCAACGCCTTTTAAGTACTCTATTGGGGTATCTAATAAACTTTGCCGAGACATATATTAACTCTGTTCCTCGACAAATTTAACAATGTATTCCATTTGAATACTTTTTAAAGGCTAAAACTGTACAATTGAAAAAATGTATTTTTACACACAAGAGTAAATTCTTTTTTTATGATGAAGATTAAACAGGCTATTTTATTAGTAGGTATTGGTTTTGTGTCAGTCTCAAATTCTTGGGCTCAAGAATTAAGTGAGTATGACTTTAGAGCCTATGAGAATGATGACAAACTAGTGCCCCGGGAGCATAATTTAGATTTTCAACACCTGAAACTCTTTATGAGTATTGAACCCGAAAAAGGTGTAGTTCATGGGAATGTGATTTTAGATTTTAAGCCTATTCGTACTGATGTAGACTCTATATGGTTGGATGCAGTTAATATGTCTTTCATGAAGGTTGAGTTAAATGGACAACCGATGAAGTACACTATTATGGCAAAGGGTATTGCCATTATGCCTGATGAAAAGCTTACATACCAAGCTTTGTATTCAATAAATATTGAATATGATGCTTATCCACGTAAGGGACTGCATTTTATTGGATGGAATGACCCGACCAATCGGTCTAGAAAACAAATATGGAGCCAGGGGCAGGGAATAGATAATCGTCATTGGATACCTCATTATGATACCCAAAATGATAAATTGATTACGGAACTTGTAGTAACCTTTGATAGTAAGTATAAAGTATTATCAAATGGATTGTTGCTTTCTAAAAATGATAATGACAACAATACAACCACATGGCATTACAATAGTAACAGACCACATCCATCTTACTTAATTATGCTTGGTATTGGCGATTACGGAATTGCAAAAGACACTTCAGACAGTGGTGTCTCGATGAACTATTATTACTATCCTGATGAGAAAAATAAGTTAGAGCCTACTTATAGATATAGTGTAGAGCTAATTGACTTTTTTGAAAAAGAAATTGGGGTTCCGTATCCTTGGGATAGTTATTCTCAAATTCCTGTAAAAGACTATATGTACGGTGCTATGGAAAACACCACAGCTACCTTGTTTGGCGATTTCTATTATGTAGATAGTAGCTCATATTTAGATCATTACTATGTAGGAGTTAATGCGCATGAGCTGGCTCATCAATGGTTTGGAGATATGGTTACTGCACGTAGTGCTACGCACCATTGGTTACAAGAAAGCTTTGCTACCCATTATGCAATGATGGGCGAAGGAGAAGTTTTTGGTCAAGATAAGTACGATTGGATTAGACGTGATGCAGGTAATCAAGCATTAGAGGCGGCAAAACACGATTCAAAACCATTGGCACATGGCAATGCAGGTACGGCACGTTGGTATCCAAAAGGATCTGTAGTATTAGATATGCTTAAGTATGTAGTAGGTAGAGATGTTTATAATACTGCTGTAAAAACGTACTTACAAGATAATGCTTATGAAAATGTAGACTCGGAAGATTTACTAGAAGCTTTTGAGGAGTCAGCAGGTTTATCATTACACTGGTTTTGGGATCAATGGGTTTACCGTGGTGGCGAACCTAGTTATTTAGTAACACATAGTATTACTGATGAGCAGACAGCTGTAACTGTAAAACAAGTACATGAAATGAACGAGCTGGTTCGTCCATTTACGATGCCAATTGTTATTGAAGTACATTATGAAGATGGAACATATGATAGTAAAAAGGTTTTGATAGATAAGTTAGAAGAGGAAATAACAATTCGCAATCACGAAGAGAAAGAGGTTGCTTATATATTATTTGACCCAAATAGCAAAGTGCTAAAAACTATATCATATGATAAACCATTTGAGATGTTAGAAGCACAAGGATTAGGTGCAAATTATATGCTAGACAGATATGATGCTGTAGTAGCTATGCGAGAGATACCTCTGAAAAAGAAACAAAAAACACTACTTAAGATATATGAGCAAGAAACCTTTTGGGCTGTAAAAGGAGAGGTAGTTAAGCAACTGGTTAATGAAGATGATAAGAAAAGCCTCGCATTAATTACAAAAGCCTTACATGATGAGGATGTAGATGTAAGAAAAGCGGCTATTGAGAATATGAAAGAAATACCTAAAGGGTTTAAAGAGCAAATAGGGGCAATGCTAGATGACCCATCGTATGAAATTAGGGTAGAAGCAATGCGACTATTAACAGAAACTTATCCGGAAAGCTTAGATAGAGTACTGAATAAAATGGATGGAATAGAAGGAGGTAGAGGAGCCAATGTGAGAATGATGTGGTTGAAATTGGCATTGAAATCTGAAACTAGAAAAGAAGCTGCTTTAAAAGAATTGGTTGATAGAACTTCAGAATCCTATGAGTTTATTACCAGAATGACGGCTATGAATATGATAGTGCAAGAAAATTATATTGATGAAACAGTTATTCATAATTTGGTAAATGCTTTGTTTAGCTCAAATAATAGATTGAGAGGTAATGCAAAGCAAATTTTGGCTTATTATTACAGGAATATTGATTTTGCAAAAAAGATAGATCATTACATAGGAATGAATAGAGACGGTTGGGAAAGATGGCAGATTAATCGTATAGATATAACATTGAAGAGAGAATAATGCAAACGCGTTACGCGAAATTTATAAAGGCTATTCATATTTTAGGCGACTTACTGTTGCTTAACTTGGCATTGCTACTTGCCGGGCTTATTAAGTTTGGAGACTTAAGTATTATTGAAGGTGAGTTTTACCAACGATATGTACAGTTGGTTATTTTTCTAAATCTTGTATGGTTGCTTGTTACCCAAGTACTCAACTCTTATAATATAAAGCGTACAGCCAGTATATCGTCAGTATTGGGTAAGTTGTTTAATGTGTTTTTGATACATGTATTTGCGCTTACCTCATTCATCGTAATTGTAAAAGGGGGAGAGTATTACTCGAGGGAGTTTTTATTTTATTTCTATACCTTATTTATTGTTGCCATATTTGGTTGGCGTTATGGCTTTTTAAATGCTATTAGATATTATCGTGTTAAAGGTTTTAACTACCGAAGAGTGTTGCTAGTTGGGCATGGGCAGGCAATACAGTCTTTCTACTCAGAGATAAATAACCATCCGGAATATGGCTTGCGTTTTATGGGCTATTTTACTGACACCGAGGAAAGAACAATCCCTTTTACCGGAAAGGTAAATGACTTGTATGAATTTGCTCTTGAGAATGATATAGATGAGATTTATTGCTCTTTTGTGTCTAATGATGAGCGTATTAGTGAGATTGCAAAGTTTGCAGACCAAAACTTAATACGTTTTCGATTGCTACCAAACATTGGTATTAAGCTTTCTAAAAACATTGAGATAGAGTTTTTTGGAGATACACCGGTTTTTGTAAACCGAAAAGAACCATTAGAGCTTTTTCATAATAGAATATTTAAGAGACTATTTGATATTTTATTTTCAGCTATTGTGATTTTAGTGTTTTTTCCAATACTCATCCCTATTATAGCAATAGCTATAAAACTAGAGTCTAAAGGACCTGTGTTTTTTAAGCAAAAACGCTCAGGTTTACGTAGCGATTCTTTTTCTTGCTTTAAGTTTCGTTCTATGAAGGTAAACAATGAGTCAGATTCTCGTCAAGCTAGCGCCAATGATGAGCGAATAACCAAAGTGGGTGCCTTTTTAAGAGCTCATAACTTAGATGAATTACCTCAGTTTTTTAATGTGTTGATAGGACAAATGTCAGTAGTTGGTCCGCGCCCACATATGCTAGTACATACACATCAGTACGCTGAGCTGATAGATGCTTTTATGGTTAGGCATTTGATAAAACCGGGTATTACAGGTTTGTCACAAATTAGAGGTTTGCGTGGCGAAACTGCAGACCCAAAATTAATGGAAGAAAGAGTGAAAGTAGATGTGTACTACTTAGAAAATTGGTCTTTCTTTTTAGACATTAAAATTGTTGCCATTACACTTTTCAGAACCTTAGTTGGCGATAAAAAGGCGGTATAGTTTTTACCTTTTAGTATAATAAAAAAGATGTTGTGTAAACGCTATGCTATCTAATGGGTCTCCAGGCTTGTAGTTAGAATAAGAGAATCCTATAGTTAAATTTGTAGGACTTAAAGTTATACCTCTCGTATGTACAGGTATATAAGTTTCTCCAGGCGAAAGTTCTAGAGTACCACTATTTATTAACCTCCACTTATAGTTGGTTAATACGCCTTGATTTGTACTACGTGTAATGACTGTGTAGTCTGTATTGAAACTCATATATACTAAATTTAATATATCTGCGTAGCTTCGAGACTCAGATATAGTACCACTTCCAGCAGTTCCGGAGTATGCATGCTTGGTGTAGCTTGAGTCTAAAATCCAATCACCATCAATTAACAACCTTTCTTCAAGAGGTAATAAAGAAAGAACTTTGTCTATTGTGTCACCAATGTTTGCAATCACACTATCAGGCCTGTATGTTTCAATCCGGTTTTTAGAAGAATCAGGATTATTAAGAGTATCATCATCTTTAGAACAAGCAATGAAAATGAAAAAAGAAAGTAGTATGTAGGTCGTTTTTTTCATAAGAGACTATTTATCTCATATAAAAATACGAAAAAATGCTTTTATAGGTTGGTTTAACTTATTTGCTATTGCTTAATATTCTATAAGCATAACTATAGTAGTTTGCTTTTCGTGGGTCACTATTCACTTTTGCAGCTTCAGCCGGATTCTCTTTAAGGTAACCCTGCATAATTGGTGGTATTAAGCCTTGCATCTTTGGATTTATAATATCTCTTGGGTCAACATTGGCTATACTGTTATAGGCTTTTGTATAGTTCTTTTGGCGCAAATGTATTTCTGCAACATCTAACAATCCTTGGGTATAATGTGGAGATATTTGCAATGCTTGATCATAAATTTCTAATGATTTATCTATCTGATTGTTGAGCTTATAAAAATTAGCCAACTGATTCAATACAATAATGTTATTTGGGTTTAGCTCAATTGCAGTTAATAAATCTTCTTTGGCTTTTGCTAGTAATGCTTGGTTTACTCCATTACGTGTATTTGCCTGAAATAAATAACCTTTACCTCTGTAATAATAAAGTGGAATACCGGTATAGTCCATATTATAGTACGGATTAATGGTTTTGTCAGAAGCCGTTACAATTTTTACTGCATCTCTTTTTTTATTGGCATCCATTACTGCCGTAACATTTTTTTCACCTTGTAATCTATTAGATCCTACTATAAAAGAAAATAGCACAGGTACAATTACTAGTGCTAGTGTAGCAGGGTGCAATGCTTTTGTTTTCTCCTCTTTAGTAATTTTAAGCTCGTAATAGTCTTTGAGAACCAAAGCAAACAGTAAGAATAAAAGTACTTGATGCCCAATTCTTTCCATCGGGAAATCTCCAAAGGCAAAACTCATATAGCTGATAATACCAAATAACAATACTAAGTAGTATGGGTGTTTAGCTTTGTCGCCATGCTTTAATAACTTAAAAAGATATAAAAGCATGCTAATAAAAAATGCCAAGTATAGTACAAAGCCAACTATGCCAAACTCTGCCAATACCCACAAGTAATCGTTATGAGGTCTTTGTAATTGCGTTACTCCATTAGCCACAGAGTAATTCATTTCTTCTAAACCATATTTAGGGAAATGTATTTTCCAGTTGTTGCCGCCAACACCAAAAACAGGATTTTCTTTAAACATCTCTACAGAGGTTTGCCAGAAATAAAAACGGTTATTAATGGTTTCCGGGTCCCCTATATTACTTACTTGACCTGGGCGAGTTACAACTACTGCGAGTCCTATAGCTATGGTACCGGCAATAGCAAAAAGTAGTTTTTTATTATTACTAACTGCATTTTTCTCTTTGTTGCGAGTTAAGTAATAAGCAACAGCAGTAACTGTAGAGGCTACTACCAGTGCTAGTAATACACCACGGGTACGCAATAATAAAATATCTATAAGGCTAATAATAAGCGTAACTACTGCTATGGTTTGCCATAATTTAGATAAGTTTTTTTGTGCCAAATACATAAAAGGCAAGCCAAGCATTAGTATAGATGATAAAAGGTTTTTATGATAGTATAAACCATTTACAATATATACATCGTCCCAAAACTCTCCTTTACCTAGGGCTTCAACAATTTTAAGGGCAGCTTGTCCGCTGCTGATAAATGCAAATACAACAAGCCCTTTAAGTATGGTATTTAAGTCTAGCTTTTCAGTAATAAATAAATAGGTTGTGAGCGCAAAAAAAGCAAATAGAATACCCATTTTACTGATGGTAATGTAGCTTTCCACTACAGATATAGCTGTGAAATATGAACTTACTGTAACTAATGCAAAAGCCCCAAAAAACCAAATTGGTTTTAGTTTAAAGAAGGTACTTTTTAAAATTCCTTTCTTTTTAAGAATCGTATTGAATACAAAAAGAGTGATTACTGCAACAAGCGAAGTAAGTAACAACTGACGTGGCAATAAACCTAAGTCTATTTTTAATGCAGGGTACCTAACTATCGGGAACAATGCAAAAAACAACAGATAAATTATAGATAGCGTATTTGTGTTATTCTTAGTAGCTTTAGCACTCATAAGTAATGGGTATAATTGCTTTTGTTTGGCTAAAAATAGTATAAAAATCAGGCATTTTGATGGAAGAGAATAAAAAATGTCCGAGCACAATTGTTATTGTAGGCTAGATAGAAAGATGTTACACTAAGATTAGTTTTTATAGTTTTAGCAATTAAATTGAATTTGTGAAAGAACACAAGGTAATTATAGATGCAAATAAAAAAGGATACCTCCCTAACTTAAAGGAGGTGTTTAGGTATAAAGATTTGCTATACACATTGGCCTACAGAGATTTTAGAGTACGTTATGCTCAAACCTTTTTAGGCTTTTTATGGTCTTTTGCAAAACCCTTGGCCACCTTAGGAGTATTGTTTATTATTTTTGGTAAAGCAGTAAAGGTAGATACTCAAGGAGTGCCTTATCCTTTATTTGCAATTTGCGGAATGAGTGCCTGGACCTATTTTTCTTTTGTGATGACTCAGGCGGGCAGCTCTCTTATTTTTTCGCAAAATATGCTTAAAAAAATATATTTCCCACGGTTGGTAATTCCTTTATCTAAAGCATTATTGGGTTTGGTAGACTTTGCTATTGTATTACTTATTATAGTAGGCTTACTATTGTACTTTCAGTATACACCAAGTATTAATTTAGCCTATTTGCCATTGTTTGTATTACTAGCAGTAGTATCGGCACTGGGTATTGGTATATGGATAAGCGCTTTGAGTATTAGATACAGAGATTTTCAGCAAATAACCCCATTTCTTGTTCAGTTTGGTTTTTTTATTACCCCCATTGCATATTCTAGTACAGCACTTACCAATAACCTATCTAGTGCAGGAATGCTATTGTATTATTTAAACCCTGCTGCCGGAATTGTTGAAGGTTTTAGATGGTCTATACTAGGAGTTGGAGAACTATCTGATGCTGTATGGATTTCTATATCAGTATCATTACTACTGTTTGTGACTAGTTTATTTTATTTCCGCAAGGTGGAAGAAACAATGGCCGATATTATATGAGCGAAAAAATTTCCATACAGATTAAAGGTATTTCTAAGAGGTACAAAATTGGTGCTGCAAAAGCAGACAGCCTTAAGGACACTATTAGCAGTGGAGCTCAAATGGTACTTGGCGGGAAGAATAAAACGGAAGACTTTTGGGCATTAAAAGATATAAGTATTGATGTGCCTAAAGGCAAGGTATTGGGCATAATTGGTAAAAACGGTGCAGGTAAGTCTACACTCTTAAAAATCTTATCTAGAATAACAAAACCCACAAAAGGCACAGTAGAAATTAATGGTAGAGTATCCTCATTATTAGAAGTAGGTACCGGTTTTCATCCTGAGTTGACAGGTAGAGAAAACATTTTTTTAAATGCTACTATTTTAGGGATGTCTCGTAAAGAGGTAAAAGATAAGTTTGATGCTATTGTAGATTTTGCAGGTATCGGTAAGTTTATAGATACGCCCGTTAAGCATTACTCTAGTGGAATGTATGTGCGGTTGGCATTTTCTGTAGCTGCAAACTTAGAGCCTGAAATATTGATTATTGACGAGGTACTGGCAGTTGGAGATGCAGACTTTCAGCGCAAGTGCTTAGGTAAAATGAGTGAAGTAAGCCAGAACGAAGGTCGTACTGTAATTTTTGTGAGCCATAATATGGGCGCAATAAAAGATTTGTGCGATGAGGTTATATATATAAAGGGTGGTGAAGTAGATGCAGTTGGTACAGCAGAAGAAATGACCAATAAGTATTTAGAGGATAACCTAAGAAAGTATACAGATACAGAAATAGAAATACCTGAAAATGAAAGAGCAGGTAATGGAAAGGTGAGAATTAAAAGTGTACGATTTATTTCGCCTGAAACTAAATTACCAATAGATACTGTTTTTTGTGGACAAGAAGGGCTGATAGAGATAAGTTATAAAGCAAACTCGCCGGAAGACCTAAATGGCTTTGATATTAGAATGAATGTTGTGGACTCCAATAAACAATTCCATTCTCAGTTTAGCATAGAACTATGGGGTAAGCAAATGGACCAAATACCTACACAAGGAAAAATTTATTGTAAAATACCTAAAATACCATTTAGCCACGGAGAGTTTTACTTAGTTGCAAATGCATTGGTAAATAGAGAGTTGGCTGATAATTTTGTTCCTTCTAGATTTACAGTTGTTCAGGCAGACTTTTTTGGAAACGGTGGGCGTAAGCCTTCAGGTAGTCCACAAGGTGTTTATGTAGATCACGAATGGTATTTGGCTTAAGCTTCGGAGTGTTTTCTTTTCCACCTCTCTACTCTGGCAGTGTATAGCTTGTTTTTAAAGCGAAGTACAGCCTGTTTTAGTTTAAAAAAGGGTGTTTTTTTAATGTGTTCGTCCAAAAGCTCGTTTCCCAAGTTATATAACTTAAGGTCTAAATAATTTAATTTTTCAATTAGTTTTTTGGTTTCAGTATCAACAGATTGTTTGCTAAGGCTGTTACGAACATTATAGCTTATGTAGGGCTTTTTTTGCCATGGTAACCGATCATAAATGACGGTCATAGATTCATCAAACCGTTCTGTAATTCCAATTAATGAAAAGTATTTTCTGAGGTTTTTTTCAGCTATTTCATACCCTTTTTCAGGGTCTTTATTAAAGTCAGCAATATTTAAGCCTGATATAAATTGTGTTTGAATATTCAATTGCCCTTTCCAAGCAGCAAACTTTTCTAGGGTTTGCAAATCCTTCATGTACTCAATAGTTTTTGGTTTGTCAGACTGCAATGAATGATGAAAATTAGAAATAACACGGGCAACCGGATTTCTTAAAAAAGTCATCAATTTATGTTGCTCAATATCTATTTCACCTTGTATAAAATCAGGGAAAAAGAAATGACCAAATATGGCTTTTACCTTATCTGTATGAAAGTGATTGGTAAAGTTTTGTTCAATATCAGCTCGGTTGTATATAGGAATATACTCTCCCTCGCTATATTGGTTCATTATAATTCTTTTAAATGTACTTCCTGCTGTTTTGGGTATATGTACAAACACAATTTTTTTAATTCTCTTCTTCATCATCAATGTGTTAGTCGGTACAATATTTTCTGAAGTATCAATTTTACTCTATGCTTTACAAAGTAAAGGTTTTTTAGCTTTTTGTTTTGTGCTTGGTAAGTGTTTAGCTTTTCATCAAAATTGGTAAGTAGAGAAAGTTGGTTCTCAAATTTATCAAGCGCATAAGTATAGAGTTCTATATCTAAAGAGTTACACGAGCTTATCAGTTCCTGAGTTTGCGTATCGTAGTTAGTAGTTCTTTTTTTCGACTTATTTATAGTTGTGTAATAAGGTTTTTTCCAGTTTAGTTTCTCTTTAAAAAATACAATGCTTTCATCAAACCTTTCAGTAATCCCCACCATATAACTATCTATATTTTCTTTTGCTTTAGCCAAAGCAGCTTGTGGGGCTTTTGCAAAATCTTCATTACTAAGCCCGGATAGGTATTTGGTTTGTAAATTTTGTTGGCTCTCTAATTGTACAAACTCTTGTATTGTACTTGCTTTTTGCATTAATGCTATATGTACTTTGTCTTTTGAGTTTGATACATAATTATAATGTGAGATAATACGCTTTACAGGTTCTCTTAAAAAAGTTAAAAACAGAATGTTTGTAGGAGTAATAAAGTTTGGATGTCTAAAGTGCCCCATTATAACTTTGTTGTTAGAGGCTAATAAGTTGTTTAGTGTATACTGAATATTCTCTTGGCTATATACAAGGGCTATACTATTGCTACGGTATTGGTTTTCCAATATATCTCGTATGGTGGTTCCCGCTGTTTTTGGGATATGCGTAAAAATGATTTTTTGTGTAAAGCTTTCCAATTTCTATAGCGCTGTATCAGTCTGCAATTTAAAGAATTGTAATATCTTGCCAAGGTAAATTAAGGTTTTAGTGAAAAGGTTTTTATACAGACATATTGATGCTCCTTTTATAGTTATAGGCATGCATCGTTCCGGTACTTCTTTTTTAACCAAAGTGTTAGAAGAAGCTGGTATACATATGGGCTTAAATAAAGATCATAATAATGAGGCCTTTAAATACCTAAACTTCAATAATCAAGCCCTTACTGCAGCCGGTGCAAGTTGGTTAGAACCTAAAGTTCCTGAGAAAAAACACTGGAAACTATTACCAAAAATGCAACTATATGTAGAGCATTTTAGGTTTTTTGGTACTCGGTATATATGGGTAAAGCTTTTTAAGCAAAAGCCTTGGGGTTGGAAAGATCCACGAAATACATTTACATTAAATATGTGGCAATCTGTATTTCCTAAAGCTAGGGTAGTGCATATATACAGAAACGGAATTGATGTTGCAGAAAGTTTATACCAACGCAATCAGGTAGAAGGAGAAGTACATGATGAGAGGCTTGATGATAAAACATTTGGCTTTAATTTATGGGAGCAGTATATAGCACAGGCTTTTTCTTATGATGAGCAATTGAAGGATAGAATTATACATGTGAAGTATGAAGACTTACTAGACTTGAACAAGCAAGAAATACATAGACTGGAAAAGTTTACAAACAAAAAACTATACACCATTATTAAAGAGAGAGGATTTACTAGGAAAGAAAAGGTGGATATTGATAAACGATTACAAGAAACAGCCGAGAATAGCACTTGGATGCATAAGTTGGGATATATAAAAACTATAGCCAATGCCTAAGGTTTCTGTAATTATACCTAACTACAACCATGCTCATTGGTTGCCTCAGCGAATTGAGTCTGTATTAAATCAAACCATTACAGATATAGAGGTTTTAATACTGGATGATTGTTCTCCTGATAATAGTTTAGAAGTAATACGCTCTTACGCCCAGAAGGACAAGCGTGTTCAGGTAATAGAAAATACCACCAATAGTGGTAGTACATTTAAGCAATGGAATAAAGGTGTTTCTTTAGCAAAAGGAGACTATATATGGATTGCTGAAAGTGATGATTATGCCGAATTGAATTTTTTAGAAACCTTACTCCCATATTTTGAGCAAGACAAAGATGTAGTGCTTGCCTATGCACAATCTACCATTGTAAATGAAGAAGGGGAGACCATAATTAGTTATAATAAAAACTACCAGTGGATATATAAAACAGATCGTTGGTCTGAAAATTTTGTTGAAGAAGGTAAGGTAATGGCTGCTAACTATTTGGTTTATCACAACTGTATACCTAATGCCAGTGCGGTACTTATGCGTAGAGATAAGTTTTTGGAAGTTGGTGGAGCTGATGAGACAATGACCTTAAATGGCGATTGGTATTTTTATGCCAAGTTATTAATGCTTGGTAAGGTAGCCTTTAATGCCCAACACCTCAATTGGTTTAGAAAACATACGGCTACCCAAAGAGCTAAAGGGGCAGGTACTTATGTAGTGTACGATGAGATTTTAACCATTGTCAATTACATACAATCTAAGGTTGATGTGCCCGAAGAAAACTTAGAAAAATCGTACAGAAATATTAGCCATTGGTGGATGGGAACCTTGTTTTCTCAGAAGAAAAACAAGAAGTTTTGGCCCAATAACTTGCGCTTATTTAGGGTGTTTGCTAGTAAAAGGAAATACTTTTTCTTCCGACTGGTATATAGTTTAACTTTTCAGGTAGTAAGATTTGTACTGCATAAAACGGGTATTTGGTCTTTTTTAAAGTATCTTAGAAAAACATTCTTCCCGAAGAAACATAGAGAGTTTTAGATGCCAAAGTTTTCAGTAATCATACCCGTTTACAATATGGCCGGCTATATTGCCAAGGCCTTATCTTCTGTGGCAAACCAAACGTTTACAGACTATGAGATTATTGCTGTAAATGATGGCTCAACTGATAAATCTGCAAAGCGAATTGAGAGTTGGGTAAAGAAGAATCCCAAAGTGCCAATTACGGTTATCAATTTAGAAGAAAACACAGGCTTAGGCGCTACTAGAAATAGAGCAATGGAAGAGGCAAAAGGAGAGTATGTTGCTTTTTTAGATGCTGATGACATGTGGCAACCCGGCAAATTACAGCGTATTAATGAGGAGATAGAAAAAGCCCCGGATGTAGATTTGTTTTACCATGCTGTAAGGGTGTTTTCTAAAAACAAAGAAAGAGACAGAAGCATAAGAGAAATAGAGTCTTATAGAGATTTACTACTTAACGGTAACCCCATTATACCTTCGGCTACTGTTATTAAAACTAGGGTTTTAAAAGACTTAAACGGTTTTAGCATTCGTAAGTTATTTCATGGTGCAGAAGATTTTGACCTATGGCTTCGTTTTTTAAAGGCAGGTCATAAAATGAAAGCCGTAGATGAAGTGTTGGCTCGCTATAGAGCAGAAGGGCAGGGGATGACAGCTAAAATAGATGAACATATCAAAAACAACATACAAGTTGTAGAGCATCATATATACGGTATAGAAGGAACCGGAGAAGAGTTACAACTACTTATGGATAAGGCAATTGCACGTAAATATTACGAGGCTGCACGTTTTTCTCAAAAGCATGGGATGCATAAAAAAGCGCGTAAATATTACAGGAAATCTTTTACTTGCGAGAAGCCAACTGTAAAAAGTAAAGTTTTGAGATTTTTAAATAAACTTTTCTTAAGAGTTTAAATATTAGCCTGTTGCATTATTAACTCGTATTGTTTGATGATGAGTTTCCAAGAAAAGCGCTCTTCAATTTTATTCATATTTGCTTTAATCTTTTTTAGCTCAACTTCATCTCTTTCAATTAGTTCTAGTTGATTTTTTACATCTATTTCATCCATAAAATAGTGGGCATCATCGCCTAGTATAGCTTTATTAAATGCATTATTATGGGCGCAAATAAGGCAATTAGTACCCATAGCCTCTAATAATGAGGGGTTTGTGCCCCCTACAGAATGTCCATGAAAATAGATATGCGAATAAAAGCGCAGGTTATTTAAAGCCTCAACATCATATATAGCATTTAAAAAACGGATGCGAGCATCAGGGTATCGTGCTTTAAGTTTCTGTCCATAAGGGGTTTCGTAGTTACCTACTACTAAAAATAATTTATCTGAAGTAGACTTTACCACTCCCTCTAAGATGGTCTCAATATTGTTCTCCGGTTCTAGTCTTGCCACTAACATATTGTACGAAAAAGGCTCAATTCCGAATTCTTCCAATGCTTCTTTTTTACCCGATTTAAAGGTTTCTGCACCGTATGCAATGTACACTGAGTTCTCATTATACTGTTCGTCAACATAATCTTGCATTGCTAATGAGTCTGCAATAATTGTATGGCTATTTCGGATGGCTAAACGCTCTGCATAACGCAAAAATTTACGCACATATTTAGAGTATTTACTCCTTTTCCACTCCATTCCATCAATATTGGTTAGCACTTTTGCTTTTTTTGGCATTAACCAATGCCAAACAGAGCTACTTGTGTACCCGAGTTGTAAAATGATGTCGAAATTTTGCTTTCGGGCATTTCTAATGCAATTAAAGTCGTAAATAAACTGTCCGGCAGTTCCTATTTTGAATTCGGGGTCAAAACGGTGTATTATTTTTACACCTTCATATTCATTTTGGGTATATGGGTGCTTGTGAGAGTTATAAACTGTTACATCATGCCCCAATTTTACCAAACCAACAGACAAATGCTCTGCAAATTTTTCAAAACCGCCATAATGGTTTGGAATACCTCTTGTGCCTATGATGCCAATTTTCATATAATCCTTACAATACTTTTTTGTAGGCGCTTAGTGTTTTTTCAGCCGCTAAGTTCCATGTATAATTCTCTAAAATAAAGTTTTTTACATCAGGATTATAGCTTGCTGCATACGCTTTATCCACAGCTTTTTTAATGCTATCCAACTCATCAGGATTACAGTAGTATGCATAGTCTTGGTAATATTCTTTGGTATCGCCTTTATCGGTAATTACTATATTGCAACCTAGATAAGCGGCTTCCATGGTGGTCATACCGGCAGTTTCAAACCAACTTGCTAATACATGTACTTTGGCTTGGGCATAATGTTTTGCCAACTCTTCTTGTGGTAAGAAACCTAAAAAGGAAACATTATCACCTGCTTCTGCTTGGCATTGCTTGTAATATGCTTGGCTATTTGGGGTTGGTTTTCCAATAATCACCAATTGATAATGGGTGTTTTTTAGAGCTCTTATTAAGTTTAATTGATTTTTTCTTCCCTCAATTTGAGCTACACAAAGGATATTTTTTCGTTCAGGGTTACTAGTGTCGGCTATAAACTTAGTGCTGTCTACAGCATAGGGCACAACTTGGTAGTTGGCACTTACACCGTAAGCTTTTTCTAACCTATTGTACTCGCTATGTGAGTTGGGTAAAAGTAGTTTGGCACCACTAATTAGTTTTTTAATAGACTTTTTATGTCCCCATAGTAAGTATTGAGTGCTATTGATTTTCTCTCCATTTTTAAAGTACCGAGCAATTGCTTTCCAGTACTCTGTTTTATCTCTTCCCAGTATTTTGCTCATTAAACCCTGAAAACCTTTGCGTTGTGTTTTATCGTATTCATGATAGTCTACAAACACTGGGGAGATTACATATGGTTTTCTCGACTTTTTTACATGATTTAAGATATCTGCCGGACGAATGATATTGAAAAAGTGCAGTAAATCGTAGGTTGAATAATCTATTTTCTCATTGGCTAGCCTGATGTCTACTTCAATACCCAACTTTTGTAAATACTCAGCTGTAGAGATTACTTGTACAGAGTCTCCACCAAAGGTGGTGTGCAAAGTTGCCCGAGCTATAAATAGTATTTTCATAGAGGTAAATTAAGAGAAATTATGTTGGATTCAGGTCATGTTTTTTCCGAAACCAATATACAATGCTTGTACCAATTAAAGTTTTAATCAACATACCGGGAGTTAGTTTTATGGTTATACTCAGTAAACCTTCTAAATCATAAACGGTAGATAAACCAAATAAACCAAATGTTTGGATAAGTGTATTTGCAAAAATAATGACCACAAAAATTCTTCCCCAAGCAGGTGTGCTAATCCTTTCTGACCAATACCCTACTACATAAGCAGCAATAGGAAAACTGATTAAAAATCCGGCTGTAGGACCTGTAAATTTTTCAATGCCCGATGAGTAGTTTGCAAAAACAGGTAGACCTATAATTCCCAATAGTAAATACAAACAAACAGCCGACACACCAGCATTAGCACCTATAAGCATAGGTAGCATTATTATCAATAAGCTTTGTAAGGTTATGGGTACATTGAGTGCAGAAATACCAATATCTATTGGAGCTAAAAACGCTAATAGCATAGTAGCAATAACAATTTTTGCAACTAGATCTAGGCTTTTGTTATTCTTGAATATGTGAAAGTTGTTCATTTTCATTTAGGCTGGACAATTTATGAAATCTCCAGCTAAGGAAAACGGCTGAGCAGGTTAAACCTAAAGCTAAACCATACCAGATACCCTCAGGACCAAAGTTTAATGTAAACCCTAATAACCAGGCTACCGGTAAACCTATTACCCAGTAAGAAAACAGAGCTATGTACATGGGTATTTTTACATCAGACATTCCGCGCAAAGCCCCCATGCCAACTACTTGTACACCATCTGATATTTGGAAAAGTACAGCAATGAATAACAAGGATGCAGCAATGTTTACTACCTCTACATCATCATTAAATAGTGTTGGGAAAAAGTACCTGCCTATTACAAATACCAAGCCCATAAAAGTCATAAGTACAACAGACATTTTAAAAGAAATGAAACCTACTGTACGCATCATTTTATAGTCTTTTCTACCTAACTGATTTCCTACTCTTACAGTTGCTGCAGCTCCTAAGCCTGATGCAAGCATATAGCTAAAAGAAGCTAGTACAATAGCAATTTGATGAGCAGCCTGTGCTTCGGCACTAATCATACCCATAAAAAATGTTGCTACTATAAAAGCCGTAACCTCAAAGGTAAATTGTAATGCAGAAGGAATACCAATACCCAGTATTTTTTTTGTGGTTGCTATAGACAGCTCTTTAAAGTTAAGTAGTTTGGTATATGCCTCAAAACGTTTGTTATACAATACATATAAAGCCATCCATACTGCCATTATACTACGTGCAATAAAGGTAGCCCAACCTGCGCCCACTAAACCCATTGGTTCAAACCCAAACTTTCCAAAAATCAATACATAGTTTAAAAAGATGTTTAAGGCATTAGATGTAAGGGTAATAACCATTGCCATTTTGGTGTCTGATAAACCTTCTGCAAATTGCTTGAAACTTTGATAGAGCATCAAAGGAATCATGGATAATGTAATTACAGAAAGGTAGGGGATAGCAGCATCTACAACTTCTACAGGTTGATCAAAATTGCCAATAAACAGGGCAAGTATTTCTGCCAAGCCATAGAGCACAATACCCATTAGCAAATTTATTACAATAGCATGGGCAAGTAGTTCGCTAATTTTTTTGATGTTTCTTTCGCCATCAGCATTGGCTACCAAGGGGGTAACCGCATAAGAGGCTCCTAAACCAAACACAAAGAATAAAAAGAATACACTATTGGCTAGGGCAGAGGCTGCTAAAGGAATAACTCCAAGTTTACCCACCATCATACTATCTACCATACCCACAACTACATGACCGGTTTGGCCAAGCATTACAGGGTATGCCAATAGCAATGTTTTGTTATATTCTTTACTTAATTTAAAAGCCACTTCTAGGGATTGTGTTTAAGAAGTGGCAAATTTAGATTAAAAAGTTATGCTAACTAAAGATTAAATAAGGGAAATAATAAAATTTATTCCTCTTCCATTTCTTCGTAGCGCTGAACTTCTCTGTGGTAAAATTTGTCAGCTTCATCAATTAATTTTGCAACTTCATCAGCAGCATCTTCTTCATTGTCTGCTTCAAGGTTGTCAAACCATTCAATTTCATCATCATCTAAATTCATTACAAAACGTGGGTATTCTGTATGAATGATGTAAACCGTTTCAGGAGAATCAGTATTGTCTCCAACTAAAAATTTTGGTAGTTCCATGTCTGTTTATTTTGAAGCGTATGTTTTTACGTCTTTACCTGTTATTTCAGAGCCGCAAAGTATGGTTAATCTTTCAATTACGTTTCTAAATTCTCTAATATTTCCGGTCCAATCTATGCCTTGCAATTCTTTAATTGCATCTGCTGTAAATGCCTTTGGTGCAGTACCTTGTTCATTTGCCAATTGACCCGCAAAATGTTCTGTTAGTAGTGGTATATCCTCTTTACGATCATTTAAGGCAGGTACTTTTATCAAAATAACGCTTAAACGGTGGTATAAATCTTCTCTAAAGTTACCTTCTTCAATTTCCTTTTTTAGGTTTTTGTTGGTTGCAGCAACAACACGTACGTTTACTTTTATTTCTTTATCGCCACCAACTCTGGCAATTTTGTTTTCTTGTAAAGCACGTAACACTTTGGCTTGCGCCGAAAGGCTCATGTCGCCAATTTCATCTAAAAAAAGTGTACCGCCATCAGCCAGTTCAAACTTACCTTTACGTTGCTTTATAGCAGAAGTAAAAGCTCCTTTTTCATGCCCAAATAATTCACTTTCTATTAATTCAGCCGGAATAGCGGCGCAGTTTACCTCTACCAAGGGTAGTTTAGAACGCTCACTTTTTTCGTGTAACCAGTGTGCCACCAATTCTTTACCTGTACCATTTGGTCCGGTAACCAATACTCTAGCATCAGTAGGAGCAACCTTTTCTATCATGTCTTTGATCTCGGTAATCGCTTCAGATTCACCAATCATCTCGTACTTTTTGCTAATCTTCTTTTTCAGTTTTTTATTCTCAACTACCAAAGAAGTTTTATCTAATGCATTGCGCACAGTTTGCAATAAGCGGTTTAAATCCGGTGGTTTAGATATATAGTCGTAAGCTCCTTTTTTAATGGTCTCTACAGCTGTGTCTAAATCGCCATGACCAGAAATCATTACTACGGTTACCTCTGGTTTACTAGCTTTTATTGTATCCAATACTTCAATACCATCCATGCCCGGCATTTTGATATCGCACATTACCAAATCATAGGTTTCTTGCTCTATCATTTTTAAACCATCAGTGCCATTTTCTGCCTCGTCTACAATGTAGCTATCATTCTCTTCGGTAAGTATGTTTCGTAGTACATTACGAATGCTCTTTTCGTCTTCTATAAGTAAGATTCTTGCCATGTGTTCTCTGTTTCAGCTATTGTTTGTATTACTCCTTCTTTTAGGGCATATGCCGACATTTTCATCTTTTCAATACCAAAGGTATTTAATATATACTGTATTTGTAATGATGAAATAGCAATTGTATCTGCCCTCATGGGTATCAGTCCATCCATTTGCAGTCTTTCTACCAAAGTTGATGCCAATAATACTTTATGTAGCTTATTTATTTCTGTGATATCAAAATCTAACTCTTTAATGCTTTTAATATCAACGGGTTTGCCAATTCTATGCTGAATCATATCGGCTAAGGTTTCAAATGAACCTGATGAACCAATTAATACTTCCGGTTGGTGTGTTTTGATAGCTTCAGCTAAGTCAACTAACTCCTTCTCAAAATGAGTATTTAACTTTTCAATATCGCTTTCAATAATAGGGTCGTTGGGGGTAAAGTTTTCTCGTAAACGAGATACACCCAGCATATAACTTCTTTTCCACAGTACATCATTGCCTTTATTATAGATAATAAACTCTGTACTTCCTCCGCCAATATCCATTATTAAAGATGTGGTGTTACCCATTTCTAAGCATTGCTTTACACCTACATATATAAAGTACGCTTCTTGGTCGCCATCAATTACATTTACAGTAATATTGGTTTGCTTTTTAACTTCACCTACAAAGGCTTGCCCATTATCTGCGGTACGAATAGCAGATGTAGCAAAAGCTACAACTTTATCTGCCCCAACTTCTTTAATGGTTTGGGCGTGTGCTTTTAAAGCGTCAATACCTCTTTGAAAAGGAGCTTCGGCTATTTGGTTATTAGAAATACCACCTTCACCAAGTTTAACAGGTATTTTATCGTTATAAAAAGTTTCCCCGGTTTCGGTTTCCTTAATGAGCAGGTTAAACGTGTTGGTGCCCAAATCAATTACGGCAATTCTCATCCAGTTTATTTTTTAGGCATCTCTTTGATGTAGATATCTTGTTGCGGGAACGGTATTACTACTTCACTTTCCCTAAACTTACGATCAATTTCAAAGCGTAAATCACTTTTTACGCGTTCAATTCTAAACAACACATTGCTGTAAAAAGCCAAGCTGAAATCTAATGAGCTATCTCCGAAGTTTTCAAAAAACACAACAGGTTCTGGAGTGTTTAGTACAGATTTATGCTCCTTAGCACATTCTAATAGTAGCTCTTTTACTTTTTGGGTATCAGAACCATAAGCCACACCAACTGTAACTTTAAAACGGCTCATGCGTTGGTTTTGGCTCCAGTTTACTACTTCGCCGGAAACAAACTCATTGTTGGGTACAATTACTACAATATCGTCTCGGGTAATAATCTCGGTAGTACGTAAGCCAATTTTTTTGACCTTTCCTACCATTCCGCTTACCTCAATAATATCGCCGACGGCAACTGTACGCTCTGATAGAATAATAAAACCAGCTGCTAAGTTTTGAAATAATGATTGTAAACCTAAACCAATACCTACAAATAGGGCAGTAGAACCTGCAAGTATAACCGTAATTTTTACACCTATACTATCTAGGGCAATGGTTATACCCATTACCCATAATAGGTATTTTATAACCTGAAAAATGGCAAACTTTTTACCTTCATCCAAGTTGTATTTTCTGCTGTAGCGATCTACTACCTTTCTGACTAAAAAAATCACAAAACGCGTAGCTATCAGTACCCCAATAAGTATGAGTATGCTGTATAGCGTAATCTCAATCTTATCGGTTTTGATAAGCTCTGTTTCCAGTATTTCTTTTAATCGCTTCATATCCATAATTAGCCTTTATATCTAGCCCACTTTATTAGCTCTTTGTAAGTTGGTTTTTTACCGTACATCAATATACCCACACGGTATATACGTCCGGCAAACCATACAGCTCCTATAAAGGTAGCTATTAAAATACTCATGGATAATAGTATTTCCCATAGCGGAACACCAAATGGTATTCTCACCATCATTACCACTGGGGAGGTAAAAGGTATCATAGAAAACCAGAAGGCCGTAGGGCCATGTGGGTTTTCTATAATAGAAGAACCAACCACAAATGCCAATATCATAGGCATAGTTACGGGTAGCATAAATTGCTGTGTATCTGCCTCATTATCTACTGCAGAGCCTATAGCTGCAAATAAAGCACCGTATAGTAGGTATCCGCCTATGAAATAGAATAAGAAACTCAATATTACCTCACTGAATGAAATATCTCCAAATAACACAGATACTTTACTCATTATATCATTGGTTTGTGCCTGAATTTCGGGGTTCTGAGTAGCTTGAGCCTGTTGCTCTACTATAGTAGCAGCATCCATGGGGTCTGCTAATACTAAACCCGCTACTGTAATAATAGTAAAGGTGAGTATTATCCACAGTAAAAACTGAGTGAGCCCAACTGCTGCAATACCTATAATTTTACCCATCATTAATTGAAAAGGCTTTACAGATGAGATAATAACCTCTACAATACGGCTACTTTTCTCTTCAATAACACCACGCATTACTTGCGCACCATATAAAAATATAAATAGGTAAATAAGGAAACCTGCTACAAAGCCAACTCCCATTTTACCTTCTACACGACTTTCTTTTTCTTCAACACTCCCATCTTCTTCGCTAATTTTTATAGCAGCAATATTTACATTGGTTTTTAAAGCACCTTCTACTTTTTCGGGCTCTATTTGCTCTGCTAATAGTTTTTGCTTTACAATAATGCTTTCTATTTGTCCTTCTACATAAGACTGAGTGCTTAGGTTTATATCCTGATGAATAAAAAGCTTAATGTTATCCTGAATACTATTTACATTCTCTCTATAAGGAATGTATAATAGTCCATAATTTTCTGAGTCTTTAAATTTTTCCTTTCCCTGTTCTATACTAACTACAGAAGGGTCTAAGTATTTAAAGTGAAGATTATCTTTTTCTTTAATGTTATTGATGATGAAGTTGGTTTCATCTAAGACTATAATTGTACGGTCTTCATCACTAGCAGTTTTAGCTATTAATGCCGGAGCAATCATAATTCCTGCCATCAATATGGGACCAACAAGGGTCATTATCAAAAACGATTTCTTTTTAACCCTAGATAAAAACTCCCTCTTTATTATTAATCCTATTCTGTTCATGGTCTTAAGCGTTTTCTACGGTTCTAATAAAAATATCATTTACACTAGGTATAACCTCATTTAAAGCCTGTACTTGTGTATGTGGCAATACGGTAGTAAGTAAGTCATTTGGAGTACTACCCTCGGGTAACTTAATTCGCATTTTATTGGGCATAGGAACCTCCATTGTTACCACTTCAAAATTGTCCGGTAGCTTAGTGTGTAATTCTCCATTCATACCGTTGTACTCTATTTCAAAAGTATTGGTGCGGTATTGGTCTCTTATTTCATCTAGTGGACCATCTAATATTTTATTAGACTTATTAATCAATGCAATATGATTACATATCTCCTCTACAGACTCCATACGATGGGTAGAGAAGATAATGGTAGCTCCTTTTTTATTGAGCTCTCTAATCTCATTTTTAATCAAGTTTGTATTGATAGGGTCAAAGCCCGAGAAAGGCTCATCAAAAATAAGTAGCTTAGGGTTGTGTAATACTGTTACTACAAACTGCACCTTTTGTGCCATCCCTTTAGATAGTTCATCTACTTTTTTATCCCACCAAGTTTCCATACCAAACTTCAAAAACCATTCTTTCAGTTTAGCTTTCGCTTCATTTGCCGATAGACCTTTTAACTGAGCTAAGTACATGGCTTGTTCGCCTACCTTCATTTTTTTGTACAAACCTCTTTCTTCGGGTAAGTAGCCAATTTGGGCAACATGTTGTGGCTTTAAGCGCTCACCGTTAAAAATTAACTCACCTGTATCCGGCGCAGTTATTTGGTTAATGATTCTGATTAATGATGTTTTTCCGGCACCATTTGGGCCTAGTAAACCAAACACACTTCCTTCCGGTACATTTATACTTACATTGTTTAATGCGGTATAATTTCCGTATTGTTTGGTAATGTTTTTTGCAACAAATAAATCCATATAGTTCGTATTCTTTATGTAAAAGAAAAGGGCTGCCTGAAATTTCTCAAGCAGCCCCTAAATTATAAAATATTATTGCTTTAGTTAAACATTTCTTTCACCTTGTCAAAAAACGATTTGTCGTCTTTTGTAGGGTTAGGTGCGAAGTTTTCGTTTTCTCGCATTTGCTCAAAGAAAGCTTTTTGTTCTTTATTTAAGGTTTGTGGTGTCCATACGTTTACATGTACCAAAATATCGCCTCTACCATAAGAGTCTATACTTGGTAAGCCTTTTCCGCGTAGGCGTAATATTTTGCCCGATTGTACACCGCCATCAAGCTTAATACGTGCTTTTGCACCTACTGTTGGTATCTCTACAGATGTACCTAGTACAGCATCTGCTAAGCTGATGTATAAATCGTAATGTAAGTTGTTGCCTTCTCTTTTAAGAGACTCATGTTCTAGCTCTTCAATAACAACTATCAAATCGCCATTAGGGCCTCCCATTCTTCCGGCGTTTCCTTTACCGCTAACTTTTAGTTGCATACCATCTTGCACACCGGCAGGTATGTTTATAGATACAACTTCTTCTTTTTGACTTAAACCATCATCGCTTACACCACTTGGTTTCTTGTCAATAGTTTTACCGGTACCGTTACAACTAGGACAGGTACTTGCTGTACGCATTTGCCCCAATATAGTATTGGTTACTTGTGCTACTTGACCGGCTCCACCACATGTTTGACATGTTTTGTAGGTTACGCCATCTGCAGCAACGTATTTTTTTACTTTAATTTTCTTTTCAACGCCATTGGCAATTTCTTCTAAGGTAAGTTTTACACGTATGCGTAAGTTGCTACCTCTGGCACCACCATTATATCTTTGTCTTCCACCAGAAAAACCACCTCCGCCAAAACCTCCACTTCCGCCAAAGGCACCACCAAAAATGTCTCCAAATTGACTAAAGATATCATCCATGTTCATACCGCCACCGCCAAAACCGCCACCGGCTGGACCAGATGCTGCATGACCAAATCTGTCATAACGCTGACGCTTTTCTTGGTTACTTAATACCTCGTAAGCTTCAGCTGCTTCTTTAAACTTTGCCTCAGCACTAGAGTCATCAGGGTTTTTATCAGGATGGTATTTTAGTGCCATCTTGCGGTATGCCTTTTTTATCTCGGCATCTGTAGCTCCTTTAGATACTCCCAGTACGTCGTAATAATCTCTTTTTTCCGCCATATTATTCTCCTATTACTACTTTGCTGTAGCGGATTACTTTTTCTCCTAATAAATATCCTTTTTCTACCTGATCAACTACTTTTCCTTTTAACTCTTCTGATGGAGCAGGAATCTTAGTAATTGCTTCATGATAGTCAAGGTCAAAATCTTTACCTGTAGCAGATTCTATTTCTTTCAATCCTTTTTGCTCTAGTATAGATTTTAGTTTGTTATGTATTAAGTCTACGCCTTCTTTTACAGCTTTTATATCACTGGCATCTTCCATAGATTTTTGAGCACGCTCAAAATCATCAATAATTGGCAGTAAAGCTGTCATCATTTCTTGATTGGCAGTCTTAAAAAAGTCCATGCGCTCTTTGTTGGTTCGTTTTTTATAATTCTCGAACTCAGCAAAAATGCGCAAGTTTTTATCTTTTAACTCTTCTATTGTTTCTTGTAAAGCCTCTACAGTTGGTTCTTGTGTTTCTTTTTCAGATACAGCTTGCTCTGTGCCTTGCTGCTCTTTTTCTTCTACTTCTTTTTTCTTAGCTTTTTTAGTCGCCATTTTTCAATCTGTTTGTTTCATCAATTGTTCTGTCCATTACTATCAAAATGCCTGCCATACAGGCTTTTGTGTCATAATGTCATAAAATTAAAAAGACAGGAACGTTAAATTCCTGCCTTGCTAATTATTATATGTGTCTTTTTTATTTATTCAGGTGCTTTTCTATAGCTTGTTCTAGTGCTACACCGCGTAAGTTCTTATCTAAGATAATTCCCTTTTCATCAATCAAAATACTAAAAGGAATACCATTAAAACGATATTGTCTTACTACAGCAGATTGCCATCCTTTTAACTCACTTACATGGCTTTTCCACGATAAGTTATCGGCTTTTATAGCACCCATCCATTCACCCATAGGGTCTTTTTGTCTATTACTACCATCACGGTTTTTTAAACCATCTAAGGATACACTATAAATTTCAAAACCTTTAGACTTATACTTGTTGTATGCTTTTACCAGGTTTGGGTTTTCTCTTCGGCAAGGTCCACACCATGATGCCCAAAAGTCTATCAATACTACTTTCCCTTTTAAATCAGACAAGTTAATAGTTTTACCATAAGGGTCTTTTAAGGAAATTTCCGGCGCTTTATCGCCAATATTGATACCTTCTTTTGCCTGTTGGCTATACATAAAACCAAATGCTGCAAATGCTACTGCAACTACCAGAAGTAATACTTTAATGTTTTTCATAATAAATGCTTTCATTTTTCTAATCTAGTCTAACAATGTTTGCGCCTATATCGTTCAAACGCTTGTCTATATTTTGGTAACCACGGTCTATCTGCTCTATGTTGTGGATAGTACTTGTACCTTCGGCAGACATGGCCGCAATTAATAATGATATACCTGCTCTAATATCAGGAGACGTCATGGTAGTAGCTTTTAAAGGCACCTGACGGTCTAAACCTATTACAGTAGCACGGTGAGGGTCGCATAGTATAATTTGCGCTCCCATATCTATTAGTTTATCTACAAAAAACAAACGGCTCTCAAACATCTTTTGGTGTATCAATACACTTCCTTTTGCTTGAGTAGCTACTACCAATACAATACTCAATAGGTCTGGGGTAAAGCCCGGCCATGGAGCATCGGCAATAGTTAATATAGAGCCATCTATAAAACTTTCTATTTCATAACTCTCCTGTGAGGGTATGTATATATCATCTCCTCTGCGCTCTAATTGAATACCTAATTTACGAAAAACATCAGGAATAACACCAAGGTGGTCATACCCAACATCTTTAATTGTTAACTCAGACTTGGTCATTGCTGCCATACCTATCCAGCTACCAACCTCAATCATATCAGGTAATATACGATGCTTGCAACCACCCAAACTTTCTACACCTTCAATAATCAGCATATTAGAACCTACACCGCTAATGTTTGCTCCCATGCTAATTAGCATTCGGCATAATTGCTGTAGGTAAGGCTCGCAAGCTGCATTGTATATAGTGGTTTTACCTTTAGCTAAAACAGCAGCCATCACAATGTTTGCAGTACCGGTAACAGAAGCTTCATCTAATAACATGTAAGCACCTTTCAATTCATCGGCTTCTACACCGTAAAAAGATTCTTCTGCTTTGTATCTAAACTTTGCGCCTAGCTTTTGGAAACCAATAAAGTGTGTGTCTAATCTTCGGCGACCTATTTTGTCTCCACCTGGTTTAGGGATATATCCTTTTCCGTAACGAGCTAAAAGCGGGCCTACAATCATTATAGAGCCTCTAAGCGAAGCGCCGCTCACTTTAAATTCATCAGACTGCATATACTCCAAGTTGATATCATCCGCTTGGAAAGTATATTCGCCAATACCATTTTTCTGAACATTAACGCCTAAGTCTCTAAGAATATCTATGAGCTTATTTACATCCCTAATATCAGGGATGTTGCTAATGGTTACTTTTTCTGAGGTAAGCAGTACGGCGCATAAAATTTGCAAAGCTTCGTTTTTAGCACCTTGAGGAATAAGACTGCCGCTTAATTTTTTTCCTCCTTCAATTTGAAAAGTAGCCATAGTATATTTTAGTTGGAGTAGTTTTTACGTTTTCCTTTGTTATTGTTGTTTTTTCCCTTTTTGTTGTTTCTAGGGTTGCTTCTGGTATTAGAAGCTGCATTGGCTCTAACAATGTCATTAAAAGAAGAAAGGGTAGTAGTTGCAGGGTCAAATACTATTTCGCCTTTAGACAACTCTTTTAACTGCGTTAGTATTACAGTATCTTCTACTGTATCTCTGTTCCAAGTTAAGTAGCATTTTTTCATGTGATTAGCTATTGCTAGCTTTAATGCTTCTTTTTCTTCACCATCTTCCATTTCTATAGCAGTTTTAATCATCGTTTGGATGGTTTTGCCATAGTGACGGTATCTGATTCTTTCTGATGGATAACTTAATGTATCAGGCTTCCCTTCAAAAGATTCTGCTGCAGGAATTGGATATGGAGAGTCTACATCTAACTTAAAGTTAGACATGATAAATAAGTGATCCCATAATTTATGTTTAAAATCGGGTACATCTCTAAGGTGTGGGTTAAGGTTACCAATCACATCTATAATAGAGCGTGCTACTTTGTTGCGTTGTTCTCTGTCTTCTACACTCAAGGCATAGCTCACCATCTTTTGCACGTTTCTTCCGTATTCCGGAATAATCATCCTTGTGCGTTCTGTATTATAAGTCATATATATAAATATCTATTGTAGGCAAAAGTAAAGGTTTTCTTTTATAATAAATAATATCAATTTATTACCTGAAGTTTAGCAAATTTCAATAACAATTTCTTTTCTCCAACTCCATCAAACTTGATGATTGCTTTTTTGTTGGCTCCAATACCTTCTAACTGACTAATAACGCCTACCCCAAAACGTTCGTGTTTTACTTTAGTGCCCGCTTGTATATTACCATCAAATAAATTAGGGGCTTCATTTCCACTAGCCGATGGTGTTTCGTTTAACTTCTTTAAGTTCGTTGGTATGGTTTTCTTAGGTGCATTTTTAGGTGGCGGCATTTTAGATGCCGGCTTTTTGTACTGTGTTTGTTTTTGATAACGCTGTGTTGGTTTTTTAGGTAAATCATCAAACTCTCTAAAAACAGGTACTTGCCAGTCTAGATATTTATCATCTATCTCTTCTAAAAATCTACTAGGCTCACAGTCTATAAGTTTACCCCAACGGTAACGTGTAAAAGCGTAGGTAAGTGTTGCCGATTTTTCTGCACGGGTTAAGGCTACATAAAACAATCTGCGCTCTTCTTCTAAATCCGGGCGAGAGGTCATAGACATTTGCGATGGAAATAAATCTTCCTCCATCCCCACAATAAATACATGCGGAAACTCCAACCCCTTTGCCAAGTGAATAGTCATTAAAGAAACTTTATCTCTATCATTTGGGTCTTCACTATCAGCATCTGTAGCTAGTGCTACATCCTCTATAAAGTGGGGTAGTGTGGGGTTACCATCATCTAGTTGCTTTTGCTTTTCGCTAAACTCTTTTATACCGTTTAGTAGCTCTTGGATGTTTTCATACCTACTTATGCCTTCGGGTGTATCGTCTGCTCTTAGTTCTTTTACCAATCCGCTAGACTTAGCTATATGTGCTGCCATTTCATAAGCATCCATGCTATCCATTAAAGCCGAGAAGCTTTTAATGGTGGTTTGAAAGTCATAGAGCTTTTTTTGCCCCGCATTATTTATACCTGTGTTGTACTGAGGAATTTTCTCGATAATCTCCCATAAGGTTTTGCCTTGCTCTCTGGCAGTAACGGTTAGGCGTTCTATACTAGTTTGCCCAATACCACGCGCAGGATAGTTTACAGTTCTCCTAAAGGCCTCTTCATCATTATGATTAATAGCTAGCCTAAAGTAGGAGAGCAGGTCTTTTACTTCTTTACGTTGGTAAAACGATAAGCCTCCATATATTCTATAAGGTATATTCTTTTTTCTCAGTGCATCTTCAATACTTCTAGACTGTGCATTGGTTCTGTAGAGTACAGCAAAGTCGCTATTGGGTAATTGGTTTTGCATTTTCAAATCAAAAATGCTGCGGGCAACATACATACCCTCTTCGCCATCAGTACCTGTGCGGTGTACTTTTATTTTTGGGCCTTGCTCATTATCAGTCCAAACATCTTTTTCTAGTTGCTCAGTATTCTTTTTAATAATAGAGTTGGCTGCATTAACTATGGTTTTTGTAGAGCGGTAGTTCTGTTCTAGCTTTAGCTCTACTGCATCAGGGTAGTCTCTTTTAAAGTTAAGTATGTTACGGATGTTTGCACCACGGAACGCATATATACTTTGTGCATCATCACCCACAACACATATATTTTCAAACCTAGATGCTAATGCTTTTACTATTAGGTACTGAGAGTGGTTGGTATCTTGGTACTCATCTACTAATATATATCTAAACCTATCCTGATACTTATATAACACATCCGGAAACTTGGTGAGCAGTTCATTGGTCTTTAATAATAGGTCATCAAAGTCCATAGCAGATGCTTTAAAGCAGCGTTGGTTGTATGCTTCATACAGCTCGCCCATTTTGGGTCTGTTGGCTGCTGCATCATATTGCTGTAGTTCCGGACTATTATAATATGCCTTTACGGTAATAAGGTTGTTTTTAAACTGAGAGATGCGACTTTGCACTTGTTTGGCTTTGTACGTATCTGTGTCTAATTGCATTTCTTTAATTAAACTATTCAGTACTTTTTTAGAATCTTCGGTATCGTAAATGGTAAAGTTTGATGGGTAACCAAGTTTATCTCCCTCAAAACGTAAAATTTTTGCAAATACCGAGTGAAAGGTTCCCATCCATAAATTTCTGGCCTCTGTACCCCCAACAATTTTTGCAATACGTTCTTTCATTTCGCGTGCTGCTTTGTTGGTAAATGTGAGTGAAAGTATGTTAAAAGGGTCTACACCTTTGTGCATTAAGTGTGCAATGCGGTAGGTAAGCACACGTGTTTTTCCTGAGCCGGCTCCGGCTATAACCATCACTGGTCCATCGGTTTGCTCTACAGCTAAGCGCTGTGCTTCATTCAGTTCGTTCAAATATCCTGCTTCCAAAGTACTCTATATTATATATATGTATTAAAACTCAAAGTAACCCTATTTAGCTGAAAAGCGAAAGTAGAAGTAGGGTTTTTAATTAACAGATTATTAAAAGATGTGTTTGTATATTTGTTTAGAATTTTTTGGTAATAAAACTTACAGTTTACACTCAATTTACATAGGGAAATTCATTTTCTTAAGAATTTTTAGAAAATATCTTTTTAGCCCTATTGCAGAAAGACAAAATTGTTATACATTTGCAGTCCCCAAAAATAAGGGGTAGTATTTTATTTGTTGTTTTTAAACTAATTATTAGTAATATATGCCAACTATACAACAGTTAGTTCGCAAGGGTAGAACGAAGCAAACCAAGAAAAGCAAATCTGCTGCTCTGGAGTCATCTCCACAGCGTAGAGGCGTTTGCACACGTGTGTATACAACTACACCAAAGAAACCAAACTCTGCGATGCGTAAAGTGGCCAGGGTACGTTTAACAAACGGTAATGAAGTGAACGCTTACATTCCTGGAGAAGGTCATAACTTGCAAGAACACTCAATCGTATTAGTACGTGGTGGGAGAGTAAAAGATTTACCAGGGGTTCGATATCATATCGTTCGTGGTGCTTTAGATACTGCCGGTGTTGAAGGTAGAAATCAAAGAAGATCTAAGTACGGAACTAAACGTCCTAAAAAATAACACGTAACCTTATCTAACAATGAGAAAAGGAAGAGCTAAAAAAAGAATATTGTTGCCAGACCCAAGATTTAACGATCAGTTGGTAACTCGCTTTGTAAATATGATGATGCAAGACGGTAAAAAAGATAAAGCATTTAAGGTGTTTTATGATGCTGTTGATATTGTATCTGAAAAAAATGAAGAAGCAAACGGTTTAGAAGTTTGGAAAGAAGCATTAACAAATGTTATGCCTCATGTAGAAGTACGTAGCCGTAGAGTAGGTGGATCAACATTCCAAATACCAATGCAAATTCGTCCAGACCGTAAAGTGTCTATGGCAATGAAATGGTTAATAGGATATTCTCGTAAACGTAATGAGAAATCTATGAGCCACAAGTTAGCTGCAGAGATTATGGCGGCTGCTAAAGAAGAAGGTGCAGCGGTAAAGAAAAGAACTGATGTTCATAAAATGGCAGAAGCTAACAAAGCATTCTCTCATTTTAGAGTATAATAAAACAATTTACTTAACAGCTACAACAGGAGTTTAATAAAATGGCTAAAAGAGACTTAAAATTCACGCGTAACATCGGTATCATGGCGCACATTGATGCTGGTAAAACAACTACCACTGAGCGTATATTGTATTACACCGGTGTGAGTCACAAAATTGGTGAAGT
>JASBRU010000004.1 GCA_030149285.1 Flavobacteriales bacterium
TCTTACATCGTCAATTGCTGCGTCTCCACAACATCCGTTTGATATTTGACGAAAACGTATTTGAATAGTATCTCCTATATAAGATGCTAAATTTATAAATACAGAATCCCATGGTGCTGATGATGATGTTTGAACGTCTCCTGTTATGTTATACATATTTGTCCAGGTTGCTCCTCCATCATTAGAGACATCTACATCCATATCAGATATACTACCTGCACTAAACCTATGTTGGTAGAAATACAATGCAGGTGTTGTTAAACCACTTACATCAATACTCGGAGTTATTAAATCTGCTATTTGACCTATTGCAGAACCTGACTCTTCACAATAAAGAAAGTTTAATCCTGTTTGATCATTTAATGGACCATTACCACTGGTTGGACCGGTACTTCTTGGTATCCATTTATGTACTGCCGAATTTGTAGCATCAGGGGTAGCTGTCCATAATGGATCTAATTGATTACCCGTGTTACTGCCCGAAGCGAGCCATGAAGGACCATCAAAGGTCTCAATAAAGGGTGCTGTTTGTACTTGAGCGCTAAGGTTTGGTGCAGATACAACTACACAAAGCACTGCCAGCGACAGCGAAAATAGAAATTTTCTCATAATAATCGTTTTAGTTTCAACCGATTTAACTAACTGTTCTTCAGCGAATAACCCCCAAAATCAGTAGACTTTAGGGGTAATTCGTCCTCGTAAATATAGAAAAAGCTAATTAGAATCATATTTTTTTTTGAGAAAAATTTAAGGCTTAGTCACTAATGTGGTAGATAAATTTATGTACTTTTCGAAAAAATATCTCACCTAGGTTTTCGTCAAAAAAAATCATGATTTATAATAGATCACTTTTTACTTATATCTTTTTTATCGTTTCTATAGGAATATTAATTTTTAATACTTCTTGCGCAAATATTGGTGCACCAACAGGAGGCCCTAAAGACAGTTTAGCACCAGAAGCAGTATTAATAAAACCCTTAAATTATAGCACTGAGTTTAAAGGCAAAAAAATAACCATTACATTTAATGAGTACATAAAGCTTACCAATATAAGCAGCCAGCTTATTGTTTCGCCCCCACTAAAAAGAAAGCCCGAAACTTTAGTAAAGGGTAAAAGTTTAATTATTGAACTTAAAGACACGCTAAGAGAAAACACAACCTATACTTTTAATTTTGGGAATGCTATAGTAGATATAACTGAGAACAACCCTATAGAAAACTTTAACTATGTTTTTTCTACAGGTAGTTATATAGACTCATTAAGTATTAAAGGGAAAGTAATTAACTCCTTTAATGACCAGCCGGAAAAAGATGCCTTAGCCATTTTATTTATTGCAAATGATAGTAGTAATATAGACTCGCTACCATACACTCAACTACCTAGTTATTTTAGTAAAACGGATGATAACGGGAACTTTGAAATAAAAAACTTAGCCCCTAATAGTTATAAGTTATTTACTTTAAAAGATGGGAATAACAATCTTAAGTATGATTTACCTACAGAAATAATTGGTTTCGACAACAATTTGATCCGTGCTGATTATAATAATGACACTATATATACTATATACTCCTTTACAGAAACCCTCCCTTTTAAGTTCTTTAATGCTCGACATACTAATTATGGCAAAATAGCTTTTGCATTTAATCAGCCTGAAGATTCTATAACCATTCAAAAACTAAATGGGAATAGTTCAGAAAAAAAAGCTTGGGAGTTATATAGTTTTTCTAAAGAAAAAGACACACTCTTTTATTGGTCGCAAGAAGAAATAAAAGACTCTCTAATGTTTACCATTAGTTTAGCTAAGACAACATTAGACACTGTTGTGGTAAAAGCAAACGACTCCTATAAAAAGCCTAAGCTATTATTAAAAAGCAATATTGCTACTGACTTAAACATTGGCGACTCATTAGTAATCAATACAAGTCAGCCATCAATAAGTGTAAATGAAAACAAGTTTTTACTAATTGCTGATTCTAAAGACACTTTAGATGTAAGCATCAACAGCAATAAGAGCTTTAAAAAACATACTGTGGATTTTGAAAGAAAATTAGGCTCACAATATATTCTTACAGTTTTACCAAATGCATTTACTGATATTTTTGAGACTAAAAATGATACATCTGTCTATTCTTTTAGAACCAAAAAAGTTGAGGACTACGGGGTATTAATTATCAATTATACACATTCAGGTTCCAATCAGGCTATTATAGAGCTACTTGATGATAAAGGAGAGTTAGCAAAAAGCTACACTGTAAATGGCGATAAAAAAATAACCATTAATAATTTGCCGCCAAAAACATATGCCGTAAGAGTTATTGAGGATATAAATGGCAATGGAAAATGGGATACAGGTAACTATTTATTAAAACTACAGCCGGAAAAAATACAAGCCTTTGATGACTTAATAATTATTAGGGCCAACTGGGATGTAGACTTAGTGCTTAAACCTAGTTTTTAATCTCAAAATTATCTTGATCCTTCAAGAATGCTAGTTTAGTTCTAATCTTTTTTAGATACTCAACAGACAGGTTATTGGTCTCCACAATTTCCTCACTAGGCTTTATATTACTAATTATTTCGCCCATAGGATTTATTACTGCAGAATCTCCTGAGTGATAAACCTCATTACCGTCATCCCCCACTCTATTAAGCCCTGCAACGTAACACTGATTTTCTATAGCCCTAGCCAGCAGTAATGTTTTCCATGCATGACTTCTTCTTTCCGGCCAATTTGCTACATATATTAATAAATCATAATTAGTATTGTTTCTGCTCCATACCGGAAAACGTAAATCATAGCATATAAGCGGGCATACCTTCCAGCCCTTTAACTCCACAATTATTCTCTCATTACCCGCAGCGTAATAATCATGTTCATTTGCCAGCGTAAATAAATGTCGTTTATCATAAGTTTCATAAGTACCATCTGGTCTTACCCAAAATAATCTATTATAATAACTATCCTTTTCTTTAATAATAATACTTCCCGTAATTACTGCTTTAGAGAGTTTCGCTTGTGCTTTTAACCAAGTTACAGTACCATCATTATTTTGCTCTGCTAGCTCTTTGGCATTCATACTAAACCCGGTGCTAAACATTTCCGGGAGTACTATCAAATCTGTTTGCTCATCAATAGCGGCTATTTTTTCGCCAAACATCTTTAGGTTGGCAGTTTTGTCTTGCCAAAAAAGCTTGGTTTGTATCAGTGTTATCTTTAAATCTTGCATACTGCAAATTAATTAAATTAAAGGGTTTTTAGCAGGCAACCTTTTTGTTTTACAATGTCTATAAGATAATACTAACGAAAAAAGTTGTGCGTATAAAGGAGTTTGCTTTGCAGAACACATATGGAACTAAAACATTATTTTGCAATAAAATAAGCAATAGCTTGCAGAAAGAAGCGGATTTAATAGAGGCATGTAAGGCAAACGATAGTGACGCACAGCAAATAATTTATGAACTGTTTGCATCAAAAATGCTATCAATATGTCTAAGGTACACTCGAAATAAAGATGAGGCGCAAGATCTTATGCATGATGCTTTTATTAAAGTATTCTTAAACATCAAAAAATTTAGAGGTGATTCGTCTTTAGAAACATGGATTACAAGAATAGTAATTAATCATACACTTAGTAGTCTAAAAAAAGAAATGAAAAGAAGCAAAGATGTTTCTATAGATGATGTTGAGTATAAACTAGAAGGCGAAACCGTTGAGGAAACAAATGATTCAGACGTAAACTCGCAAAGAGTACTAAAAAAAATGCAAGAATTGCCAGTTGGGTATCGAACAATATTAAACCTATATGCAATAGAAAATTACTCTCACAAACAAATTGCTGATGAATTGGGTATTTCGGTTGGAACATCTAAATCTCAACTTTCTAAGGCAAGGCGGTATTTGGAAAACTTGCTAAACGATAAAAAAAGCTAAGGTGGCACAAGGTGATAAACACCATATTGACGAACTATTAAGAGCAAAATTAAGCGCTCCTTCTTCAGATGTAAAATCTGACTGGAATGCTTTTTCTGCAAAGTTAGCTATTGCACAAAAACGCAAAAGAAGAAAGCGTATTTGGGTTGCTGTATCATCTGTTATAGCCTTACTACTAATTGTTGGTTTATTTGGCACTGATTACTTAATGCCAAATAAAGCTTTGCCAACCACAAACCCAACCATAGAAAGCCCACAACCTATAACTGATACTCCAATAGAGAATAATGAAGGTATAGAGGACATTTCAGTGCCAGATATAGATTATGAAAAAGTACGCGATGAACAAATTGTTGATACAGAGCCTCCTACAGAAGAGCCCACACCGGATATACTTCCTGAGAGCACTATTGCTGTAGAAAACCAAAATACTGACCAACCAATAATAAATCAAACTGAAGGCACAATTACTGAAAACAATGGCATTGAACTTTCTGTAAATGAAGGAGTAGAGCGTATTGAAACAAACACTGAAAGTGATGAGGCAGATGAAAATATAAAATTAACCATTAACAAACCTACTGAAGACATTGCAAATGAGAATACCGCTGTTAAAGAACCAGCTAATAATACATCTGATGAAGAAAGTGATAAGCCTGATGTTGTACTAGAAGAAACTTTATCTAATACAGATAAATCAGTTAGTAATGAAAACCAAAGCGATAGCGGCAATACTTTTTCAGACTCAACCACTACACAGTTAGCAAATAATGACAGTAGCAATGCTATTATTGACAGTACAACTAATACTACGAGCACCGAAAAACCCAACATAAAATTAAGCCCTAAAACTACCAAGTGGATTTTCTCTTTCAATGCATACTCTAACTATACAGTGCGAGATGTGAAAATTAAAGACAATAGTACTATTCATAAAGACTATGAAAACATATTGTCGAACTCAGAAGAGGCGGGTTATAGCACCAATTTTGGTTTTGAAGTAAGATACCGTCCCTTACCATTCTTAACCATTGGTTCAGGTATTCATTACACTCAAAACAGAACCGTTGGTAACTTTGACTTTACCAATGATCAAGTTCCCGTTATAGATGTTTCTGGCGCCATAGTTGGTTACATAACTTTAGACTCTACACAAGTAAGAACTGTAAGCCAAAGCATAAATAACAGACAAAATTATGTAGAAATACCTTTTTTACTTACTTATGAAAAACAGTTAAGTGAGAAGTGGTACTTAAATACAGAGTTTGGGGCAAGTGTGTTGTTTCACCTTAATTCTAAAGGGGAAACCATTAATAGTTTTAGTTTAGAGGCAACCCAATTATCTAACCAACCTAGCAGAACCTCACTTGGCACTTTACATGCAAGAGCCGGACTACTATATAATTTCAGTAATAATTGGTTTGTAGGTATAGAGCCTACTTACAAATATTACTTAGGAAGTATTTACGAAACTGATTCGCCTATTAAAATTAATCAATATACTATCGGACTTAACATGAGCATACAATACAGAATAAAATAGCTAAAGACAGGCAACCTTTTTTAAAAAGGTAGTCCATATCTTTACGCTATAATACCATAAACAATGATTAAACGAATTAAAATATTAATTTCCTTAGCCTTGCTATTAAGTATAGTTAAAACTTATGGGCAGGGAAATACTATTCTACCCATTAACTGGCCTTACCCAACAGACTCTATTCAGGCTATGCACGGAAGTGCATCGCTATTATATATTGCCCACCGAGATAATTCAGGACCACTTGACTCTATTAATATTTCTACATGGGATGGCAGCACATGGTCTAATATACTGGTCCCCAACTGTAATTGCTCAAACTTTCTAGTAAAAGATATGGCTGTTTATAATAACGAATTATATATAGCAGGAGAGTTTAACAATATCTCAGGAATCCCAAATTCAACAAGTATTATTAAATACACAGGTACTGTATGGACTGATGTAGATGGCGGAATTACTGCTTCAACTCCAGCTTTTCCGAATAGTATTATTAACCATCTTGAAGTTTTTAATAACTCTTTATATGCAGCTGGAATTTTTAACTCAATAGGCTCTTCAATTTCAGCAATTAATATTGCCAAATGGAACGGCACTGCGTGGGATTCTGCAAGCTCTGCAGCTGGTGCTGAGATTATAGAGTTAAAACAACTAAATGGAAAACTTTATGCCTCATTACAGTCATTCTCTAACGGAGTTTTATTAGAAATTGATGGAAGCGGTACTACAGTAAAAACATTTCCAGGTACAAATCAGTTTATTTCAATTGCCTTACATAATGGCAATATCTACTTAAGAGATACACTCACGGTATACCAGTTAAATGGGACAAATGCTGTAGGCAGATATTTTCCGAAAGCTATAGGAGGGCTTCCCATAGATGTCTCTAATTTAGAAAGCTATAATGGGGCTCTTTATAATTTTAATGACTTCAACAACTCTTCGGCTCCATTTGTAAGTAAATATGATAACATCACTTGGTCTGAATCGCCAGTTACTTTCCTTGGATCTAGTGTTAATGAAATTCATAAAACAGCCCAATTTAATGACGACCTATATATTGCAGGAAAGTATGGCACTTCTACAGGAGGATTTAATGTCGGAAAACTTTCTACTCGCACTGCTAATTTAGCCGGATATGTATACGAAGACAACAATTCTGATTGCATAAAAGATGCTAACGATAATGGGCAAAAAAATAGAATGCTTGAGATTTTTCCTGGTCCTTATTATGCAGTAACAAACGACACAGGGTATTATAGTATTGACCTGCCTGATAGTGTAACCTATACTATTACACTATTAAATGATTCTATTGGCTTGGGTAAATACTGGCAAAACTCTGCCTGTAGTTCCCCAATACAAACAATAGCAATAAATAGAGATACAACCACTAGTTTCAGTATAGAGACTGCACAAAGTGTAGTAGACCTTAAAGTTGAACTTACGGGATCTATGAGTTGGAGAGCTAGGCAAGGCTTTACACAACGATATTACATTGATATTACTAACATTGGCACTATAAATTCTGGTCAATATAGCTTAAAGTTACTCCACGATTCATTAACTTATTTAAGTTCTTCTATAGTACCTAATACTGTAACTCCAGATTCTATAGATTGGACTAACTTCCTTGCTTTAAATAGTGGGCAAACCACTTCATTAACAATTGATTTTAGGGTGCCTACCTCTTCTACCGTTTTAGGAGATGCTATTAACTTTGTTGCAGAGCTTTATGTTAATTCTGACAGTGATTACAACAATAATTATGATACTCTTTCTCAAACTGTAGTAGCCGCAGTTGACCCTAATGATAAGCAAACAAACCCAACTGGTACAATTACACTTAATCAGCAGTATATTGATTATCAAATCAGGTATCAAAACACGGGATCTGATACCGCTATAAAAGTAACAGTAGTAGACACCGTAGATAGTAAATTACCACTCACCAGTATTGTTATGCAATCACTAAGTCACTCTTATTCTATCAAGGTGCAAAACAATGCCATTATATGGACCTTTGATAATATTATGCTACCACATGCCACTTCAGATTCTTTAGGAAGTATTGGTTATATAAAATACCGGGCATATATTGCTCCGGGTTTAGCCGTAGGAGACACCATATCTAACAGAGCAGACATCTATTTTGACTTCCAACAACTCTTAAAAACCAATACAGTAATTAATTGGGTTCCAAAACCACAGAGCATTAGTGAAAATGGAAACCCAAATAACATGCTTAAAGTTTACCCAAACCCTGCTAGTAATAAAATTACTCTAAACTATACGGGAAATGATGATAAAAGCTTTTATATAATTAATTCACTTGGGCAAAAAATATTAGCAGTAGATGTGAGAGCTCATATTCCAAAAACAATTGATGTAAGCAATTTACCAGCCGGATTATATTTTATCCGAAGTACAGACTCAAATATTGTCTTTAAGCTACTTGTCAATTAGTTTTGTGGTATAGCTACCTATAAAAAAAGCCCCTAAATAGGGGCTTTTTTTATTTTATATACTTGATAATATATCTGATGCTTTTAAGAGTGTTTCCTCATTCTTGGCAAAACAAAAACGAAGCACCTTATTATCTAACTCTGAATGGTAAAACACTGATATTGGTATTGATGCCACCCCATGCTCTACAGTTAATCTTTTGGCAAAGTCTACGTCGTGTTCATCGGTAATTTTGCTATAATCTAACAACTGGAAATAAGTACCCGATGAAGGCAGTAGCTCAAATCGAGAATCTTTGATAGCACTATTAAAGAAATCTCTTTTTTGCTGATACATCTTACTGATGTTTAAATTTTCTGGCTTTTGCATAAAATCTGCAATGGCATATTGTACTGCTGTGTTACAAGAGAATACTACATACTGATGTACTTTTCTAAACTCACGCATTAAATTTTCGGGTGCCACACAATAACCCATTTTCCAGCCGGTAGCATGAAAAGTTTTACCAAACGAGAATATGGCAAAACTGCGTTCTGCTAAGCCTGGAAAACTCGTTACACTAAAATGTTTTTTCCTATCAAAAACAATATGTTCATACACCTCATCGCTAAGGATAATGATATTACTGTTTCTGGTAATCTTTTCTAACTCCTCCATATCCTTCCTGTCTAGCAGAGTACCGGTAGGATTATGTGGAGTATTAATAATAATCATACGTGTACGATGATTGATTACACGCTTTACTATATCCCAATCTATTTTATAATCAGGGGTGCTTAGTTGTATATATACAGGCTTACCTCCGTTTAACTCTACTACAGGAGCATATGAGTCATAAGCAGGAGTAAATATCAACACCTCATCATCTTCCCTAACAACAGAAGATATTGCAGCATGCAAGGCTTGCGTAGCCCCTGAGGTAACTGTTACTTCAGTCTCAGGGTTATACTCCGTTTTATACTTATTGTAAATATAGTCTGCAATTACCTTTCTCAGCTCTGGTACACCGGCCATTGGGGCATATTGGTTATACCCTTTGCTCATGTATTTATTTACCAAAGAAATAAGCTCTTTAGAAACCTCAAAATCAGGGAAACCTTGAGATAAATTGATAGCCTTATGCTCATTGGCCAATGCCGACATTACCGAGAAAATAGTAGTTTCTACCTTGGGTAATTTAGAGCTGAGTGAGTTTGGGTATTTCATTTTATTTCTTCAATAGCATATCAATGTACTACTTTTATATCTTTAAGTACAAAGATTGTTTAGCTTTATAGAGATTAATATAATGCCAAAATTATGCATAAAGTTCTTCTGTTCCTCTTATTAATTTTTACAAATATTTCATTTGCACAACAAGCTATAACATATGAGGCTCTTGTTACACAAACAAATGATTATTTAAAAGCTTATAATGATTTAGGTTCTCCTTATGGGATAACATTATACCCTCTTTCAGAGTTTGATTTTACTGAGGAAGAATTAACTAATATAGAGTATGTTGATATCGACTCTATAGATTTAATAGATGTGCTTGGCATTTATCAGGGTAGAATTTTATCTAATGTTGAAATGATTTTTAACCACCCTAACTTCAACAACTCTACATTAGGGAGTATAGCTAAGTACATTGTATCTTCTGAAGATAAAATGTTACAAAGCTTTTCTATTGATGAAAAAACTGGAGGCTCATACAGGTCCTTGATGACAGTAATGTACTACAAAGGTTTTAAAGAAAAAAAGGCCTCCGTTATACACGGATATAATGAGAGTGAAACAAATTCATTTTCGCTTTTTTATAGTGATGGATATAATGCAATCCACTCTATAGATACTCCAAAAGGAACAAAATACTTACTACAAGGTAGTGTAAAAACTTGCGGAAAATGCTATTACAATTATATAAGCTTGATAACTTTTGATGGAGAAAATTTTACTAAAGAATTTGAATACAAAGTTGAACTAAGAAATTGGGAAGATGGTATAACTTATGACCCAGAGAAGAAAGTCATCTCTGTAAAATATATTACTGATGATTTAATGCCAATATGTGACTGTGATATAGACCGCGAAGACTTAGGCGAGGAGACTACTGACTATAATGAAGATGCTGGTTTTGAGGAAGAATCATTAGTAGCAAAAAAATGTTCTTCTACATTTAAGTTTAATGGTTCAACTTTTGAGCTTACTATATGTGACTCAGAAATAATAGAGGATTAAACAAAAAAACAGCCCAAATGGGCTGTTTATATTTCTGAAATATATGTTTGTTTTACTTGTTGGTTAAAGAAGCAAACATAAACTCTCTGTTCATACGCGCAATGTTCTCTAAAGAAATTCCTTTAGGGCATTCTACCTCACAGGCACCAGTGTTGGTACAGTTACCAAAGCCTTCTTCATCCATTTGTTTTACCATGTTTAGTACGCGGTCATGTGCCTCAACTTTACCTTGTGGTAATAGCGATAATTGAGAAACTTTTGCCGATACAAACAACATAGCAGATGAGTTTTTACAAGTAGCTACACACGCACCACAACCTATACAAGTAGCGGCATCAAAAGCAGCATCAGCATCATCTTTGTTTACAGGCAAAGCATTTGCATCTTGTGCAGCACCTGTATTTACAGATACATAACCACCGGAAGCAATAATTCTATCAAAAGAAGTGCGATCTACCACTAAGTCTTTTATTACCGGAAATGCTTTTGCTCTCCACGGTTCTACATAAATAGTATCACCATCGTTAAAAGAACGCATGTGCAATTGGCAAGTGGTAACACCTCTACCTGGTCCGTGAGCTTCGCCATTGATGTACATAGAGCACATACCACAAATACCTTCTCGGCAATCGTGATCAAAAGCAATAGGCTCTCCGCCCTCTTCAATAATTTGGTTGTTTAACACATCCATCATCTCTAAGAAAGACTGATCCGGAGAGATGTCTGTTAATTTATAATCAACCATTTTACCCTTATCGCTAGGGCCGTCTTGTCGCCAAACCTTAATTGTAAGATTCATAGTTCTGTATTTTACTGTTGGCTAATGCCTTGTTTTAAAATCTTATTTGTAGCTACGTTGTTTTAGCTCAATATTTTCGTATTTCAACTCTTCTTTATGCAGTTTTGCCGCAGATGGCTCTCCTGTATATTCCCAAGCTGCTACGTATGTAAAGTCTTTATCGTTACGCATTGCTTCACCTTCATCTGTTTGCGATTCTTCACGGAAGTGACCACCACAAGACTCTGCACGTGTTAATGCATCTAAACACATCAACTCACCTAACTCTAAGAAGTCTGCAACACGCCCAGCTTTTTCTAGTTCTTGGTTAAAGCTGTTTGCTGTACCCGGTACTTTTACATCTGCCCAAAATTCTTTACGTAATTCTTGAATTTCAGCAATTGCTTCTTTCAAGCCTTTTTCATTACGAGCCATACCACATTTCTCCCACATAATTTTACCTAAACGTTTGTGGAAATGGTCTACCGGTTTTGAACCTTTATTATTCATAAAGTGATTTATACGCTCTTGCACTGCCTTTTCAGCAGCATCAAATTCCGGTGTATCCGTAGGGATAGTTCCTGTACGAATATCATCTGCTAAGTAATCTCCAATTGTATAAGGGATTACAAAGTATCCATCTGCCAAACCTTGCATCAATGCTGATGCTCCTAAACGGTTTGCACCATGGTCAGAGAAGTTTGCTTCTCCTAGTGCATAACAGCCTGGTATGCTTGTCATCAAGTTATAATCTACCCATACTCCACCCATTGTATAGTGTACTGCCGGGTATATTTTCATTGGAGTCTCATAAGGATTATCATCAGTAATCTTTTCGTACATCTGGAATAAGTTTCCGTACTTATTAGCAATTACCTCGTCTCCTAATTTTTTAATTGTTTTCTCATCAGGATTATGAATTCCTTGAACATTAGCAGCCTCACGACCGTAACGCATAATTGCCGAAGCAAAATCTAAGAATACGGCTTCGCCCGTTTGGTTTACACCGTAACCTGCATCGCAACGCTCTTTTGCAGCACGAGAAGCAACATCACGAGGAACTAAGTTACCAAACGACGGATAACGACGCTCTAAGTAATAATCTCTGTCCTCTTCTTTTATTTCTCTTGGTCTTAACTTACCCGAACGGATAGCCTCAACATCTTCTTTCTTTTTAGGTACCCAAATACGTCCATCATTACGTAACGATTCTGACATCAAGGTTAATTTAGACTGATAGTCTCCTGATACCGGAATACATGTTGGATGAATTTGTGTGTAACAAGGGTTTGCAAAGTGCGCTCCCTTTTGGTGTATCTTCCATGCAGCAGTTGCATTAGAGCCCATTGCATTTGTAGATAAGAAGAATACGTTTCCGTATCCGCCAGAGCAAATTAATACTGCATGTGCAGAATGACGCTCTATCTCACCATTAATTAAGTTACGCGCAATAATACCTCTTGCTTTGCCATCTACCACTACTAAGTCTAGCATTTCGTGGCGATCGTACATTTGTATTTTTCCTTTACCAATTTGGCGCTCCATAGCAGAATAAGCACCTAATAGTAATTGCTGACCTGTTTGTCCTTTTGCATAAAAAGTACGAGATACTTGTACCCCACCAAATGAACGGTTGTCTAATAAACCACCATATTCACGTGCAAAAGGCACACCTTGTGCAACACATTGGTCAATAATATTTGCCGATACTTCTGCCAAACGATAAACATTTGCTTCACGAGAGCGATAGTCACCCCCTTTTACAGTATCATAAAATAAGCGATAGGTACTATCGCCATCATTTTGATAATTTTTTGCAGCATTTATACCTCCTTGTGCAGCAATAGAGTGCGCACGACGCGGAGAATCCTGGAAACAAAATGCTTTTACATTATAGCCCATTTCTGCTAAAGAAGCTGCAGCCGAACCACCTGCTAAACCTGTACCTATTACTATTACGTCTATTAAACGCTTATTGGCAGGGTTTACCAGTTTAATGTTGTTTTTATGGTTGGTCCATTTTTCTGCTATTGGACCTTCAGGTATTTTAGAATCTAAGCTCATATCTGACTTATCTTATCTTTAGTTTGAGAAATAGATTACCAAAGGGATAGCCGCAAATGCAGCAGGCACTATAATTGAAAATGCGTATCCTACTTTTTTAATAACCGGAGTATATTTTGGGTGGTTTACACCTAATGTTTGAAAAGCACTAGAGAATCCATGATATAAGTGAAATGCCAATGCTGCCATACTTACTACATAAAGCAACACATACCATAGCTCTTTAAAAGACAATACTACAATTGAGTACATGTCTTTATTACCCATTGGGTCTATCGGCATCTCAGTAAATTTATACTTAAACCAAAAGCTGCCCATATGTGTAACAATAAATATAAGGATAACTGTACCTAATAAGCCCATATTGCGAGAAGCCCAAATAGAGTTTTTCTCCGGCTTATTGTGTGCATACTTTACAGGTCTTGCTTTTTTGTTTTGCGCAACTAACATTAAACCATCTATTGCATGAAACAAAATACTGAAATACAGTACATAAGACACAATCTTAATCAGAGGAAAAGTCGTCATAAACTTTGTGTACTCATTAAAAGCAATTTGTGCTTCATTCCCATCATTGCTTCCTAGCAAGGCTAGGTTACCCAATAGGTGTACAATTAAGAAAGTGATTAAGAAAATACCAGTCAATGACATCCAGTACTTTTTTACTAAGGATGTCTTAAGGAGTGCAAATGGAGTTGCCATCTATTAAAAGAGTTATGTTATAGAACTACGTCTAATATTAATATCTTTACGCCAGACAAATGTAATGTATAAACATTTTAAAGCAAACAGAAGTTCAACTATTCAATTTATTTAGAACAATTCTGAATACCAATTTATGAAATACACAAAAATTAGCAATACACTTTACACAGAAAATAGAGCAAAATTTGTAAAAGCCCTAAAGCCGAAATCTATAGCAGTTTTTAACTCTAATGATATCATGCCAACCAATGCTGATGGCACCATGGCTTTTAGGCAAAACAATGATATTTTGTACTTAAGTGGCGTTGACCAAGAGGAAAGTATTTTGGTGCTATTCCCAGATTCTTTTCATCCACATCATAAAGAGATTTTGTTTGTAAAAGAAACTTCTGAGCATATAGCTATATGGGAAGGTGCTAAATTAAATAAAGAGCAGGCTACAGAAACATCGGGCATACAAACTGTATATTGGTTAAACCAGTTTGAGAAAGTACTGAATGACTTAATGGCTGAAGCTGAAAATATATACTTAAACAGCAATGAACACCTAAGAGCTGTAATAGAAGTTGAAACAAGAGAAGCTCGTTTTAATAAATGGTGTAAAGAAAAATATCCTTTACATAATTATGAGCGCTCTGCTCCTATTATGCATCGCATTCGCTCTGTAAAACATCCTCTTGAAATTGAGAAAATGCAAGAAGCTTGCAACATTACAGGTAAGGCATTTGATAGAGTGCTAAACTTTGTAAAGCCGGGTGTAATGGAATATGAAATTGAAGCAGAGTTAATGCATGAGTTCTTGAGAAACCGCTCTAGGGGTTTTGCCTATACACCTATTATTGCTTCGGGTTTAAACGCAACTGTATTGCACTACATTGAAAACAACCAAGAGTGTAAAGCCGGTGATGTAATACTAATGGATGTAGGTGCAGAGTATGCCAACTATGCATCTGACATGACACGTGCAGTACCTGTTAGTGGTAAATTTACTCCTCGCCAAAAAGAGGTTTACAATGCTGTATTAAAAGTACACAGAGAGTCTGCCAAATTATTGAGACCAGGTGTGTACTTACACGAATACCATAAAGAAGTGGGTAAGCTAATGGAAAGCGAGTTATTAAACCTAGGTCTATTAGACAAAGCTGATATTCAAAATCAAGACCCAAATTGGCCTGCTTATAAAAAATACTTTATGCATGGCACATCGCACTTTATTGGTTTAGATGTACATGATGTTGGTTTATGGCACGAGCCTATACAAGTAGGCAATGCCTTTACTGTTGAACCGGGTATTTATATTCGTGAAGAGAATTTAGGAATTCGTTTGGAGAATGATTTTGTGATTACCAAAGATGGCTTACATGATATGATGGGACACATTCCTATTGAAGCAGATGAAATTGAAGATATAATGAACAGCTAAAATGCTGCATTATCAAAAATCAGGCGCAGGTCCGGTAGTAGTTCTACTGCATGGTTTTTTAGAAAACCTAACTATGTGGGATGCTATTACCCAAGATTTGGCTAAAAGTTATACAGTAATAAGCATAGACTTACCCGGTCATGGCAACAGCCCGGTACTTGACAAAGCTCATAGTATGGAGCTAATGGCTGCTGAGGTGAATAACCTATTAACCCATTTAGATATTAAAGCCGCTGCTTTTGTAGGGCATTCTATGGGTGGTTACGTAGCGATGGCAATGGCCGATTTATTCCCTGCTATTGTTAGTGGTATATGCCTTTTACATTCTGGTCCTTTTGCAGATTCTGATGAAAGAAAAGCCAGAAGAGAGCAAATGATTATTACTGCTACAGCCAAAAAAGAAAAACTGGTAAAAAATGTAATCCCAAATTTGTTTTGGGAAAAGAATAAAGAGCGATTACGTTCTGAAATTAAGGATGCTATTAAAGAAGGTATTAAAACCCCTGCCGATGGTATTATAGCCGCTCTAATAGGTATGAAAGACAGGGTTGACAGAACAGCAGTTTTAAAGCAACTAAGCTACCCTACCCATCAAATACTTGGGGCACATGATTTACTTGTACCTATTCACAAACATTTGTTGTTAGGCATTACAACATCTATACTAGAGCATAGTGGGCATATGGGACATATAGAAGAAACAAAAGCGACCTATGTTTCCATAAATCGCTTTTGTAGTGAGGTTTATGTTTAGCCATGATAAAATTGCAAACCGAATAAAGCAAATATCAAACCTCAATTTTGTAAATCGGCCCGTTTTTCAACGGACCGATTTTGTGAGGAGCTCCTATAAAGTCAGCGGATTCTTAACCTTATAAAAGCATACGCTATAATCCTCAAACAACAATTATAATGTTATATAAAGCGTAACAAATAGGTTTTATGCAAACTATAAATTAGACTTCTGTATTAAAAAAGGTTGCCTGAAATAGTAAAAAAAGCCGATTCTTCTTTCGAAAAACCGGCCCTCAACCTCAAAACCTGAATATAAAGTTATTGGGTTTTGACAACTCGCTTAGTAGCTATGCTTTGATCGTTAAATTGTATTTGAACAATATACATGCCGCTACTATATCTACTCATATCTATCTTTGTTGCATCAGTATCCAACACCATAAGACCTGTAGTAGTGTAAACTTTTATATTACTTATTTCCTCAGCGTCTACCGTTAGCATATTAGAAACCGGGTTTGGATAAACTTTAATTTCTTTTTCTGCATCTTCAACTATGCCTACAGAAGCTGATGGGTCTACAAAACTCTCGCAATACATAGCACTCATTTTGGTAACATTATCAGTAGCAATTAAACACACTGTATAACTACCGCCTTGTGCATATTGATGAGTTGGAGACATCTCTGTAGAGGTATTTCCATCGCCAAAATCCCAATAATAACTCATATTAGCTCTTTGTGTTGAACCATTGGTAAATGCCACATGGTTGTTGCCAACTTGTGTATAGTTAAATACTGCTTGAATTGTAAAGCTGCTATCTATATAAATACTATCACATGTAACATCAGAGCAGTTACTATCATTAATAGTTAAGCATACATTATACCAACCCGGAGAATTATAAATGTGAGTTGGGCTATAAGCATTAGAGCTAAATCCATCGCCAAAACTCCAACTGGCATTAGATGAACCTATAGATGCATTAAAGAAAGTAATAGGTATTCCTGTTGTTGATGTAGTGGTACCACTCAAGGCAAAGAAAATAGCATTACACTGTGCTGGGTTATACACTGTAACCAACTTTGTTACGGTATCAGAGCAGCCATCATTAGTATCATAAGCAATCATCCTTACAGAATAAGTGCCACTTGATAAATAAGTGTGCGTTGGGTTTGTAAGTGAAGTACTAAACGTCCCATCGCCAAAGTCCCAGTCTCTAGCATTTATATTAGAGCTAGACTGATCTGTAAAGCTTACTGTTAAGTTACTCACACTAAAACTAAAATCTGCCACACATACCACAGGACTTACTGTAATTGTTTTGCTAATGGTATCTGAGCAAGAACCAGAATTATCATAGGCTATAAGTACAGCAGTATAAGTGCCCGCCGCAGGATATGTATGCGTTGGGTTTTGTGCCGCAGAAAAAGCTCCATCACCAAAATACCAGAATAAAGAGTTTACTCCCGAAGATTGGTCTGTAAAGTTTACGGTTAATCCACTTTTATTATAATTATAATTTGCATTACATGATACAGGTGGATTTGTTACTGTAACAGATTTATAAGTTGTATCTGTACAACTACTATCGTTACTTATAAGCATTACATTGTATGTACCTGCAGAGCTGTATGTATAATTTGGATGCTGTGCATTAGAAAGCGTTCCATCACCAAAGTCCCAGAACCATGAATTTGTATTTGATGAACTAGTATTTGTAAAACTTACATTTAAACCATTTGTAAAATAGTTAAAATCTGCAACACACTGATTAACTAAAGTATTTACAAAAACATTTTTAACAATGGAGTCATAACAGTTTGTATTATAAATACGTAGTCTTACAGAGTAAACTCCAGGAGATGAATATGTGTGTACTGGGTTTGGTGAATTTGCCACACCCGTTCCATCACCAAAATCCCAACTTAAAGACGTTGATGGTGATGATAAATTAGTGAAACTAGCCGACAATCCATTTGTTGTATAGCTATAATTAGCATTACAAGTAGTTGATCCTCCAGTAACAGTTATTGTATCACAATAAGTATCGGTACATAACACTGCCCAATTACTAGTGTTATACTTTGTTACAGTATGGCAAACTACATAAGTACCCGCTACAGGATATGTATAATTTGTATCTGCTCTACCATAAGCTGAGTCTCCATTACCAAAATCCCACGAGTGCTGCGTTTGTATACCCCACAAGAAAGATGAATTACTATTAAGTGCTACTTGCAATCCATTTGTAGTATAGCTATAATTAGCATTACACGTTACATTAAGGTTTATAACTGTAACATACTTTATTATACTATCTACGCAGTTTGTTGTACTATCATAAACTTGTAATAATACCGGATATGAACCTGAAGCTGCATATGTATGAGATGGGTTTTTTGCTGTAGATGTAGACCCATCTCCAAAGTGCCATGACCAAGTATTTGTATTAGTTGATGAAAGGTTTGTAAAATTTGCTGTTAAATTATTTGTTGTTGAGCTGAAATCTGCAACACATGGTGTCGTTCCTCCGCCTGTAACTGTTATACTATCACAGTAGGTATCAGTACATATCACTGACCAATTGCTAGTATTATACTTAGTTATACTATGGCATACAACATAAGTACCCGCTACAGGGTATGTATAATTTGTATCTGCTCTACCATAAGCAGAATCTCCATTGCCAAAATCCCATGAATGATTTGTATATACCCCACTTGAATTAGATGAACTCCCATTAAAAGCTACTTGTAAGCCGTTTTTAGTAAAGCTATAACTAGCATCACATATGGGTGCTGTTCCAGTAACTGTTACCATTTTTGTAATAGTATCTACACAATTCAGCACAATTGCCCCACCTATATTTGATGCATCATAGGCTATTAATTTCACCCAATAACTCCCTGCAGAAGAATAGGTATATGAAGGGTTTTGGGCATGTGATGATCCTCCATCGCCAAAATCCCAATCCCATACAAGTGTATTGGCTGATGAAAGATTGGTAAAACTAACTGTTAAGTTATTTGTTGTTGAGCTAAAATCTGCATTGCATATAATCGTTCCTCCACTTGCAACAGTTACTGTGTCGCAATAAGTATCTGTGCATAACACTGACCAATTGCTAGTATTATACTTTGTTACAGTATGGCAAGTTATATAAGTGCCTGCCACAGGATACGTATAATTTGTATCTGCTACATAAGCAGAGTCTCCATTGCCAAAGTCCCATGTATGATATGTTTGTACACCTAATGAAGATGAAGAGTTACTATTAAATGCTACTTCTAAACCGTTTTTAGTAAAACTATAACTAGCGTCACAGGTTCCATTAAGGTTTATAACTGCAATATTCTTTACTATACTATCCATACACGCGCCAGAAATATTATATGCTCTTAATAATACTTGATAAGTACCTGAAGAGTTGTAGGTGTGCGATGGGTTTTGAGAAGATGAGTTACTTCCATCTCCAAAATCCCAAAACCAGTAATTTGTATTAGCTGAAGATGTATTTGTAAAGCTCACCGTTAAATTATTTGTTGTTGAGCTAAAACCTGCCATACAAGAATTTGCTCCGGTAATATTTACAATTTTTGTTATACTATCTACACAATTGGTTGTACTGTCGTATGCTTGTAACAATACTGTGTATGTACCTGCTGAAGGATAGGTATGAGAAGGGTTTTCCGAAGACGAAGTGGTCCCATCACCAAAATGCCATAACCAAGAATTGGTATAGATTGATGAATGATTAATAAAACTAGCGGTTAAGTTATTGGTTGTATTATTAAAGTTTGCAGAGCACGTTGATGCTAGCAAATTACCAGATATAAGAAGCATAGCTAGTAAGCCCAGTAGTGTTATGTGCTTTTTCATATTAAATGTGTTATGTAGGATTGTATACTAGACTAAAGTGTTTTGCATAATATTAGACTGTATAAAAACAAAAGGTTGCCTGAAATAAAAAAGAAAAGGCGGCTTACTAAAAAGTAAGCCGCCTTTTCAACGCTAAAACTACATAAACACTTATTGAGTTTTTATAACTCGCTTCGTTGAGATTGTTTGATTATTAAACTGAATTTGAATAATATACAATCCATTATCGTATTCACTCATATCAATTGTTGTAGACTCTGTATCTAACACTAATACTCCTGTAGTACTGTAAACCTTTACACTACTTACATTCTGAGCATCAATAGTTAATACATCATGTACAGGATTTGGGTATAGTTTTATTGTACTACTATTATTCTCCTGTAAACTTACCACTGCTGACGGATCTACATTAGATATACAAGTAATATCAGCTATATTAGTTGCATTGTCTACAGCTGTTAAACATACTGTATAGTTCCCTCCGGTTGTATAAGTATGAGATGGAGACATTTGTGTTGATGTTGTACCATCGCCAAAATCCCAATAGTAACTCATATTTGCTCTTTGAGTTGATCCGTTTGTAAACTGAACACCATTACCTCCTGTTTGCTGATAACTAAATATTGCCTGAACAGTAAAATTGCTATCAATATATATACTATCGCAAATTGTAGAAGTACAAGTAGCGTTACTAATTGTTAAACACACATAGTACCAGCCAACAGCACTAAAACTATGGTTTGGATTTTGTGTGCTATCTACATTACCATCACCAAAATCCCAGTACCAGCTTGTAGGACTTCCTGCAGAAACATCATTAAATGATATAGAAAAACCTCCTGCAGTAGGGTTTAATGAGTCTCCCAAAGCATAAAAAATTGCATTGCATGGTATGGGGTTAGTAACTGTTATAGTCTTTGTTAACGTATCTGTACAAAAGCCCAATGTAGTTGAAGAATATATAATCAACATTACGTTATATGTACCCGGTGCAGAATATGTATAGGTTGGGTTTTGTACACCAGAATAACCTACTCCGTCTCCAAAAGTCCAGTCCCACCTAGTTGCATTTGCAGATGATAAATCACTAAAATTAACCGCAAGACCAGATGCTGTTGAAGAAAAATCTGCTATACAAGATAATGTGTTTGCTACATAAATACTATCACAAACTGTATCCATACAAACTACACTCTGATTAGAGTCTTGGACTGTAACAATATGGCAAACCTGATATGCCCCTGCAGAATTGTATGTATGTACAGGACCCTGATTGTTTGACGAGCTACCATCTCCAAAATCCCAAGAATGGGTAGAGATAAGGGTTCCCGAACCAGTTGTACTAGGAGTAAAACTTACAAAACCCGAAGGAGAAACAGTAGCTGTAAATTGAGCATCACAAGTAACTTGTGCGCTAAGACTATTTCCTCCCAAAAATAATAGAGAAGCAAATAAGCCGAAGAGTAATTTTTTCGTTTTCATACTATAGTTTTTTTGATGATTAGTATAGCTTAGACTAGAAACCAAAAAAAGGTTGCCTGAAAACAAAAAAGCCTGCAAAATGCAGGCTTTTAAAAATATATTACTTAACCATTACTCATCCTTCTTTAGCATGGCGTCCCAGCCTTGTGCGGTAAGTGGTATTGCAGAGTTATCCCGGGTAATTAAATTACAACCTTCTTTTTCTTCTACTATATGCCCAATCACTGTAAAGTGTGGATTAGCCTTAATTTTATCGAAATCTGCTAAGTCTATGGTAAATAGCAACTCATAATCTTCACCACCACTCAAAGCTATCATAGTTGAGTCCATCTTAAATTCCTCTGCGGTAGAAATAACGGTTGGATCTAGCGGTATTTTTTCTTCGTACAGCCTACACCCTACTCCTGATTTTTTAGAAATATGTAAAATCTCCGATGACAAACCGTCTGATATATCAATCATTGAGGTAGGCTTCACATTTAACTCTTTTAAAAGCGGAATAATATCTTTTCTGGCCTCTGGTTTTAATTGGCGCTCCAAAATATAATCGTAGCCCACCAATTCCGGTTGCATATTTTTATTTTCCATGTATACAGCCTTTTCTCTTTCTAGCACTTGCAGTCCTAAATAGGCTCCACCAATATCACCACTAACTACTAGTAAATCCCCGGCTTTTGCGGTATCTCGGTATACAATATCTTTCTTATCTGCCTCACCAATTGCAGTAACCGATATTACCAAACCCGTAACAGATGAGGTAGTATCACCACCAATTAAATCTACTCCGTAAAACTCACAAGCCAATAACATACCGCTATACAGTTCTTCTATAGCCTCTAATGGAAACCTGTTAGAAACCGCAATACTAACAGTTACCTGAGTAGGCATTGCATTCATTGCATATACATCAGATAGGTTTACAATTATTGCCTTATAACCTAGGTGTTTTAGAGGCACATAAGTCAAATCAAAATGAACTCCCTCAACCAACATATCTGTAGTAACTACCGTATGCTTGTTTTTGTGGTTTAGCACTGCTGCATCATCCCCTACTCCTTTAACAGTAGATTTTTGACTTAACTTTATATTTTTTGTTAAATGCTCTATTAATCCAAACTCTCCCAGTTCAGATAAATCAGTTCTCTTTGGGCTCTTATCTTCTAACATGTTGCAAAATTACATAACTATATTAAACAATCTGTTTTTCTAGCAGTTAATGCTATAACGGGCTTCTTTATATGCCAGTAAAATATAGTATATTTGCATAAAATTAGACTTAATCTAAATAAGGATGATTAACGTAACAGAACAAGCTAAGAACAGACTTTCCTCTATTATGGAGGAAGAAGGGCATACTATTGCCGAGAGTTTTGTGCGTGTAGGTGTTTCTAGTGGTGGTTGCTCTGGCCTTTCTTATGAGCTAAAACTAGATGCCCAACAACAAGACGACGATAAGATTTTTGAAGATAACGGCGTAAAAATAGTAGTAAACAAAAAGAGCTTTTTATACCTAATTGGCACTACTCTAGATTACTCAGGAGGGCTTAACGGTAAAGGCTTTACGTTTACAAACCCCAACGCAACACGTACATGTGGCTGTGGAGAAAGCTTTGCAGTTTAATTAGAGAAAGAGAAGAGCCATGAGTGAAGATGAATTATTAGAAGAGGTAACCTCCTCGGAATATAAATACGGCTTTACAACTAATATTGATGCTGATACCATTCCCGTTGGTATCAACGAGGATGTTATTCGCCTTATTTCTCTAAAGAAAAATGAGCCGGAATGGATGACTGAATGGAGACTTGATGCTTACCGTAAATGGACGAAGATGACTGAGCCGGATTGGGCACATGTATCTTATGAAAAGCCAGACTTCCAAAAAATAAGTTATTACTCTGCTCCGAAGCAAAAAAAACAATACGAAAGCATTGAAGATGTAGATCCGGAATTACTGGATACATTTAAAAAGCTGGGTATTTCTTTAGAAGAACAAAAAAGACTAACGGGTGTAGCGGTAGATGTTGTGGTAGACAGTGTATCGGTAGCCACTTCATTTAAAAAGAAGTTAGGTGAACTAGGTATCATCTTCTGCTCTTTTGGCGAAGCCATACAAGAACACCCGGAATTAGTAAAAAAATATATTGGTACCGTTGTACCCAAACAAGATAACTTTTATGCAGCCCTAAACTCGGCCGTGTTTACAGATGGTTCATTCTGCTATATCCCAAAAGGGGTAAAGTGTCCGATGGAATTATCTACTTATTTCCGTATTAACCAAGCAGGTACAGGTCAGTTTGAACGCACCTTGGTTGTAGCAGATAAAGGAAGTTATGTAAGTTACCTTGAGGGTTGTACTGCACCACAACGCGATGAAAACCAACTACACGCAGCAGTAGTAGAGCTAGTAGCTCTAGATGATGCAGAAATAAAATACAGTACTGTACAAAACTGGTACCCCGGAGATAAAAATGGAAAAGGTGGTGTATTCAACTTTGTAACCAAGCGTGGTCTTTGTGAAAAGAACGCCAAAATTTCTTGGACACAAGTTGAAACCGGTTCTGCTGTTACTTGGAAATACCCATCGTGTATTTTGAAAGGTGAAAACTCAATAGGTGAGTTTTACTCTGTAGCCGTAACCAACAACTACCAACAAGCCGATACGGGTACTAAGATGATTCATTTAGGCAAAAACACCAAGAGTACAATTATCTCTAAAGGTATTTGTGCCGGTAAAAGTGAAGGTAGTTATAGAGGTTTAGTGCGCATTATGCCTAGAGCAGAAAATGCACGTAACTTCTCGCAATGCGATTCATTATTGATGGGAGACAAATGTGGTTCGCACACATTCCCATACATCGAAATAAAAAACAAAACAGCCAAAGTAGAACACGAAGCCACTACTTCTAAAATTGGCGAAGACCAAATATTTTACTGTAACCAAAGAGGTATCGGCACAGAAGAAGCTATTGCATTAATTGTAAATGGCTATTGCAAGGATGTGTTGAATCAGCTTCCAATGGAATTTGCCGTTGAAGCTCAAAAACTATTGGCCATCAGTTTAGAAGGTAGTGTTGGATAATTGATATAAACTAGACAAAAAGCATGCTGAATATAAAAGACCTTAAGGTTTCTATAGAAGGAAAAAGCATCCTTAAAGGAATTAATTTAGAAGTAAAACCGGGCGAAGTACACGCTATTATGGGGCCTAACGGTTCTGGTAAAAGTACTTTGTCTTCTGTAATAGCAGGTCGCGAAGAATATGAAGTAGAAGATGGTAGCATCAACTTTAATAATGAAGATTTACTATCATTAGACCCAGAAGAAAGAGCACATCGCGGTATCTTTTTATCATTCCAATACCCGATTGAAATACCGGGTGTATCGGTAACCAATTTTATTAAAACGGCTATTAACGAGTCTCGTAAAGCACAAGGTTTAGATGCAATGCCTGCCTCTAAAATGTTGAAAAAAATGCGCGAGAAGATGCGTTTATTAGAGATGGATCAAAACTTTTTGAGCCGTTCTTTAAATGAAGGCTTTTCGGGTGGTGAGAAAAAGCGCAACGAGATATTCCAAATGGCTATGCTAGAGCCTAAGTTGGCTATACTAGATGAAACCGATAGTGGTTTGGATATTGATGCCTTACGTATTGTAGCTAACGGTGTAAACAAATTGCGCACGCCGGAAAATGCAACAATAGTAATTACCCACTACCAACGCCTACTAGACTATATAGTACCAGATTTTGTACACGTATTGTACAATGGTAAAATTGTAAAGTCTGGCGGAAAAGACCTTGCTCTAGAGTTAGAAGACAAAGGCTACGACTGGGTAAAGAAAGAAGCTGATAATTTAGTGTAAAGCAAAAAAAGACAGCTTAAGTGGAAGATTTAAAAGAAAAATTACTCTCATCATTTATTGCTTTTGAAAGCACCTTAAACGGACAGGCAAAATCGCCAATACATAAAGTCCGCACAAAAGCTATTGAAGTTTTTGAAGAAAAAGGCTTTCCTACAAAACGCAATGAAGAGTGGAAATATACCAACCTTAAACCCATACTTAAACACGACTATAAATTGCTTTCGCATCCCGAAAGCGAAATAGAGTTTAAGGATGTGAAACGATATTTTTTACACGATACAGATACGTACAAAATTGTATTTGTAGATGGTGTATTTAGTTCATGGATGTCTCGTACAACACATGATGGTTATGACATTTGCACCTTTGCTTCTGCCATAGAAAAGTATACGCATATTGTAAATAAGTACTTTAACAAAGCTGCTTCACAAGAAGATTCTTTAACAGCTTTAAATACGGCTTTTGCCAGAGAAGGTGCTTTCATCAATGTGCCTGATAACACGATAGTAGAAAAACCTATCGAGGTTGTTTTCTTTTCTACCAACAGTGATACTGAAATGATGACCATGCCACGTAACTTAGTGGTTGTTGGTAAAAACTCTCAAGCGCAAATTATAGAGCGTCACCAGAGTTTACACGGCAACAATGTGTTGACGAATGTGGTTACCGAAATTTTTGCTGAAGAAAGCTCGCATGTATCGTATTACAAAGTGCAAAACGATGAGTACACTGCATCGTTAATTGACAACACTTATGTTGACCAAAAGGAGAAGAGTAATTGTACAGTTGATACGTTCTCATTAGGAGGAAAGTTTACACGTAACAACCTCAACTTTAACTTAACGGGTGAACATTGCGAATGCCACTTAGATGGCATTACTATTATAGAGGACGACCAATTGGTTGATCACCATACACGTATTGATCATAAAGTACCAAACTGCCAAAGCAATGAGCTTTACAAGGGTATTTATGATGATAAAGCAAAAGGTGTTTTTAATGGAATGGTTATGGTTCATCCTGATGCTCAAAAAACAAATGCTTTTCAGCAGAACAACAATATTTTACTAACGGATACTGCAAGCATAGACACTAAACCTCAGCTAGAAATTTATGCTGATGATGTAAAGTGTAGCCACGGTTGTACAGTGGGTCAGTTAGATGATGATGCCTTATTTTATATGCGCTCTAGAGGAATTGCAGAAAAAGAAGCAAAAGCAATGCTGATGTATGCTTTTTCTAATGATGCCCTTAAAAATGTGCGTATTGCATCTTTACGTAGTAAGTTGAATTTGGTATTTGCCAAAAAATTAGGAGTAGACCTTGATTTCGGACTCTAAACATACCGTGTTGGATATAGAAAAAATCAGGGCTGAGTTTCCTATACTTCATCAAGAAGTAAACAAACGTCCCCTAGCCTATTTTGATAATGCAGCTTCATCTCAAAAGCCGCAAGTAGTTATTGATGCTATCTCTAATTACTACAGTACTATCAATAGTAATATTCACAGGGGAGTTCATCATCTAAGCCAATTGGCAACGGATGCTTATGAACAATCTAGAGAGAAGATTCGCAAGCATTTAAATGCTGAAAAAAAACACGAAATTATCTTTACCAAAGGCACTACCGATAGTATCAACTTGGTAGCAAATGGTTTTAGACAGTTATTGCAAGAAGGCGATGAAATCATCGTTTCTGCAATGGAGCACCATAGCAATATTGTGCCATGGCAACTAGCTGCAAAAGAAAAAGGAGCAATCATCAGAGTTATTCCAATGAATGACAATGCTGAGCTGATATTTGAAGAGTACCAAAAGCTCCTTAATGAAAAGACAAAGATTGTAGCTTTCAATCATATCTCTAATGCACTAGGCACAATCAATCCAGTAAAGGAAATGATTGCCGAAGCGCATAAATACAATGTCCCTGTAATGGTAGATGGCGCACAAGCCATCCCCCATACATTGGTAGATGTACAAGATTTAGATGCCGATTTTTACTGCTTCTCATCACATAAAGTATATGGCCCAACGGGTATTGGCATCCTTTATGGTAAAGAAGAGTGGTTAGAAAAACTACCCCCTTACCAAGGTGGTGGCGAAATGATAAAAGAAGTAAGCTTTGAGGGTACTACCTACGCAGAACTTCCGCATAAATTTGAGGCAGGAACTCCGCATATTGAGGGGGGTATTGTTTTAGGTACGGCCATAGACTACATCAATACTATTGGAGTAGAAAACATTGCTGCCCATGAACACGCCTTAATGGAATACGCTTTAGAAAAGCTAGGCACAATTGAGGGCTTTAACCTAATTGGCTCTGCAAAAAACAAAGCGGCAGTTATTTCTTTTTTAATAGATGGTATTCACCCTTATGATGCCGGAACGATACTTGACAAACTGGGTATTGCGGTACGCACAGGTCACCATTGCGCACAACCTACCATGAGTAGATTTAATATACCGGGTACAGTACGCGCATCATTTGCAGTGTACAATACCTATGAAGAGATTGATAGACTACACGAAGGTTTACTAAAAGTAAAACAGATGTTTGCATAATGGCAGAATCTATACAAGACATACAAGAAGAGATTGTTGATGAATTCGGGATGTTTGACGATTGGATGCCGAAGTACGATTACCTGATTGAATTGGGTAAAGAACTTCCGCTAATTGATGAGCAATACAAAACTGAAGACAGACTGATAAAAGGTTGCCAATCTAGAGTTTGGTTACATGCTGAACTTAATGATGGAAAGGTTGTTTTTACAGCAGATAGCGATGCGATTATTACGAAAGGAATCATTTCTTTATTGGTAAGAGTATTGTCTAATCAAGAGCCGGAAGCTATTGTAAATGCTGATATGGCATTTATAGATGAGATAGATTTAAAAGAACATTTATCGCCCACTCGTGCAAACGGTTTGGTGTCTATGATTAAACAAATGAAGTATTACGCATTAGCTTTTCAAGCTAAAAAGGAGCAATAATGAAGACGGAAGCAGAATTACAAGCATTAGGAGAAAAGGTGGTAGAGACGCTTTGCAGCATTTACGACCCGGAGATTCCAGTAGATATTTATCAACTAGGGTTGATATATGATGTGCAAGTAAGTGAAGATTGCGATGTAAAAATACTCATGACCTTAACAACTCCTAACTGCCCTGTGGCAGAAAGTTTACCTCAAGAAATTGAAGAGAAAGTAAGAAGCATTGATGAGGTAAAAGAAGTTGAGGTGGAGATTACCTTTGACCCACCTTGGGACAAAGAAATGATGAGCGAAGAAGCAAAACTAGAGCTAGGCTTTTTATAATGGAAGGCGAAATAGTAAATAAAGTAGCAAACAGTGGTTTAATAACCATAGACTTGGAAGATTACTACCCCAAGGGAGAGCGTGTTTTATTTGATATTAAAGACTGGCTTTTTGAAGAGCTTTTACTGAAAGAAAAAGACTTTAGAGCCCACGTAAAAGAACACAACTGGGAGCAATACCAAGATAAATATGTTGCACTTACCTGCTCTACCGATGCCATTATACCGGGTTGGGCTTTTATATTATTGGCAACCGAATTGCAACCCTATGCCAAGCGTATTGTAAAAGGCAATTTAGAGCAATTGGAAACGGCGCTTTACCAAGAAGAAATTGCCAAGTTAGATGTAAGTGAGTTTGAAGACAAGAGACTCATCATTAAAGGTTGCAGTAACCTACCCGTACCCGAAAGTGCCTATATAGAATTGGTACAAAAGCTACGCCCCGTGGCTAAAAGTCTAATGTATGGTGAGGCTTGTTCTACAGTACCACTATACAAAAAGCGTTAAAAGCATTGTAAGCCCTTAATTTATAAGGGTTTTTTTGTATTTTCGTCAGTCAACGACAAATCAAACAATTATTAATAAATAAACAGAACAATGAAGAAGATATTTGCGTTTATCTTGGCTTTAGTTTTTGCATTTAATCTGCATGCTGATGACCATGAGGGAATGTGGCTGCCAATGTTTGTAAAGCGATTAAACTACGCTGACATGCAAAAGCACGGATTAAAATTAACTCCTGAAGAACTATACAGTGTAAACAACTCTAGCCTTAAAGACGCTATTGTAATGTTAGACGGTGGTTCTTGTACTGCAGAAATTATTTCTGACCAAGGCTTAATGCTTACTAACCACCACTGTGGTTATGGCGAAATCCAATCACACAGCTCTGTAGAGCACGATTATTTAACAGATGGTTTTTGGGCAAAAAACAGGTCAGAAGAATTAGCAAACCCAGGCAAAACAGCATCATTTTTAGTTCGTATGGACGATGTTACCGAGCGAATTTTAGGTAAGGTAAATGATGAAATGAGCGAAGATGAGCGTAATGCTGCAATTTCTGCTGAAATAAAAACTATTGTAGGTGAAGCTACAGAAGGCACTTACTTTAATGCAAGTGTAAAAGACTTTTTTGAAGGAAATGAGTACTACTTATTTGTTTACGAAACTTACAGAGATGTTCGTTTGGTAGGTGCTCCACCTTCATCAGTTGGTAAATACGGCGGAGATACTGATAACTGGATGTGGCCACGTCACACAGGTGACTTCTCTATCTTTAGAGTATACACAGGTCCTGACGGTAAGCCTGCAGATTACTCTGAAAACAATGTTCCATTAAAACCAAAGCATCATTTACCTGTTGCAATGGACGGTCTTAAAAATGGAGACTTCACTATGATTTTTGGGTACCCTGGAAGCACAGATCGTTACCTTACTTCTTATGGTGTAAAACAAGCATTAGACCTAGAGCAACCAACCATCATTAAAATTCGTGATTTGAAATTAAAAATCATGAAAGAAAACATGGACAAAAGCGATGCTGTACGTATACAGTATGCATCTAAATATGCACAGGTAGCAAACTACTGGAAATACTACATTGGTCAGAGCAGTGGTTTAAAACGCCTGAAGGTTTATGACAAGAAAAAAGCCATTGAAAATGATTTTCAGAAATGGGCAAATGCTAATGCTGAGCGTAAAGCAAAGTATGGTGATGCTTTGAATATGATTGAAGAGGCTTATAAAGCAACTGACAATACTGTAGTTGGTAACACCTATTTATTAGAAGCCGGTTTATTGGGCTCTGATGTGGTATTATTCTCTTTCCGCTTTAAGCGTAATATGGATGCTTACTTTAAGGCAGAAAGCGACTTAGAGGCGCTAGAAAAAGAAATGAAAAAACAAGAAGGTGATGAGTTAAAAGCTTCTGAAGAAAAGAAGGCAGCGCTAGAGTCTAGAATGGAAAAAATTATTGCAGGTGTAAAAGCCAGTGCAGATGACCATTTTAAAAACTACAACTATGCTACAGATAAGCAATTGTATGCTGCTACACTAAACATGTATTACAACAATGTGCCTGCAGATCAACAACCTGAGTTCTTCCGTTATGTTGAGAAGAAATTTAAAGGTGACTTTGACAAGTATACCGAGAAAGTTTACGACAAATCATTTATGGTAACTCGTGAAGCTTTTGATGAATTTTTAGAAGACCCTAAGCAAAAAACAATGGATAAAGACTTAGCAATTATTGCTGCTAACGACCTAATTAATATGTGGTTTGGTAGAGGTTCTGCACATGCAGATACAGATGCGAAGCTTGAAAAAGGAAATAGATTATTTGTTGCCGGATTACGTAAAATGAATCCGGATAAAAAGTACTACCCTAATGCAAACTCAACTATGCGTGTAACCTATGGTGTTGTTGGTGACTACCAAGCTGCAGATGCAGTAAGCTATAACTACTACACTACTATGGAAGGTGTAATGCAAAAAGAAGACCCTAACAATGATGAGTTTATTGTACCGGAAAAACTAAGCCAATTATATGAGGCTAAAGACTACGGACAGTATGCTGATGAAGACGGTACTTTACACGTATGCTTTATCTCTAATAATGATATTACAGGTGGTAACTCTGGTAGCCCTGTAATTAATGGTAGAGGTGAGCTTGTAGGATTAGCATTTGATGGTAACTGGGAAGCCATGAGTGGCGACATTGCCTTTGAACCAGAATTACAACGTACCATAAGTGTAGATATCCGTTATGTATTATTTATTGTAGATAAATATGCAGGCGCTACACACTTAATTGACGAAATGGACTTGGTATGGCACAAAGATGATGAGCCAGTAACAGAAGAAACTGAAGCTACAGAAGAAGTTGAAGAAGCTTCTGCTCAATAAGAAACATAAGTTTTATGTGTAAAAAAGCCCACCAAAATTGGTGGGCTTTTTTTATATATTTTGCCTTGGTACAAAAACAAATTCTTTATTAGCTTTTACTAACCTTTTATCTATGGACGCACTCGGCTTAATATGTTTGAGCATCTCTTCCGCTACTTTTTCTACTACTTTAACAGGGACGCTATTACCAAACTGTCTATAAGCTTGACTATCAGAAACTGGAATAATAAATTCTTCCGGAAAACCTTGTAGTCTAGCTGCTTCTCGTGGTGTTATTTTTCTGGGATTTTTACCTTTTTGTGAAATTAAAATTTCACTACCATCCTTATAATATCTAGCCGAAATAGTATTTGTATATTCAGAGTGCTCATTAAACAAGCCATACCCAAATCCTCTCCCTTTTAACTTATTTTCCTTTTTCCTTCTTTGATGACCTGCCCATAACCTATCAGAAATAGTATATTTTTCATCTACTCTCTCCTGTAAAATATCACCTACTCTTACAGGTTCGTATGTAGGTTCTGGGTACTCGAATTTTATACCGTCATCTAAAAACCCAACTATATATATGCGCTCTCTATTTTGAGGCAATCCAAAGTCTCTTGCTCTTAAGACCTTAGTTTGAACATTATTATAACCTATTGCCTTTAAGTGTTGGATAATTGTTTTTAAAGTCCTTCCCTTATCATGTCCCATTAACTGCTTTACATTTTCAAGTAAAAAAGCTTGTGGCTTCTTTGCTGCTAATATTCTTTCGATATCAAAAAACAAAGTCCCTCTAGTATCAGCAAATCCCTTTTTTAAACCTGCTTGAGAAAATGGTTGACAAGGGAATCCCGCAAGTAATATATCATGTTCTGGGATTAAATTGTGATTCACAACAGTAATATCACCTGCAACTTCTTCATTATTAAAATTAGCCTTATAAGTTTCAACCGAATATTTATTCCACTCACTACTAAAGACACATTCAATATTGTTACTTGAAGCCTTTTCGAAGCCAAGTCTTATTCCTCCAATACCTGCAAAAAGATCTATTATTTTTACCTTACTCATTATTCTTCCAATAATCTAAAATTGATGGGATTTCTTTAAATAAGTACTCTTCAAAACTTATAATATTCTTCATTCCAGTCAATGAATCAGAATCAGCAACACTTTCATATGTTACTAAAATAATATTATGCTTTGACATTTCCTGCGCTTTACTATTAGAGATATCCCTATCTGCTGTTAATAAATGTATAACAGGTATTTTTGTTCTCTCAATCTCTTCAGCTACTTCCTGCCATCTTTCTCTTAAAGAAGTTTTCATTGTTCCAATTATGGCCTTGTTTCTCCTCTTCTCAAAATGCTCAATACTTGGTAGTATTGAATCTACTTTTTTACCTAAACCTACTTCACTAAATATTTTTCTGCCAACTTTGCTTTGTGAGTCATAGGAATACCCTAAGCAGTTGTATACCTCGTAAATAATCAACTCAAAAGTTTTACCAGCCCTTGACCTTCTTGAATTAGTAGTACTTAAAGTAGTTTTATAAATATATGGAAATACCCTGCCTGCATATTCACCACATATACTCCTAACTTTATTTAAAAGACTATCTCCTTTTAAATTACTAACATCACTATTTAAGAGTCCATCCATTATTTCTTTTGGTGTTTTTAACATTTGATGCAAGTCTTTCATCAAAACAACATTAAAATTCACCTCATCATTCAAATACTCTTGCCAAGCAAGCTCTCTTATCTCTGATATAGAGCTACTAACATCTTTATTCTTAATTCTTCGAATGAAGCTAGGGTTTTCTTTAAATACTTTAGAAACTATTTCTTCCGATGAACGTATGAAATTCTTCCTATAAGTCTTAATTAATTTATCAAATTCTTTTTGCTCTTGCTCAGGAATTTGAACGATTGATGGGATATAGTCTTTATTTGCCAATTTGTTAGTGTCTTTTTACAAACTTAACAAAGTATTACGATAAACCTATTAAAATGATACTCTGGGCTTACTTAAAACGGCGAACCGCCAAAACCATAGCCTGAGAATGGTGAAGCTCCGAATGTATTTTGGAAAGAGCCTCCTCCGTAGCCATTGTAGTATGAACTTCTAAAAGGAGAAGCTCCTTTATTGTATTGGAAATGGATTCCGATAGCGCTATTATCACTTGTTTTTATTCGAGCACCAAAGCTCATGCCCATATTATCTCTACTAAAAGGATTGTTTGGGTCTGTAACTCTGGTTAAGTTATTTACATCATAGTAGCCCGTACCGTATAAGGTAACTCTATCATTCAATAAATACTCTCCGCTAAAAAACAACGTGGCAGAATTGTTGGTATAATCTCCTTCGGTAATTTGTCCGTCAGAACCAATAGTTCTTAAGTTACTGTAGTTGCTATTGCTTAAGCTAATACCTGTTGTTAATCTAAACTTGGGGTCTAATTGTGTGGTAACAAATGGCGAAACACTAGAACTAAACACATTGCTCTTACCGTAAGAAGCAAAGGCTGTGTTTAATTGCAAACCAAATTTTGGCTTTTTAGAGTCTATTGTGTAATCATCAGTTGGTCCTTTACGTAAATCTACATCAGGCACAACTTCTGTACTATCTGGTTCAGTATAATAGTCATCCTCTTGGGCAAAAGCAAAGCTGCCAATTAATAAACCTGCCGTCAAAAGAATGTACTTTTTCATACTCATATTATAGTACCAATATACAAAAACAACGCCAAAAATTACGTTTTGTTTAGTAAGCGCGTACGTTCTTGCCTTCTTTAAAGTATATAAACGCCTTGTTTACTACTCTATTACCTCCAGGTGTTGGGAAATCTCCGGTAAAGTACCAGTCGCCTTTATGGTCTGGGCAAGACTCGTGTAAGTCTTCTATTGTTTGGAACAAGATTTTCACCTCAGCATTAATTCCCTTTGGTGTTACAATCTCAGCCACCTTATCAGAAATTTCTTGCGGTGTAAACGGAGCATAAATTTCTTTTACATAGTTTACCACTTGGTCATCCGGTAAATGTTGCTGCGCTATACACTTCTCGTATACATCATCAATAACATTTTCCATCTTGCGTTCTTTCAGTAATTCTATAGCTGCTCTAAAGGCCACAAAGTCGCCAAGTTTAGCCATATCAATACCATAACAATCTGGGTAACGTATTTGAGGTGCAGAAGAAACTATCACAATTTTTTTAGGACCTAAACGGTCTAGTATTTTAAGTATACTCTGCTTTAAAGTAGTTCCACGTACAATACTATCATCAATAATTACCAAGTTATCCGTAGGCTTAACGGTACCGTAAGTAACATCGTATACATGTGCCACTAAATCATCACGGCTATTATCATCCGTAATAAAAGTTCTAAGCTTGGCATCTTTTATAGCAATCTTTTCTACTCTAGGACGAATCGTAAGAATATCTTCTAGTTTCTCCGGGCTTATATCAGAACCTAGTTCTAGTATCTTACGTTGCTTTACTTTAAACAAATAGTCCTCTACCCCTTTTACCATTCCGTAAAAAGAAGTTTCGGCTGTATTTGGAATAAAAGAGAAAACTGAGTTTCTTAAATCATAGTCTACTTCCTCTATAATAGCAGGGCAAACTCTTCTTCCTAATTCAATACGTTCTCTATAAATATCTGCATCACTACCTCTAGAAAAGTAAATACGCTCAAAAGAGCATGATTTCTTTTCCATTGGCTCACGCACCATCTTCATATCTACCTCACCAGTCTTTTTCATAATTAAAGCATGACCGGGGTCAATCTCTTTAATTTCTTCAAAAGGCACATTAAATACGGTTTGTATTACAGGGCGCTCAGAGGTTACCACTACAATCTCATCATCCATATAATAGAATGCAGGGCGTATACCCGACGGGTCTCTCAATACAAAGGCGTCTCCGTTACCAATTAAACCTGCCATGGCATAACCACCATCCCATTTTTTGGCAGAGTTCACTAATATTTTTTGAATGTCTAGGTTTTCAGAAATCAACCTAGATATTTCTTCTTTGCTATGTCCTTGCTCTTTATACTTATAATAAAGCTCGGTGTTTTCTTCGTCTAAAAAGTGACCTATTTTTTCTAATACGGTAACCGTATCTGATTTCTTTTTGGGGTGCTGACCTAAGTGCACCAACTCATCAAAAAGCTCATCTACATTGGTTAGGTTAAAGTTACCCGCAGTAATCAGGTTACGACTCATCCAGTTGTTTTGACGTAAAAATGGATGACAAGACTCAATACTGTTTTTACCAAAAGTACCATAACGTAAGTGTCCTAAAAACAACTCCCCAGTAAAAGGTAAATTATCTTTTAGCCAATCTACATTTTGGGCTTTTTTTGGATTTTCGGTAATCGTTTCGCTAATGCGCTTATTTATTTTACCAAAAATATCTTGGATAGGCTGCTGCTTGATAGAGCGGCGACGGCTGATGTATCTTTTGCCGGGTTCTACATCAAATTTGATGTTTGCCAAGCCGGCACCATCTTGTCCGCGGTTATGTTGCTTTTCCATCAACAAGTACATCTTGTTGAGCGCGTAAAAAGCGGTACCATATTTTTCTTGGTAATACTCTAGAGGTTTGCGAAGCCTAAGAACGGCAATACCGCATTCGTGTTTGATAGCGTCACTCATAAGGAGATCCTAAACTAATTGTTTATACAATTATTGAACTGCAAATTTACCGCTTTTTTATGGTATAGCGAAACTTTACAGTTTTGAGTAATAAGTAACGTACTACCATACTTATTGTTTGATTACTCACGTTATATGCATATTACTTAACCATGGCATGAACTATACTTACTATTTATTTCTAATTACACTTTTAGTATTCCCAGTAATTAGTGTTTTAATATATAAACACCTTAACATTTCAGTTCCAAGAAAACTTATGCTACTGATAGTCTTTCTACTATTAACTCATAACTTTTTATTTCTAGTAGGGTATTCTATTAAAGGTGATTATCCCGATTACTTGATTTTTTCATTGGAGTATTTAGTGCTATGTATTTCTGTAGTATTACTGTATAAATCGAAAAGTGTTTATGCTAAACCATTCCGTTTCATAGGGACAGCTATACTTTCGCTTGGAGGTTTAATTGGATTAATAGGAATCTTTTTATTTATACCCATTTCTGAGGAATATGAAGCTAATAAAACTTTTTATTTTAAAGCTAACAACATAGATTATGAAACAAGAAGATATAGTTTTGCCTTTGCAACTATAGACAATATAAAATACACTTTTGATACTTACAAGGTATATCCATTTCTAATTGAGAAAAAAATAGACTCATCTGTCTTTTTTGATACAAAAACAGAATTAAATATTGGGGAGGATAAACTTAAGATTAGCATTGGAATAAATGAAAAGAACCTAATCTTTACATCAACTAATGACAAAATTTTCTCCAAAAGAATAAAGTAATTACCTCCCAAAAGCACTCTTATCCATGCCCAGCCACTCTAATGCAGAACCACTTAACAAGCGTTCTTTAGTAGCATTGTCATAAGGCATACTTTTAATCAATTCACCGGGCTCTAATTCACCTAATGGAAAAGGGTAATCGGTACCCAAGGCAATTTTATCTGCGCCAACTAAACCTACTAAATAATCTAGCATTTTAGGGTCGTGCACCAAACTGTCAAGGTAAAACTTGCCTAAGTATTCTCTTGGATTAACAGGGTTATCTACCGCCACTAAATCAGGACGTACATTAAAACCGTGCTCAATTCTGCCAATAGTTGCCGGAAATGAACCACCACCATGTGCAAAGGCCACACGTAAGTTTGGTAAGCGTTCAAATACACCACCAAATATCATAGAGCAAATTGCCAATGAAGATTCGGCAGGCATCCCTACTAACCAAGGTAACCAATACTTACCCATTTTATCTTTACCCATCATATCCCATGGATGTACAAAAATGGCCATGTCTAATTCTTGGCAAGCTTCAAATATCGGGAAGAGCTCGGGAGTATCTAAGTTCCAATCGTTAATATGCGTACCTATTTGTATCCCCTTCAGCCCAATTTCTTTACAACGTTTTAATTCTTGTATCGCTAATTCAGGGGCTTGCATGGGTAGGGTTCCCAAGCCTACAAATCGGGTTGGGTAACGGTCTACTATATCTGCAATATGGTCGTTCAAAAATTTGGCTACTTCAAGCGTATCTTCGGGTTTTGCCCAGTACGAGAACATTACCGGCACTGTAGAAAGTACTTGTACATCTACATATTGATGGTCGCATTCTTTCATACGAGCTTCGGCACTCCAACAATTGTCTTCTACCTCTCTAAAAAATTTATCATCCATCATCATCTTAGCGCAACAAGGCTTATGATGATCTAAACTGATAAAGCCCCCATAACCAAACTTCTCTCTAAAGTTGGGTATGTTTTCGGGTAAAATATGGGTGTGTATGTCTATCGAAAATAAATGGTCGCTCATACTATACAAATCTTTCGTCTGTTTCCATTACCGTTCCGCACTTATCGCAAGTACGTAGCTCTTCAGAAGCATAAAAATGTCTGAAATGCGGTAAGAAATCTTTTTCTACATCCTCTAATTCAAAGTAAGCCTCATGTAATTTATGGTTGCAGTTATCACAAAACCACATCAAACCATCATTCATATTTCTGCCTTCACGAACAGCTTCTATCACTAATCCTATAGAACCCGCAGAACGCATTGGTGAGTGTGGTGTTTTAGCCGGAAGCAAAAACATTTCACCGGCCTTAATAGGTATATCTACAGCCTTGCCGTCTTCTTGAATGCGCACATTAATATCGCCCTCTAATTGATAAAACAGCTCTTCGGTTTCATTATAGTGATAGTCCTTTCTGGCATTTGGCCCACCTACAATCATCACAATAAAATCTCCGGCATTTACATACAGGTTTTTATTACCAACGGGTGGTTTTAAAAGGTCTCTATTATCATCTATCCACTTCTGTAAATTAAAAGGTCTTTGAACTGGCATGGCTCTTCTGATTTATGAATTATTCAATCCGGCAATTTACAGAATTTCTGAGAACCCCTTTCCTAAACATTTTGGTATCTTTGAACTATGAATTTAGACTTAACAAACAAGAATGCCTTAGTGTGCGGAAGCACACAAGGAATAGGTAAAGCAGTAGCCGAAGAGCTGGCTCAATTAGGAGCATCTGTAACGCTTTGCGCGAGAAATGAAGAAAAATTGAAAGAAGTACAAAATGGATTAGATACTTCTAAAGGACAAAAACACCAATACATACAGGCAGATTTTTCTAATCCGGATGGATTAAAAGCGGCTTTAGAAAACTATTTTAATGCCGGCAACACCATCCATATATTGGTAAACAATACAGGCGGTCCTCCTGCCGGACCTGCAAATGCAGCCAAAGTAGAAGAGTTTACTCAAGCATTTAGCAATCACCTAGTATGTAACCATATTTTGATGCAGGCTTGTGTAGAAGGTATGAAAGCTGATCACTATGGTAGAATCATCAACCTGATTTCTACGTCTGTAAAACAACCTTTACCAAACTTAGGTGTATCTAACACTGTACGTGGTGCTGTTGCCAACTGGTCTAAAACCTTGGCCAATGAGTTGGGGCAGTTCAACATTACTGTAAATAATGTATTGCCGGGTGCAACTAATACTGTTCGCCTAGAGGCAATCATCAATAATAAAGTACAAAAAACAGGACAATCTTATGAAGAGGTTGCCAGTGCCATGAAAAACCAAGTACCGATGAAACGCTTTGCAGAGGCTAATGAAGTAGCCAATGCCGTTGCCTTTTTGGCAAGCCCTGCTGCAGGGTACATCAATGGCATTAACATTCCTGTTGACGGTGGTAGAACCAGTGTTTTATAATAGAAGATTCTTATGCAAAAATTACAGAATTATATAAATGGCGAATTGGTAGCCCCTGCTAGTGGTAATTATATTGATAACTATCACCCTGCTACCGGAAAAGTATATTCGTTAATTCCGGACAGCGATGCTAAGGATGTAGAGCTTGCAACAGACGCGGCCAAAAAAGCATTCCCAGAGTGGAGCAAGAAAAGCATACAAGAGCGCTCGGCTATACTACTAAAACTAGTAGACTTGATTGAGCGAGATATGGACAAACTTGCCGAAGCTGAAAGTAAAGATAACGGCAAACCTATTTGGTTAGCTAAAGCTGTAGACATCCCAAGAGCTGCTGCAAACTTTAGGTTTTACGCAACAGGTATTTTGCATGAACATACCGAAGCACATAGCATGGGCGAAGAGGCTATTAATTATACCCTTAGAGAACCGATTGGTGTGGCAGGCTGTATTTCTCCTTGGAACTTACCTTTATACCTTTTCAGTTGGAAAGTTGCTCCTGCCCTAGCATCAGGTAACTGTGTGGTAGCAAAGCCATCTGAGATTACTCCTATGTCTGCCTATTTATTATCAGAGCTATGTATTGAAGCCGGTATACCTGCCGGTGTATTCAACATTGTACATGGTTTAGGACCAAAAGTGGGTTCTGCCATTACTGAACACCCTGATATCCCGATGATATCGTTTACAGGTGGAACTCAAACCGGTGCTACCATAGCCCGTACGGCTGCGCCTATGTTTAAAAAGCTTTCGCTAGAATTGGGCGGTAAAAACCCAAACATCATTTTTGCTGATTGCGATTTTGATGAAATGCTTAAAGTTACGTTGCGTTCATCATTCGCCAATCAAGGGCAAATTTGTTTATGCGGTTCGCGCATATTTGTAGAGCGCCCTATTTATGAGAAATTTAAAACTGCTTTTGTAGAGCGCGTAAGCCAAATGAAAGTGGGTGACCCTAGTGATGATAAAAGCAAATTAGGCGCTGTGGTATCTAAACCTCACATGGAAAAAGTGCTTTCTTATGTTGAGCTTGCCAAAGAAGAAGGTGGAACTGTATTAACAGGAGGTCATCGTGTAGAAATGGAGGGTGAATTGAAAGACGGATATTACTTAGCACCAACTGTTATAGAAGGATTAAACTATAACTGCCGCACTAATCAAGAAGAAATATTTGGGCCTGTTGTAACCATTATGCCTTTTGATACTGAAGAAGAAGTATTGATGTATGCCAACTCTACCAAGTATGGTTTAGCTTCTACAATATGGACTAGCAACCTAAAGCGTGCTCATAGGGTAGCTGCTAAATTGCATACAGGTATTGTTTGGATTAACTGTTGGTTACTACGCGATTTACGTACGCCATTTGGTGGGGTAAAACAATCTGGTGTAGGACGAGAAGGTGGTTTTGAAGCCCTACAGTTTTTTACAGAACCCAAAAACGTTTGTATAAAACTATAGTGTATGTAAACTGAATAACCCTTATAAACGTTAATAAGCCCATGAAGCTTGAATCAATTGACATTATAGAGGATATCAGTAAAGAAGAATTTCAGGAGAAATATGTAAAAACAAAAACTCCTGTACTACTCAAAAATTACAGCAAAAATTGGCCTGCAGTCAACAAATGGACTTTTGACTATTTTAAAGAAATTGCAGGCGATGTAGAAGTTGATTTGAAAGGAGATTGGAAAAGAGACCTAAACCTCACTGAAGTGCCTCCCGTTGCAAAAATGCCTTTTGGTGAGTACCTAGATCTTATCTCTAACCAACCTACAGACTTGCGCATTTTCTTATGGAACATCTTTAAAGAAGTTCCGCAACTAAAAACCGACTTTGATTTCCCTAAACTGGTTGATGGTTATCTAAAATCTATGCCCTTTGTGTTTTTTGGTGGTGTGGGTGGTAGTGCACGTTTGCACTACGATTTAGATTTATCTCATGTATTTATAACTCAATTTGCAGGTAAAAAAAGAATTACCGTATTTACGCAAGAATATTCAACACATTTATACAAATTGCCATATACTGTACACAGCGGGATAGATGATTTTGAAAACCCTAATTACGATAAATATCCTGCCTTAAAAGAGGCTGTGGGCATGCAATGTGTATTAGAGCATGGTGACACCTTGTTTATGCCATCCGGTACTTGGCATTATATTGAGTATTTAAGCGGCGGCTTCTCTTTAAGCCTAAGAGCTATGCCCGCCAACCCTATTGATAAGCTAAAAGGGGCTTATAATGTTGCTGTAAACAGAAATATAGACCGAGTGGTCGGTAATATGTTTCCAAAGCAATTTTTGAGTTATAAAAACAAAGTGGCGCATCGCAAGGCAGACGCCATAATTGATGGAAACTGAAGAACCCATACGTAAAATCATCCATGTAGATATGGATGCGTTTTATGCCTCTGTAGAGCAAAGAGACAATCCGGAGCTTAGAGGCAAGCCCATTGCCGTTGGCGGTGGCATGGACAGAGGCGTTGTATCTGCAGCCAGCTACGAAGCACGCAAGTATGGGGTTCGCTCTGCAATGGCAGGCAAAATAGCCAAGCAGTTATGCCCACATCTCATCTTTGTAAAATCTAACTTTGATAAATATATAGCTGTCTCCAAAAAAATTAGAGAGATTTTTTATGAGTACACAGATTTGGTAGAACCCCTTTCATTAGATGAAGCCTACCTAGATGTTACCCACAACAAAAAGAACCTTCCCTCCGCCACCTTAATAGCTCAGGAAATACGCCAACGAATTTTTGAGGAAACTCAACTAACGGCATCTGCAGGAATCTCGGTAAACAAGTTCATTGCTAAAGTAGCATCCGATGTAAACAAACCCAACGGACAAATGCTTATTGGCCCAAAAGAGGTAATAGGTTTTTTAGAGCAATTACCCATCGAAAAATTTCATGGGATAGGAAAAGTCACCGCTCAAAAAATGAAAAAGTATGGTATTCACACAGGTTACGATCTAAAGCAAAAAGAGCAAGCATGGCTGTCAAAATACTTTGGTAAAAGTGGTTTGTATTACTACAATATTGTACGGGGCATTCATAACAGCGAAGTAAAACCGAATAGAATAAGGAAGTCTGTAGGTGCAGAACGCACCTTTTTTGAAGACATCACTAAAATAGAAGAGATGGTAGCTTTCTTAGAAAAAATCGGTACTCGCATAGAAGAGCGAATGGAAAAATCGAAGGACGGAGGACGTACCATTACCCTTAAAATAAAGTACCATGATTTTGAAGTACATACCAGAAGCAAAACCATTGAGGAGTACGTTAAAAAGAAGAGAGACTTTATGCCGGTTATAAAAGAACTGCTCTACAACCCAAAACCTGAGAAAGCAGTTCGTTTATTAGGCATTTCTTTATCAAACCTTAACAATAACGAAAAAAAGCCCAAGTATATTCAGCTTACATTAGACTTTTAAATGCCATATTTTCTGTATATTTAGAATTGTAACCTAAAAAAACCGAATATGTCTGACAAGCTAAAAGTCTTAATAGTAGAAGACAACATTGTAAACCTTGTATTACTCAAGAAAGTATTATTTAATGAATTTGATTTACGAACCACTGCGGACGGAAATTCTGCATTGGAGTTGGTAAATGAAAACCACTATGATGTAATCTTAATGGACATAGACTTAGGGAAAAACGAACTAAATGGCGTTGAAATTCTAAAACTCATTCGTAAAGATGCCAAAAACGATGATGTGAAAATTTTTGCTGTAACCGGATTGGCAAATCCAGAAGATGAACAAGACTTGTTAGATGCAGGTTTTGACATGTATATTCCAAAACCGGTAAAGTCTGCCGAATTAATTGCCGCCATAAAAGCCACAAAAAGCTAAAAACAGTCCTTTTTTGATTAAAAAAAGCATAAAACCGCATTAATTTTATGCGTTTTTTTGTGATTTTCTTAAAAATTTTTCCCCGCAGTATATCTATATGTTGCGGGGTTTTCTTTTCCTTTTCCCTCTAGCTTTTTCAATCTGAAAAATCTAAGCACACTACTCCGTCGTAAGTGAAGCAGTTAACAACAAAAAAATAGAACAATGAAAAAGCAACATTTATTTTTTGGACTTGCAGCAGCCTTAACAGTAGTGGTTGGCGTATATGCGGCAGACCATATCGACGCACCGGCGGTTACAGGTGGCACATCAGACATAACAGACTACTATGCTTTTGAAAGCCCATCTAACTCTAGCAACATGGTTTTTGTAGCAAACGTACAAGGACTATTAGCTCCGGGAACAGCAACAAGTGATGCATCATTTGATAGTGATGTAATGATTGAATTTAACATTGATAATGACGGAGACAATATTGAAGACCGTGTTATCCAATGTTTATTTAAAAACGGTAAGGTTCAAACTTACGGTGTAACTACTCCTTCTACTACAGGTTTAATGAGTATGGTAGAAAGTGGTTCTATGGTAGAAGCAAACATCAGCCAATATGGTGGTTCTGTAGAAACAGAAACTGCAAATGGCGTAACTGTATTTGCCGGACCAAGAGATGATCCTTTCTTTTTTGACTTAACTGCTTACACAAACATTTTGGGTGGTACTGCTACCGGTTTTAGCAACCCGGGCACCGACACCTTTGCAGGTACAAATGTATTATCTGTAGTGGTTGAAGTACCAAAAGCAGACTTAGGTGGCTCTGGTACACTAAACACTTGGGTAGAAAGTAAACGCAAGCAATAAGCACTAAACAATTGATAACAACAAAAAATAATATTATGAAGATTATAAACACATTAAAAGTAATCGCATTATCAGGTGCAATGGTGCTTTCTTTTGCACAATGTTCAGACGACGATGATGCAGGCACAACTGGCGGTGGTAACAACGGAACAGCAGCCAAGTATATGCAAGAAGACCAAATGGGTAGACCAGCAGTAAACACCGTATTTAATGCTACTGCTATGAACAAAGACTTGTTCAACGTAACAACTCCATCACAAATGGGCGCTACGTTTCAAACAGACTTTGAAGCTCGTTTATTAGCACTAAATGCAGGTTATACAACCAATGCATTAGGGCAAGACGCAACAGCTTTAACTTCTCTTTTAGCATCAGATGTATTAAATGTTTCTACTACTGGTACTACTACTTTCTTTGATGGTACAAATGTACTTACCGGTAGAGCACTGGCAGATGATGTAATTGATGTAGAATTACTACTAATATTTGGTGGACCAATGGGTACAGACAACCCTGGTTTGACTAGCGATAATGTAGATGCTAATGATAAGGCTTTCTTATCTAGTTTCCCATATTTAGCGGCACCTCACTAATACATTCTAAGGGGGTGTAACAACCCCCTTTATTTTCTAATTGTTGAAAAAACTCCACCTAAAATGAGACAAATAGTAACCTTATCCATCCTTATACTTAGCCTAGCAGCTTGTACATCAAAAGAAAAATATTCTGGTATTGTACAAAAACAAGATATAGAAGCTTACCTAAGTAATTCCTCTGAAGAAAAAGAGCAAAAAATACAAGAGCAAATCAGTTTTTGGAATGAAAAGCTACAAGAACAGCCTACTTCTCATCTTTATAAAATGAAATTGGCCGGCTTATATAGCCGTTTATTTAAAGTTACAGGAGACATAGCACTTGTACACCAAACCGACAAACTACTTTTTGAAGCACTAGCAACAACAGATAGCACTAATACAGGTGTTTGGCAAATGCTTAGCAGCAATGCTATTACACAACACCAATTTAAAAATGCAAAATATTATGCCGAGCAAGCCTTGGCAATACCAAATAACCGATATGCCTCTACTTTATTATTATTTGATGCAGAAATGGAATTGGGTAATTATTTAGGCGCAGAGCAACTACTAAAAAGTGTAGCTAAAGAAAACAGTTTTGACTACCTCATCAGAAACACAAAAATACTAGACCATAAAGGCGATTTGGATGCTGCCATTATAGAAATGGAAAAAGCTTATGCCTTATTAAGCCCACAGCAAAAAGAATTAAAAACATGGGCACTGTCTAACCTTGCTGATATGTATGGCCATGCAGGCAGAATAAAAGAATCTTACAACACCTATTTAGAGGTATTAAAGTTAGATCCCGCCTATAACTATGCACTAAAAGGCATTGCATGGATAAGCTACTCTAAAGACAAAAACACAGTGTTAGCCAAAGAAATAATTACAGAGTTAAAGTCTAGAACCCTAATGCCCGATTACAATCTACTACTAGCAGAAATTGCAGAGTATGAAGGTAATGAAGACTTGAAAAAACAATACTTAGTAAACTACAAAACCGAAATACAAAAAGAGGCATATGGCGACATGTACAATAAATACCTTTTTGCTTTAACAGTACACGAGGATAATGATTGTGCAAAAGCAACTGCCATTGCCAAGGAAGAAGTAGAAAACAGAGCAACACCAATGTCTTATGCCTTATTGGCAAAAAGCTACTTGTGTAATGGCAATGTTGAAAAGGCAAATGAAATTGCCAACACGTATGTAGACGGCAAGTCTTATGAGCCTGAAGTATTGATGCACTTAGCAGAAGTATATGCTAGTACAGCCCCTCAAAAAGCAAAAAAATATTTACAAGAATGCGCTTGGGCTCAGCATGAATTAGGTCCTGTTGCAAGCATTAAAGTTGAACAAAAAATAGCTCAATTATAATATCATGAAACAGTTATACACCACCCTATTCTTATTAATTAGTTTCTATGCCACAGCTCATAAAGATGTGAGCGGACAACTATTAGACTCACAAACTAAAGAACCGCTAATTGGTGCAAACATTATTATAAAAAACACCAATAGAGGCACAGTAACCAATGATCTTGGCAAGTTTTTCTTAGAAGATGTTGATGAAAAAGACACCCTAACAGTAAGCTTTTTGGGTTACGAAAAACTGAATTTAGCCATCAACAACCTCAACACAGAAACTATTTTAATTAAAGAAGAAGAAATAGATTTAAGCCAAGTTGTGGTAAGTAACAACCCTACTACCAACTTAAGCAGTATTTCTAAAATAGATATAAAGCTTAGACCCATAAACACATCACAAGATGTATTGCGTGTAATGCCCGGGCTATTTATTGCCCAACATGCCGGGGGTGGTAAAGCCGAGCAAATATTTTTAAGGGGTTTTGATATTGATCATGGTACCGATATAAAAATAGAAGTAGATGGTATGCCCGTAAATATGGTATCACACGCACATGGGCAAGGATATGCAGATTTACACTTTTTAATTCCGGAACTGATTCAGGAAGCTGACTTTGGTAAAGGCCCTTATTATACAGAACATGGCAACTTTGGTACAGCAGGTTATGTAAGTTTTCAAACCAAAAACAGGCTTAACAGAAACACCATTAAGCTAGAAGCAGGCAGATACAATACCTTCAGAACATTGGCAATGCTGAATTTAGATTTAAAGAGTAAGTCTGAAAATGCTTTTATAGCGGCAGATTACAACCGCACAGATGGACCATTCATCAGCAGTCAGAACTTTAACCGAGTAAACATTTTTGGAAAATATACTAATAGAATAGCTGATAATACGCTGCTCACACTTCAGGTGTCTACCTTTAGCAGTAGGTGGGACGCTTCAGGTCAGATACCTGAACGAGCAGTTACTTCGGGCTTAATAGATCGTTTTGGGGCTATAGATGACACCGAAGGCGGCAAAACAAGCAGAACAAATGCAAGTATTAAGCTTCTTCAGCAACTGAACAAGCAAACTACCTGGGAAAACCAATTGTACTATAGCAAGTATGACTTCCAGCTGTTTTCAAACTTCACTTTCTTTTTAGAAGATAGTATTAATGGTGACCAAATTAAGCAACAAGAAAGCCGAAACATTATTGGCTACAATACCAAATACACAAACACAAAAACAATTGGCAGCAGTACCTATACTACAAAAATTGGCGCAGGAATTAGAGCCGATTTTGTGAGGAATAATGAGTTGTCTCATACCAAAAACAGAAACGAAACACTTGAGCAAATTGCCTATGGCGATGTAAACGAAAACAACCTTTTTGCATATGCAGAAGAGCGAATTACCAGAGGCCGATTTGTATACAGTCTTGGCGCCAGAGTAGATTACTTTACGTTTGACTATGACAATAAACTTGAGAATGCTGAAGCTAAAGAACCTCAACAAGATATTGCAATTAGTCCTAAACTAAATGTGTTGTATAATGCAACCGAAAACATACAGCTTTATACAAAAGCAGGTATGGGTTTTCATTCTAATGACAGCCGTGTAGTTGTAGCCCGTAGCGCTAACAAAACGTTGCCAAAAGCTTATGGTACAGACATAGGGGTAATTATTAAACCAACTAATAAACTTTTTATTAATACTGCCTTATGGTATTTATACCTAGAGCAAGAGTTTGTATACGTAGGAGATGCAGGCATTGTTGAACCAAGTGGAAAAACACGCCGTATGGGTATTGATGTATCTGCTAGATACCAATTGACGGATTGGTTATTTGCCGATGCCGATGTAAACTATGCTTTTGCAAGGGCTATTGATGAACCTGAAGGAGAAAACTACATTCCCTTAGCACCGGACTTTACGAGTATTGGAGGCTTTAGTTTTCAGCATAAAAGCGGAATTAATGGTAGCATAAGATATAGGTATATGAAAGATAGAGCCGCTAACGAAGATAATAGTGTTATTGCAAAAGGATATACCGTATTGGACTTTGTACTAAACTACACTCAAAAAAGGTATGAGGTAGGAATAAGTATTGAAAACTTATTGAATACAAAATGGCGTGAAGCTCAGTTTGATACTGAGTCTCGCTTACAAAACGAAACAGAATCCGTATCAGAGATACATTACACTCCCGGCACACCTTTATTTATTAAAGCAGGAGTAACCTTTTTCTTTTAATTGTTTAAAGGTTTGATTTCGACAAGGAGGGTAGATTTTATTAGTCTGCCCTTTTTTTATGCACTATTTTTGCAAAAAGTTGTTTATACATTAAACCTCTGCTCTTCCGCATAGTCCAAGGGCAAACAGATATATTAAATGAAGAAATTTTTTCTAGCTATAACCCTATTTATTTTTGGAGTACAACTGTATGCCCAAAGACCTACAGGCACACGATCCGGCGGGAATAGAAACCCAGATAATTTACCGAAAATAGGGGTGATAAGTGGTAAGGTAATAGATGCTACTACCAATGAGCCTATGCCTTATGCTTCTGTTGCACTGATAAGTGTACGCACAGAAAAAGCAGTAACAGGTGGTTTAACCGATGATAGAGGAACCTTTTTAATAGAAGAAGTTCCTGTAGGTGCTTACACAATGGAAGTAAGTTTTATAGGTTACCAAAAGTTGGTTATAAAAGACATCAAAATAAACAGAGAGAAGAGCAACTACTCATTCACAAATTTAAAGCTAGAAGCTGATGCCTCTCAGCTAGGCGCTGTGGAGCTTATTGAGCGTAAAGATTTTATTGAAACACAAATTGATAAGAAGGTAGTAAACGTAGATGAGTTTCAGGGGGCAGAATCTGCTACTGCAACCGAAGTGTTAGAAACCGTACCCAGTGTAGAGGTAGATATAGATGGTAATGTAAGTGTGAGGGGTAGCCAAACTGTACGTATACTTATAGACGGCAAACCTGCAGGCATTACAGACGATGCAAGTTCAATACTAGACCAAATTCCGGCAAATGCTATTGAGAAAATAGAAATTGTAACCAACCCTTCTGCCAAGTACGACCCTGATGGAGTTTCAGGTATCATTAATGTAATTATGAAAAAGAATAACATTAAAGGATATCATGGTAGCGTTAATGCAGGTGTAAGCAGTTTTCCCGGTTATAATGGTGGTGTTAACCTTAATTACAGAAACAATAAGCTTAACTTCTTTGGGAACTATAATTATAGATATGATGATCGTTTTAGAGAAAGAGAAACGAGTACAATAAACTCTTTTGGCGACACAACAACTGTTTTCAACCAGTCATCTGATGGAAATAGAGAAGGCGCATCGCATGTAGGCAAAGTAGGTATGGATTGGTACATCAATAAAAACAATACACTAGGGGTATATGCCAACTTCAACTACAGAAATGATGACCAAAATAGTGATGAGAAATACCTGAACTACGACGTAAACAATAACCCTGAAGACTTCTCTACCTTAAACTCAACAAGAGACAGAGAGCGTTATGGTATAGATTACAACCTAAACTACAAGCATACTTTTACCAACCCACAACATTACTTAGAAGGGTATGCAAACTATACTATAGGTGATGGTTCTTCTACCACACAAACCTTACAGGCTGATACTGATTTTGATTTAGTACCCCAAAATATTACAGACCAACGCTTAAATTACAACGAGAATATTAATGACATTCTTACAATTGCCCTAGACTATAGCAACCCAATTACTGATAAAACAAAAATTGAGTTTGGATCTAAAGCTATTTTAAGAACCCTTAATAATGAGGTGTTAGTACAAGACTATGATTTTAATGAAGGAATATACGTTGTAAACACAAACCAGTCTAACAATTTTGAGTACAAAGAAGATGTATATGCTGTTTACGGAATACTAGCACAGCAATACGAAAAACTCTCTTATCAGGTTGGCTTAAGAGCAGAAGCTGCCTTTACAGATTCTAAGCTTATTGATACCGATGAGACTTTTGAAAACGACTATGTAAGTCTGTTTCCAAGTATACACACCGCTTATAAAATTGCCGAAAAACAAGAGGTAAGCCTTAATTACAGTAGACGTATAAATAGACCCGGAACTAGAGAGCTAAACCCTTTTACAGATTACTCAGACCCTTTTAACATCCATACTGGAAACCCATTTTTAAAACCCGAATATGTAAACTCTTTTGAGGCGGGCTACTCTAAGTTTTGGGATAAAATGAATTTATCGGCTTCTCTTTATTACCGTATCTCTACAGATAATATACAGCGCATTGCCAAGGTAGATGAAAACAACGTTACCACACTTACATATGCCAACTTTGGCGAAAGCCAAACCTTTGGTACAGAGCTAACTTTGATGAATAAGTTTACCAAAAACTGGAACATGCTAACTAGCGGTACACTTTATCAAAATAAACTGAGTGGTAGCGGAGACAACTCTCAACTAAGTAACGAGGCTATAAACTGGTCTTTACGTTTAACAAATACCATAACACTACCTAAAGAATACAGTGTGCAACTAAATCTGCGCTACTTTGGACCAAGAAACATACCTCAAGGAAAAATTGAACCTATTTTTACTACCGATGTTTCATTAAAGAAAAGCATATGGGATAAAAAAGGAACCATCAGTTTACGAGTGAGTGACATATTTAACACACGTGAGTTTAACTTACAAAGTAGCGACGCAACTTTTATAAGAGATCTTTATGGCAAGCGTCAGTCGCAAGCAGTAACACTAAGCTTTACTTATAACTTTGGTAACCTGAAAGACGATAAACGCAAAAAAGGTCGCAATGGAGAGCGTGGAGGTGATGGTGATGGCGGAGACTTTGAAATGTAAAATTCTAAGCCAATAACTCTTTAAGCTTTACTTTATTACCTAGAACTGTTAAGCTAATAAGACCTGCTGCAAACAATACTGCGGCAGCTAAAAAGGCAAAGCCGGCTCCAATTAAATCTTCTACATATGCAGAAAAAAGAAATGGCACACTTATAAGCATGCCTAATACCCCTGCCCCTATAGAACCCAATGAAGCCATACCAAGTAATTTAGCAAAAAATATGCTCTCATTTTCTTGATTCACCCCTATAATAGTTTTTCTATAATCAACAGCATTTTCATTTTTTACATCCTCAACTGTAAGGTGTTTTATGGGTTTAGAAATTAGCCCTAGCTTAAAGTCATGGTATAATTGTCTCCATTTATTAGGGAAAAGCATCAGTCCATAAACAAAAATAGCCAGTGTTGGTAAAGCCAAATTACCATTCCCTATCATAAAAGCCTGCATTCTTATTTCATCTATAGGAGTCATTTTATAATCTAAAATGATATGTTTTAAGTCATGTGATTCAAACCCAGGAACAACATCATAGTTATGCTCATCTAAACTTGTGGCTATCTCCTTTCCAACAGTTCCCGCAGGCAGCTCTCTCAACTCTGCTATTTGTTGTCTAGATGCATTAGGATTCTTAAAAAACCTAATTACAGAAACAGTAGTTTTAAATGTAATATGAATAATAGAGTTTGATAGCTTCATGATTATAAATTTTAATCAGAACGAAAAAAAATGTTTAATTATTTTAAGAACATCCGTATCTTTTACCTCTAAAAACAACCTAGCCACCAATGCTTATCAAGCTATTTAGGTTTTTAATTATAGCCCTCCTCTCTGCTATTGCGGGGGCGGCATACGGTGTTTTACACGATCAAATTACTTTCAGTATCAGCCCGGAATATTTTACTAAGTTCAAGTTTTATCAGTTTGGGTTGATTGAAGAATATAATGAGCACTTATTCTCGGCCAGACAAGGTGCAGTATTTGTTGGCATTATGGCTACATGGTGGATTGGCTTACTATTTGGCTGCATTTTAGGCTTAACCTCCTTTTTTATTCCTAATAAAAAAGTCTTTGTAAGAATTTTTAAAGCTATAGGCACTCTTTTACTCATCACTGCAATTTGCGGTTCTATAGGATACTTATATGCCAAATATTCTCATACAACAGGTAATGGTTACATTCCGGAAAACTTAACCGATTTAAAAAGCTACATAATAGTAGGCTGTATGCACAACTTCAGCTACGCAGGTGGTGGTTTAGGTTTACTTATCAGCTTATATTTATTACTGAGAAAGAAATCCCAATTAGCAGATTAATCGTAGTTTCTTATTTACATAAATTAGTACATTAGCACTAAATTAAAAATTACTGCTTTTTGCAAGCAACAGAACTCAAACAACAGGATGAACAGCTAATTTCCCGCATTAAACAGCAGGATAAGGAAGCGTTTGCCCAATTGTATGATAATTACTCTGGGGCATTGTTTGGTGTTATACTACGCGTTGTACAAAAAGAAGCAGTTGCCGAAGATGTTTTACAAGAAGCTTTTGTAAAAATTTGGAAAAATTTTAAGAGCTACGATTCTAGTAAGGGGCGTTTATTTACATGGATGCTAAACATTGCAAAGAACACAGCCATAGATAAGTTACGATCTAAAAGCTATAAACAGGAAATCCAAATTGCCGGAGATGACGTATATGTTTTAGATAAAAACTCCCACCATGAAACCAATACAGATATTATTGGCTTACGGGAAAACGTAGCAAAGCTTAAGCCGGAATACAAAGCGGTGATAGATTTAACTTATTTTGGAGGATATACCCATGAAGAAGCAGCTGAAGAGCTAGACTTACCATTGGGAACCGTCAAATCTAGAATACGAATTGCCATACGTGAGCTTAAAAAATTACTGACTTAAAATGGATGTTAAAGAATACATAGCATCAGGAATTTTAGAGGAGTACGCTCTAGGCACTACCACCGCTCAGGAAACGAAGGAGGTAGAGTGCATGGCTAAAATATATCCTGAAATTAAAGAAGAGTTAGAGGCCGCACAGCTTGCTTTAGAGCAATATGCTTTGGCTCATCAAACTCCTGCGCCTACTACTGCCAAAGACAATATTATGGCAATGATAGAGGACACCCCAATGGCCGAAGCTGAAACTACTAAACCAGCAGAAGAAAAATCGGCTAAAGTAGTATCGTTAAATGCAAACCACAAAGCCCGTAAGGCTAATCCTCTAAGGTTATTAGCTGCTGCATCTGTAGCGTTTCTTATTGCTTTTGCATTTATGTATAGCAATAAAATAAATGAGCTAGAAGAAGTAAGCAATCAAATTTCAGACTTACAAAATAGCAATCAAGAGATTACCAAGCAATTAGCTGATATACAGGACCAAAAAGAACAAAGCCAAGAAATGATAGATTTCTTGAGCGCACCTAATAGCAAGCAAATTGCTATGGGGGCAACGGCTGCCGGCACTGAGTATAATGCAGCTGCACGTATATTTTGGAACTCTGAAAGTGAAGAAACTTATTTAATGGCCGATAATTTACCTACTCCTCCTGATGGTAAACAGTATCAACTATGGGCAATTGTAGAAGGTGCTCCTGTAGATATGGGTGTATTTGACATTGACCCCGAGAATAAGGAAATGCAAAAAATGAAGCCTGTGGCTAATGCCCAAGCTTTTGCAGTAACTCTAGAAGATAAAGGTGGCAAACCAACACCTGACATGGAGCAGATGTATGTGGTTGGTGGTGTGTAAATTATCTGTAAGCTTACTTATTTAGTATTTCTCTTACTAGGGCTATTGTATTTTCAAAAAGCTCTGTACCGCCATGCAGTCCATGACCTGGAATTACAATTTTATGAGTAGGAAAAGCCAATCTTACCATCTCTACAGTTACATCCCATTGGCCTATCATAGCGTCTGCTGTATTACCCAAACTTGTGGCTCCTTTTCCTTTTATCAAACAACCGCCAAACAAAATATCGCAATCCGGTACCCATACCACAATATTATCAAAGGTGTGCCCTGCCCCATAATACTCGCAGTATATTTCTCTTCCCTCAACATCTACTTTTAGATAATCTGTAAACTTAGTTTGTGCAATAGGTAAGCCCTTGCTTCGGCATAAATTAGCGGTATAAACAGATGAAATACTCTCTACACCTATCTCATGCAAATAGTCTAGCCCTGCAATGCAATCGTTATGAAAATGACCGGCAACAAACTTCACAACTTCAATATTCATTTCATCTTTTAGGTAAACAACTAACTGCTTGGTAAGCTCCTCATCCATTGGTGTATCTACCATAATGGCTTTACCCTTGTTTACCACCAGCATACCATTAGAGGGTATTCTCCCCCATTTTTCTACTACTGTATAAGAAGTATGTACAAAAACAGAGTCTTGAAGGTGTGTGAGCTCAATATCAGCGTTTATAGTTGTTTTTTGCGAAAACAAGCTACTGGAGCACAGTACTGCTAGTGATAATAAGGCCCATTTCATTATGCATTACTTTTTAGAGCCTTTTTAATTTCAGCCCAATTAGTATAGATAAATACAAACACTACCAAAGGCATTAACCACATTACTCTTGCCTGAAAACGATCGGCCGGTGCATTTAAGCCTCCCAATATCATAGCATTGATAAATACACTAAGTAGTATAAAAAGCAGAAGCATTAACCCCTTTTGATTAACAACCTTATACAAAGGTGTACAAAACAGCCATAGCAGAAAAATTACTGAAAAGATTACACAAGCTCTTTGAATGTAATTGAGTACAGTAAAGCTTAGCCCCACTCCTCCCCATTTATTTTGCCTAGAGTTTGAGTAGCTATTCAGTTGATCACTAAAATTCTTTTTGATTTGCTGGTGAGGTGGGCTCCACTCTTCATAGGGGCTTAAGCCATCACCGAGATCAAACTTGGTAAACTGTATCAACCCATACGTAGATGATTTGAGCACATTCCAAAACAAGTATTTTGGTTTAGTTAGGTTGGCATTAATAATAATTTGGTACTCTTCTTTACTTCCTTCCCAGCTTCCGGTATTTTCAAAAACACTATTGTTATCCCATAAAAAGCCTGCTAAAGTAGCCGGTATTTTATCAGTATAATTACACAACTGTAAGTGTGCATACTCAGGCTTATCACAGTTTTCTTTCAAAAACTTATTGAGCATTCCGTTGTCTGCCAAATGCGCCATTAAAAAAGCATGGCTACCTTTACTTACAGCAAACTCGCCTTCTACAGCATAGTTTATAGTAGGTACTATAAACCACGAAAGTATAATAGCACTCATCCCTATCAATACTTTTTTTAGTGCTAGTTTTTGTGCACCAATTACTTTTTTATTGACTAGTATCAGTTGTAATACATAATATATTACCAATACTACTAAGCCTATTAAAAGGTGAGAAAAATGAGAGATTCCCCCTAAAATTACCAACCCATACCATAGTACTTGCTGAAGCCGAGTAGCTTTTGGATGAAACAAAATAAGAAGTAATGAGAGAATAAATACTGGTGTGAAAAAGTCGGGCATTATTTGGTTTGAATACCATCCTATACCTGATAAAAAAGTAAGTAAACTTGTAATAAGCAAAAATCTAAAATTGCTAAACTTCTCTGCCAGCAATAAACTCAAGGCCTCATATAGCACATAAGATGTAATTAGGTTTTGGATGAAAACCACAAACCACAATGACTTTTTTAAGCTAAAAAAGAAAACAAACAAACCGTACGTTATGGGTCTATCATAGGGGACAAATTTTTCAAAACCACTATAAATATAGGTGCCGCTATCTGAAAAGAATAATGGGTATCCATTATATATTCCGATAAATAACAATACAATAGCTCCTGCCAGTATGTATATAAACTTCTTTAACATATTGTAAGTTGGGTTTAAGGTATAAATGTATTGATTTTATTTATCCTCTTTAAAGTAATAGCTCGCTGATTCTAACATAGCTATATACGTGTCATAAGTTGCTTTATTATAAGCAATGATTAAAAAGTGGACATATGCATTTTTAGCCGGCTCATATATATACTCCGCAGCATACACTTCTTGGTTGTTAAACGTTGTAAACACCATATCTACATCGCTAATAGTAATTGTTTTTTCACCCTGTTGTTCCGGGCTCAAGCCTTGAGACGGAAAAAAAGCAGTAGGGTGCATACCGGTATATATTACCATAGTAGATGGATACTTGTCTAATGAAACAACATCACTTATAGTAAGCACATTCATTCCATAACTACTCTCTATGTATGCTCCAAAGTTATTGCTTATATCTATTACCAAACTGTCTTTCCATGCAGTAGGTATTGTATAAGAAGGCTTGTTTACCAATAACTTTCTGTCACCTGGTCTTAAACTTTTAATAATGTCTTTTATAAGCTCATTATACTCACCAATATTTTCTATTGCTTGTTCACTTAAATAAAAGCTTAATGAAACCACTGTTTGGTCGGGCAATTCAATAAAAAAAGCCTTGTAAATATTATTTGGCAATATCTGCTCTGGTGTAACCTGATAGAGCACAAAGTGCTTGCCTTTAGTAATGGTCTTTTCTGCTAAATTAAAGCTGGTGCCACTCAACTCCCAATCTTTTATGTGTTCTTTTATAAGCACCTCCATAGAGTCTGTTGCTTTTACAAATAACTCAGAGGCGTTTATAACTAAAGTCTCTTTCCCTTTTACATATTTAAAGTTTTGGGTTTTCTCTACTGACGGCTCAGGAGCCATACTGTTTCTATTAACAAAAGCTTCTACCCCTGTCGGTAAAGAAGCAACCAGTCTATTGTTTAGTAAGTCCTGTGTTTTGGCATTTTGTGCCGTTGTATATACTGACACCAGCACCGTAAGCAATAAAAATATTTTTTTCATAAAGCTTTATTATAGACGCTGTAATTTACAATAATCCTAAACCATTACAAGTTATAGATGTTTGTATATTGATTAACTTTGTTTCTTTAAATAGAACGTAAAAAATTTAAATAATGGCACTTTTTAAATCATCTAACCCTGCTTTAAGCGAAAAAAAGTTTAAAGACTATCAGGTAATAGATACTGATGATGTAATGACTATTAACGGAACTATTAATAAAGCAGCCCTAATGGCTCTAATAGTTTTTGCTACTGCTGTATACAGCTGGAATATATTAATGAGCCACGTAAGCATTGAAGAAGGATACACAAATGTTATGCCTTATATGATAGGCGGAGCTATTGGCGGTTTTATTGCTGCATTAATTATGATTTTTAATGCAAAATCATCTCGTTTTTTAGCACCTGTTTATGCAGCCTTAGAAGGTTTATTTTTAGGTGGTATTTCTGCAATACTAGAGCTTAAATACCCTGGCATAGCAATACAGGCAATACTAGGCACATTTGGTGTATTATTTGCCTTATTACTTACTTACAGGGCAGGTATTATAAAAGCTACCGACAGGTTTAAACGTATCATTTTTACTGCAACAGCAGGTGTAGCAATCATTTACTTTATTTCTATAGTAGCAGGCTTTTTTAACTACGAGATACCAATGATACACGAAAGTGGAACTATGGGGATAGCTTTTTCTCTGGTAGTGGTAGTTATTGCTGCTTTAAACCTAATTATAGATTTTGACTTTATAGAAAAGAATGCACAACGTGGTGCTCCCAAATGGATGGAGTGGTATGCGGCCTTTGGCTTAATACTTACACTTGTGTGGCTATACCTAGAGATACTTCGTTTGCTTAGCAAACTTAGAGACTAATAAAAAAAGCCCCTTTCTAGGGGCTTTTTTATTATTTCAATTTATCAGCATATTTTGCTCTTAACTTTTCTAGTTTAGGATTAATTACAATTGTACAATAAGAGTTATTAGAGTTATTGTCATAATAATCCTGATGACTTTCTTCTGCCTTATAAAATACTTCAAAGGCTTTTAGCTCTGTTACAATTGGTTTACTGTAGTCTTTCTGAGATTCTTTAATTATCTCTTTAGCAGTAGCCAATTGCTCTGTACTGTGGTATAAGATAATAGACCTATACTGTGTACCTTTATCAGCACCTTGTTGATTTAAGGTTGTTGGGTTATGTGTAGCCATAAACACTCTTACCAAATCGGCAAAAGGTATTACATCAGGGTTAAAGGTAATTTGTATTACCTCTGCATGACCTGTGCGTCCGGTAGTCACATCCCAGTAAATTGGATTTTTTACATGCCCACCGCTATAGCCCGACTCTACTTTTTCTACACCTCTAAGTTGCTGAAATACCGCTTCGGTACACCAAAAGCAACCGCCACCAAACGTAGCTATTTCTGTTTTTTGTGCCATTACACTTGTTGTGAATAGTATAAATAATAATACAACTTTATTTTTCATTTGTTTATGCTTTATCTATCTACGTTTATACTATGCAGATAGTTTATTTGCATATACAAAATAAGTACCTTTATCCATCATAGAGTGTCAGGTAGATTACAATATCCAATGAAAGAAGTAGAATTATATACCGAAAGATTAAAATTAAGACTCCTACAGGAATCTGATATAGAAGAAGTCCACAAGCTCCTTTCTATACCCGAAGTAGACCAATACAATACACTAGGTATCCCAAAAAATATAGAGGCCACCCGCAAAATAGAACAAGCCCTTTTTGACAACCACAAAAAAGAGGAAATAGACTATTATACCTTTGCCGTATTGCTAAAAGACAGCAATGAGTTTATTGGCAAAGCTGCATTTATTGTAGCCCCTAAAAAATACCAAAGCGGAGAGGTATGGTACAAATACAACCCTAAATACTGGGGTAAAGGTTATGCTACCGAAGTGGCAAACTGTTTATTAGACTTTGGTTTTAATACACTAAACCTCCACCGAATAGAAGCGGGTTGTGCAGTAGACAATATTGGCTCTATAAAAGTATTAGAGAAAATTGGCATGACACGTGAGGGAAGAAAAAGACAATTACTACCCCTTAAAACCGGTTGGAGCGATAACTATGAATACGCCATTTTAGATACCGACCCTAGAAAGTGAATCCACAACCCATAAACTTTAAAAGCATTGAAGATTTTTTGGCTTATCTCCCAAAAAATGAGCTGAAGGTTGTACAATTTTTGCGTGAGCTAGTACAAGAGTGTATACCTCATTGTACAGAAAAACTCTCTTACAATGTACCTTACTATAGTGTACATAAAAGAATATGTTTTGTATGGCCATCATCCGTACCATGGGGTAAGGTAAAAAAGGATGGAGTGCTTTTTGGCTTTTGTCAAGGGAATTTATTAAATGATGAACTCAACTACCTAGATAAAGGCAGCCGCAAACAAGTATACACCAAAACCTTTATGAGCATACAAGATATAGATGTTGACTTATTTAGAACGTATTTGTTTGAAGCCATAGAGGTAGATAAATTATAAACATCTCCCCCCTGTGTCTTGTTATATATAGTAAACATCTAAGCATGAAAAGATTACAAAAACTCTCGCAAGAAATAGTAGAAATCACTCTAAAAATTGAGCAGGAATACCCTGAGTTATATCAATACCTTGATGAAACCCCTGTTACAATTCCTAATAGCGGAACATCTGAAATGAGCACCAAAAATTTCTCTGATTATTTAGATAGCCTCAGGCAATTGCTAAATCATCATATTGAGAATCATCCTAAAAAATAAAGCTTTTATGAAAATAAAGCATTTTGCAACCCTTATTGCCCTTTTAGCTAGCACCCATTTTATAAATGCACAAAATGTAATTACAGAGCAATCCAATGTTTCTTTTGAAATTAATAAGCTTACTGTAGACAAAGTTAAAGGCTCTTTTACAGGAATGACAGGCACTGTAGTATTTAATACCAATGAACTTGAAAGTGCCTTTATAGATGTATGTATAGACCCCGCTACTGTTAACACTGATAATGCAAAGCGAGATGCTCATTTAAAAAACGAAGACTTTTTTGAAGTAGAAACCTATCCTACTATTTGCTATAAAACATCCTCTATTTCTAAAACTGATGATGGCTATTTAGCAAAAGGAATACTTACCATGCATGGCATTAATAATGAAGTAGAAATAGCCCTATACTATTCTGATAACACACTTACCGGAGAGGTAGAGGTTGATAGATTGGACTATCATATTGGTCCAAAAAACACAGTTACAATTGGCAATAGGGTTACTCTTACTATTGTTTGTGTGTTAGAGTAGTTTCTTTTTATTAAATAAAACAGGAGAGATAAGAATCTGCTTTTCAAAGGAGATTCATGAGTTTTATGACTTAACCAATTTTTTTTGGGTAAATAAAAAATATAAAACAACTGTTAAAGCCCAAGTAATTATAATATCAGCAAACAGTGCATTTAGTTTCCACCCTAAAAGCACATCGCATGAATCTACAGAAAATTCATAATAATAAGTTAAGGGAAAACCAATATCAAGCCTTAAGTCTTCAGCTCTATGCCCAAATGGTGTATGAATTTGAGCTAAAAAAGTAACAAAAGAAACTGAGAAGAAAACGAGTACAGATAACCCGGTACTTATGAGTAATTTTTTAAATATTACTCGCCGCATTTATTACAATATATATAAATCATATCGCCAACCGTTTCATCACCCATTTCTTTTGCCTTTAATAAGTCTGAGCATGGATCTTCAATACAATCTTTACCTGTTTTATCAGCCACAGGAATTAAATTTAGCTTTTGTATCCCTCTATTAGCATACGCTTCCATATAGTTTGGGTTATACTTAATTGCCATATCATAATCTGTTATAGAACCCTCCATATCAAAAGTTGCCCCTTTTGCATAAGCTCTTAAAAAATATGCCTCGGCATCTGTTGGAGATAGTGTTAATAATTTATCCAAATAGCCTATGGCTTCTTCATTTTCCCATTTAGTAATACTTATTCTTGCTAAATAATAATAGGCTGCTTGTCCTTGTTCTCCTTTAGGGTCTATTACAGTAGCTTGTTTATAATCAGCAATTGCCTTTTCATGATTACCAGAATATATATAAGCTAATGCCCTATCGATATAAGATGCAGCATCTGAAGAATCTAACATTATAGCCTCTGTAAAACTCAGAATTGCCTCATCATGTTTTTGTCTTCCACTAAGTGCAAAACCTTTGTAGATATAGGCTCTCTTTTTCACCTCCACAATATCAGTTTGCTCTATGGCCTTATTAAACATCTTCTCAGCCTCTACAAATTGCTTCGATTCTAATAGTTTTACCCCTTCATCAAATGCAGCCTGAGCCTTCCCTACTTGTGAAAAAACAGAGACAGAGCTCAATAAGATGATTACAAACCCTAATATTATTCTTTTCATAGACATTAATTAACCCTTATTTCTGTTCTCTTTGGGAAATTATTAAAATGCTCCTCTTCAAGTATAAATGTTCCTTTGTAGTATTCATTATATGATACTTTATATTTCTGATAAGAATATGATAGTCCAGGTTCTTGCTTCTTTTTCCCTGGCTCAGTTCTGGTTTTTATAACTGCCGATAATAGTACACACTGAACCCCTTCCTCTGGCAACTCTTCAATTTCGGCAAATTCGGTTTTGTCATCCAAAACACCTCCTACTGTATATGTGTACCCTCCTTTAACTTCTCTATAGTCAGACTCATTTTCTATTTGTTGTTCAACTATAATATAATTCTCTCCCCCTTCACTTACATAAGTAACCCATATCCCCTCTTCAAAAGGCAATCCATCTACAACGTTAACTTTTATTGAATCTGTAACATACTTCTTGCCATTATAGGTAAAATTAAAGGGCCCAACATACATCTCTCCCGTATTTTTAAAAACTACTTTTTGGCTGAACAGTGTAGATGGCTTACCATAAATTGATGATGACCCTACCCCTTTAACCCCATCTGGTAATTGAAAAAACATATCATTTGCAATAAATTCCATGTCTATTGACAAAGATACCTCTTCTCCTATTCTTGGTTGTGGGTTAGAAATACTCAGGTCTACTATTTGTTGCCCATATGCAACTGTGCTAATAGCAATGAATGAGAGTGTAATTAGCTTTTTCATTTGTAGTGTTTTAAGTGTTATTGCCATTCTATTTGTGCTATAAATATAAACATCCCATTGGAAAATAATACCTTTAAAGCTAAAATAGCTCCCATGCCGTTTACTATAAGAATAGCCAATATTACCGATTCACAAGCCATAACAGACTTATCAAATCAGCTAGGGTACCAATCTAGCAGCAGCGATATTAAAAAGAGGCTGACAGAAGTATTGGCTCACCCTGAAAACAAAGTTTTTGTAGCTACTGATAACAAAAAAATAGTAGGTTGGGTACATGGATTTTACACTATAAGAGTAGAGTCTGACCCTTGTGTAGAAATTGGCGGTTTGGTTGTAGATGAAAACTCTAGAAGTCAAGGCATAGGCAAAACCTTAGTAGAAAAGGTAAATGAATGGGCAAAATCTGTTAACTGCACTAAAATAAGAGTGCGTTGCAATGCCATAAGAACCGAAAGCCACATTTTTTACGAAAAAACGGGCTTTATACTCAACAAGCAGCAAAAAGTATTTGACAGGCAAATACACTAAACTTCATTATACCCAGCCCTCTTTTATGGTGATTTGTTTTTTTATATACCGTAAGGTATATTTGCAGCGTGATAAGATCAGAGAAAACAAGAAAGTTTATTATAGAAAAAACGGCTTCTATATTCAATAAAAAGGGATATACAGGCACCTATTTATCTGATTTAACCAATGCAACAGGCTTAACAAAAGGGAGTATCTATGGGAATTTTAAAGACAAAAACGAAGTTGCTGTTGAAGCTTTTAGGTACAACTATAATTTCCAAACAGACCCCGTATTAGCCAGTATTGATAAAGAGAAAACTGCCACAAATAAATTACTGGCATTTTTAAATCATTACAAAAAGGGGTATTTACCTATTTTTAAAAACGGAGGCTGTGCTATTTTAAACACCGCTGTTGACACTGATGATGGGAACGATTTATTAAAAAAAGAAGTTACCAAAGCTATTAATACTTGGCATGAAAAAATAACTGAAATAGTAGAAACAGGTATTACAAATAAAGAGTTTAAGCAGCTAAATGTAAGTGAGTATGCTTATAGAATGATTGCTCTTATTGAGGGAAGCATTTTACTCTCAAAAACACTAAACAAGCCGGATATCTTATTAAATAACATTAACTATTTGGAAGCCGAAATTGAACAAATGAATTTGAAAAAATAAAAAAATTTAATTATTCATATACCTATCGGTATATAAAATGCATATTATGAAAAGAGTTGTAATAACAGGATTAGGAGCTATTACTCCTATAGGGAAAAATGTAAATGATTACTGGAAAAACTTATTAGACGGTGTTTCCGGAGCCGATAAAATAACCCGTTTTGATACAAGTAAATTTAAAACACAGTTTGCTTGCGAAATAAAAGAGTATAACCCATTGGATTACTTTGACAGAAAAGAAGCCAGAAAACTTGATAGGTACAGCCAATACGGAATGATCTCTGCAGATGAAGCCATAAATGATGCTGAACTCGATTTTTCTGCACTTGATGTAAACAGAATAGGTGTAATTTTTTCTAGCGGAATAGGTGGTTTTGAAACATTTGAAAAAGAGATAATTGATTATGCAAACACAAACCTTACCCCAAGATTTAACCCCTTTTTTATACCCAAAATCATCCCTAATGCTCTGGCGGGTTTAATCTCTATTAAATATGGACTTAGAGGTATTAATTATTGCCCGGCAACAGCTTGTGCAGCATCTACACAAAGCATTATTCAGGCAGCAAATTACATACGCCTTAATAAAGCAGATATCATAATTACAGGTGGCTCTGAAGCACCAATTACACAATCTTCTATTGGTGGGTTTAATGCCATGAAAGCGATGTCAACTAATAATGAAAATTATAAGTCTGCATCTAGACCTTTTGACACTAATAGAGATGGATTTGTAGTAGGTGAAGGTGCAGGTGCTCTGGTGGTAGAAAGTTTAGACTCTGCTTTAAAAAGAAATGCAAAGATATATGCAGAAATAGTTGGTGGAGGCGAAAGCTCAGATGCATATCACATTACCGGAACACATCCGGAAGGGCTTGGTGCCTATTTAGCAATGGAAAATGGACTAAAAGAAGCTAATATAGCACCCGAAAAAATTGACTATATCAATGCTCACGCTACCTCTACAGGTATAGGAGATTTATCAGAAATAAAAGCTATTGGGCAACTATTTAAGTCAAACCTTAGTAAGTTACAAATTAGTGCAACAAAGTCTATGACCGGGCATTTATTGGGAGGGACAGGTGCTATAGAGGCTATCTCTACTTGTCTATCTGTAAAAACAGACTTAATTCCGCCTACAATAAATACAACTGAAGTTGATAAAGATATACCTGCGGAATTGAATTTATCGTTAGGTAAAAAATCAACTAAAGTTATTGATTATGCACTGAGTAATAGCTTTGGCTTTGGTGGGCATTGTGCGGCTATTATATTAAAAAAGTATTAAAATAAGTGGAGCTAAGGGGATTCGAACCCCTGACCCCTTGCCTGCCAGGCAAGTGCTCTAGCCAGCTGAGCTATAGCCCCATTATATTTCTACAATATCTGCTTGCGCTATCCAACCTGTTTTACCGTCTTGCAGTTGTATTCGGCTCCAGCCATCAAACTGTTCAGTAATAGTGGCTTTGGTGCCTTCGTGCAATACAAATGCATTATCACTAGTCTGGTTGGGCTCACTTTTTACATAAGCCGTTTGTGCAAACACTATTGCCTCTTTTTGGTTTTGTATTCCGTATCTGCTATACCCTGCAGATAGAGTTACCACCCCCGCCAAAAGGAGCAGCAAAGTAGTAAAAAATAATAGTTTTTTGAGCTTTACATTTTCACTCATTCTAAAAATAACCAAAAGGGCTATTGCCATTACAAATAATATAATAGTTAATACGCCCCATGTATCCGCGGCAAAGCTATTTACAAAACCTAACCACATTTTTTTAACAATAGACATCGGTACTTCTTCAATATCATCTACTGTTTTTTGTTGTGCAATGGCTAAATTATACGCGGCATCTTTATCTTTTGGAGCTAACTTTAAAGCTCTCTCATAAAACAAAATAGCAGGTGCTAATTGTCCGGTTCGGTAATAGCAATTACCCATATTGTAGTACAAATCGGCAGACTCATAGCCCATTTCCATAATACTCTTATAGTCCTCTAATGCTTTTTCATACTCCTTTTGTTGGTACAAGTTGTTTGCCTCTGCAAACAACTCTCTTGAGTCTTGCTGAGCAAAAGCAGGGATAGCAAATAGTATAGCTAGTATGTATATTATTTTTTTCATAGCTGTTTCTCTAATTTACCGATTAATGAAACTGCTTTTTCATATTCTCCTTCTTGTTGTGTGGCACTATTATCTGGTGCAAAACGTGCAAACTCACAACGATCTATTAAGGCCAATACATCATCAGATAAGCTCACCTCAACGCCTCTTTTCTGTAAAGTGTCTTTTGTAGTGTCCTTGTTTAGTTTTGCTTTTTCAATATTCAGCTTATCAGATAAGTAGCCCCACAATCCTTTTGCCAATGCCTCATAAAATGCTTCTCTGTTATTAGCATTCAGTTGCTTTTTTGCTTCGGATAAATGTTTTTTAGCCAACCTTGCCGCATTACGGTTTTTAACTGCAGATTTATCGGCATTACGAACCTGCATTTGTTTTTGAACTCCTATGAATACTATAAATAGCAAAAAGGGAGCGACTAATAAACTGTAAAACTTAGTAGTATTAAAAAAGCCTGTATTAATTTTCACCAAGTTTGGATTACCCGTTTTTACAAAGTGTATGTCTTTATCCAGCAACTCTACCTCTTCTTTACCGGGCGTGGCAACACTAGCTTGTGCCCCTGTTGGCAACGGTTCGCCACCGGTAACTTTTATGGTATAGTCTTCAGTAGTTATTGTTTTGTACTCTTCGGCAGAGGGGTCAAAATAAGTAAACTGTATTGGCGCAATTTTATACTCTCCACCATAACGTGGTATTAATAAATATTCATTGCTCTTTGTGCCTCTTAAGCCGGCAGCAGATACACTTATACTCTCGTTATACTTTGGGTCATAAGCCTCAATAGTTGGCGGCATTTCCAGCTCAGGCAAATCAAATAATGGTAAGTTACCTTGCCCCTTTAAATTGAGCTTCACACTTACCGACTGGTTAGCCTCAACCTCAGTTTTATTTAAACTGGAGCTGAATGTATATTGCCCTACTGCACCATTAAAACTCTTGGGTCTGCCCTCTAGCGGCAGTGCATTTACTTTTATAGTTGGCGCTTGAGAAACAGCAGAATATGTATAATCTCTTGTAACCCTTCTGCCAAAAAAGTCTACTTGCTTAGTTGGTACCGGAACAGACAAGTTTAGTTCCATTGGATCTAGTTTCAATTCGCCTGTTTTCTGAGGAATTAAAACAACCTGCTTTAAAACTACTACCTCATAGGTTTGCCCTTTATAATTTTCTCTAGTACGTATTTGTTTCTCTATATCAATATATCGTTGGTAAAATCCATCATGCGATGGAACACTTTCATACTCCAGCCCATTTATATTCATATTGAAATAGAGCTTGTAAGTAGCTGTTATCTCTTCTCCTAAATACACATTTGTTTTACTTAACTCTGTACGTAGAAATACATTTTTAGAAACAATATTATAGGGGTCATTAGGGTCTTTACTGCGGTCTATTTCTCCCGAAATTTGAATTTCTAAAGGCTGAGTTGTATAGGTTCTCGCCCTTACTACTATACTTGCTGGCGGTATTACAATTTGCCCTTCTTCTTTTGCTATAAACCTATAAGTATAACTTTCTTGTACCTCTAAGCTATGGTTACGGAGTACTTGCTTAGAGAACACCTCGGGGCCCGATATGAGTTTCAGTTCACTAGGAAAATCAGGAGCCCTAAATTCTCTACCATTAGAGTTTAACAAAAAGGTAATTTTTAACTCTTCGTTTTTGGCTACCACTTTTTTATCAGTAGATGCTCTAAAGTTTACCGTTTGCGCATGCATTGTAACAGATGCACATAATAGAACCAGTATGGAAAGTAGTTTTTTCATCTTACCAGTCTTTCTCTATTTTTTGCGGAGCTTTATTATCACTCTGTTTTAACTTATATGCTTTTACCTTTTCTTGCACTTTATCTTCTTCATTTTCTATTGCCTCTAACAAACGTAAGGCATCTTGACGAGATATTTGTCCTTCTATTTGCTGATTAGGGTCTCCCTCTCCGGATTGATTAGCAGAATTAGACTCTTCGCCCGGTTTACGCTCATCTTCTTGCCCGGGTTGTTTGCCTTTTTCTCCTTCTTTTTCCTCGTCTTTCTTATCACCTTCGCCCTTTTCATTCTCTCCTTTATCTCCATCCTCTTTATTGTCTCCGTCTCCTTGGTTTTCTTTTCCCTTTTCGTCTTTATTATCTCCTTCTTGCTTGTTTTGCTTATCGTTATCTCCCTTACCCTCTTCGTTTTTCTGGTCTTGGTCTTGCTTATTTTGATCTTTATTGTCTTGATTCTGATCATCCTTATTCTCGTCGTTTTGTTGGTCTTGCTGCTCCTTTAACTTACGTTGAGCGTATGCCAAATTATAACGAGTATCTATATCCGAAGGGTTATTTCGCAAAGCATTTTTATAGGCACCAACAGCTTCTTTATACTTCTCGGTTTTCAGGTAACTGTTACCCATGTTATGATAAGCCTTTGCCTTTAGCTCTTTATTGGCTGTTAAACTAACTGCTGCATTAAATTGTTCTAGGGCTTTGTCGTATTCTCCTTTTTGATAATATACATCGCCACTATTAAACTTGCTAGCTACAGAGCTTGCATTTAAAGTTGCTACCTTATCATATTTTGTTTGAGCGCTATCATAATTTCCTTGCTCATAATATGCGTTCCCTTCATTAATTATGGCGCGTTCTTTTTCTTGCCCAAAACTTAATAAGGGCATTAGTATTACTAGGCAATATGTAAGTACTTTACTTTTACTCATCGTTATTCCCAAACAAATTTAATTTCTTTAGCCATGCTGTTCTACGCTCTAAAGCCAGGCTGTCTAATAATAGCAATAACAAAGCTGCACCTAAAAACCACTGAAACTGATCTTTATATTCCGAAAACTGCTTTGATTCAAACTCTGTTTTTTCCATTCCGCCCAAAGTTTCTTTTACAAAGTCTACCACGCGTTTAGTGCTTGCTCCATTTATATACTCTCCATCTCCGGCTTTAGCTATCTTCTTTAAATTATCTTCATCCAGTCTGGTAACTACCACATTCCCTTCACGGTCTTTTTTGTATTCTTCTCTGCCATTTCTTCTAATAGGTATCGGGCCCCCTTTACTGTTCCCTACACCAATGGTATATATCTGTACCCCGTTTTTTGCTGCAGATTCTGCCGCAGATTCTGTACCACTTTCATGGTCTTCGCCATCAGATATAATAAATAATACTCTGTTCTTTTGGTCTTCATTATCAAAGTACTCCATAGATAAGTCTATAGCATCTGCTATGGCTGTACCTTGTGTAGGAATATCATCTGTGCTAATGGTTTTTAAAAAAGTTCGTGCCGCACTATAATCGGTAGTAATAGGTAGCTGCGGATAAGCGTTTCCTGCATATACTACAATTCCTATACGGTCATTATCTAACTCATCCAATGTTCGGGAAAGCAATTGTTTTGCCTTTTCAATTCTGCTTGGCGCAATATCTTCTGCCAGCATACTTTTAGATACGTCTATAGCAAAAACAACATCCACACCCTTACGAGTTACCGTCTCTAGCTTAGTACCCATTTTTGGATTTACCATAGCTAGGGTTAAACAAGCAAACACCAATAGCATTAGTATTAACTTGGTTACTCTTTTACCGGCAGAAGAATCCGGACTCAGTTTTTTCAGCAAAGTAGCATCAGCATACCTTTTGCGCGCACGCTTTTGCCACAAACTCATCATAACAAATAGTAATATGAGTATCGGCAAAATTAGTAGCCCGTAGAAATATTGTATGTTCTCTAACTGATACATTTATATAAAACTCTTAAATACTGTATACTTCAATAACATTTCTAATAACAATAACCCTGCTGCCAATAATACTAAAGTGCTATACTTTTCATCATAATTATAATACTTCAGTTCTTCTAAAATGGTTTTCTCCAGCTCATTTATCTCTTCGTAAATAGCCTCATACTTCTCTTGATCAATGGCTCTAAAGTACTTACCCCCTGTCATATCTGCTATTTTTTGCAGTAAGTCTTCATCAATATTTACATCTACATCCACCAATACATCTCTACCAAAAAAATCTTTGGTTGGATAAGGCGCCTTTCCTTTTGTGCCCACCCCAATTGTATAAGTGCGGATGTTGTATTGCTTGGCAATTTCTGCCGCTGTAATAGGGTCTATTTGCCCTTGATTGTTTTGCCCATCGGTAAGTAGTATTACTACTTTACTTTTAGCCTTACTGTCTTTCAATCTATTTACCGCAGTTGCCAAACCCATACCAATGGCGGTACCATCTTCTATCAATCCAAAGCGGATATCTTTAATAGCATTCTTTACTATTTTATGATCTGTAGTAAGTGGTGTTTGGGTAAAACTTTCGGCTGCATACACTACCACTCCAATTCTATCGCTGGGTCTGTCCTCAATAAAATCTATAGCTACATCTTTAGAAGCCTCTAATCTATTTGGTGTAAAATCTCTCGCATCCATACTACGAGATACATCTACCGCTAGCATTATATCTATCCCTTCAGACTTTTTGGTTTTGCTACTTATATCAGTAGTTCTGGGTCTGGCAAGTGCTACTACAATTAATGCAAAAGCCAACATTCTAAGCACCAATAATACCGGACGAAGCTTTGGTAAAAAACTTTTTTGTCCTTTGGCAAAAGCAGCCGTTGTAGAAATACTGAGGTTTGCCTGTTGCTTGTTGCGCTGCCATATATGCCATACTATAAGCAAAGGAACTAGTAGTAACAGATAAAAAAACTGCGGATGTAAAAATGTTATATCGTTCATTTTTGCACCTCCTTTTCTACTACTCTAGGCTTTAATGCCAATAATATTCTGTGTGCATATTTTACATACATTTCTCCTTCTGCAACGGTAGGTTTGGCTTTGGCAAATTTTACCAAATCTGCTTGAGTGAATAACTGTTTTAGATCCTCTCTTTCTGCTTCGGTTATTTTTAATGTTTTGGTAGCCGATAAAGTCTCATCTGTTGTAAACTCCATTGCCGGAATTTGATATTCTTCCTCTAAATATTCTCTAATTACATTGGTTAGCCTAATGTAATATTGCTTTGGCTTTTCGGTATCCCAAGCTCTTTCTTCCTGAATAATACTTAAAGCTTTAATAGCTTTATCAAAAGGTAGAATTAGCGGTTTTGGTGGCTCAACAACTTTCTCCTCTTCTGCAGAAGTTAGCCAGCTATACACAAAAATAGTAGTTGCAATAAGCAATGCTACCCCCATTGCAATGGCAATGATTATCCAATAATCCCAAATATTAAAGGGGGCCTGTATAGGCGCCTTAATATCCATTATATCAGCCTCTGCATCTACTACAATAGTATTTACCTGTATAGTTATAGGCTCTGTTTTCAACTCTTTATCTTCAAATACAAAGGGAATTGGTTCTATTACGTAATAGCCCGAGTCGAATAGAGTAAGTATTATCTCTTGGCGTAGCTGAGCATTATTACTATCTACAGGACCGGCGTTAATAATCTCAAATTTATTGATGGTATCGCCTGCAATAGGCCAATTGCCCATTTCACCATTGGGGTCATCTACAACAATGGTTAGCGTAAACTGCTCGCCAATCAATATTTGGTTTGTATCTACCGATGCAATTACGGTTTGTGCCTTTAGTTGGGCACCAAAAGCAAACAGAAGTACTACTATAAATAACAGTCCCTTTTTCACTTTTCTCGGTTTTTAAAGTATCCTAGCAAAGCCTTTACATAAGAGCGGTCTACACGAGTATCTATAGTACCCGAACCACTTTTTAAAAAGGCATTCTTAAAATATTTTTTATTGTTTTGGTACCAATTGGCATACTGACTACGCACAGAGTTTGATGCAGTGTTTACAAGCATGGTTTTGCCTGTTTCAGCATCGGTCATGTTCACCATTCCTAAGTTTGGTATGCTTTCCTCATTACGGTCATAAACCCTAATGCCTGTTATATCGTGTTTTTTTGCAGCAATTTTCAAGGGCTCTTCATAGCCATCATTCATAAAGTCTGATAAAATAAAAGCTATCGTTTTCTTCTTCATGATGTTGGCAAAGTACTTCAGCGCTTTGTTTAAATCTGTACCTGTACTTTTGGGCTGAAAGTCTACCAACTCACGGATGATGCGTAAAATATGCGACTTCCCTTTTTTGGGTGGGATAAACATTTCTATTTCATCTGTAAAGAAGATAACCCCAACCTTATCGTTATTTTGGATAGCCGAAAAAGCCAAGGTGGCACACATTTCGGTAATCATTTCTCGCTTTTGCTGAACAGAGGTTCCAAAGCTTTCGGAACCCGAAACATCTACCAACAACATCATGGTTAGCTCTCGTTCCTCTTCAAAAACCTTGATGTAGGGTTCTTTAAAACGAGCCGTAACATTCCAGTCTATTGTGCGGATATCATCGCCATATTGGTAGGGGCGTACCTCGCTAAAGGTCATACCACGCCCTTTGAACGAGCTGTGGTACTCGCCCGAGAATATATGGTCGGACAACCGTTTGGTTTTTATCTCAATCCGCCTAACTTTTTTAAGGATATCTTGCGTCTCCATCCTGCTACTATTGCGAATTGTTTTTAAGGTACTTCTACTGTATTTAAAATGTGGTTTACAATGTCTTCTGTGGTCACGTTCTCAGCCTCGGCCTCATATGTAAGCCCAATACGGTGGCGCAATACATCTAGTGCTACTGCACGTACATCCTCCGGTATTACATAACCTCTTCGCTTGATAAAGGCATACACTTTGGCAGCAGTTGCCAAGTTGATACTACCCCTTGGCGATGCCCCAAAACTGATTAAGTTTTTAGTACGAGCATTCAAGCCATACTTCTCTGGTTGGCGGGTAGCGAAGATGATGTCTAAGATGTATTTCTCAATCTTCTCATCCATATATACTTCCTTCACCATTTCACGAGCCTTTAATATCTGCTTGGTAGAAACCACTTTCTTTACATCGGCAAAACCACCGTTTAGGTTCTGACGGATAATCATACGCTCCTCTTCTTGCTCCGGGTAGGTAATTACCGTTTTTAGCATAAAACGGTCTACCTGTGCTTCGGGCAATGGGTATGTCCCTTCTTGCTCTATTGGGTTTTGTGTTGCCAATACCAAAAAGGGCTCTTCTAGCTTAAAAGTTTCTTCGCCAATGGTTACTTGTCTTTCTTGCATGGCTTCTAGTAAAGCACTTTGCACTTTGGCAGGCGCACGGTTTATCTCATCCGCCAATACAAAATTGGCAAAGATGGGTCCCTTTTTAATGGCAAACTCATTCTTTTGCATATTGTATATCTGTGTACCTATTACATCTGCCGGTAATAAATCGGGTGTAAATTGTATCCGACTAAAGTTGGCATCAATAGCTTTTGCCAAAGTATTAATGGCAAGGGTTTTTGCCAGTCCGGGCACGCCTTCCAGTAATATATGCCCTGAGCCGAGTAGCCCAATTAACAAGCGTTCTACCATATGCTTTTGCCCAACAATTACCTTGTTTATTTCCAGCGTAAGCATATCTATAAAAGCACTCTCTTTCTCAATCTTCTCATTAATTGCTTTAATGTCAATAGCAGTATTTGTCTCTTCCATCATTCTAATAATAAATAGGTTATCATTTTTTGCCGTAGGCAAATGTAGCCAACAATAGGCTTAATAAAAAGTGTTCAGGTTTTGAAACGCTAAGTAACAAATCAAATTTTATTCATTTTGTTAAAGTTTCGTTAAAATGCACCTTTATTAGGACTTTTATATTTCGACTGTCTTTAATCAACAATAGCTTGAGAGATGTCTTAAAATCTTATGTTAATTTATAATTAAGCCCAGCTTGTTATTACAATAACTGTTATGTGTCTTATGGATCCCACACAATATATGTTTAACGAGGGTTTAACCTCTTTAACACTATCATAAATCTTAATTAGTACACCTCTAACCATGCCTTAACACTACCTACTGACATTTGCGATGAGTTATAACAACTATAATCTAATCGCGAAAACAATGAAAAAATTTTACACTTCTTTAGCGGCTATTGCTTTAACAAGCACAGTTGCTTTCGGTCAAATACAATTTGACCCAACGATTGATACATCATACACACCTGATGTAATTACAATGTCTCCATCTCCATTACAAACACAAGTACTTTTTATAGGTGGTGTAGATATGGTACAAACTACTGCTACTTACGGTAACCCTGCAGGTGCTTACCCAGCAAAACAGTGGCATGACTTTATCGGTTTTACTCCAGACCCTTCTTCATCAGACTTAGGTTGGTTATCTGTAAACCACGAAATGGTATTGGCAGATGACAACATTGGTGACGGTGGTGGTATGACTGTATTTAAAATTGCTCGCGAAGCTACTACAGACTCTATTGTAATTGTACCACAAACTTTAGGTGATGGTCGTTCTGGTGAGTTTTTTAACGTAGACTTTGCTAATACTGTTGGTGAAACAGGTATGAACTGTGGTGGTATCATCTCTAAGGTTGATGGTCGTATATGGACTGCTGAAGAGTGGTTCCGTGGAAACACTGCTAGTATTTATGATGGTGGTAACGGTGTGCGTGACACAGCTACATTTACTATTGGTACTGATGGTAATGCATCTGGTATTACTGTAGCAGACGGGCAAACTATTGATAAATACCAAAACTTCAACTGGATGGTAGAAATTGATCCTCGTGAAGCTGTTGCAATTCGTAAGCAATACAACTGGGGTCGTCAGCCATTTGAAGGTGGTGTTGTAATGACAGATAACAGAACAGTATATACTGGTGGTGATGCTACTCCTGGTTACTTCTCTAAATTTGTGGCTACTACTCCTGGCGATTTTACTTCTGGTAACTTATACGTATACAAGCATGATAATGCAGGTGGTAATCCATGGGTACAAGTTGATAACTCAAACTTTAACAACATGCTAAAGTTTGATAGTGTTGCTGTTGCTTTAAGCGCTACAATGTTTAACCGTATAGAGTGGGTAACTGCTGATAACAGTGGTAAAGTTTACTTTACTGAAACCGGTAGAGATAACCCAGGTGGCCGTTGGGCAGGAGAGTTAGCAGATGGTGCTGTTTTAGCTCCTCACCACATTGCACGTGCTACTGCACAAGGAACTACTGCAGATGATGCAGCTTACGAAGATTTTTATGGTAGAGTAATGATGTATGACCCTGCTACAAACAACATGAGTGTAAAAATTGAAGGTGGTCCTGATTTACCACAAACCGGAAACCCTCCATCTGCTTACCCTTCTACTCACTTATCTAACCCTGATGGTTTAAGTGCTTGGGAAGTAAATGGCAGAGAGTACTTAATTATTCAAGAAGATTTAAATGGTTCTGACTACGGTCGTGTACCAGACGGAACCGGTAACAGAACTTGCGAGATTTTCTTGCTAGACTTAACTATCCCTAACCCAACACCAGATGATTTATTACGTATTGCTGTTGTGCCTTTAGGTGCAGAGGTTACAGGTGGTGTAGGTTCGCCTGATGGAAAAACATTATTCTTCAACTCTCAACACCCAAGCTCTAGTAACCCTTACCCATACAACAACTCTGTAACTATTGCAATTACAGGTTTTGATAAGAGCACAGTAGGTGTTACTGAAAACTTTAATGATGATGATACTTTCCAAGTTTTCCCTAACCCGGTATCTCGTGAGTTGAGAATGAACAAAGTTTCTGATGTTGCTATCTACAACTCAAACGGACAAAGAGTTTTAGTTGCTCGTCAAGTAAAAAGAGTTGATGTTTCTCACTTAGATGCTGGTCTTTACATCATTATGGACGAAACTGGAAACAAAAAGAAATTAATAATCGAGTAAGCAGACCGTTCAAGTATATTCTATTCTTAATCCCGACAGGCTTACTCTGTCGGGATTTTTACCTTTAAAGCTCCACTGACGTATGAAAACAAGAAAACTGATTAGCTTTGCACTATGTATAGCATTTTTAGCTATTTACCTTTCGGCTTTTAAAAGTCCTGTTGAAAGCCCATCAAAAAATATCCAAAAAAACTACCATAATTATTTAACCGAATTTGATAAAGAGATTTCTAATTTCTTAGAAACCACAAAAAATTTACAAGACTCAAGGTCTTCCATCAAAAAACTACAAACAGACTTCTTGCAGCTACGAAGAGAATTCAAAGAGGTTTCATTTTTATTAGAGTATTTTGCTGCACAATCTACCAAAGACCATATAAATGGTGCGCCATTACCACGCATAGAGCGCAATGCGGGTCAGCTAAATGTTTTTGAGCCAGAAGGTTTACAAACCATTGACGAATTCGTTTTTAGCGAAAACCCATATGCAGAAAAAGATGCACTAATTAAGCTTACCGAAAAGCTGAAATTGCATTACAGTCCGATTTTTCGTTACGAAGTTGGTCGACTTTTTTCAGATCGAGAGGTTTTTGAGGCTGCAAGGTTCGGAATTATCAGAATGTACACTTTAGGTGTCTCCGGATTCGATTCTCCTGCATCAAAAAACTCCATTGAGGAAGCAAAAATTGTGATAGAAGAGATTTTTCGTACCATAAAATTGTACAATCCCCTACTTGAAGCCAGAAATTCTGATGTTGGTGAAAAATTAGAAATTCAGTTCAAAAACAGTATTCAGTATTTAGCAACAAATAATGACTTTGATTCTTTCAACAGATTGGAGTTTTTAAAAGACCATGTAAACCCCATTTTTAAACTGCTATTAGAAGCTCAACAAGCTTTATACATCGAAACAATTTATGAGGTTACACCCGCAAAACAATCTAATAACTACTTGGCTACCAACCTTTTTGCAATTGACTTCATCAATAAATACTACTACAGCAGCTTAAATAATACTATTGATAATGAGAAGGTTAGAGAGCTTGGTAGGCTTCTCTTCTTCGATCCTATCCTTTCTGCCAATAATATGCGCTCTTGTGCCTCTTGCCATAACCCGAAATTGGCCTTTACAGATGGCAAAAAAAAGAGTGATGCTTTTGATGGAAATAGCTCTGTAAGCCGCAATTCGCCTACAATTATCAATGCTGTATATGCCGATAAATATTTCCATGATATGCGTGCCTCTGTGCTAGATGACCAGTTTGAGCACGTAATTTTAAGCGAAGATGAGTTTAATACAAACTACAAAGAGATATTAGCCAAACTCAATGCCAGCAAAGAGTACAGGGCGCTTTTCAAAGAAGCCTTCCCACAATTTGGCAAGCAAAACTTAGAGAAACATACCTTTAAATTGGCATTGGTAGCCTATGTTACTTCTTTAAGTGGTTTTAACTCTGAGTTTGACCAATACGTACGTGGAGAAATCCCGGCAATAGCAAAGGAAGTAGAACGTGGTTACAATATTTTTATGGGTAAAGCCAGTTGCGGAACTTGCCATTTTGCCCCTACTTTTAACGGTACTGTACCTCCATTGTATCAAGAGTCGGAATCTGAAGTATTGGGCGTGCCTGCTACTACAGATACTATAAATGCAATGATAGACAGCGATTTAGGAAGACGTGGCAACAAAAACCCTAAAGAAGAGGTAGACTTTTATTACTTCTCTTTTAAAACTCCTACAATAAGAAACATAGCCTTAACTGCTCCTTATATGCACAATGGAGTTTATGAAACCCTAGAGGAAGTAGTTGATTTTTATGATGTTGGTGGTGGTGTAGGCTTAGGCTTTGAGGTGCCTTATCAAACCTTACCTTTTGATAATCTGAGTCTTACGGAACAAGAAAAAGCAGATTTAGTATCCTTTATGGAAGCATTAACAGATACAACAGGGCTTACAGCAATGCCCACTGAACTACCAAAATTTGAGAATAAGCCCGAGTGGAATAACAGACCTATTGGTGGACTTTATTAAATTATTTCTAAAGCCTATATTTGCTGGATAAAACACAGTAACAATGGCTGAAAACGAAAAATTCAACTCAGAGCAAGCACCGGAACCAGTAGGGTTATACCCACATGCGCGCAAAGTAGGTAACTTATTATTCCTTTCGGGAGTAGGGCCTAGAGAACGTAACACCAAAAAAATACCCGGTGTAGACTTAGATGAAAATGGCAACATTACTTCTTATGACATTGAAACACAATGCCACTCTGTGTTTAAAAATATTCGTTTGATCCTAGAAGCATCCGGTTCTAGCTGGGATAACATTGTAGATGTAACTGTTTTTCTGACCAATATGAAAGATGACTTTGCTACCTACAACCGTATTTATGCCGAATACTTTAAGGACAACCAGCCTTGTCGTACTACCTTAGAAATTAAATCGTTACCAACACCTATTGCTATTGAATTAAAGGTAATTGCTACAGTTTAATTTTTTATTACAGTTTCCAATAGGTCTGAATTAAAAATGCTTTTAGGTGATATTACCACTTCGTCTAGTGGTACTTTATCTCCATATCGTTGGGTAATAATTTCCCTTACTTCTGGTTCGTTAATATTAAAAGAACTTAACTTTTCTAAACTCCCAAGTTTGAGTCCTGTAGCCTGATAATATATTTTCCAAACCAGTTCAGAACAATAAATTCTATCATCACTCCATTCAAAAAAGCTATCATATGGTTTCCCCATATAAGTTTTTCCAATGTGCTTCATTTCTGCTAACACTTTCTCTGTTAGAATCTCATCACCCTTAAGTCTTTTAACAACAAAGTGTTCGCCTACCCCTCTTTGTATCCATTGGTTTAAAAGAGTAAGCTTTACAGGTTGTACAGCTTCAAACACAAATGTTCCATCATCAGAAATAAAAACAATACCCATATGACTATATCTAGAGCCGGTAGCCATTTGTATAGCCTTACTTTGCGTAGACTTTGACGTTTGAAATATAATATCACCATCTTTTATTTCTTGCTCATTAGAAATGTTCTCATTGGAAATCACTTCTGAATTTGAGGTTGGGTTACAGGCAAGAAAAAAAATAGCTGTAATGCTTAGTAATATTGTATTTTTCATATTCCAAATTTATAAAGAGAGATGCAATACCAAGCTATACTGGACGAACTATCTTAGAAATAAAATCATTACCAACACCTATTGCCATTGAATTAAAGGTAATTGCTACTATTTAGTTTTTTTGAGGCTTAGAAAAACGCTCCCTTAAATTGGTCATTGGTTTCTCGTAATACTTATACAGCAATGTAGCTACTACTAAGCTTACTACCCAGTAGGTGGTATACAATAGTATTGCCTCTTGTTTGTCAGTAAACCACTCGGGTACAAATTTATACTTATAGTGCTCTACAGTTTCTTTAACTAAAGATAAGTGTACCACATATAGTGCGTAAGAAACAATACTTATGTAGGTAATAAATTTATACAGTACTCCTTTACCACTTTTTATACTATTTAAAAATGGCAATGTAAAAAGTACACCAATAGGCACTCTCAGGTACAAAATTACAATGGTATTAATCCCAAAGTTGATTTCCCTATGAGCATCCGGTGCTATAAAAAGCGATAGTATTCTTACCTTAAAAAGTATGTACAGCCCTATAATAAATAAGGGTATTTTATACTTTGCCCATGTTTTGGGGTAGTAGTGGTATATATAGGCTCCTAGTACTCCGTACATAATACTGTCTAACCTGGTAACTACAACTTTTCTTATGTAAACACCCAGTTCATTTACCTGATCAATATCAAAGGTATAATACCTATACAGCCTTGCCAGTATAGATGCCAAGATAATGGCAATAATAGTTGTAAGCAGTGCATACCTTGCTTTTAGCTTAAAACCCCTAATAAATATATAAATAAGCAAGGGGGTTAAAAGATAAAACCACTCCTCTACAGCCAAGCTCCAAGATTCAATAAAAAACGAATTATCTGCTACCAAAAAGTTCTGTAAAAAAAGCGGAAACAAGTACAATTGGTTTATTTGGTGCCCAATAGTTAGGTGTATAATTGCTAGTAGTAATACAATAAACACATAGTTGGGTAGGGTTCTAAACCAGCGCCTTAACCAAAAATTTAAGAGGTCTTTTTTGGTGAAATCGGTGTTTTCTAAGGTCCTTATCAAGATGCCGCCAATCAAAAAACCACTCAACACAAAAAAGGCAGAGACCCCATCAAACCTAAAAAAGTTATAGGCTTTGGGAGAAACAAAATCATAAGCATAGGTTTTGCCATGCCCATATACAACGGTAAGTATAGCAATGGCTCTTAGAATATCTAAGCCAAAAATTCTTTTTTCGCTAAACTTTACTCCTAAAAATTGCACCCGATAAATTTTGTTTATGCGAATCTAGTAAATCCTTTTACTAAAAAAACCCGTTATTTATTCTAATATTAGAATACAAACATGCAATACCAAACCATACTAGACGAACTTAATAGGCTTGCCGAACCAGAAAAGGTGCTTTTTAAGCACAAAAAATACAATATTGTAGCCCACAATGCCTTGGGTGTTTACCAAAAAGACCTAAAAGAAATTGCCAAAAAAATAGGCTATAATAATGCTTTAGCTATTCAGCTTTTTGATAGTGGTATTTACGAAGCCCGTATACTGTGCAGTAAACTATTCAATCCAAAAAACTTAACTAAGGAGTTGATGGAAAAGTGGGTACAGACCTTTGAGAACTGGGAAATATGCGACTCTTTTTGCATGGGCTTATTTGCCAAAAGTGAACATGCTTATGAAAAAGCCCTAGAGTGGTCTCACAGAGAAGCTGAGTTTGAAAAACGAGCCGGCTTTGCCATTATGGCAGCCTATTGCATGGCCGATAAAAAAGCCGATAACAAAACATTTGATGCATTTTTAGAACACATTACAGCTGAAGCAAGCGATGATAGACAATATGTAAAAAAGGCTGTAAACTGGGCGCTCCGTAATATTGGAAAAAGAAACAAAGACCTCAACAGAAAGGCAATTTCTACTGCTGAAGAAATAAAAAAGCAGGGGACAAAACCCGCCATATGGATTGCAAATGACGCCCTAAAAGAGTTGCAATCTGAAAAGCTAAACATCTTAGAATACCCCAGACATATCTATAGAAACTGAGGACTTATAGGCTCTATATTTTTTCGTAATTTTGCCCACTTCTAAAGAAAGGCTTTTTGATGCAAAAGAAATATCCCGAATATAAAAAGTTAGACCTCTCTGCGATCAACAAAGAGGTACTAAACTATTGGAAAGAAAATAACATCTTCGAAAAGAGTGTATCTACTCGCGAAGGCAATGATACCTTTACTTTTTACGAAGGCCCGCCTTCGGCAAACGGTATGCCCGGTATACACCACGTAATGGCACGTACCATTAAAGATATTTTTTGCCGTTACCAAACCCTACAAGGCAAGCAAGTACACCGTAAGGCAGGTTGGGATACCCACGGTCTTCCGGTAGAGCTGAGTGTAGAAAAAGAGTTGGGCATTACCAAAGAAGACATCGGTACTAAAATTTCGGTAGAAGAATACAACCAAAAGTGCCGCGAAAACGTGATGAAATACAAGCACGTTTGGGAAGATTTAACAGACAAAATGGGCTACTGGGTAGACATGAGCGACCCTTATGTAACCTATGATAATAAATACATAGAGAGTGTTTGGTACTTGCTAAGCCAGATGTATAAAAAAGACTTTTTATACAAAGGTTACACCATACAACCTTACTCTCCGGCTGCCGGTACGGGTTTAAGTACCCACGAGCTAAACCAACCTGGTACTTATAGAGATGTAAGTGATACTACGGTTACAGCTCAGTTTAAAATAGTAGCTGATGACGAAAAAGCGGCTGACTTAAGAGCAGCTGCAAAATCAGATGTATACTTCTTGGCCTGGACCACAACCCCATGGACATTGCCATCAAACACTGCTTTGGCAGTAGGTAAAAAGATAGATTATGTGTTGGTAAACACCTACAACCAATACACAGGTAAACCCGTAAGTGTAGTATTGGCAAAAGACTTGTTTGGCAAGCACTTCCCAGAGAAGAATGCCGAGCTAAGCATGGATGAATACAAAGCCGGCGACAAAAAAGTGCCTTTTGAGTTGGTAAAAGAATACAAAGGTGCTGACTTAGAAGGTATCCGTTATGAGCAGCTATTGCCATATGCACAGCCTACTGATGGCGATGCCTTTAGAGTAATCATCGGTGATTATGTAACTACCGAAGACGGTACCGGTATTGTACACATTGCGCCTAGCTTTGGTGCGGATGATAATCGTGTGGCAAAAATGGCTGGCATTGGTTCGCTTACCCTAGTAGATTTACAAGGTAAGTTTACCCAAGAAATGGGCGAGTTTGCAGGTGAGTATGTAAAAGAAGAATACATAGATGAAGCTGATAAACCGGAAGACTACAAAAATGTAGACATCCGTATTGCCATAAAACTGAAAGAAGAAAACCTTGCTTTTAAGGTTGAAAAATATGTACACAGTTACCCACATTGTTGGAGAACTGATAAGCCGGTATTGTACTACCCGCTAGACTCTTGGTTTGTAAAAACCACATCGGTAAAACAGCGCATGATGGACTTAAACAAGACCATCAACTGGAAACCTGCTTCTACAGGTACAGGGCGTTTTGGTAACTGGCTAGAAAACTTGGTAGACTGGAATTTATCTCGTTCTCGTTTTTGGGGTATACCAATCCCGATATGGACTAGCGAAGACCGTACCGAGCAAAAATGTATTGGCTCTGCTGAAGAGTTGAGAGCTGAAATAGAAAAAGCTGTTGCAGTCGGCTTTATGGATAACAATCCATTGGCAGATTTTACACCGGGAGATTTCTCTAAAGAAAATTATGAGACTTTTGATTTTCATAAACCGTATGTAGATCGTATTATCTTGGTTTCAGACTCCGGCAAACCAATGAAGCGTGAATCTGATTTAATTGATGTTTGGTTCGATTCGGGTTCTATGCCGTATGCACAATTGCACTACCCTTTTGAGAACAAAGAGGAATTTGAAAACAACTACCCTGCAGATTTTATTGCCGAGGGGGTAGACCAAACACGTGGTTGGTTCTTTACATTACATGCCATTGCTACTATCTTATTCGATTCTGTGGCTTACAAAAATGTAGTGTCTAACGGATTGGTGTTGGATAAAAACGGACAGAAAATGTCTAAGCGATTAGGCAATGCCGTAGATGCTTTTGATACCATAGAAACTTATGGCTCCGATGCTACCCGCTGGTACATGATTACCAACGCACAACCTTGGGACAACCTTAAGTTTGACCTAGAGGGTATAAAAGAAGTACAACGTAAGTTCTTCGGAACCCTATACAATACCTATTCTTTCTTTGCATTGTATGCCAATATTGATGGCTTTACGTATGCCGAAGAAGAAATGAAACTGGAAGACAGACCGGAACTGGATCGTTGGATTTTATCAGAATTAAACACCCTGATAAAAGAAGTAAATACTGATTTTAGTAATTACGAGCCAACAGGTGCAGGTCGAAAAATGGAATACTTCTTAGAGAAGTTAAGCAACTGGTATGTACGCTTAAGCAGAAGACGTTTTTGGAAAGGCAGCTACGGACAAGACAAAGTATCTGCTTACCAAACCTTATATCACTGTTTAACGGCTATGGCAAAAATGATTTCGCCAATAGCACCGTTTTTCTCAGAGCGTTTGTTTGCTGATTTAAATGGTGTTTGCAATAAAGAAAACTGCGAATCTGTACACTTAAGCCTCTTCCCTGAGTACAATAAGTCTGCTGTAGATAAAGACTTAGAAATACAGATGGATTATGCACGACAAATAACATCGTTAGTGCTTTCTATCCGTAAAAAGGAAAACATAAAGGTTCGTCAGCCTTTAAATAAAATACAAATACCTACCGTTAATGCTGATGTAAAAGCCAAAGTAGAAGCGGTACGAAGTTTGATACTTTCTGAAGTGAATGTAAAGCAATTGGAGTTTGTAACCGAAGAGGATACACAGTTGGTAAAAAACATGAAGCTGAACTTCCGCAACTTAGGTGTGAAGTATGGCAAGCTGATGAAGAGTATCCAACAACATACAGGAGCTAATAGCGATGCAGTAATTAAAGCTATAGAAACCGAAGGTGTATATAACTTTGATATTGATGGTGAAGCAGTAAGCCTTATGCCGGAAGATGTAGAGATTATACCGGTAGATATTCCGGGTTGGAAAGTAGCTACATCAGGTATACATACTGTGGCTTTGGATGTAACTATAGATGATGATTTACGTGAAGAGGGTATAGCAAGAGAGCTAGTAAACCGTATACAAAACATGCGTAAAGAAATTGGCTTAGAAGTAACTGATAAAATAGAGCTGTCTATCCAAAGCAATGAGCAACTGGATAAGGCAATAAGTAATAATTTAGAGTACATATGTAACGAAACGTTGGCTGAAAAATTAAACATGGTAGAAGAAGCACCAAGCAATAATTTTTCTGTTGAGTTTGACGATATAATTACCTACATTGCCCTATCTAAAATTTAATGTATTACGATTATGGCTACAAATGAAAAAGTACGCTATTCGGATGAAGAACTAAAAGAATTTCGCACGCTGATTGAAGACAAGATCAAGAAAGCCGAAATTGATTTGGAGTTAATTAAAGGAGCATACGCTAACGATAAAAATAATGGAACAGACGATACTTCTCCAACGTTTAAAGCGTTTGAAGAAGGATCAGATACCATGTCTAAAGAAGCAAATGCGCAATTAGCTGCACGTCAGGTAAAGTTTATCCGCGATTTGAAAAATGCGCTAATCCGTATAGAAAATAAAACATACGGCATATGCCGTGTAACTGGCAAATTAATTGCCAAAGATCGCCTGAAATTGGTTCCGCATGCTACCTTAAGTATCGAGGCCAAAAACATGCAAAAATAGTTTAGTGAAGAAAGCACTGATTATCATTTTTGGAGTACTAATTGCCGACCAAGTTTTAAAACTATGGATTAAGAGTACTATGGCCATTGGTGATGAAATTGAAATTACCAGTTGGTTTGTACTTGAGTTTGTAGAAAACCGAGGGATGGCTTTTGGACTTGAAATTTTTGGAAAATTATTTTTAAGTGTTTTTCGTGTATTAGCCGTAATAGGTATCGCATGGTGGCTTAGAAACCTTACCCGACAAAAAGCTCCGGGAGTAGTAATTGTAAGTGTGGCTCTTATTTTTGCAGGTGCACTAGGTAATATTATAGACAGTGCTTTTTATGGTTTGTTATTTGGCGATAGCAACGGACAAATAGCAGAGTTTATGCCCGAAGGTGGTGGTTACGCCCCTTTCTTATACGGCAACGTAGTAGATATGCTTCATTTCCCTATTGCCTCTTGGTACTGGCCGGACTGGGTGCCTTTTGTAGGTGGCACTTATCAACGTTTTTTCAGTGCTATTTTTAACATTGCAGACACCTCCATAAGTGTTGGTGTATTATTACTCATTATCTATCAGCGTAAGGCTTTTCCAAAAGACCCAATCAAAAAGGAGGATGAGGAAACTCAAGAAAACCCTTTTGAGCCTACAGAAACTGTAATTGCCAATGCCTAAAGGTTGCATCAGCATCCTTATGCCGGTAAAAAACACGGCAATTTATTTACACGAATGCTTAAATTCTATCCTTAACCAAACTGAAACCAATTGGGAGTTATTTGCTGTAAACGATCATAGTACAGATGATAGCTTTTCTGTTTTACAAGCTTACGCAGATAAAGATCCTCGCATAAAAATATTTCAGAGTACTGAATCCGGTATTATTCCTGCCCTTAGGCTGGCTTACGCCAAAAGCACTGGTGAGTATATTACCCGTATGGATTCTGACGATATAATGCCTGCTCATAAGCTAGGGCTAATGAAAAGCAAACTCATTACAGAAGGCAAGAATACCGTTGTAACAGGTTTGGTAGAATACTTTCCAAAAGAAGAGATTGGTGAGGGTTATTTAAAATACCAAAAGTGGTTAAACAAACTCACAAAAACCGAAGAGAGCTTTAAAGATATATACAGAGAATGTGTAATTGCATCGCCATGTTGGATGCTTCACAGAACTGATTTAGACATGTGTGAAGCCTTTGAGCCCAACAACTACCCCGAAGATTATGATTTGGTTTTCCGTTTTTATAAATATGGTTTAAAGCTTAAAACTGTACCTGAAATACTTCATCTATGGAGAGACCATGATGCCCGCACATCTCGCAACCATGAACATTATCAAGACAATTCGTTTTATCGTTTAAAACTGAATTACTTCTTAGAGTTGGAGCGTGATTTAAGTCGCCCCTTAGTGCTTTGGGGTACCGGAACTAAAGGAAAAAAATTAGCTCGTTTGCTAAATAAACTGAATGTTAAATATATATGGATGTGTAACAACAACCTCAAGTACGGACAAGTAGTTTTGGGCAAACCGATTGTTAATTATGAGCTAACGCAAGACCTTGTAAATCCGCAAATTATTGTCTCTGTATCTTCACCTAAGGCGCAACCCATCATCAACAGGTATATGCGAATGATGGATTTAGAAAAGTACCGCCATTACTGGTTTTTATAAACATTTACACTATAACTTTAAAACTACTTAATGTGCTTTTCATGCTCAGGTAATTTTAGATACGCACCTTGCAGTAAATTTTATAACATTATTTTGATGTAGAATTTGATATAATTCAACAAGAGTAAAATTTGCCTATGTTATTAATTTTCATAGCTTTATAATAAACTAAACATATTTTTTAATGCGAAATACATCCACATCTTTGTTTGATTTGGTTCAAAAAATGGATAAAGCCGAAAAAAGGTATTTCAAATTAAATGGAGCCACTTACGGACAAAAAAATAATTATATAAAGCTATTTGAAGCTGTAGACCGTCAGAAAACTTACAAGGAGGAGTCCATTAAAAAACAATTTGAAAACGAGGCTTTTAGCAACAATTTACATGTAACTAAACGAATATTATTCAACCAAATACTTAAAACATTAGTTCCTAACTTTTCTGACAAAAAGCACACCTTTAAAATTAGAGAGCTCATCAGCTATGCCGAAATACTATTGCTAAAAGGCTTGTATAAAGAGTGCGCTGAGCAATTGGTAAAAGCTAAAAAAACAGCCCAAGAGTATGAAAGCCATGAGCAGTTGCTAGAAGTATTAAACCTAGAAAAGGACTTATTGCTTGCTGAGCCTCTTACCGATAAAATAGCTGAGGGCTTAACTACACTCACTAAAGAGCAAAGTCAGGTGCAAACTATACTATTAAATAAGCAGGTTTACTTTAACTGGCTACTAAATCTTTCATTGATAAAAACCACAGACACAGAAGGCAATGAGCAGTTAAAAATACTATCGGAAATTATTAAAGACCCATTGATGGGAGATGAAAGCATGGCTCTGTCTTATGAAGCAAAAACCATCTTCTATAAAATCCAAATAGCTAATGCCACTGTCAACAGAGATGCGACAGCAATTGGCAAATGGAATGAGCGTTTAATCAAGCATCTGGAAAGTAAGAATAAGTTGCTACAATACAGCTTAGACACCTACATTACTGCATTGCACAGCCTTGCAGAAACACAGTTGCAATTAGAAGATTTTGATGCTTTTAAACAAAGTATTGATTGCCTAAAAAACTTGAAATCTAACCCTTTATTAAATCGGCAAAATTTATTCGTCACCAACTTCATATCCCGAATGTTGGAGCTAGAGTATTTGAGTAGTACAGGTCAGTTTGAGGAAGCAATTGCACTGAGTGAAGAGTTAGAAACCTTAAGCGAAGATTATGCTCCTCTACTAGAAGTAGAGCATCTACTAAACTTGTACTACGATATTGCTTACTGCTATTTTGGTGCAAACAAATATAAGTCTGCATTAAACTGGGTACAAAAAGCGCTTACAAATCAGGAGAAAAACCTGAATATAGAAGTAGTAAGCTATGCCCGAATCTTGTACTTGGTTCTATTATATGAACGCTCTGACTATGATTTCTTAGAACATCAAATTAGTTCGGCCAGCCGATTCTTAAAAGCAAAAAGCAAACTCTATGCTGTTGAACAAATTTTTGTAAAACGCATGAATAAAATACTCATGCTAGATGACACACTTTCTGCTTCAGAGCAGTTTGCCAAGTTTAAAAATGACTTGAATAATCTGGAAGGTATTCAAGCATTAAAACTAAACCCTTACTTTGATTTTATAAGCTGGGTTGACAGCAAAATAGAGAACATTCCTTTCGGAAAAACGCTACAGAAAAAAGTAAAAGTATAAGCGGCTTATACCTTTTGCAACAATTGGTTTTTAACTACCATCTCTGCAATTTGCACTGTATTGGTTGCAGCTCCTTTACGCAGGTTGTCAGATACAATCCACATGTTTAGCGTGTTCTTTTGGCTTAAATCTCTGCGTATTCTACCCACAAAAACATCATCCTTGCCGTGTGCATAAGCAGGCATTGGGTAGGTGTTTACATCCGTATTATCTTGCACGGTAACACCTGGTGTATCGTTTAATAGCTTACGGATATCCGCAGTTAAAAATTCATTTTCAAACTCAATATTCACACTCTCAGAATGACCTCCTACAACAGGTACACGTACAGCAGTAGCTGTAACCTGAATAGAGTCATCACCTAAAATTTTGCGGGTTTCATTTACCAACTTCATCTCTTCTTTGGTGTACCCGTTATCCATAAACACATCACAATGCGGGATGCAGTTTTTATCAATCATGTATGGGTAAGCCGGATCTACCTCATCGCCAATACGCTCACCTTCCATTTGCTTTACAGCCTTTACCCCTGTACCGGTTACCGATTGGTAAGTAGAAATTACTAAACGTTTTATTTTATATTTTGCATGCAATGGTGCCAATGCCATTACCATTTGTATGGTAGAGCAATTTGGGTTTGCAATAATTTTATCTTCGGGTGTTAAGGTTTCACCATTAATCTCAGGTACTACCAGTTTTTTATCCTCATTCATTCTCCAAGCCGAAGAATTATCGATAACGGTTGTACCAACAGCTGCAAACTTAGGTGCCCATTCTAATGAAGTAGCCCCGCCTGCTGAGAACAATGCGATATTAGGTGCCATAGCAACAGCATCCTTTAAGCCTACTATAGTATACTGTTTACCCTTATACGCTATTTGTTTACCTACAGACTTCTCTGAAGCTACAGGAATTAACTCATCTAAAGGAAAATTGCGCTCTGCAAGCACACTCAGCATTACTTGGCCTACCATTCCGGTAGCACCTACTACAGCTACTCTCATATTATAAATTTGTTAGGCTGCAAAAATACTACAAATACACATGGTTTACAATCTAGTTCTGTTGAGTATCTTTGTTGCATGGTAAATGAAGCTTTGAAACATATTTTACAAAGTATTCCGCATAAACCGGGAGTCTATCAATACTATGATAGTAACGGAAAAATACTATATGTTGGTAAAGCAAAAAACCTGAAAAAAAGAGTTTCTTCTTACTTTAATAAAGAGCATGATAGCGGTAAAACCAGAGTGTTGGTTAAAAAAATTGCCGACATCAAAACCATTGTAGTAGAAACCGAAATGGACGCCCTTTTATTAGAAAATAACCTAATAAAGGAGTACCAACCCCGATACAATGTAATGCTTAGGGACGATAAAACGTACCCATGGATTTGCATTAAAAAAGAACGCTTCCCAAAAGTATTTTCTACTCGTAGGCTGATTAAAGATGGGTCTGAATACTACGGGCCATATGCTTCGGCAAAAATGGCCAATACAGTTTTAGAGCTTGTTCATCAACTCTTTCCACTTCGCAATTGTAATTTCGATTTATCAGAGAAGAATATTGAGTCCGGTAAATTTAAAGTTTGCCTAGAGTACCATATTGGCAATTGTTTAGGCCCCTGTGAAGGCAAGCAAACCGAAGCCGAGTATGACGAAATGATTACCCAAATAAGAAACATTGTAAAAGGGAACATTAGCGTGGTAACTAAGCACCTAAAGGAGCTAATGAAAACCTTTGCAGAGAACCTGCAATTTGAAGAAGCCCAACAGGTAAAAGAAAAGGTAGAGTTATTAGAAAGATACCAAGCAAAATCTACTATCGTTAATCCAAAAATTAATAATGTAGATGTCTTTTCGGTGGTGTCAGACAATGAGTATGGTTATGTAAACTTTTTGAGCATTGTAAACGGAGCCATTATTCAGTCTCATACCATAGAAATGAAAAAGAAGTTGGATGAGACAGATGAAGAATTGCTGATATTAGGTATTACAGAATTAAGGCAGCGTTTTAATAGTCAGTCTAAAGAGTTGTACTTGTCTAAAGAGTTAGATGTTGAAATTGAGGGGCTAAAATTGACTGTGCCCAAAATTGGTGATAAAAGACAGTTGGTAGAGCTATCCATTCGCAATGCACATAACTTTAGGCAAGAGCGCTTTAAGCAAAGCAAAATTATAGACCCGGAAAGGCATAGCAAACGTATACTAGAGCAAATGCAAAAAGATTTGCGCTTGCCCCAAAAGCCTGCGCATATTGAGTGTTTTGACAACTCTAATATTCAGGGTACAAATCCCGTGGCAGCTTGTGTGGTATTTAAAAATGCTAAGCCCAGCAAAAAAGATTACAGGCACTTTAACATTAAAACTGTTGTTGGCCCTGATGATTTTGCCTCAATGGAAGAAGTGGTATACCGCAGGTACAAAAGACTAAGAGATGAAAACCAACCCCTACCCCAACTTATAGTTATAGATGGTGGAAAAGGACAATTAAGCTCTGCTGTAAAAAGCTTAGATGCATTGGGCTTAAGAGGTAAAATTGCTATTATAGGTATTGCTAAACGCTTAGAAGAACTGTACTACCCAAATGATCCTTTACCATTATATTTAGATAAAAAGTCTGAGACATTAAAGGTCATACAACAATTACGTAATGAGGCGCATCGCTTTGGTATAGAGCACCATAGAAACAGAAGAAGCAAGGCAAGTATTAAGTCTGAGCTAGAAGATATCCCCGGTGTAGGGCAAGCCACAATTAATGACCTACTAAAAGCGTTTAAGTCTGTTAAAAGAGTAAAAGAAGCTAGCGAAAATGAATTGAAGGAAATTGTGGGTTTATCAAAGGCAAAAAAAATACACTCTTTTTTTAATTCGTAAATTTGTGGGCATCCTATAAGAACCAACAACACCTGATGTATAACCGAAAGCTACTTTTTCTACTTATACCCCTCTTATTTTTAAGCTTTACCCGAAATGCTTTTGCTCAAAATCAGGCAGAAAATGCACGTCCAAAGGTAGCCGTAATACTTAGTGGTGGTAGCGGAAAAGGCTTTGCACACATAGGTGCTTTGCGCGTAATAGAAAAAGCAGGTATAAAACCCGACTTGATTGGTGGCACCAGCATGGGAGCTGTAATTGCTGCACTATATGCAATAGGCTATAGTTTAGATGATATTGAAGAAATTATCCTTTCCTTAGATTGGGACCAAGTAATGAGCGACAACATCTCTAGGAGAGAACTTTTTATTGAAGAAAAAACCGGAGACGAACGATATGTTGCTTCTTTCCCCATTAAGGATGGGAAAATAGGTTTACCGTCCGGACTTTCGGGCGGACAAAACTTATCTAATTTATTAATTAGGCTAACAGAGAGAGTTCATCATATAGAAGATTTTAATGACTTTCAAATCCCTTTCTTTTGTGTTACAACTAATATAGAAACCGGAGAGCAAGTAATTTTAGATGGCGGTTATTTGCCCGATGCTCTTAGAGCTTCTTCCTCTATTCCTACATTTTTTAATCCGGTAGAAATAGATGGTGCCCTTTATATAGATGGTGGCGTGGTAAACAATTTTCCGGTTTTTGAAGCGAGAATGAAAGGTGCCGAAATAGTAATTGGTTCGGATGTACAGTCTCCTTTATATGAGCAAGAAGAGCTGAATAGTTTTGTAAGAATTATGGAGCAAGCCACCAGCTTTGCTAACAAAGAACAAAATAAATATCAGCAAAAGTTATGCGACATCATTATTACCCCAGAAATAGGTAAGTATGCCATTACTGATTTTGATGATGCAGACTCTATTATTTACAAATCCAATAAATACTGTGAGCGCTACTATGATGATTTAAAAGCGCTGGCAGACAGTATTAACAACCTTGGCCCTGCTTATACTCACCCTCAAGCTATAACTCCTCTAGACTCATTATACATTGCTGAGCTTGAAATTATTGGAGAAGAAAAAATTTCTGAGGAACTGATACTCGGAAAACTAAACCTTAGAGTTCCGTATAATCACACCCATAAAAGCTTACAAAAAGCTATAGATAGAGTATATGGAAGCCAATATTTTAGTTCTGTAAACTACAAGTTAACTCCTGTTGAGGGAGGTTGGTTTAAGCTAACCCTTAGAGTAAAAGAAAAAGTTACCGATAAAGAGTTTAAAGTAGGCTTACACTATGATAGTGACTTTAACGTAGGTGTTTTACTAAACACCACTTTTAGAAATGTTGGTGTAAAAGGCTCTAAATTCCTTTTAGAAGGAGTAATTAGCGATAATCCTCGGCTTTGGGCAAGCTACTATATTGATAGAGGCATTAAGCCTAGCTTAGGTATTGATTTTAGATCACATCATTTTAAAGCCGGTACATATAGTCTCGATAGAGAAAAAATAGGCAGCTTTGAGTACTCAGACTATGTATTGAGTGTTTCATTGCAATCTACTTTTTTCAACTCTTATGCAATAGGTTTTGGCGCAGAGGTAGATAGAACTTTACTTATTGGAGATGTAACCCCCGAAGGGTTTGAAGATTTTAAAGCGACCTTCTTTAATTTATTTGGGCATATCAAAGCAGAGTCTTTTAATAGAGGCGCATTCCCAACCACTGGCGTACGGTTTAATACTACTGTAAAAACCATTTTTGATGATTTTAGCGAGGGTAATTTTGAGCCCGTTACTATCTTTAATGTACAATTCCACCAGGCCATTCCTCTAGGTAAAAGAATATCTCTTCATCCAAGAATAATGGGAGGCGCAACCATTGGCCCGGACCCCCCTGCCCCCTACCAGTTTTATTTAGGTAGTAATGGCGAAAATTATATTAAAAATATAATGCCCTTTATCGGCTTTAATTACATGGAAATTATTGGTCGTAATGCTTTAATTGCTAGGCTAGACTTACAAACTGAAATTGCAAAAAACCACTTCATCACCCTTAAGGTAAACGGCGCCAAAACCGACCCTATTTTTGAAAAACTATTTGACTTATCTGCAAATGAATCTATTTTCAACGGCTACGGAATTAGCTATGGCTACAATAGTATGATTGGCCCCATAGAACTTACTGTATATGGCTCAGACTCACATGATGAGATACGCAGCTATATCAGCATCGGCTTCTGGTTCTAAAAATTTCTGCGCATTTTATGGAGTTTACAACTCTTTGCATCCTATAAGCACTAAAAAGGATGTTATGAAGAATATTACTCTATTATTAATTCTTACACTTATCAGCTGTAAATCAACCCTACTTGCACAAAGTACAGGCGAAATTAGCGGGGTTATTTATGATTCCTTGTCAGGCGAAGAAATTCCCGGAGCAAACGTATATGTAGAAGTTGATGGCGAAAAAATTGGTGGTACTACCGATATAAATGGTTGTTTTACAATCAAATCTTTAAAACCTGGGTTGTACGATGTTAAAGTATCTTTTATAGGATATGTCACGCAAACTGTAGTTGATATAAAGGTTTTTGCAAATCAGGTTACCAGCTTATATGATATAAAGCTTATAGAGGACACATTGCCTAAGGGTTGTTATGGAGGACCGCTTTTTCAAAATAAAAATGCTTCAAAATTTGAAACCTCTGGCCAAGAAATTCACAACCTACCATACAGATAGAAAGCTTATTCACAAAAAAGTAAATTCTTTTTATGGAATTTCTCATTCGGTAGCATCCTATTACCGAAAAGGGTTTATTAATCAAAAATTCAAATGCTATGAAAAAGAAAATATTATTACTGGTTTTTGCTGCGATTTCGTTTGGGGGGGTGTCTTTTGCCCAAAATAGCGGAGAGATTAACGGCAAGGTTTATGATGCCTCCTCAGGCGAAATTATAATCGGGGCAAACGTGTATGTAGAACTAGGAGAAACAAAAATTGGTGGCGCAACCGATATAAATGGTCGGTTTACTGTTAAGCCACTACCCCCGGGTACTTATATTGTTAAAGTATCATTTATTGGTTATACCGAAAAAAAGATTGCCGGCATACAGGTATATGCTAACCAAGTTACTTACCTGAATGATATAAAAATATCTGAAGGCGGAACAACTTTAGGCCCAATTGAATTATCAAGTGGTCCTCCGATTGGTCACAAAAATCCAAATTTAGTTCAAATTTCTAGTGCTAAAATCCATGAGTTACCCAGAACTCAAAACCTCAATGAAATTGTAGCAACAGTTGGAGGCGGAACTTATGTAAGTGATGATGGGCAAACTTTACATGTAAGAGGAGCGCGACCAAACTCAAATTCTTACTATATTGATGGGGTTTTGGTACAAGACATAAACTCATCTATGGTACCATCTAACGCAATAGGTAGTATGCAAGTTTATGTAGGCGGAGTACCAGCCAGATATGGCGATGTAACAGGTGGTGTAATAGCTATAGAAACACGCACTTATTTTGATGATTACTATGAAGCTGTTTATTTAAATAGCCTTTACGAAGAGGCTGCTAAAAAGAAAAAAGAGAAAGAAGCAGCAGAGAACAAGGAATAATATGTAGTAAAATAAATGTTTAAGAAGCGCAGCAAAAAACTTCAACAATTATCTGATCTGGAGCTGGTAGCCAACTACCAGCTTTCAGAGGATAATGCCTGCTTGGAGATTTTGTACGAGCGCTTTTCGCATTTGGTATATGGTGTATGCCTTAAATACCTGAAAAACGTAGCCGATAGCCAAGATATGGTAATCACCGTTTTTCAAAAGCTGATGAACGATTTAAAAACAACAGAAGTAAACAACTTTCAGTCTTGGTTATACGTAGTAACAAAAAACCAATGTTTAATGCTACTGCGCAAACAAAGTAGAGAAAGAGACCGTAAAAAGTATATAGAAGAAGTTGGGCTAAATGAAAAATATGCTGATACTGTTGAAGAACAGTTTGAAGTTAAAGAAGCAAAATTAACCGCCTTAGAAAAGGCAATGAAACAACTAAAACCAGAACAAAAGCTTTGTGTAGATCTCTTTTATTTAAAAGAAAAATCATACAACGAAGTAGCAGATGAAACAGGCTTTACCTTAAAACAAGTAAAGAGTTATATACAAAATGGCAAAAGAAACTTAGGTTTGCTAATGGCAAGAGAAAATGAAAACTCCTGATAATAAACATAACGCCGAGCACATTAGTGCAGATGAATTGCAACGCTACTTTGATGGCGAAATGAGCAATGCAGAAATGCGTGCCTTAGAACAGAAGTTAGACAATGACTTTAACTCTGATGCTTTTGATGGATTTGAAGCCAACAGAAATGCATTGGCAGACATGGATGCCTTAAAAAGTCGCTTTGAAAACGAAGTGATTGGACAAAAAGGAGCAGGGTCCTCTAATACGGTTAGGTATCTTACTTATGCTACTGGTATTGCGGCCATATTGGTTATCGGTTTCTTTATCTTTAAACCCAATGAACCTTACTTAAACCCTGAGCAATTAGAAAAGGTAATGCCTACAGCTGTTGTGGATTCTGCAATAGCAGATAGTGACACTTATGTAGTAGAAGAAAGTGCAGATACTTTTCTATTTGATTATACAAGCCCTTCTGAACCAAAAGACGAAATAAATAATAACCTAAGTGTAGGTATAGGTGATATTATCTCTACAGAAAAAGATAGCTCACCGTCTTTATTACTAAAACAAGAATCCTTCTCTCTATCCCCTACAAATAACGAAGGCTTGATTGGCGTTTATGATAATATCCCTGAGCCTGATTATACTTCGGGGTGGGCTAATGGTAGCAATAGCATAGCAAATATATCTCTTTCTGATACAAGCTTTATATTACTAGACATTGCCGAAGAAGATGCCGAACTGGAAAACGCTAAACCTCTAGAACCTGCTTTGCAAATTACCTATAGCAATACGGTACAAGACCAAAGAGACTTCTCATATGTAGAGGCTGAAGAAATTGCGGCTAGAGGATATGAAATGGAAGACAGAACTGACGAAAAAGAAGATAAAAAACCCTTACCTATAAAGTATATTATAGATCTTAAAGTGGTTAACTATGATAGTAGAGAAACTCCTGAAGTAAATGACTCTGATAAGATTGAATTACTTCGTGAAAGACATAAGTCTAAGAGTATTTCGCCTAGATTTAGCAACCCAGACAACTATGCAAAAGGCATTGAGAACAATAATAATGTAAACTACTGGAACACCCCTAAAGTAACCGAAATACCCTATGATGACTTTTTGGAAGAGGCCTTAAGTAAGTTTAAAAAGCAAGACTTTAAAGATGCTATAGATGATTTTACTATTATTTTAGATACTTATCCGGAAGATGCCAATGCGCTTTTTTACGCAGGCTTATGCTACTATAATCTCAACCTGCCTGATAGAGCTATTAATTATTTCGGCTTACTACAACAAACCCCTTTTGATGAGGAAGCTGCTTGGTATGAGGCCCTGAGTTATAAACTAAAAGACGATGACGCAACTGCCAAAAAACTATTGCAAAATATTGCCAAAGCCAACGGCTTTTATGCCAAAAGAGCTCAAGAGATGTTAACTAATTACTAGTCCCCTCGCACATTTTTTACTTCATTTTTGTTATCCTAAAAATGCTAAATTGCACAATAGTTGCGTTTGTAAACTAAAGTAGGTATGGATAACATCTGGTATTTAGATAAAGTAAACCTGTTCAATGTGTTATGTCCGCATAAAGTGGCAGACTATAACAAAGAAAACAAACATGAATTTAAGACCTACAAAAGTGGTGAGGTAATTTATTTTAGCGAAGACCCTGCCAATATGGTATACCTTGTTGCTAACGGACGAGTACGTATAGTAGACTATACCGAAGATGGTAATGAGGTGGTAAAAAACATTTTATCTCGTGGTGAATTATTTGGTGAGCTAGCCTTATTGGGCGAAAATAAAAGAGCCGAAATAGCAGAAGCCATGGATAACGACACCATGCTATGCCCCATGAGTGTAGAAACCATGCAAAACTTAATGAAGGAGGATAAAGCCTTTAGCTTTAAAATATACAAGCTCATTGGTATGCGCATTAGAAAACTAGAGCGCCGTATAGACTCTTTAGTTCATAAAGATGTCCGTTCTCGTTTAATAGAGTTTATAAAAGACTTAGCCGAAGAAAAAGGCTCTTCTGATGGAGATAAGATACGTATTGAACACTACTTTACACATAAAAATATTGGCAATTTAATAGGCACATCTAGGCAAACTGTTACCACCTTATTAAATGAGCTGAAAGACGAAGAGCTGATTGACTTTAATAGAAGAGAGATTATTATTAATGATATTTCTAGTTTATAAGTCTATTTTACCAAGATTTATATTTACACCAAACTGTAGTAGAGGATATACATCGGTAGTATTGTTTTGCAGATAATCATACCCAACTCCAACTTGAAAGAATACTCTTGGTATTATTGCATCTGTTCGAACATTTATGGCTTCTAAACCTACAAATGCACTTTGCTCTAAAAAATGATTATCAATAAACCCCTTTTTTAACTCGGTACCAACATACATTCTGCCATATTTTGGTTGAAAAGCAGGCTGTGAGGCAGGCTTTTGCCATGATGTAAAAGGATTTATTACTTCATAATCAAAGGCAGTTATACTTACTTGGTATTTAAGTGAGCCATAAAACTGTTTGTTAATATCAAGTCCTGCCAATAAACTATAACCATCTACAGAGTAAGCACTGCTACCTATAGAGTTTTCTTTCTTTATTCTTATCCCACCATAGGTTAAGTGTTCAGGTTGTTGATAGTTATCAGCTATTTCAAATGTAAAAGTTAATCCTCCTGTATAAGGAGCTTGATAGCCTATATAGGCACATTCCATTATTATCATATCACACTCCGAAGGTTCTGGTTTTGTCTCACAACACTCTGTATACTTGGTGATATTATATACTCTGTTATGCATATAATCTATGGTGAGCTTGGCGTAATAATACTTTTTTCTACCCCATCCTTTTTTAGTTTTCCACACAAGTTTAGTTGAGTCTCCACAACCAATATAATACGCAGCGCTAGTATCTACGTACTCTCTGGGTACTCTTATATTTATGTGCTTTTTATTAAATAATATCCTTTTGTACTGCATGTTTTGCATCACAAAATAATCTACTTGCCTACACTCTGTCTTCTTGGTAATTTTCTTTTGCTCAATTAAATTTTCTGAACAAGTATCACATGGTTCGTCATCTGTCTTAAATAATCGATAGTTATCATAAGACTCCTTAGGAATCGTTGCTATGTATCTTCTTTCTTTCCACCAGCTTTTTCCGGAATTACGAGCCTTCCACCGTACCTGTTTTGAAACAAACTCTCCTTGGCTATTTATTTCGCCATAATAATGCTGCCGTTTATTTTCTATGCTGCTTAATGATGTTTCTATCAGCACCTGTTGCTTTTCTTTTTTGGTAATTGTTCTTACTTGGCTCTTATGCAACAGTCTGTAGTCTATATTAAAACAGGGTTTATTATTTTGTATTCCCCCATCTTCTATTTCACTATCTACAATAGTTGCGGAGCTAGATTGATAGTAGAAAACTATTTCTACTCTTCTACTTTTAGCATCATCAGTTGCATTTGTTTCTCCAATGGCTTTTACTTTGTAGGGAATCGTTTCAGGTATTATTTTTTTGCAATACTTAGCAACTTTTCTCGCTCTCTTTTCCGAAAGCTTAAGGTTTGAGTCAAAGTTACCGGTTGAATCTGCCATACCTATATACACAATAGAGTCTGCATCTGATAGATCATAATTAGCGGGTATAGCATTTAAGATATTTGCCTGTTTGTCTTGTATTTTTGAGCTCCCAAACTCAAAATAGATAGAAAGTTTATCTTGCCCGGTAGCAAAAAAAGAAATGGATATGAATATGATTGATAATAATTGCTTCATTGCTTCTGATTACTACTCATAAAAAACACAAACCTCATCTAAGCTTTTTCGTTCAAGGTCAGGCACCATTGCATCGGTTGCAGGGTAGCCTATAGGTAGTAGCAAAAATGGCTTTTCATTTTCGGGTCTATTCAATAGTTCACTTAAAAAATTCATGGGACTAGGTGTGTGTGTAAGTGTTACTAAGCCTGCATTATGTATGGCAGATATTAAAAAACCCGAAGCAAGCCCTACTGATTCATTTACATAATAGTATTTCTTTTTGGTACCATCCGGTAAAAGACCGTAAGACTTTTTAAATACAATAATTATCCAAGGCGCTATATCTAAAAAGGGTTTGTTCCAATCTGTACCCAATGGAGCTAAGTCTTCTAACCACTCTTCGCTCATACGTTTGTGATAGCTCTCAAACTCTTCTTTTTCTGCAGCTTCCCTAATCTTAGATTTCAATTCTTTATTAGAAACCACACAAAAAGTCCAGGGTTGCATGTGTGCTCCGGATGGTGCTGTAGAGGCTGTTTTTACAATATTTTCTATTACTTCACGAGGCACTGGTGTGTCTGCAAACTCTCGCACAGAACGGCGAGTATCCATAAATTGATACAACTCTTTGCTTCTTTGCACCAGTTGATTTGCATCCACAAACTCTCTCTTATAAGGAATAAAGGGATATCTTGTTTCTTCCATAATTACCAATTAAATCACAGACACAAGATAAAAAATATACAAACAGGCTTAACTGAGTTTTTCGGCAAGCTTTGCCAGCTGTTTTTTAGGTGACTTACCTTTGTACAATACCTTATACACCATATTGGTAATAGGCATGTTTACATCGTGTAATTTCTTCATTTTCTTAACACAGGCTACGGCATAGTAACCTTCTGCTACCATGTTCATTTCTAACTGAGCAGATTTTACTGTATAGCCCTTACCCACCATATTACCAAAGGTTCTGTTTCTGCTAAATTGTGAGTAAGCAGTAACTAATAAATCGCCTAAGTAAGCCGAGTCATTAATATCTCTTTTGATAGGATATACTGCTTTTACAAAGCGCTTTATTTCTTGTATAGCATTGGATACCAATACCGCCTGAAAGTTGTCTCCGTAACCCAAACCATGTGCCATGCCCGATGCTATCGCTACAACGTTTTTAAGAACCGCCGAGTACTCTGTCCCAAAAATATCATCAGATACTGTTGCAATTATATAATCGCAACTAAGCATTTCTGCCAATGTTTTTGCCTTAGCCTCATCTTGCGATGCAATGGTTAGGTAAGACAATTTTTCTAGTGCTACTTCCTCTGCATGACAAGGACCTGTAATTACTCCAATAGAGTCATACGGAATATTATATTGGGTATGCATATACTCACCAACAATCATATTCTCTTCCGGCACAATACCTTTTATAGCCGAGAAAACAACTTTGTTTTCTAATGAAGTGGTTAAAGCAGTTAAAGAACTTTTTAAAAAGGCAGATGGAATTGCAAAAATTATATAGTCTGCTGCATCCACAACCGCATTCATATCAGAACTAACTTTAATCCGTTCTAGCTCTAACTCTACATTGCTTAAATAATTGGGGTTATGGTCATGCTTATAAATGTAGTCTATAGTCTCTTGGCTACGCACCCACCAATGTACTTGGTCTTGGTTCTCGCTCAAGATTTTTACCAAAGCTGTTGCCCAGCTTCCGCCACCTATAACGGCTATTGTAGGAGATGTTTGCATTAAAATGTTACTTCGGTTTCAATAACTTCTTCTCCTCTTTTTACCTTCACCATCACTTTATCTCCTTTTTTAAAGGCGCTAAGTCCTTTCATGTAGCTCATCATATCTACAACCTTTATCTCTCCCATTTGTATAACTACATCACCTTTTTGCAAGCCTGCATTATGTGCAGGTTTACCTTCAGTAATACCATCTATACGCATCCCTTGTTCTTCATATAAATAGTCTGGTACTACACCTAAAGTTACGCTAAAGCGAGGAGCAGACTCATTGTCTTGATCCTTTGTTTTTGTAAACTCTATTTTTCCTTCATCATTCAACTCTTTTATAATCGTTTCTATATAAGCAACTACAAAAGCTGTTCCCTCAAAGTTAATTTTATGAGCATCATCCGTTGGCTTGTGATAGTCTTCATGTGTACCTGTAAAAATATGAATTGCCGGTACATCTTGTAAATAAAAAGAGGTGTGATCTGATGGACCTACACCTGATTGTGATGTTTTAATGGTGATACCTCCACATTTAATATCATTTAAGGTTTCTTCCCATACTGGTGAAGTTCCTACTCCGGCAATTGCCAGTTTTTTGTCTTCATCCAATCTGCCAACCATATCCATATTTATCATATAGTTCATATCGGTTGTAGAAATGGGTGTTTGTTTGACAAAAGAATTAGAGCCCAATAGCCCTTTTTCTTCGCCTGAAAAGGCAACAAATAGGTAGTTGTTTTTCTTAAACTTTTTTGTCTTTTCTTTAATAAAAGTTGCTATTTCTAATAAGGCTGCTGTACCACTGGCATTATCATCTGCACCATTATGAATCATTGGTTCTGCACCTCTGTAGAGCGACCCTTCTTCGCCATAACCCAAATGATCAAAATGTGCGCCTACAACTACAGTGTGTTTTGCTCCATTGTCAATAAATCCAACAACATTATACCCTGTTGCTTTGGTTTCATTCATCTCTACTTTTATGCGACATGGGTGATGAACATCTTTGTTGTAAAACAATGACTTTATCATATCTCCCTTTGCAAACACAACTGGTATTCCTTTAGAGTATATTTTTTTAAACTGAGGGGATGGTGCATCCGCTGTTTGGTCAAAATTCACCAAAATTACTCCTATAGCTCCTTTTGCTTTTGCTAAGTCTAAACGGGCATTTAAATCGTGATACTTTAAATATGCAGAGTGTGGGTGTATTCCATCAGGAGATGAAATATCCATCACAAATATTTTACCCATGTATGCCTCTCTTACTTCCTTGTAGTCCGTATACTCTTTTTCTGGAGCATCAATTCCATATCCTACCCATTTTGTTCTTCCTTGTATATCCACATGGTTGGCCGAATACTTAATCGGATAAAAATCATCATTCAGTTTAAATGATGGTTTATTAACAGTTAGTATAGATTGATTTGAGAACATTACATTTTTAGAAAACCCAAACGGTTGTTTATACTCATCCGTACCCATTGGCTTTAAACCAATTTCTTTCATTCGTTTACTTAGGTATTCTACTGCCAACTGTTCTCCCTTGGTTCCGGCTTCCCTGCCTTCTAGTGCATCGCTAGCTAAATAATCAATATCAGCCTTTATACGAGCTACTGCATCTTCATCTGCTTTTTTGCATTCTTGGGCATTTGCTAAAATTGTAATAGATGCAAATGCTATACTTAACAATATCTTTTTCATATTGGTGTTTTAATTTTTGATGTGGCAAAGATAACCATTTATAAAACCTTGCCATTGTTAGTAACAAACTTTTAGAGTTTTAATGACTTTATATATTATGTTTAATTTTAGCCAAACAAAAGCCAGCTGAATTTGAATCCATTAAAAAAATTGTTGGGGCAAACTGCCATCTACGGCTTAAGTAGTATAGTGGGTAGGGTACTCAACTTTTTGCTGGTTCCGCTTTATACAGATCCCTCAATATTTTCTAAGTCTGAGTATGGTGTTGTTACAGACCTTTATGCGCTTGTAGCGTTTTTCATTATTATTCTTACTTACGGAATGGAAACTGCCTTTTTTCGCTTTTTAGATACTAAAAAAGTGCAAAATCAAGCTAGGTTATATTCTACTTCATTAATATCTATTCTATCAACATCTACTCTGTTTTTACTCATAATTATTGTATTCCAACAGTACTTAGCAGATATAATGAAATACCCTACGCATCCAGAGTATATACTTTGGTTTGCATGGATATTGGTATTGGATGCGGTTGCAGCAATACCCTTTGCCAACCTTAGAGCACAGGGAAAAGCAGTAAAATTTGCTACCCTAAAATTTATAAACATTGGGGTAAATATTGGCCTCAATTTATTCTTTATATTACTTCTTCCATACATCATTAAACATGATTTAGCTTTTGCAGAAACAGCTAAAAGCATTTATAACCCCAACATTGGTGTAGGTTATATTTTTATAGCCAACCTTATTGCCAGTGCAGTAGTATTGGTGCTATTAATGCCTAGCATCATTAAAATAAACTGGGTATTTGATAAAGTCCTTTGGAAAAAATTGGTGCTCTATGGTTTACCTCTGCTTATTGCAGGTTTAGCAGGTGTTGCCAACGAAACACTAGACAGGCAGTTGCTAAAATACATGTTGCCTGATGATACTTGGCAAAGCACATTAGGGGTGTACGGAGCCAATTATAAGCTTGCTGTTTTTATGACACTTTTTATACAAGCATTCCGCTTTGGTGCAGAACCCTTCTTTTTTGCAAATGCAAAAGAAAAAAATGCCAAGCAGATGTATGCACTGGTAATGAAGTACTTTGTACTATTTGTAAGTTTTATTTTTCTGGCATTAATAGCCTACCTAGATATAGTAAAAGGGTTTATAGGTTCATCATACCATGAAGGACTTAAAATTGTTCCTATTTTATTATTAGCTAACCTTTGCTTGGGTATCTATTACAACCTTTCTATTTGGTTTAAACTAACTGATAAAACTCGTTATGGAGCCTACTTATCAGGTGGTGGTGCAGTCATTACAATTGTTATGAATGTGTTATTAATTCCTAAAATTGGTTACATGGGTTCGGCATGGGCTACACTAGGCGCATATGGGTTTATGATGGTTGCCGCCTACTATACAGGACAAAAGCACTACCCTATTAAGTATCCTATTCGTACAATTAGTGTTTATCTTTTTACTGCCTTAGCTTTGGCTTCAATTAGTTTTTGGATAAGCCGAGGAAATATACTGGTAAACACCGCACTTATAATTATATTTGTGCTTCTAACCCTCTTCATAGAAAAAAACACGAAGAAGAATGAATTTAAAAATTGATGATGTAGATACCATGAGGGTAAAAGTCATAAACAAATCTAAACACCCATTACCTCAATACCAGACTATCGGTTCTGCCGGAATGGATTTAGTAGCAAATATTGAAGAGCCTATAACACTAGCTCCTTTGCAACGTACAATTGTAAAAACAGGTCTGTTTATTGAGTTACCACTTGGTGTTGAGGCCCAAGTAAGACCCCGAAGCGGTTTGGCATATAAAAGTGGTATTACCGTTTTGAACTCCCCCGGAACTATAGACTCTGACTACCGAGGAGAAATTGGCGTAATACTTGTAAACCTAAGTAACCAAGACTTTGTGGTAAACGATGGTGAGCGTGTTGCACAAATGGTAATAGCCAAGCACCAACAAATAGAATGGACTGAGGTAGATACTTTAGAAGAAAGTGACCGAGGTGCAGGTGGTTTTGGAAGTACAGGAAAAAAATAAATCGAACATATACAAAAAGAAAAAAGCAAGCAATGAAAATTATTGTTCCAATGGCCGGAAGAGGCTCAAGACTAAGACCTCACACTCTTACTATTCCTAAACCATTAATACCTATTGCCGGTAAACCCATTGTACAGCGTTTGGTAGAAGACATTACCAAAGTATGTGACGAAAAGGTAGATGAAATTGCCTTTATTATTGGTGATTTTGGGAAAAAGGTGGAGCAAGATTTGATAAAAATTGCAGAAAACCTTGGCGCAAAGGGAAGCATTTACTTTCAGGATGAGCCCCTAGGTACAGCACATGCTATTTTATGTGCAAAGCCCTCTTTAGAAGGTAATGTTGTAGTGGCTTTTGCCGATACACTTTTTAAAGCAGATTTTACGTTAGACAACAGTAAAGATGGTATCATCTGGACAAAGAAAATAGAAGACCCGCGTGCATTTGGGGTAGTAAAGGTTGATGCTGATGGTGTAATTACAGACTTTATAGAAAAACCACAAGAGTTTGTATCTGACCAAGCAATTATTGGTATTTATTATTTTAAAGACGGTGCTTATTTACGTGATGAGCTACAATATTTATTAGACAATGATATTCGTGATAAAGGAGAATATCAAATTACCAATGCATTAGAAAACATGAAGCAAAAGGGCAGCAAATTTGCACCTGGCCAAGTTGACGAATGGATGGATTGTGGTAATAAAGATGTAACCGTAGACACCAACAAGCGTGTATTAGAGCACAACAAAGGCAATGCTGATTTAGTAGCAAAGTCTGCTGTGTTAGAAAACACAAACATTATAGAGCCTTGCTACATAGGAGAAAACGTGGTAATTAAAAACTCAACAGTAGGCCCACATGTTTCAGTAGGAAATGATTCTGTGATAGAAGATAGCACCATTAGTAACTCTATCATCCAAACTGAAGCAGAGGTTATAGGAGCAAACCTTACCAACTCTATGATTGGTAATAAAGCGCGCTTTAACGGTAATTTTACTACCGTAAGCATTGGCGACTACTGCTTTTTAGAATAATATATGATTAAGATTTTTAGAACCTTTTCTGTACTTCTTTTCATTGCCTTTTTGGTGGCGTCTTGCCGAACCCAAAAAGGGGCTTCTAAAGCTGATAGCCCTACTTATTTGGATGAAATGAGCCCTGATCAGGTTTCATATGCTAAGCAACGTAAGTTTGATCGCCTGTTTTTTGAAGCCAACAAACAAAAAATGTTGGGTAATTACGAGGCTGCTTTAGAAAAGTTTAAACAGGCTTATGATGTAGTAGAAGAGCCTGCCGCTGCTTATGAAATGGCAAATTTATATTTAGGTAATGGCGATGTAGATAATGCACTTACCTATGCAAAAATTGCTGCTAAAGCTAACCCAAAAAACAAGTGGTATTTAAAAATACTTGCCGATGTACACAATGTAATGGGCGATTATATAGAAGAGGCTAAGGTTTATGAAAAAATTGTTGCCATAGACCCAAATGATATTGATGTGTACTTTAGTTGGGCTTCGGCCTACCTACAAGCCGATGAATACAATAAAGCCGTAGACGTATACAGTCAACTACAAGACATTATTGGCATTGATGAAGATATTACGCTACAAAAAGTGCGTATTTATCAATTCACGCAAAATAAAAATGCTGCGTTGGCAGAAGTACAAAGCCTTATTGATGCTTTCCCTAGCGAAAGCAGGTATCAGCTAATGAAAGCAGAGTTGTATCAAAACTTTGGGCAAAATGATGAGGCCAGTAAAATATACATGAGCCTTGCAGAAACCAACCCCTCTAACCCTGAAGTACAACTTGCCCTAGCAGATTTTTACAGAGCTAGTGGTGACAATGATAAATCTTACGAGTATTTAAAAGCTGCTGTTTCTAATCCATTATTAGATATAGATCCTAAAATAGAAGTCTTATTATCATACTATACCATTACACAAAGTAACCCGGAGTTATTACCACAAGCATATGAGCTGGCCGGTATAATAACAGATGTCCACCCAGAGGACCCAAAGGGATACTCTATTTTAGGTGATTTTTTAAATAGGGATGGTAAACTTGAAGAAGCCCGAGCTGCTTTTAGAAAATCTGCAGAGATGGGTGGCAATGAGTTTCCTATATGGAACCAGATTATTTTAATTGACTCTGACTTACAAGACTTTGAAGCCTTAAAAGTAGAAGGTGCAAAAACAATTGAACTGTTTCCTTCACAGCCTTTTCCATACCTACTAACTGGGGTTGCAAATATTCAAACCGAAAACTATCAAGAAGCTGCAGATGTTTTAGAAATTGGTATTAACTATGTTGTAAACAACAATGTTTTAAAAGCAGAGTTTTATTCGTTTTTAGGCGAAGCCTATAATAAGCTGGAAGAATACAAGAAATCTGATAAGAACTTTGACAAATCATTAAAGCTAAACCCAAACAATGCTGGGCTGCTAAATAACTACGCTTATTATCTTTCTTTAAGAGGTGAGCGTTTAGATGAAGCATTAGCTTTTTCAGAAAAAAGTAACCAATTATCTCCCGGTTCGTCTACTTTTTTAGACACATATGCTTGGGTGTTGTACAAACAAGGCAACTATGCCGAAGCAAAAACTGCTATAGAAAAAGCCATAAATACTAGTGGCAATGTAATTGGCGAGATATATGAACATTATGGCGATATACTATTTAAGCTTGGCGAAATAGATAATGCCATTATTCAATGGAAAAAAGCAAAAGAGGCAGGAGATGTGTCTGATTTAATTGATAAAAAAATTACAGACAAGAAACTTTATGAATAAACTACTTGCCTCTATTCTCATCCTTGCCTTATTTATAGGTTGTAAAGGACCAAAAGAAACTACCGCTACTTCTCCTTTAAAAAAAATGAAGGAAAAAGACCTTATTGAAAAGCTAGAAGACAACACCTTTACCAAAACCACATTAACGGCAAAGGTTAATGGCAGGTTTGAAAGCCCTAAGAGCGGCACCAGTTTTTCTGCTACCTTACGCATGGAAAAAGACAGCATTATATGGGCTAGTATTTCTGTAGCATTGGGCATAGAAGTGGCTCGTTTAAAAGTAACCCCAGACACTGTTTTATTGGTAGATAAATTCAATAAAAAATACTTTGCCGGTAATTTTGATTTCATCAGCTCTATGATTGGCACTGAGTTAAACTTTGAGATGTTTCAAAACATTATTTTAGAGCAAAGCCTATTTGAATTAGATCGCAGAGACTTTGAGTCTGCCATTGTAAACAACTATTACCTGCTAACTTCTTTAGATGAAGATGAAATTGAAGACATCAATAATGGCAAAGATGAGGCTGAAATTTTAAAACAGATTTATCAGTATCCTGGTCACTTTCATATGCACAAGCAGCAACTGCAAGACTTTGAAAAAAACAGAAAAGTATCTGTAACTTACAGCAATTATGAAAAAGTAGATGATATACTTTTTCCTACTGATATAAGTTTATTTATTAAAGACCCTAAGGGCGAAACAAAGCTAAATTTGAGTTTTAGTAGAATAAAACTGAATGAAAAGCTGAGTTTCCCATTTAATGTACCTAGTAAGTATGAACCAATGTAGACATTTATTGGTACTCATTTTTTTACTGTTCTCTTTTGCTTCTTTTGGGCAAACAGCTTCATCCAGAAAAAAAGTGAAGCTACAAGAAGAGCAAGTAAAACTACAAGACCAAATAGATTTTATACAAACTCTGCTAAAAGAAACTACAGCAGGGCAAAATGCATCGTTGGGTCAACTACAAACGCTTACCCGAAAAATAGAGATTCGTAAACAACTTATACGCAGTATTGAAAATGAAGTAAAACTCCTTGATAAAGAAATTGAGGAGATGGAAATTGAAATAGATACACTGGAAGCAGAAATTGATCGCTCTAAAAAAGCCTATGCCGAAATGATTTACAAGGCATACAAAAGTAAAAGCAAACACAGCAGGGTTATGTTTATTCTCTCATCAGAAGATTTTAACCAAGCATATAAGCGTCTGAAATATTTACAAAAGTATGCCGAATACCGCCGTAAACAGGCCAACAATATTGAGCTTCAAAAAACCGAACTAACAGCCACTATTACAGAGCTAGAAAAACAAAAGCAAGACAAAATTCAGCTTGGGAAAAACAAAGAAAGAGAACTTGCTTCCTTACAAACAGATATTACAGAACAAGAAAACACTGTAGCTGAGCTAAAAGGAAAAGAAAAAGAAATTAAAAAAGACCTGAAGGAAAAACAAAAAGAGGCCGAGAGGGTAAGCAAGCAGATTAAAAAAATTATTGCAGAAGAAATAAAAAGAGAACGTGCTAGAGCCGCCGCAGAGGCAAAGCGTAAAGCCGAAGAAGAAGCAAGAAGAAGGGCTGCTGCTAATGCAACAGCATCTACAGAAGCGGCACCTGCCGTTACTTATGCCTTAACTCCGGAAGCAAAATTGGTTTCTGATAACTTTACGACCAATAAAGGAAAACTACCTTGGCCTATAGAAAGAGCTGTTGTAATTGGCAGTTTTGGTAAGCATACTGATGACAAAACAGGCTTGGTAACCTCTAACGATGGTATAGATATGGTAACCGCCAAAGGCTCTAAGGCTCGTGCTGCTTTTAAAGGTACTGTGGTACAAATATTATTGGTGCCAGGCAAAGGAAAAGCCATTATTGTAAGCCATGGAGACTATTTTACGGTTTATCAAAACTTAAGCGAAGTATATGTAAAAAATGGCGATGCCGTTGAGCCAAAGCAAGATTTAGGAGCAATATTAACCAACCCTATTACCAACCAAACGGTACTGCATTTTGAGCTATGGAAAAACCTAAACCCTCAAAACCCTGTTTTGTGGTTGTATAAATAAGCTTATTCACTATTTCTTTTTACCTTTGGCACTCAAACTAAATCATTCATAGAGATGAATTTATTAAATGTATTATTAGCAATTGGTCCTTGGCAAATAGCTATTGTAGTTGCTTTGGTATTGCTTTTATTTGGTGGTCGTAAGATCCCGGAATTGATGAGAGGTCTTGGAAGCGGAATTAAAGAATTTAAAGATGCATCAAAAGGCGAAGAGGATAATAACGATGTTACTAACGACAAGAAATAATTTTCACCTATTCCATTGAGAAATTATTCTTCACTTTCCGAGATTACAACTGATATAAATGCCGGCAAGCTTACTTGTGCGGCTTTAGTAGATTATTACCTCAACAATATTGAGGAACAAAAAGATTTAAACGCTTTTTTAGAAGTCTTTACAGACGAAGTAAAAGAGCGCGCACTGGCTATTGATGAAAAAATAAAAAACGGTACCGCAGGTAAATTGGCAGGTATGGTTATAGGCATAAAAGATAACCTATGTTATAAAGGGCATAAGGTTTCTGCCTCTTCTAAAATTTTAGAGGGTTTTGAATCTTTATACACAGCCACTGCATTAGAACGATTATTAGCAGAAGACGCTATTTTTATTGGACGCTTAAACTGCGATGAATTTGCAATGGGTTCTAGTAACTTTAACTCTGCATACGGTAAGGTTCTAAACCCAATAGATAAAACAAAAACATCTGGTGGCTCATCAGGCGGCGCATCTGCTGCAGTAGCCGCAGACATGTGCTTAGCTACTTTAGGTAGCGATACAGGCGGTTCTATCCGCCAACCTGCAGCTTTTACCGGTATTGTAGGGTACAAGCCAACATACGGAACAATCTCTCGTTATGGCTTAATTGCTTTTGCTTCTTCTTTTGATCAAATTGGTCCGCTTACCAGAAGTGTAGAAGATGCTGCATTACTTACCGAAATTATGGGTGGTGTAGATGAATATGACAGCACCATGATGCAAAAGGAAGCCCCTGCTTTTTCTGAAGCTAAATATGATGGCAAACCAAAACGTATTGCTTACTTAAAAGACTGTTTAGAGCATAGTGCTATAGACCCTGAAATACGTAAGCAAACAGAAGATATTATTGAAGGTTTGCGCAAAGATGGGCATACTGTAGAGGCAATAGATTTTCCGTATATAGATTATATGGTGCCTATCTATTATGTGCTTACTCCCGCTGAAGCTTCTTCAAACTTAGCACGCTATGATGGTGTACATTACGGATACCGTAGCCCAAACGCTGTAGACTTAGAAAGCACTTATAAAAAATCCAGAACTGAAGGTTTTGGCGAAGAAGTAAAACGAAGAATTATACTGGGTACTTTTGTACTAAGCTCTGGCTATTACGATGCTTACTATGGTAAAGCACAAAAAGCCCGTCGTTTTGTAAAAGATAAAACTCAGGAGATTTTTAATGATTACGATTTTATTTTATCTCCCACTACCCCACATACGGCCTTTTCATTAGACAGAAAAGACGCTGACCCAACTGTAATGTATCTAGAAGATATTTTTACAGCACAGGCCAATATTACCGGCATGCCGGCTATATCATTGCCTATAGGCACACACTCAAATGGCTTGCCAATTGGTATTCATTTAATGGCTAACAATTTTGCCGATGAGCAATTATTGGCATTCTCTCAATACGTAATGAACACGTATAAGTGAAAAAGTTTTCTTTAGCCTGCTAAATCCTTGATTATTAGGTACGATATTTGATACATTACTAAAATAATAGCCTTTTGGCTAGCGTTAGCATTATGACTATGAAGCAACTTGAAAGATATTTTTTCCTACTTCTCTTATTAGTAAGTATCACAGCCTTTGGCCAAGACCAAGCTGATAATACTATTGCTATTGACAGTAACGATATAGCTATGACTGATACTGTTGAGTCTGTTGAAGAAATCACCTACAATTTTGAAGATATGCCCTACGTAGCTGCTTTAGACAGCTTATTAATGATAGACATCTTCCCGAATAGTTTAGACTCTAGTAACTATGTTTATGATTTCTCTGCAACAGACACAGTCATTCCTACATTTCATGACAGCATCTATGCACAACGCATGGCTTATTTAAATGCACTTTCGCCATTTAAGCTAGAGTATAATAGAGATGTAAGAGGGTATATAGATTTATATACCGAAAGGAAAAGAGAGCAAGTATCTAGAATGATGGGCTTGGCAGAGCTATACTTCCCAATGTTTGAAGAAAAGTTAGATCAATATAACCTTCCGCTAGAGTTTAAATATTTAGCCGTAGTTGAATCTGCACTAAATCCATCAGCACGTTCATGGGTAGGAGCAAAAGGGCTATGGCAGTTTATGTATACAACCGGTAAAATTTACGACTTAAAGGTAAGTTCTTATGTAGATGAGCGTAATGATCCTTTTAAGGCGACAGAAGCCGCTTGCCAATATTTTACAAAACTGTACTCTATTTTTGGCGACTGGAACTTAGTATTAGCTGCCTACAACTCAGGCCCCGGTAATGTAAACAAAGCTATACGCAGAAGTGGTGGTAAAAAAGATTATTGGGAAATACGAAGATATTTACCTAGAGAAACGCGTGGTTATGTACCCGCATTTATTGCTGTAAACTATGTGATGAGCTATGCTAATGAGCATAACTTACATCCAACTATGCCCATCATTAGACACTTAGATAGAGATACGGTTGTGATAAAGCAAACCATGCGATTTGATCAAATCTCTAAGATGTTAGATATACCTAATGACCTATTGGTGTTTTTAAACCCGTCTTACAAACTAGAAATCATTCCTTATTTAAAAAACAGACCATATACTCTATCCTTACCAAAGGATAAAATTGGAGTGTTTTTGGCAAATGAAGACTCTATATACAAACTTATTGCTGCCGAAGAAGCTATAAATAATAAGCCAATGCCCCAGTATGTAGATATGGGAGATAAAATTATACACCGTGTACGTAGAGGTGAATACCTAGGAGCTATTAGCGAAAAATATGGTGTTTCTGTTAGAAGCATTATGCGTTGGAATAACTTAAGAAGCACTAATATTGCTATTGGTCAAAGACTATCTATTTACCCTAGAAAACTATCTAGTGCTGCTATCGTTTCTGCCCCAGAACCTAAAAAAGAGGAGAAAAAGAAGGAAGCGGAAGAAGAAAAAACAGAAGAAGTAGCATCCAATGAAAGCTCTCAAGAAGAGCAACTTAGCTACTACACCGTACAAAATGGTGATACTTTATGGAGTATTGCAAGAAAATATCCTGGAATTAGTGCTAGTAACATTAAAGATTGGAACAATATTCGCAGTGAAAAGAGAATAAAACCAGGAATGAAATTGAAAATACTAAATGCAAACTAACCATATGTTTTTCAAAAAAGCTTTTCTTTTATTATCAGTAACTGTTGGTCTTTTATTCTCATGTACTACACCTCCTAACGAGGCTGATAGAGTGAAAACTTTACCCGAGTCTTCCGGTAAAGTTGCAGAAATTGTAATTGTAATTGACTCTACTAAATGGCAAAGCGAAGTTGGTGATGCGCTAAAAGATGTTTTGATTAGATACTATCCCGGCTTACCACAGCCAGAAGCACAGTTTTCTTTGGTGTCTATTCCTAACCCTGAATTCAGCTCCTTATTAAAATCCGGCAGAAATATATTATTGGTAGAGGTAACCGACGAAAAAACAGAGGGCTTTTATAAAAAGAAGAATGTTTGGGCAAAAAACCAGTACACAGCATCTATCCAAGCACCAACGCCTGCAGGTTTAATAGCCTTAATAAAAAAGCATAAAGAAGAGTTAGTATCCTACTATCATGAAGGTGAAATAGACCGCCTAAAGAATAAAGCAAAACAAATTGCCATTGGTGTTCCTCAAACCTTAACTAAAGAAAACATATCCATTGCTATCCCAAAAAAATATAAACTTAATATACAAGAAGGCGATTTTCATTATTACATTAATAATGAGCCAAAATATATGCAGGGAATACTTATACACAGTATGAGCTCTGAAGAGTTTATACAACACAATTCAAATGCTAAAGACGCTATAATTAGTGTTCAAGATTCTGTTACCAGTCGTTTTGTAGAAGGTGCTACTAAAGGATCTTATATGCTTACCGAAAGGCTTTTCTTCCCAAAATATAAGGACCTTGAACTAGGTAACCATAAAGCAATTGAAACAAGAGGCTTGTGGAGAATGGAAAACGAAATTATGGGTGGTCCTTTTATCAGTTATACCATATTTGATACTTTAAATGACAGAGTTGTTACAGTAGAGGCATTTGTTTTTGCTCCGAGTACCAAAAAAAGAAACTTTATTTTAGAACTAGAGGCTATATTGCAAACCATAGAGGTTAATTAAATAACTCTTCTAAGACTTTTAACGATTTGATAGTTGCAAAACTATCTATATGAAGTTGGTAATAATCTAAGAGTATTTGCAGCAATCTCCTACGCTGAGCGCCATTCATTTTTAACTCTCCTGCAAACGTAATAGTTGTACTAGCCATTTGCTTAAATAAAGCTAAATCATCTCCTGCTATATAATCATTATGCAAAGGTTTTACATCAACATATAAGCCCTCTTTCATATCAAAGTACTCTCCATCACTCTGCATAGGACCAAAGCCTAGATAATGTGTTAAACTTGTTAAAAATAGGAGGTGAAAGTTACTAGACCCTTCGGTTGTATTGTCAAACCAAAAAAGTGAGTCTGCAATAAAATCGTAGAGCCCAATATCCGGAGACTCTTCTTTAATGCTTTTATAAAGCACTTCTGCCAAAAATAAGCAGATACCTGTTTTAATAGGTTGGTAAGGTATATCTGTATACTGGTAGTCTACCTTTAGTTCTTTAATACGTTCTAGGTTCCCTTTTCCTTTATGGTAGGTAATAAGGTTTAACTGATTTAAGGGCTGTATTGCTCCGGAACGAACGGGGCTCTTTTTATTTTTAATTCCGCTCACTAAATATGATTGTAAGCCTAACTCCCTGGTAAAACATTTTAGAACAACACTGCTTTCAGAATACTTAACAGTATGTAGCACTATTGCTTTTGTTTTTACAAGCATATCAATTAATCACCACTATTTTGGTAATAAATGTTTTTCCACCATCATCATTGGTAATAAAGGCAAGGTATACACCAGATTTTACACGTTCGCCACTAAAGTTATTCCCACTCCATATAGCTTGACCACCTTCTGCAACTGTCTCAAAAACAAGGTTACCACTTACATCGGTAATTTTTACTTGTGCATTGGTTACCAAGCCACGAATAGCTATAGGTCCTGCATACCCTGGTCTTACCGGGTTGGGGTAGGCAAATACCTCTTTAAAGTCCTCCCCTCCTTCAGTGGCTGCTCCCTGAAAAGAAATGATTCCTTTATCTGTACCAAAGTATACCTGTCCGTCTACCGGATTTACAACTATGTCAATAATATTATTTGAAAGTAAAGGACTATTCTCCGATGTGAAATGGTGAATCTGTTCTGTACCGTCATCAGACGTATAGAAAGCGCCACCACCGGATGTACCAAACCATTTTTTATTGGCTCCGTCTACTGCTATAGTTGTTATAGCTTGCCCAGAGAATAAACGCTCTACATTGCCTCCTTGCTCAATTAAAATAGGTTGAGCATCTGCATTTAAAGGATCAGAAAAGATAAGATCGGGTGAAAAGAAAACACTCACACCATCATTTGTTCCTACCCATATTTCTCCATCTTGATCCTCAACAAAACTCAACACACTTGCAGACTCTAAGTTACCACTACCCCCGGCAGTTGTAAGCCTACGAACTTGCGGCGAAGGAGACTCATTAAATACAATAATACCATTGTTACGGGTTTGTAACCACTTATTTCCATTCTCATCAATCAGCAAATCTTTAAATGGAGTACCTGCCGGAGAAAATGCTCCTAAGCTGTAGTTTTGCCAAGAGCCATCGGCACGCTTTACTACCAATGGTCTTTCTACTAATGAGTTTGTCATCCATAAATCGCCATTGTAAAATACTGCGGCGCCTATTTGCACAATACTATCTGTAGTTGCTGCAGCTTGCAGCCCATCGTTACCTGTATTCTCGTGGTTAAATCGCTGAAAAAGCTCTCCGTTTCTAAACTCCAATAAACCATAGCCCCATGTGCCCACAAATACTTGTGTTACATCTATAGGGTTTATAGTTACCGTTACTGCATCTCTAACAAAATTCGGATACTGGGCTTGTTTCCAAGAAACCCTATCGTAGTTAAACAGTCCTTCATTATTAAACTGGTTTTCCCATGCTGCATTAATGCTACCAGGTGCTACCCATAATACTTGCTCTTCGGTAGCCATTGTTTGTACCGAATTACTAATTGGGCTATTGGGTATAATATTTAAAATAAAACTTGCATCCCACCTTCTTATCAAACCACTATTGGCATCAATCATCCATACATTACCTCTGGTATCATATGCAACGCCCAAAGGGGTAAAACTAAATGGCTCATTACCTTGGTCTGCCCTCCAAACCCTTACATCGTTTTCATCAAAACCGGAAGTACTGTAACTGTTAGAAAAGAAAATTAATCCGTTAGACACTCTTACATCTGCATACTTTGCAGGGTCTATTATAGGGGGGTCTACATTTAGTATATGCTGATTCCAAAGACCGTTTGCTATATCATATCTATAAATATCATCATCAAAACCAATTGGTGTTTTGTTTACTGCATACACATAGCCATTATATACCGCTAAGGTGTTATATAAACTAGTAGGTATAGTATTTTGCAAGCCATTTTGCCAAGTGCTGGATAGTAGCAATAAAGGGTCGCTTCTATCTACCTTAAATACTCCGGCTTCTGTAGCTGCATACAACACATCATTTGCAGGGTCATATGCAAGCTCATTTACATTCAGCTCGGTTGCGTTTACACCAATAAAGTAGGTGTCTTTTACAATTTTATCGGTAAGGTTTATCACCACAATACCAAAACCACATGAAACATATATATCATCTCCTATGGGCAAAATATGGTTGATTGTTTTTCGGCTGATACCCGATGCACGTTTTATATCGGCAATGTTTATTACCTCATTGCCTCTTATCAAATCTATATTGGCATTGTCATAACCCACCACTATATAGTCTGCAGCTTGGTTGTATGCTATTGCATTTACACCAATATCTGATAAGCCCGAAAGCTTAGACAAGCGGGTAATCTCTTCGGTAACAATATCGTAGGTAAATATAGACTGTGTAGTAGCACAGTACAGTAAATCTCCTTTGCGAGCAATATCTACACCTTTGCTATAAGGCAAGTGTTCTCGCCACAAGCCTAATGAGGTTACTTGGGCATTAATTGCCTGAATAGACAAAACGAAAACAAATAAAAAAACAAGCCTTTTTCTAATAAACATACTTTCAACAATTTAGCTATGAGCCATAGCAGCTCCAAATATAAACGATAAAGACTGCAAAAATGATATATTTGCTTGTGTTTTTTGGCCCCGTAGTTCAACTGGATAGAATATCAGATTTCGGCTCTGAGGGTTGGGGGTTCGAATCCTCCCGGGGTCACAACTATAAATCTACTATCTTTAAAGTATGGAAAATCAGGTTTTAGACGATGCATTTCAAGAAATAAAAGAAAGAAGACGCAAGCTACTCCCTTGGTGGATACGTTTTTTTACATGGGTATATATGATTTTTGGAGTTATAGCCCCTCTTGGACTTATTGCAGGCATTGCAGGCTGGCAGTTTAACTTATCTATTTATGGCTTAAGTACTGTGCAGCCTTTGTCTATTATAGGCCTAGTAATTATCTGTTTATTTATATTGAATGGACTAGCTGCTTTTGGCCTTTGGTTAGAAAAAGACTGGGCAATACTATATGCAAAGGCTGCCGGTTATACAGGCATAGTGGTTTGTATTTTTACCATGTTTATAATGCCTTCTCTATTTCCGCCACACGATAACTCTATTTATTTTGTGAATGGGAGTACTTCTATTAGTATTAGGTTAGAGCTTGCTTTACTTACTCCGTTTGTAATACGCCTAAGCAAAATACAGCGGGAGTGGAAACTAAGAGGCTTTAGTGCTATATAGTTTTACTATATTTTATTTCGGTTCTGAGGGTTGCAGGTTTGAATCCTGTCGAGGTCACTTACTAATTAATCATATTAATAAAATCTTATGGATTTCCCGAAAAGAAAACAACAGCATAAATCTCAATCAGACTCTTTTGCAATACTTTTATATAGGCTCAAAGAGCTTGGAATATTTAGAAGTTTTACTGAAAATGACTACGGTATTGATTTTGAAATCGAAATAATTCTTAAAGAAAATGTCATTGGAAAATATTTAAAAGCACAAGTAAAGAGTGCTCAAAAAGTAAAAATTCGAAAACGTGATAATATCCCTACTATAAGCGGAATTAAACAATCTACACTTTTATATTGGGCTGAATTAAGTTTCAAAAGCCCTGTTGTAGTTTTTGCTGTTGACCTAAAAACTGAAGCAATATATTACACAAAAAGTGTTTTTTGGCAGGCTACTAAGTTAATTGACGACACCAATAAATCTAAAACTATTGAATTCCTACCTGCGTTGGAGTTACCTAATACAGAAGATAATATTACTAAAAAAAAGATGGAGGGTTTTATAACTAGTTTACTAGTGAAAAAAATTGCTTATGACCCTAGTATAAGTGATATAATTTTTGCACATAAAACTATCCTTAGAAGTCTTAAAAATATATTTGATATGTATACTGATACATGGCATTACGATGCTTGGACTGAAGTTCAATCTTTAGATATTTTTAAAACTACTCTCGATTGCTCCATATATCTTATCGAGCTTCCTAAAGAAATTGATGGTGTTGATGCTGATGATTTGAAAAACCTTTTAAGTTTTGACTATTGGGCAAAAAAAACTAATTGGTCAGGCGATGAAGTCTCAAATGAAATTGCAAAAATTCCACTCAAAATTATTTTACCCCTTTTACTAAGTAGAATATCTTATTTCTCCAATATGATTTTAGATGCTAAAACCTACTGGCAACATAAAGACATTGCTTACTTGAAACTAGTCCATTCAATTAAAATTCCTGAAAACCTTGATCATGAATCAATAACAGACATTAGTTATAATAATACCCCTTTAACAAATGATGTTCCCTTTTCACATTATTTATTAGTATAAGATGATATTTTGTATACATAAGATTTTTATGTATATTTGTCTTATGTATTCAAATAATCTAATTAAAGGCACACTACAACCTATTATTCTGAAGTTATTAGAAAGCGGCAGAATGTATGGTTATGAGATCACCCAAAAGGTAAAAGAATTATCTGATGGGAAAATAGAAATAACTGAAGGCGCATTGTACCCTGCATTGCATAAGCTAGAAGCAGACGGCATACTTAAAACCGAAAAAGAGTATATCGGTAAACGGGTGCGCAAGTATTACTCTTTGTCTGACGATGGCGCTGCAGTAGCAACAGCAAAAGTCACAGAGTTTTCTGATTTTATGCAAACCGTAAGTTCTATTCTATCTCCAAAAGCAAAAACATTATGATACTAACTGAGCAACAAATAGACTATATCAAAAAAGACATCTCTAACAGAGGGGTGAGCTTAACAGATTTGGCTGACAGCTTGGTAGACCATATCTGCTGTTTTATAGAAAACAATAATCATACAGACTTTAGCACTGCATACGAAGCGGCCCTGGCAAAATTTGGCAGTTTCGGACCAAAAGAAATTCAAAAAAACACCACACTATTATTAAATCTCAAAAAAGAAACAATTATGAAAGCAACCATGTATATCTTAGGATACGTAGCCGTAATTTTAGTTACAACCGGTAGCCTATTTAAAACCATGCACTGGCCAATGGCTAACATATTTTTGGTAACCGGCATTATGCTGTTAAACATTGGCGTATTACCTATGTACTTTTATAACAAGTACAAGCAGTCTATTGCACAATAGCAATACGCAAAAACATAATTAAATGAAAAGCCTGCACAGATGTGTAGGCTTTTTTGATTCTAGCAACCTGTTTACTATATAATCCAATACTTAAAAATGCTTATTTTGGTTCAAGAAAAGTTAACAATTCTCATAAAACATAAGCACAAATGGGAAAATGCATCTATTGTGAAAAAAAAGCAGGTTTTTTAAGTTCTCGGCACAGAGCATGTAAAACCAAATTTGAAAATGGGGTTCAATTATATATAGATGAAATATCTAATACAATAGTTAAAAAATCTACCTATGAAAATTTAAAACAAAAATTAGAGGAAATAAGGGTATCACACTTGATAAAAGAAAACCAAAAACCAAGCTTAATAGCATTAGGCTTTGACAGAGCAATCAAAAGCATTTTAAGTGATCGTTTATTATCTGTAGAAGAAGAGGACAGAGTAACAGAGTTTAAAACCCGCTTTGAGTTAAGTGAAAAGCTTTTAGATAAAAATGGCTCTTATACAAAAGTAATAATGTCCTCCATATTAAGAGACCTAAGTATTGGGCTTATTCCAGAATTAAATACCAATAATGTAATTCCCTTGCCTTTCCTTTTTCAAAAATCTGAACAATTGATTTGGTTTTTTAATGATGTAGGGTATTATGAACAGCAAACACGAACAGAATATCACGGTTCTAAAGGGTCTTTAAACTTTGAGTTATTTAAAGGTGTAGATTATGAGATGAGTTCTTTTTCTGTTAGCCCTGTATCTATTACAGAAATGAACTATATAAGTACCGGAACACTTGCGATAACCACTAATCATATTTATTTTGGTTCTGATGATACCACTTTTAAAATTCGTCATTCAAATTTAATTGGCATAGACCCTTATGAAGATGGAATAGGTATTCATACAGACGGATGGAATTCAGTACCCCAAGTATTCAATAATATAGATGGATGGTTTATGTATTACGCTATCATAGGTCTTAATAAGCTTTAAATTATGTATAATCTCTCCAAAAACTATCTATCAATATTTCTTTTTTCCCTTTATTCAGTAACAGGTTACTCTCAAACACTAGAAACCCAATTTCAGGAAGTTTTAGACTTTACTTACCAAGAAAACACGGATGCTGTAGGCATGATTATTCATGTGGAAGCACCCAACAAAAATATTTCGTGGACAGGAGTAGTTGGTTATTCCGGTAAAGAAAATACGCTTGCACTAAATACAAACCAGCCTGTACTTATTGCCAGTAATACTAAAACTTATGTTGCGGTTGCAACCCTAAAACTGGTTGAAAAAGGCAAAATAAAACTAAACCAACCAATTGCAGATTTAATTAGTGAAAAATCAAATACTGTATTAACGGAAGATGGCTATGAGTTAGATAAAATTACGATTAGGCATCTGTTATCACATACATCAGGCATTGCCGACTATGTAGATGATGCCTATTTTGAACTTGTTAATGAAAAACCATATAAACTATGGACTAGAGATGAACAAATACAGCGCACAGTAGCTGTTGGCGACCCATTAGCTGAGCCGGGAAAACAATTTAAGTACGGCGATATTAATTATTTGCTCCTTACTGAAATTATTGAACAGCAAACTGACAAGCCCTTTTATACAGCAATAAGAGGGTTAATAGATTATGAAAAACATGGGCTCAATTCTACTTGGTTTATTAATTTAGAAAAAGCTCCTGAGGGTACACTTCCCTTAGCACACCAGTATTGGAGCAAATACGATTGGGGCTCTTACTATCAAAACCCATCATGGGATTTGTATGGCGGCGGAGGAATAGCCTCTACGGCAGAAGACTTAGCCCTCTTTTTTCAGTTGTTATTTGAGGGCAAAATCATTCAGGATAAAGAGCTTTTGGCAGAAATGTACTCCTTTGTATTACCCAAAGAAGAGTCAATCTATTGCTTAGGGATAAGAGTGATTTCTTTTCATGGTCATACGGCTTATTACCACGGTGGTTTTTGGGGTACTGATGTAATGTATCTGCCGGAGTTCAACACTACAATTTCTGCTTTTACCCTTCAAAAAGACAAGCGTAATTTAAATGCTGAAATCAGTAACAAAATTTTAGAGTTGTTAAAATAATCCCTCTTAGCGAGGGATCATTTGATTGGTATCAAGCGGGTAACTATCATACTTATTGTAAAGCTTCAAAAAATCATCAGGGTTTACAGGGGCTGAGCTTAGTACTTGTTTAAGCCCTCTCATAAACCCTTCTCGCTTTGCAGCCGGATTAAAAATTAAGGTCACCTTAGCTTCACTTTGTTGGTCATTTTTAAAACCATGCGGTGTAAACCTAGGCACATATACAATATCTCCTTTCTGTAGCTTATGCTCCTCTTCCCCTACTTGCACCGTTACAATGCCCTCTCTCACCATAAATGTTTCATCCATAAACCGATGATAATGTGGTTTAGCCCCAACAGCCCCTGCACCAAGTGTTATATAATATATCCCTAATTGGTCATTAGTATGTTCACTTGTAAGCATCAGGTTTGTCGACACATTATCTAAAACAAGGTGTTCTCCATCATCAGGTTTAATAATTTTTGCTCTATTTTCTAGTTTATCATTTAAGTAGTCCATAGTGTTATTTTGAAAGACTTATTAATTCAACTTTTGGGAAATTCCCAATTACTGTCCAGCCATCTTCATTTACCAATGAGATGTAAGAATGAAAATGTAAATACTCACTTGACAATGTAAGCTTTACCATAGCCATATCTTCCATAATATCTACTGAGTGTATGTTTATTTCTCTAGGCACACCTCCAAACTTTCCGGTAGATACATGCTCAACATAATCCTCTTTATTAATTAAATACACACCTTTTTTATCAAAGTATCCGTTTTGGATATTTAAAAAATCTTTATGCATTGCTTTGCTAAGCCTATCTATGTTTGCTTCGTCCGCTCCTTCTGTAAAGTTTTTTAATGCTGCAATCACTTGTTCTTTATCAGTCATAATTTTATAGTTTATTAATTATTAATTTCAAATTGATTGTCTTCCTAATACCTCAACCTGAGAAAGCCAATTTTCTCTTTGTTCTGGTGTTGAAGAATAAACCGGAGTAAATACTGTGGTTTTCACGGGGCTTACTCCACAATACTCCAGCAAGCCCTGTTTCATCGCTCGTAAGCCAACATTTTTATACACCAGGGAGTAATACCATTTGGGCGTGTCCATTGTAGTAACTATTCTAGCCGACTTCCCTTTAAGAAGTTTATCCCAAGACTTTGGGTTTCCCCTATGCTTAAATGCAAAGCCTGATAGAAATGTACGGTCAATAAATCCTTTAAGAAGCGCTGGATATGTTCCCCACCAAATCGGAAATACAAATACAAGATGATCTGCCTGTTTAATCTTCTGTTGAGCTTCTATAATTTCATGCTCAAGATTATCACCCTTGCCTCTATCCTCTTTCAGAACCAAGTCGAATTGTATTTTATATAAATGCAAAACCTCACAGTTGTGCCCTGCTTCTTTTGCCGATTGATAATATTTGTCTGCAAAAGCAGTAGAGAGGCTGTTCTCATTTGGGTGTCCGTTTATAACCACTATTTTCTTCATACTTTAGTACTTTTTGATGTAAAAACAGACAAGTCACCCAAAACGTGACAAACTTTTACATTTGTCACGAAAAGCCCCTTTACACTGTTATAAGAGAAAACATTATTGTGGAGAATTATCAGAAAATACTGTTTCCTTATGCCTACAATATTTTAGGCTCAGCAGAAGACGCTAGAGATGCTATACAGGATGTGTTAGTTAAATACTTGCAGGTAAAAACTAAGCCTGAAAATGAAAAAAACTATTTGATTAGGGCTGTGATTAATCAATCTATTAATCTTAAAAAAAAGCAACAAAAGCTGGCCTATGATAATAACTTACCTCAGCCAATTGTCACGTCTGATTATAGTATTCAAACTGAGTTAAATGATTTGGTTTCTTACTCTCTATTGCTCTTATTAGAGAAACTAAATCCAAAAGAACGAGCTGTTTTTATTCTGAAAGAAGCCTTTGCATACACTCATCAAGAAATTGCGGATGTGTTATCTATCACTGAAGAAAATTCAAGAAAAATTCTCAGCAGGGCATCATCAAAAGTGCATCATCAAAAAGCGGTTTCTAAAACACATAAGCCTTCTAAAAACCACGAAAAACTAAAACAGTTTATTGAGGCAATTCAACAAAGAAATTTAGAACAGTTACATAGTATTTTTAAGGAAGATATATCATTTAGAGCAGATGGTGGTAAGCATATGAATGTGGTAGCAAAACTAGCTTCGGGCATCGACAAGGTTTCTGAATTAATGGTGTTTATTTACCATAAATTTCAAACCGGGTATGAAATAAGTTATTATGAAGTAAATCACCAGCCCTCTATTTTATACTTTGAAGGTAAGGTTTTAAGAGCATGTCAAGTTTTTGAAATAGACCCTAAATCCAATAAAATAGCTAGTATTTCCGTAATATTAGATCCTATTAAACTCAACCGTATCTTCCAAAACAACTGATATGTACATACACAAGCCTTTCTTTATCAAAGCATCTCTCATCTTAATATTTTCATTAGGTTCTTTATTTGCAACCGCACAAAACATATTCGGTTTGTGGGAAATCACCGAAGTAAAAATGGGTAATGAAGCAATGACCCCAATTGCAAAATGGACTCGCATAAATTTAGATGGCACATATGAGTCTGGTAATGGATGGCTACAAAACTCTGAAGGGGTTTGGTCCTATAATGAAAACACAAACTCTTACGCGCCCAAAGAAAAAAACGGTATTACAGACCCTTTTGGTGGCTTTACAGTTACACTTTCTGAAAACACAATGCTATGGGAACGAATGGAAGAAGAAGGGGCAATGGTTACAGTAAGTTTACAAAGAATAGATAAGTTACCTAAAGCTCCTGCAGATATGGTTGTTGGTTTATGGGAGCTACAAGCTAATCAACCCACTGACGAAGCTCACACAATACATATTCGTTGGGATAGACTCTATAAAAAGCAAATAGGTAGTGTTACAGAGTATGGGTACTGGAACATCCATGCTCACAGAGTAGAGATTGTGTTTTTTGATGATAGCACTGAGAATCTGAAAAAATGGAAAATTGAAGTAGATGATAATACATTAAAGCTTATTGGTATATCTGACTCCAACAAAGGAATTGAGCACACCTACAAGCGCCTACATAAGTTTCCTGAATAAATGCATTACACAGTTCTTGCAAGTCTAAAGCCTAAGTCGTCAATTTTAAATTTTATGGGGTGGCTACGTCTACGGTTGGTGGCAATACAGCCTCTTGCCTCATCACACCAACCCCCTCCACGAAAAATTCGATAAGAGCCATAAACTTCTTCATCATAAATATCTGAGCACCACTCCCAAACATTACCGAGCATATCATATAAGCCCCAATTATTTGGTGATTTTGCCCCCACATTATGGGTTTGTTGCTCAGAGTTTCCTTTATACCAAGCTATATCATCAAGCTCACCATAACGTATTTCTGTAGTGCCTGCCTTACATGCATACTCCCATTCTGCTTCGGTTGGTAGCCGATAGCCATTTACTTCTTTATTAAATTTTACTACTTCAGATTCGTTATCAATTATATAACACTCTTTTAGCCCTGATTGTACAGAAAGCTGATTACAAAACACTACAGCCTCATGCCAAGTAACACTTTCAACAGGTCTTTTATCGCCCGTAAACGCTGATGGGGTCTGCCCGGTCAACTCCTTATAAATATCTTGTGTAACAGGATACTTAGCTAAAAGAAATGGTGCTATTTCAACCTGCCACTCTTCTTTTATTCTATCGTCTCTCAATAAAACCTTTCCTTTTGGAATAGAAACCATCTCATCTTCATATGCCTTTATATCTGCCATGCGTTATTGAGTTTAATTGGGCATAAAAATAGCTTTTTGTACTTTTATAGAACTACTATTAACCCCAAATTATGGAAACCCAAACTACCACAAAAGATGGCTTTGCAATCCATCATGATTTTGTAATTAAAGCTCCTATAAAAAAAGTATTCGCAGCTATTTCAGAACCCAGTCATTTAATCAACTGGTGGCCACAAAAATGCTCAGGTACACCCAAGCTTGGTAATGAGTACAATTTTTATTTTACCGAAGAGTATGACTGGCTAGGTAAGGTTATTGCATGCGAGCAAGACAAAACCTTTCATATAAAAATGACCAAAGCAGATGATGACTGGAGCCCTACCTCTTTTGGTTTTGATTTAGAGGAAACCAAAAATGGTGTATTAGTGAAATTTAAGCATAAAAATTGGCCTGCATGTAATGCACATTTCAGATACTCATCTTTTTGTTGGGCTATACTATTAAATGGCTTAAGAAATTATGTTGAAAAAGGCATTATTATTCCTTTTGAAGAAAGAGAGTAAGAAAATATTATATATTATTTTCTACGCTTTGAAAATATATATGAAAAAAAATCCGTTAGTAGTGTAGACCAATACCTCTACTACAATGAAACTAACACTAACCTCCCTAGCCCTGCTATTGGTATGCTCTATTACCATGGCACAAAATCAAAGCCAAACCCTTTTATTTGATTATGACGACTACAGCTTAAAAAGTAAACATCAAAATCAATTACAAATTCTATTAGATAGTTTAGAAAAGTATGATGATTATTCAATAACCATTTCTGGACATACAGATGCAGATGGAAGTGATGAGTACAACAAAACCTTATCGCAAAACCGCACAAATTCTGTAAAAGACTATTTTATCGAGCATAATATCCCTTCTGATAAAATAAGTACCGCATCACTAGGTGAAAAAAAGCCTGTTGCCAATAATAGCTCACTTAGTGGTAAGCAGCAAAACCGTAGAGTAGAAGTAACCATTAATTATATCCATAAAAAAGAAGTAGTAGACATTTGGGAATTATACCAGCAGACGATAAACCCACCAAAAGAATATGTTATAAATAATACAAAAGACACTGTTCTGAGATGTGATAAGGGAACGTTGCTTTACATAAAAGCAAACTCATTTATTGATAATGGAACACCCATAAAAGACGAGCAAATTACGCTTCAAGTAAAAGAGGTTTACGATAAGTCTGATATGATATTAGAAAGTCTAACCACTACATCAAATGGTGCCTTATTAGAAACAGGTGGGATGGTTTACATAAATGCTTTTGGTAAAAATGAGAAACCAGCAGAAATTGCCCCCGATAAGAGTATAACCGTTTTTAAACCTACCGACAACATTATACAAAACACCTTGCTGTTCACCGGTGAGCGTGACCCACATAATGATGTTATGGATTGGACCCCGACAAATTCAACTATGACAGATGCCTCCGCAATAGGCCTTGCTTACTGCAGTAGCGAAGCATTATATAAAAATGTAACCGGTCCCAGAGATAAAGGCAAAAGGAAAATTGATAATTGCCCATTTTTCTTTTGTAAGATAAATAGGTTCTTTGGAAGCCTTGCTAAGTCAAAAGAAGAAAGAGACAAAACTTCAAATAGAAAAGCTAGGAAAAATGTAAGAACAAGGGGGTATGAAGATATAGGGTACGAATACGACTGTACAAAACGAGACTCAATACTTGATTTTTATGGTTTTGACGACTACCAAGATTTAATTGCTGAATTAAAAAGGGAAAAATTAAGGGGTATTGAAACAAACTATAATAACTCAGCAATCCGATTTGAGGATTTACAATACTATACTTTTAATGTAAATGGGTTTGGCTGGAACAATATTGATGCTTTTTTAAAAATGCCGGCAAGAGCCCTAACGGAAGTTAATGTAAATGTAAAGCCCCAAACTAATATAGATATTAGGCTAGTGTTTAAAAAAAGAAATATACTAGCATACGGCAGTAGTCATAATAATCAATATAGGTTTGAAAGTATGCCAAAGGGGGAAAGAGCCTATTTAGTGGCATTAAAATATGACGGTGACAGCCCGCTTGTTTCTATTGAAGAAATTAAAGTTGAAAAAGGCGCAACCTATAATGTGAACTTTAAGAAACTTAGCCTAGATGAACTAAAACAAGAGCTGAAAAAAATCAACTCCTAATATTTATACTTATTTTGGCTATACATTTATAAAAACTATGGAAGCCAACTATACATTAATAAACAATACCGATGCCAAACAATATGAGTTTCATGTGGATGGATTTACCCCTAAGGTAGAATACATTATAGCGCAAGAGCGCATATTCTTAACCCACACAGAAATACCCAAAGAACTGGAAGGAAAAGGAATAGGTTCTGCCCTAGTAAAGGCTGTGTTAGAAGATATTGAGAAGCAAAACCTCACGCTTGTACCCCTTTGCCCTTTTGTTGCATTAGTATTGAAAAGAAATCCTGAATGGAAACGTTTAGTAATGAAAGGCATTAATATTGGCGAGTAAATTACCCCTATCATGAAAACTATAAAAACACTCTTTTTACTTCTTTTTCCACTATCATTATTTGCACAAACTGCAGAACACCAAATTTCTTTTGCCCGAGACCCTAAGCCCCTAGCATATTATGTAGAACAAGCTGAGCTTTGGTGGAAGGCCATTGAGCAAGATGATACATCAGAAGAAAATTGGTACAACTATTTTAGAGCCTGCCGAAATGCACATGGTACAGCCGACTGGCGTTCTGACTTTACCAAAGAATCTCCCTACTTAAAAACCGGAGAGGATATTATGGCTTTGATTGCCAAAAATATTCCAAACACGTTTACCTATTACTATATTTCTTATCTCAAAAATGGTATTGGAACTGCTAACAGTAGCGATATATTAAAGGCATACAAAATGAACCCCAATTTTGAGGGCATCCATTCTAGTGTTATTTCTTATGCCGAAAGTAGCTTAGATAGAGACTTAAGAAAAAAGGTAAATAAAGAGTGGTACAACACAAACTATGTTTCTTACCAGCTCCTAAACTATGCTTACAATGTATTGATGTCTATAGACGATAATGCCATCTTATTTACCCAACACGATAATGATACTTACCCTGTATGGTTACTACAAGACGCAAAAAATATTAAGCCCGATGTAATGGTTATCAGCATTGATTTTTTGCTGCTTGAAAACTACCGAGAAACTATATTTAAAGCCTTAAACGTTCCGCCTTTAGATTTGGGTGAGGTAGATTTAGATGAGTATCACTTAAATTGGGAAAAAGTAGTGTCTCATATCATTACAAACTACAAAGGAGAGAAACCAATACATGTGGGGATGACTCTTTTTAATCACCTTTACGAAGATTTTGAAGACCAACTTTTTGTTTGTGGCTTAACGCTTCAGTACTCTTCTACCCCCTTAGAACTTGGCAAACTAAATAGATACCTGTACGAAGATGTTTTTTTGTTAGACTATATAAGGCATAACTACACTGTAGATCCTAATCAGTTAAACATCAACTACCAAAACATCAACTATGTTTCTATCCTAAAAAGAGTATATAATCAATACCAAGAAGAAGGAAAAACAACTGAGGCTGAGCAAGCAAAAAACTTAGCCATTTACATTGCCAAGCAAATAAATAACCCTGCATTTTCGGAGCAAGTACTAGCAGAATTTAAGTGATATGGATACTTTGGGACAAATATTATGGTACTTACTATTTGCTAGCCCTATTATTGCCATACCCATTGCATTAAAGTTGAGTAAAAAAGTAAAAGTCCGTATTCTGTTATGGTTAAGCATTTCATTGGTATTAGCAACACTTTGTTACTTTTTAAGCATCTCTATTTTATTCAGAGGCGGAATGGGGCCAACATAAACTTTAACAATGCAAATTGAAAAACTAAATACCAATAACCTCAACGCTTTAGTAGAGCTTTACCTAAAGCTCTTCCCCAATTGTAATTATACCGAAGAACAAGCATACTTTACAAAAGCCCTGAGTACTGATAAAGAAACCTGCTTTCTGTTAAAGAAAGAGGATAACTATATTGCCTTTATACACCTCAACCTACGTACAGATTATGTTGAAGGCACCAGTACCTCACCTGTTGCATACCTAGAAGCCATTTACGTAGAACCCGACTACCAAAAAACAGGCATTGGTAAACTATTGGTAGAGCAAGGCAGGCAATGGGCAAAAACGATGGGCTGCACAGAGTATGCCTCTGATGTAGAGCTGACCAATGAAAACAGCATTGGCTTTCATAAAAACATGGGTTTTACCGAAGTAAATAGGGTAGCTTGTTTTATGAAGAAGATAAAATAAAATTTACATAAAACTGACATTAATTAAACCCATATAATAATGTATAATACTCCAAACATATTTAACTACGCCACTAGTGAATTAAGTCAAGATGCTTTCTTAGCATGGCTTATAGAATGGTCAGACCCTAAATACAAAATAGAAAATGAAAAATTACATAGTTTAGGGAAAGCGTTTTTAGAGTCCCTTATAGCTATTGAAGAAAGAAAATTAAGTGATGATTATAAGGGTTTGAAAATTCGAAGGCAATATCATAAAATAGATGTTTTTGTAACATTTGAATCGGATGGTGAGAAAATAGCTCTTATTATAGAAGATAAAGTGGGATCTTCTAATCATAGTAATCAACTAGATAGATATTTAAAAAAAATAAAATCTAAAGATTATGATAAAGTAATTCCTATTTATTTTAAAACCGAGTTTCAGCATAGTTTTAAAGAGATAATAGGTAAGGGTTACTCCCCATATACAATTAAAGACTTTTTAAAAGTCTTGAAAAAAGGAATAGAGCAAGGGATTGATAATGCTATTCTCATTAATTACTATCAATATATAATGAAAAAAGAAGAAAAATATGATCGTAATAAATCTTCATTTGAGAATTATAAAGAGTTTCCCGTTAACGAATGGAATTGGTGGGCTTGTACAGGTTTTTTTAATGACAACCAAGAGTTATTTAATGCAAAATGGGAATCGGTACCAAATACCCGCGAACCATTATTAGCGTTCCCGTTTGGTTTTATACCCCTATCAATTATTGATGTTGATACTAATGAAACTATAACTATTGAACCTTATTTAGATATAAAATATTCCGACAGTAAAAAAATTACTATTGATTTTAGGTTATGGTTAAAGGGTCATCAACAACAAAATAATAGAAACAAAAACCACATTTACGACAAGCTGTATCCATACTTACAAAATAACCATATAAAACATAAAAAAACTCGGTTTAAAAAAGCTAAACAATCTCTTTTACTTGCGCAAATAGTAGATTTTAATGATGATTTATATCACAACCAGCTAATTGATTTATTGGATAAATATAAATCTGTCTTACATAGTTTCGTAAAAAATTATCCTAATTAAGTCTTTATCAATATGGTTCCAAATACTATGTTTTTAAAAAACCCTTTTTCGCTATTTAAAATCAATCTAAATAATTATCTTTGGCAAAAATTTTACTTAAACATTATATACTATGAGCTTAGGTTTTGCCGCAGTAAACTATATTACTTGTAAAGAAGATTATAAAGAGCGTTTTGAAGAATTATTTACTTCTCGTAAAGGTGCTATTGATAAAATGCCGGGGTTTAGAAACATGCATGTGTTGAAACCACAAACAGATGACAACAGCACTTACCTTATTGTAAGCTACTGGGATGATGAAAGTAACTTTAAAGAGTGGACTCAGTCTGAGGCATTTATTGAAGGTCACAAAAGAGGTTTCGAGGATATTACCAAAGCGCGTGAGCAAGGTATTGAGCCTCCAATGACATCAGATTTTAAAACATACGCTATACTTACCAACTAATTATGAGCCGTTTTAAAGGCTACATAAAAAAAGTTGGAATAATAGGCTTTCTATTCTTTTTGGTAAAAGGTCTTATATGGCTTGGCATCTTCTTTTGGGGTGCCAAAGCCATTAGTTAATAGGCTCTTATAACCACCCCTTGCGCTTAAAGTAGCGTAGCATTATGAGTGCTACTATAATAAGCACTACCCAAAAAATAAGGTAGCTGTACTTGTAATGCAGTTCGGGTAAAAAGTCAAAATTGGTTCCGTAAATACCTGCCACAAAGGTTAGCGGAATAAAAACAGCAGAAAAGATAGTGAGTACTTTCATTATCTCATTCATCTTATTACTCAGGTTTGAGTGATGAATCATCAACTGATCAGATAACATTTCTCTATACGTTTCTACCTCTTCATTTACTTGCACTGTAGAGTCTTGTAAATCTTTTATAAATTCTTGGGTTCGTTTGCTTATTAGCTTATTTTCTAATTTAGAAAATTGCAGCACTGCTTCTCTTGCAGGTCTAATGTTCTTTCGTAAAAAGTTAAGTTCCCTTTTATAGGTTTTAATCTTATCTAACAGCTTAGGGTTATCCGGTATTAGCACGGCAGCCTCTAAATCCTCTATTTTTTCTCCCAGTAAGCCTACTATATACATATAGTTATCTATAACGGTATCCATTAAAGCATAGGCCAAATAATCGGGTCCGGCATTTCTAATTCTACCTCTTTGCTTTCGCAGTCGCTCTCTTACCGAGTCAAAAACATCACCCCCTTGCTCCTGAAAAGTGATGAGCATATTGGGCATAATCACCATACTTAACTGCTCACTAATAAGGTTGTTATTTTGGTCTAAGTGAAGCATTTTTAAAGTAGAAAAGATACAGTTATCAAACTCTTCTATTTTAGGTCGTTCATCTACGTTAAATATATCTTCCATCATCAACGGATGAAAGTCAAACAAGCCTGTAAGTTTGCCAATAGTCTCTACATCATGTAAGCCCGTAATATTTACCCATGTGCAAGTGCTAGAAGTCTCGTACTGCTTAATTTGCTCTATATCTTGGGTGTCTACTTCTGTAAAGTTATCACTGTTATAATCTATAATAGCAATATGAACTTTTTCTTGTTTTTTTACCCCTGTATAAAGCAATGTACCAGGCATAGAGCCTATTTGGTCTTTTTGCTTACGTAAATATCTCCTTGTCATAAACCTAGTTTGCTATAAAGATAAAACCAATCCTCTAACAATTTATAAAAAATTCTCATTCATGCCCTCAAACCGCTATCTTTGCGCAAAGCAAAAAAGATAGTATCTTTAAGCTTTTAAGATACTAAACGAACAGAGAGAGATTAGATTATGGGATGTAGTAGTTGTTCGGGTGGTGGCGGAGTACCAAATGGTTGCCGAAACAACGGAAGTTGTGGCAACGGAGGCTGTAATAAACTAACCGTTTTTGACTGGTTGGCAAATATGAGGCTTCCTAACGACCAAGTGCCTTTTGATTGCGTTGAAGTACGTTTTAAAAACGGACGAAAAGAGTTTTTTCGCAATGTTAATAATTTGCCTTTGGCAGTAGGAGATACAGTAGCCGTAGAGGCTTCACCAGGACATGATATTGGTGTTGTATCTGTAATAGGAGAATTAGTGCGTGTGCAAATGCGCAAGAAAAAGGTTACAGAAGATAGCGAGGACGTTAAAAAGTTATACCGCAAAGCTACCCAAAAAGATATAGATAAATGGCAGGAAGCGCGCGACCGTGAGCACGATACAATGCACCGTTCTAGAGAAATAGCTTTAAAGCTAGGTCTTAAAATGAAGTTGAGCGATGTAGAGTTTCAGGGCGATGGTTCTAAAGCTACCTTTTATTATACCGCAGATGAACGAGTTGACTTTAGACAGCTCATTAAAGATTTGGCGGGAGCATTTAGTGTGCGCATAGAAATGCGCCAAATTGGTGCCAGACAAGAGGCAGCCCGATTAGGGGGTATAGGCTCTTGTGGTAGAGAGTTGTGCTGTAGTACATGGCTTACAGATTTTAGATCTGTAAACACCTCAGCGGCTCGTTACCAACAACTGTCCTTAAACCCTCAAAAGTTAGCAGGGCAATGTGGTAAGCTAAAGTGCTGTTTGAACTATGAGCTGGATAGCTACATGGATGCATTGAAAGTTTTCCCGGACACCAATGTGCGTTTGAAAACAAAACAAGGCGAAGCGTTCTTCCAAAAGATGGACATTTTTAGCGGCAGAATGTGGTATAGTTATACTACCAATCCGCAACACTTTATACAAGTAACGGTAGAATCAGTAAAAGAAGTTATTGAGAGCAATAAACGAAATGAGATTCCGCTAACGTTAGATGAGTATATTGAGGAAACAAAACAAGTGGTTGTAGAAGACTACACAAATGTAGTAGGGCAAGATAGCCTTACTCGTTTTGATCAGCCAAAAAACAAAAGCAAAAAAAGACGCAACAATAAGTCTAGAAATAAGAACAATAGAAACAGAAATGCTAAAAAACCATCATAAGCCTTACGCGGCATTATTGGCTTTTTTATTCATCTTTTTAGTGAGCTGTGGTAACAATACTGTTTACGAAGAGTATGTAACTATTGAAAAAAGCGGTTGGGAAAAATTTAAGCCGGTTGTATTTGAGATAAATGCACCCGATACAATTAGCTCATACGACTTGTTTGTACATGTAAGAAACAACAATAATTACCCATACAGCAATTTATACTTACTGAATACCGTTGAATTTCCGGACGGGTATACTATTACCGATACCTTAAACTATTTGTTAGCCCAACCAAATGGAAAATGGGTGGGAAAAGGAGTAGGAGCCTTAAAAAGCAATAAATTTAGCTTTAGGGCAACCTCATTAGTATTTCCTGAAAAAGGAATTTATAAATTTACATTTTGGCAAGCCATGCGCCAAGATACATTAGAAGGTATTGAAGACATGGGATTGAGCATAGAAAAAGCTATAACCGATGGCGAAAACAACTAAACCAAAAAAGACCTCTTTTAAAAAACTCATCCGTTGGTTTTGGATACTGGTATTTGCCGGTCTCGGAAGCTTTGCCCTACTTATTTTTGCAGCTGCAATGGGCTGGTTAGGCAAGCTCCCTTCTATTGAAGAATTAGAAAACCCTAAAAGTAATTTAGCTTCACAAATCATCTCTTCAGATGACATGGTATTGGGTAAGTTTTTTGCGCAAAACCGTACGCATGTTGAGTATGAAGAGCTTTCTCCCTATTTAATTAATGCCCTTGTGGCTACAGAAGATGAACGTTATTACTCACACTCAGGTGTAGATGTTGAAGCGCTTGTGAGAGCTGTTGCAAAAATGGGAAGCGCCGGTGGTGGTAGTACGATCTCTCAGCAATTGGCAAAAATGCTTTTTCATGATCCTGCTCAAAGTAAGTTTGCTAGACTTAGTCAAAAAGTAAAAGAATGGGTAATCTCCGTTCAACTAGAAAGAAAATATACCAAAGAAGAAATTATTGCGATGTATTTCAACCGCTTTGATTTTTTAAATCTTGCTGTAGGGGTGCAATCTGCTTCTACTATATACTTTAGTAAAAAACCTGCCGATTTAGAAATACATGAAGCCGCTATGTTGGTTGGGATGGCAAAAAACCCTTCTTTATACAACCCTTTACGAAATGCTGAAGGAACTAGGGGTAGAAGAAATATTGTGTTTTTACAAATGGAACGAAATGAGGTGATTACTCGAGCAGAAAGAGACTCATTGAGAGAGTTGCCATTGGGCTTAGAGTACAACCCTGCCAGCCATAATACAGGTACCGCTACTTACTTTAGAGAAGAGCTACGTAGTTTTATGAAAGACTGGGTCTCTAAAAACAAAAAAGCTGATGGTACTGAGTACAACATCTACACAGATGGATTAAAAATATACACCACAGTAGACTTTAAAATGCAAAAGTATGCCGAAGAAGCAATGGAAGAACATATGGCTAACCTGCAACGAGTATTCTTTTTGAAAGAAGAAGGCAGGAAAACAGCCCCTTTTCATGGAATTAATCAAGACCGTATTGATAGACTACTAACTGCCGCTAAAAAAAGAAGCGGCATGTACAGAAGCCTGAAAAGAGCAGGCATGTCTAAAGACTCTATAGATATTGTGTTTAATACCCCTAAAGAGATGACTGTTTTCTCTTGGAAAGGAGATATTGATACAACAATGAGCCCCATGGACTCTATCCGTTATTACAAATACTTTTTACAAACGGGTTTTATGGCTATGGAGCCACAAACAGGCTATATAAAGGCTTGGGTTGGTGGTATAAATTATCGTCATTTTCAGTATGACCATGTAAAAACAGGGCAAAGACAAGTAGGTTCTACCTTTAAGCCTTTTGTATACGCCACGGCTATGAGACAGTTACATCTATCGCCATGCTATGAGGTGGCCGATGTACAAACCTGTATAGAAAAAGGACAATTTGATTTATTAAAAGACTGGTGCCCTAAAAACTCTGATGGTAAATATGGTGGAGTATTAACACTAAAAGAGGCTCTCGGACGCTCAAAAAATACAGTAACTACTTATTTAATGAAACAGGTAGGGCCGGAACCTGTTAGTCAATTAGCAAAGGAAATGGGTGTAAAAAGCGATATCCCTATTCAGCCTGCCATTGCCTTAGGCACACCCGATTTAACGGTATACGAAATGGTAGGAGCCTACGGAACATTTGCCAATAAGGGAGTATATACCGAACCCATAATGGTTACCCGTATAGAAGATAAAAACGGAGTAGTGTTGGCAGAATTTACACCGGACTCTAAAGATGTAATGAGCGAAGAGCAAGCATATGTTTTACTGGACTTATTACAAGGTGTAACAACTTCTGGAGGTTCTGGCGCACGCTTAAGAAGTCGTGGAGGTAGTTATCTCAATGATGTAGTAACTGGTTTCCCTTATGCGTTTGATTATAGTACTCAAATAGCAGGTAAAACAGGTACAACGCAAGACAACAGTGATGGCTGGTTTATGGGCGTAGTACCCAACCTAGTAGCAGGTGCTTGGGTAGGTGGTGAAGACAGAGATATTCATTTTAGTGGTATATATTACGGTCAAGGAGCAACAATGGCATTACCTATTTGGGCACTATTTATGAAAAAAGTATATGCCGATGGCAAGCTTGGGGTAACCCCAACAGATAAATTTGAAAAACCGGTTGAGAAACTAAGCATAGAGCTTGACTGTGAAAAATATAAACAGCAAAACACTGGCAACCCTTTCAACGAATCTAGTCCGGAAGGGATGTTTAATGACTAAAAAATATGATTAACAAAGTAGTTGCAAACGCAGAAGAAGGCATTGCCGGCGTAAAAGACAATATGACTTTTATGTTGGGAGGCTTTGGTTTATCAGGTATTCCTGAGAATGCTATTTCTGCTCTTCAAAAAATAGGTATTAAAGGATTGACTTGTATTTCTAACAATGCCGGAGTAGATGATTTTGGCTTGGGTTTATTATTACAAGGTCATCAAATCAAAAAAATGATTTCTTCTTACGTAGGAGAAAATGATGAATTTGAGCGCCAAATGCTAAGCGGTGAACTAGAGGTAGATTTAATACCACAAGGAACCTTAGCAGAACGTTGTCGTGCTGCAGGAGCAGGTATCCCTGCCTTTTTTACACCTGCAGGTTATGGTACTGAAGTAGCGGAGGGCAAAGAAGTAAGAATTTTTAACGGTAAGCCACACATTTTAGAACATGCTTTTGAAGCAGATTATGCATTTGTAAAAGCATGGAAAGGTGATGAAGCCGGAAACCTCATATTTAAAGGTACTGCACGTAACTTTAACCCGCTAATGGCAATGGCAGGTAAAATTACAGTTGCTGAAGTAGAAGAGCTAGTACCCGCAGGAGAGTTACACCCCAATGAAATACATACGCCGGGTATTTTTGTGCAACGTATTTTTAAAGGCACTAACTACGAGAAAAGAATAGAACAACGAACTGTAAGACAACGATAATATGGCTTTAGATAAAAATGGTATTGCACAGCGCATTGCTCAAGAAATGCAAGACGGTTATTATGTAAACCTAGGAATTGGTATCCCTACTTTGGTGGCAAACTATATTCCGCAAGGCATTAGCGTTGAATTTCAATCGGAAAACGGAATATTAGGCATGGGACCTTTCCCATTTGAAGGAGAAGAGGATCCGGATTTAATAAATGCCGGAAAACAAACAATTACAGCCCTCCCAGGTGCTGCTTTTTTTGACTCTGCAATGAGCTTTGGAATGATTAGAGGGCAGCATGTACACATGACCGTTTTAGGAGCTATGGAAGTAGCAGAAAACGGAGACATTGCCAACTGGAAAATACCGGGCAAAATGGTAAAAGGTATGGGTGGCGCTATGGATTTAGTGGCCTCTGCAGACAATATTATTGTTGCCATGATGCACACCAATAGAGCAGGAGAATCTAAACTATTACCAGAATGCACATTACCACTTACAGGCGTTGGTGTAGTGAGAAAAGTAGTTACAGATTTAGCCGTTATGGATGTAACTCCGGATGGTTTTAAACTACTAGAACGCGCACCCGGTGTAAGCGTAGAAGAAATTAAAAATGCAACCGCAGGTAGATTAATTGTTGAGGGCGACATACCTGAGATGAAACTCTAGTATGGGGCGCTTGTGGCAAAAATATAGCCTTTCGCAGTGGGCATTTATTTTCATTGCCACATTAGTTATCGGTTACACTTTTTGGTTTAAGTATTGGAACGAGAAAAAAGTAATAGAATGGGATATACAGATCTATTATTCATACCTCCCCGCCTTATTTGAGCATCACGATTTATCCTTTCATTTTGTACGAGAATTACCCGCCGGGCATCCGTTAAACCATGGTATTGCTAATGATGGCTTAGGGCATGATTACCCGAAAATGAGTATGGGTATGGCTTATATGTACGCTCCTTTTTATGGCTTGGCAACTGTTTATGCAAAAGCATTTGGCTACCCCACAGATGGCTATTCTACACCTTACAGGATGTTTATTATACTTAGTGCTATTGCATATTTTTTACCCGGACTATACTTTTTTAGGCGCGTATTACTCAACTATTTCTCTGAAGCAGTTACGGCCACTACAATGATTGTAATTGTTTTGGGTACTAACCTGTTTTACTACACTTCTTCTACAGGAAACCCTATGTCTCATGCGTATACTTTTGCGTTGGTCAGCGCATTTTTGTTTTTCTCTATTAGATGGACTGATAAAAAGACTTTTCTCAATACCGCCTTACTAGGCTTACTTGGGGGCTTAATTACTCTAATACGGCCCGTAAACATTATTGTGTTTCTCTTTCCTTTACTAATTGGCATAACATCCTTTAATGACTTTTGGTATCGAATTAAAGACCTAGCCATTAATCATAAAAAGACTATCCTATTAATTGCTTTTGGTAGCTTTTTAGTCATCTTCCCGCAACTTATTTTTTGGAAATGGAATGTGGGCAAGTGGATAGTTTACTCATACGGAGAAGAAGGCTTCTTTTTTGCAGATCCAAAAATTATAGACGGCTTACTTAGTTATCGTAAAGGCTGGTTAGTTTACTCTCCCTTAATGGTTACCTTTTTTGTAGGGTTATACTTCTTGTATAAAAAATACCGCAAGCTGTTTTTACCTGTACTTATTACCTCTTTCCTTTTTATGTACATCATTTTTAGCTGGTGGTGTTGGTGGTATGGAGGTAGTTTTGGTGCTAGACCAATGATAGATATCTTGCCTATTGTAGGTTTATCTGTAGCTGCATTTTTTGATTTTATTTACACCAAAAAAATAAAAGTTATTGCTAGTACTGCCGCCATTACAATTTTATTGGTGCTTTACAGTTTATTTAATGACTATCAGTACAGACTGACGCTTATTCATTGGGATGGAATGACAAAAGAGGCTTATTGGGAAGTATTTTTAAAAACTCATTTCCCTGATAATCTTGAGCAAGCTATTTCTGTACCGGATTACAATAGTGCAATTGACAATAAAGAAGACTACTAAGCAGTGCAGCTAAAAAAAGCAGAATCATATTATCCTTATGTAATTGGTGTATTGGCCTTGCTAATGTTCCTATTTAAACTTGGCACCAGACCGCTACAACTTTGGGATGAGTCTCGATTGGCTATTAATGCCTATGAAATGGTTCAGTCTGGTAATTTTTGGGTTACCACTTATTTATTTGAACCTGATTTATGGAACACCAAACCCCCTTTATTGATATGGTTAATGGCGGGTAGTATAAAGCTATTTGGGTATTCAGAGTTTGCCTTAAGGTTGCCTTCTGCCATAGCAGCAATAGCTTTGGCTTTTAGTATTTACTGGTTTTGTAAAAAACACCTCAAAAATGCTACTGTAGGATTTCTTTCTAGTTTAGTGCTTATCAGTAGTTATGGATTCACCCGCGACCATGTTGCTTTTTCTGCAGATTATGATGCCTTACTTTGTTTATGGCTATTCTTATATAGCATTCAGCTTTTTATGTATTACAGAACCGGCCTGCTGAAGCATGCATTGTTGTTTGGCTTATTCTTGTTTCTTGCCGGTATGACCAAAGGTATAGCAGGTTACTTATTACTCCCTCCTATAGTTCTATTCGGCCTTAGCAAAAAAGAATACTTAAGAAGGTTGTTTGCAGGTAAACTTATCGTCTCTACAATCTTTTCTTTAGCGGCAATTATTGGTTATTATTTCTTGCGAGAATCTTTCAGCGAAGGCTATATAGAAGCCATTAAAAACAACGAGCTTGGAGGCCGTTTTAATGAAGCATTAGAAGGGCATGCTCACCCATTTTATTTTTATTTAAGGCATATAGCACAACAAGGCTTTGTACCATGGTTATATGTTCTACCCTTTGTTCTATTCTTAACGTTTAAGTCTAAGCACATGGGGGTTAAGCAATTTAGTGCTTACTCTTTACTTGCAATGCTTGTATACCTACTCATTATCTCTATAGCAAATACAAAGCTACGTTGGTATGACGCTCCTATTTACCCCTTTTTAGCCATACCCGTTGGGGTAGGCTTGTATGAGTTTTTACAACTCAAGTTTAGCACTAAAACAGTTCGTGTTTCTATACTATCAGTAGTAATGGTTTTTTCAGTAGGTATGGTCTTTGGCAAAAATAAGTTTGCTAAAAAATATACTCCGGAACGCAGGGTTGATGAAGAGCGATATGCCGAGTTCTACCAATATTTAGTAGACAGTGGCAAAGATATTGAGAACGATTACCAAGCTGTGAGTACCTACTATAATGGCGCTAAGATTTATTACAACTACATCTTTGGAGTCAATCAAGTATGGATCAGTAAAATTGACACTTCTAAGCCCGTACTTACCTGCCACGGATGGGAAATTGAGATGATAGAAAAAGAAGGATATGCAGTAAAAATAATTGAAGATTTAAACCAACGTTGCTTTGTTTGCGAAGTAAAAAAGAAAAAAGCAACAGATTAAACCAATATTGCCTCTCCCTTAGGTATTGCTTCAATTAGGTGCTTGGTATATTCTTTTTTAGGGTGATTATATACCTCATCAGCTAAACCGCTTTCCTCAATTTTACCTTTATTCATCACTATCATTCTATCTGACATAAACTTAACTACAGATAAGTCATGTGAGATGAAAATATAAGTTAAGCCAAATTCTTCTTTCAGCTCGTTTAAGAGGTTTAAAACTTGTGCTTGAACCGATACATCTAATGCCGAAACGGATTCGTCTGCAATGATAAATTCGGGCTCTAAAGCCAAGGCTCTAGCAATACCTATACGTTGCCTTTGTCCACCTGAAAACTCATGAGGATACCTGTTGTAAAAATCTCCACTCAGGCCTACTCTTTCCAGTAGTGCCTTTACTTTTTCTTTATGCTGGGTTTTAGTGCCGGATATATTATGTACCAGCATTGGCTCAACAATAGCCTCTCCAATTGTAAGTCTTGGGTTTAAGGATGAATAAGGGTCTTGAAAAATAATCTGGATTTCTTTTCTTAATTTTCTAAGCTCCTCTCCTTCTAACTGAGCAATGTCTTGCCCTTTGTAAATAATTTCTCCTGCTGTTGGTTTGTTCAGCCTTAATATGGTTCTACTCAATGTGGTTTTCCCGCAACCTGACTCTCCTACCAGACCCATAGTTTCTCCCGGAAACACATTAAAGTTTACTGTATCAACAGCTTTTACATATTCTTTAACCTTACTAAATATGCCTTTTTGTATTGGGAAATAGGTTTGTAAATCATTTACGTGTAATAATGGCTCTTGAGCAAATAATAATTTTTGCCTTGCTGATGTATCGCTATCATTTAATTTCCATTGATTGTGATAGGCTTTCATCTCTAAACTTTCGTCATTCAAAAAATCAGCAACTGTTGGCAGTTTTTTCAACCTATAATTTAAGGGTGGTCTACAAGCCAATAAGCCTTTTGTATAAGGGTGTTGTGGGTTATTAAATAGCTGTTTGGCTGTGCCTTGCTCTACAATATCTCCTTTATACATTACCACTACTTTATCTGCAATTTCTGCAACTACACCTAAATCATGTGTAATAAAAATCAGCCCCATACCATATTCTTGTTGCAAATTTTTGAGTAGTTGCAATATGGTTTTTTGCACCGTTACATCCAGTGCTGTTGTGGGCTCATCTGCTATCAAAACTCTAGGGTTACAGCTGATAGCCATCGCTATCATTACACGTTGTTTTTGCCCTCCTGATAATTGATGCGGGTAAGAAGTATAAATATCTTGTGGTCTGGGAAGCTCTACCTTCTTAAAAAGTTCTATTACTTGTTTTTTTGCCTCTTTTACAGAACACTTTTTATGTAACTGTATAATTTCTGCAACTTGATCTCCGCACTTATGTACGGGGTTTAAAGAGGTCATGGGTTCTTGAAATATCATTGCAATATCATTGCCTCGATATTTTTGCATTTCTTTCTCTGATAACTTAGTTAAGTCTACCTCAATTCCTTCACTTTTTTTGTAAATAATTTCTCCCGAAGAAACTTTGCCTACTGCTGGTAACAAACCCATTATAGATAATGATGTTACTGACTTGCCAGAGCCTGACTCTCCAACTATACCTACTGTTTCTCCTTCAGCTACATCAAAGCTAACGCCCTTTATAGCAGTAGTAACTTCTTTACCAGTGGTAAATGTTGTAACTAAGTTTTTTATCTGTAGTAAGTTCATTACCTATTGTTATGCTTGTCTCAAATATATTACAAATAAAAAAGGTGTTACTACTTATGCAATAACACCTCTAGTACATTTTGTTTTACGGCTATTCCATAATACATTTAAGGTTATCCATAAGATAGTTGGGCTTCTCTACTTCTATAGTAGTATAAAAATCCCCTCTCAACCTTATATTGCTAATAGGAGACTCTAGAAGCTTTTTTATTTCCTTCTTTTTTAAACCCTTAGTAATAAAAATTACCCTAAAGTCACATTCAATATCAGTGCTGCCCGATTTAAGCTCTAATACTTCCCCATTCTCTAATTTAATTTGAATTTCTGAGTCTTCAATAAAGCAGACTACTTCTTCCTCTGCTCGAAAAATTACCATTATCTTGACATCGTCTTCCGTTTTATATACTGAAAGGCTCAGTTTCCCCCTATAAGAACTCCCTATTCTTTCTATTTTTGTAGTTATACTTTTTCTACCACTAAACTCATCCACATTCTCTTCTAAGTTGCAGTCCGGTTTACCTGCCTCTGTTGTTGTTTGTGCATATGAAATTGAAAGTGTGAATATTGCTAATAGAAGAGTAATCGTAAATTTTTTCATGGTATGATTTTTATTTATCCCTACAATTGTAAAGAATTCAAACTATTTAACAAATGATTTTTACCAAAAAGAATGCCAATTAGCTATGTACATTTTCAGGTTTAATAATAGCCTGTCCCTTATACTTCAATAGTAACTGTGCTACCGTAAGTGTATCTTTTTGGCAATACTCTACAATCCTGGGTAAGTTTTTTTCTTTCCAATACACCTCAGCAACTTGGCTTCCATCTATATCATCTTTTGGGGTTGGAATATTAAATATTGCTGCTAATAATTTTAGTGATGTATAGTTTTTCCAGTCACCAAACTTCCACAGCTCCATGGTGTCTAAATGCTGAATTTCCCATGGCTTTTTGCCTGCTATATTTAATAATTTAGGAAGTCTTATTCCATTCACCAACATTCTTCTGGCAATTACCGGAAAATCAAATTCTTTGCCATTGTGTGCGCAAAGTAAATGGTTTGGGCTACTATAATGGCTCTCTAAAAGCTCAGCAAACTCAATTAATAAGTCCTGCTCATTATCACCATAAAAAGATTTTAAACGAAAGCCTTTCAACCCTCTTTCTTCCTCTGTAATAAAGCCTACTGATATGCATATAATTTTAGAGAACTCAGCCATAATACCTGCGCGTTTAGCATAAAACTCAGCGGCAGTTTCATCGCCTCTTTGGTATTGGGTTTTATCATCCCACAGGTATTGCATTTCGTCTGATAAGCCTTCAAAATCTGCGCTTTGGGGTACGGTTTCTATATCTAAAAAAAGTATGTTACTTAACTTAATGCCTTCAAGCATCGGGGAACATTTTTAAGGTTTCTTGTACAATTAAATGGGTGTCATTGTAATGCTTGCCATCACTAGAAACATCAGAATGCTTACCTAAGCGCACTACAATCATATCTTTCTCAGGGAACACAATAACATACTGCCCTAAGTGCCCTCGTGCATAAAATATAGGGGTTTCATAACCCTCAATTATCCACCAATGCAAGCCATAGTAACCAGCTAAGCCTTGTGATATTGTAGAGCCTCTCACATAGTATTCCGGCACAATTTGCTTTCCATTCCAGTTGCCATCATTTAGGTATAGTTTACCTAAACGTGCAAAGTCTCTGGCATTAGAGTTGAAGCAGCAATAGGGTTTCTCCATACCTCCTTCTTTATCCAAAGTCCATTTGGCATCATGTTTTGCGCCAATGGGTTTCCATAGTTTTTCAGAGGCGTATTCACTTAAAGTCATACCGGTAGCTTCTTCTAATATCAAGCCTAGTATTGCTGTATTACCACTTAAGTATTTAAAGCGTTGGCCTGGTCTTTCTTTTAGTTTCAGTCCTCGTATAATTTCTTCTAAATGATCTCCATAATAAGCCTCAGCGGTGATTGATAATGGTCCGGTATAACTCTCTTCCCAATCTAAGCCTGAGCCCATAGCTAATAAGGATTTGATTGTCAATTCTTCTTGAAACTCTAGCTCTTTAAACTCCGGTATAAAGTCACTGGCAGGTTGTAATATGTTTTTGATTTTACCTTCTTCTAAGGCAATCCCAACCAAAATACTTACAATACTTTTTGCCATTGAAAAGGAGTTAGATGCAGAGTCTGCATTATATCCATCCCAATATTGCTCATATTGTATACTATCATTTTTAATTACCAGAAAGGCAACTGCTTCTAATCTCTCTAAATCGGTTGTAAGGTTTTCGGGGAGCTTCGTTGCGTTATAATCTTTTGCAACATTCCACGGCTGGTAATTGCCTGCTTCTACGGTTCTTGTATCAAAAAACTGCGCATCATCAATGGTAGCGGTTTTTTCGCCACGCATATAAGTAAGCTCAACACCTTTATATAAATACGTTTTATCAAAGATGACAATCAATAGATTTAGCAAAATAATTATTGCTAAAAGGGCTAGTAAAAACCGTTTAATAAACTTCATAAAGGCCGTTTTTAGGGTGTAATAAACTCTATATTAAATAACGTTGCCAAGTGTTGTTTCAGTTTATCTTTTACTTCATTTATATCTACCTCTTTTCCTAATTCCCGTTTCATAGAGGTAACATCTTTATCATCTATACCACAAGGAACTATATGGTTAAAATAAGATAAATCCGTATTTACATTAAAAGCAAATCCATGCATCGTTACCCATCTGCTGGCTTTCATACCTAAAGCACATATTTTACGGGCTGTGGGTTTACCAACATCTAGCCATACACCTGTTTCTTTTTCAGAACGCTCGCCTTTTAAACCGTATTCTGCAATGGTCATAATCACTGCTTCTTCAAGGTAACGTAGGTACTTGTGAATATCGGTAAAAAAATGGTCTAAATCAAATATTGGGTAACCTACTATTTGTCCGGGTCCGTGATAGGTAATATCGCCACCACGGTTTATTTTGTAGTACTGAATGCCTAGTTCTTGCCTTTTATCAGCATCAATCAGCAAGTTTTCTTCACTACCGCTTTTACCCAAGGTGTATACATGCGGGTGCTCACAAAAAATAAACGTGTGTTTGGGTGGGGTTTGCTGCTCTAGTGGAAAATGTCTCTCCTCTAATTTCCTATTTACTTCTTTATCAAATAGGTTTTGCTGATAGTCCCAAGCTTCTTGGTAATCTATCAAGCCAATATCTCTAAGAACTACTTTTTGCATCGCTCTGCCTCCTCATGGCTATTTTATAGCTGCTCTTCTTAAAATTTAGATAGCTCGTCTTTCAGATGTTCAATCACCTTTATATCTAAAATATCTACCCCGTTTTTCTCTGATAAAAAGTAAGAAGTCCAATCGCCAATGTGTATCAAATACAGTGCTCTTTCAAGCGGGCTATTGCCTTTACTCCACACTTCGGTAATAGAGTTGGTGTGTTTCTCTATTGTTTCTTTGTTAATCTCAATACGCTTTTGGCTACGCTCAAAGTCTGTTGGGTTTCTAAAAATCACAACCGATAAGCCTTCTTTGGCACCTGCCCATCCTACCAATTCGTTATGGTTCATTTCTGGTATTACATGATGCCAGCACAACATCTTACTATTCTCATTTAACTGCTGACGAAAACGAACGGCAACCCCTTCATTACCCGCAACCGAATAGATAACAGGTGTTTTACCAAACAGCGTGTCGGCCAAATTGTTTGCTTCCAACAATAATGCGGTAGACTCTTTTTCTAATAAAGCTGAGGCTGCTTTTATATCTTTTATATAGGCATCTGATATTACACCATAATGATTTAATAATCTGTATAATTGAGTGAGTGAGTACCCCAGCATTGACCTTGGAGGATTGTCTCCGGGTATTACTATATGGTTATAGTTATTTGCTTTTGCCTTATTTAACGCTAGTCCGCCTGACGTAATAATGGCAACTTCTGCACCTTTAGCTACTGCCTCTTCCATAGACATAATGGTCTCTTCGGTATTACCCGAATACGAACAAGCTATTACCAATGTATGCTCTCCTACATAAGCAGGGATTGTATAATTTTTATTGACAACAATAGGTAATGATGCCTCATCAGCGGTTAATTCAGACACAATAGTTCCTCCAATACCAGAACCGCCCAAGCCTAAAATTAACACACTATTTATAGGTTTGGTATGCTTTTTTAAGTCAGCTTTAGCACCTATTTCTAATGCATGTAATAAATGCTTTGGAAAATCTGCAATAAGTTGTTTCATAGAAGCTAGCTTTGTGGTGCAAAATACAAATTAAAGCAGCAAAATATCTGTATCTTTGCGCAAATTTTTCTGAATTATGGCAAGAGAATTAAGCGAACAGGAAGTTGTAAGAAGAGATGCGCTACACAAAATGCGCGAAATGGGTATAGAGCCCTACCCGGCTGCAAAGTACGAGGTAACTGCCTATGCAAAGGAGATAAAGGAAAACTTCTCTGAAGAAAAGAAGAACTACCAAGATGTGACATTAGCAGGTAGAATGATGAGCCGCCGTATTATGGGAAAGGCTTCTTTTGCGGAATTAATGGACTCTACAGGTCGTATACAAGTATATTTTAACCGCGATGAGATTTGTACAGGTGAAGATAAAACCTTGTACAATGATGTGTTTAAAAAGTTGCTTGACATTGGCGACTTCATCGGCATTAGAGGAGAAGTATTTAAAACGCAAGTTGGCGAAATCTCAATACTAGTAAAGGAATTCACGGTATTGAGTAAATCTTTGCGCCCTTTACCGGTTGTAAAAACCGATGAAGACGGTAATGTACATGATGCATTTACTGACCCTGAAACTCGTTACCGCCAACGTTATGTAGACTTAGTAGTAAACCCAAAAGTAAAAGACATTTTTGTTACTCGTACTAAGGTGGTAGCGTCTATGCGAGAGATGTTTAACAAAATGGGCTATATGGAAGTAGAAACTCCAATATTACAGCCTATACCGGGTGGTGCCGCTGCGCGTCCGTTTATTACACATCACAATGCATTGAACATGCCATTGTACTTACGTATAGCAAACGAATTGTACCTAAAGCGCTTAATTGTAGGTGGTTTTGAAGGTGTATATGAGTTTGCAAAAGACTTCCGTAACGAAGGAATGGACCGTACGCACAACCCTGAGTTTACCGTAATGGAAATATATGTAGCCTACAAAGACTACAACTGGATGATGGACTTTACCGAGGAGATGATTGAAAAAGTGGCGCTTGACGTACATGGTAAAACTACCGTGACTGTAGGTGAAAACGAAATCAATTTCCAACGCCCATTTAAGCGTGTAACCATGTACGACTCTATTAAAGAGTTTACAGGTGTAGATATTAGCGGAATGGATGAAACTCAATTGCGTCAGGTTTGTAAAGACCTGAAAATTGAGGTAGACGAAACCATGGGTAAAGGCAAACTAATTGATGAAATTTTTGGCGAAAAGTGTGAAGGCAACTACATACAACCAACCTTTATTATAGACTACCCAAAAGAGATGTCGCCATTGTGTAAAGCACATCGTGATAACCCTGAATTAACAGAACGTTTTGAGTTGATGGTTAACGGTAAAGAGGTAGCAAATGCTTACTCTGAGTTAAATGACCCTATTGACCAACGCGAGCGTTTTGAAGAGCAATTAACCTTGTCTGAAAAAGGGGATGATGAAGCGATGTTTATCGATCAGGATTTCTTGAGAGCGTTGGAATATGGTATGCCTCCTACATCGGGGATGGGTATTGGTATCGACCGATTAGTAATGCTAATGACCAACCAGTCCTCTATACAAGAAGTATTATTCTTCCCACAAATGAAGCCCGAAACTACTAAGAAAGCTGTAGAGCTGAATGATGAAGAAAAAGCAGTATTTGGTTTATTGCAAAAAGCAGAAAAGATGGACTTAAATGACCTAAAAGAAAAATCGGGCTTGAGCAATAAAAAATGGGATAAAACCATTAAAAAACTAACTGCAAACAAACTGGCTAAAGTGGAAAAAACTGATGCCGGTTTAACCGTCGAGTTAGTTTAATAGACTTTCAATATTATTAAAAAAAGGCTGCTAATTGCAGCCTTTTTTTGTTGCTCAAAAATCCAAACTGATTGTAGCTGCGTAAATGTTTGTGTAAATAAAAACATTCACAAACAGACTTTAAAATTATGAAAGCAACAAAAATTACAATCTTATCTCTTGCCCTAGCAGCATTTAGTTTTTCAAATGCAAAAGCACAAAATGAACCGGTTGTAGGTGGAGAAAAAATGTACCCAAAAAAGAACATTGTAGAAAATGCCGTAAACTCTAAAGACCACACTACACTAGTAGCTGCTGTAAAAGCTGCCGGTTTGGTAGAAACTTTACAAAGCGAAGGTCCTTTTACAGTATTTGCTCCGGTAAACGATGCCTTTGAAAACTTGCCTGAAGGTACCGTAGAAACATTATTAAAGCCGGAAAACAAAGCCAAATTATCTGCGGTGCTTACTTACCATGTTGTATCAGGTAACTGGGACTCTAAAAGTATAATGAAAGCCATTAAAAAAGGCGATGGAAAAGCAGTTTTAACTACTGTACAAGGTGGCAAACTTACTGCTATGATGAATGGAACCAGTAGCATTATGCTAACTGACGAAAACGGAAGAACCTCTAATATAAGCATCTTAGATGTGTACCAGTCTAATGGTGTAATACATGTAATTGATGCGGTAGTACTGCCTAAATAATGGTTAGTTAGGTTAGTGTTTAAGTTGATTGAAAAAGCCCGCTAATAGCGGGCTTTTTTTATTCTACTTTTTTAAAGTTTACTACAAAGCCCTTCTCCCCAGCAGATACATATACTTTCAGCTCTGTAGCACTTAACCATTCATATACTATCTTTTGCGGAAAATCGTGCTCGGGGTTTTCAAAAACCCACTTATTCTCTTGGAAACTAGTCAGCTTAAATTTTACAGGTCCTGAATTGTGATTTACAGTAGCTTCATAATACCATTCGTCTCCTTCATTTATAAAGCGCAACTCTTCTGTTAGCACCTCTTTTCCATTTACAACTTTATAGCCTCTTCCTTTAAAATCAAAAATTGTTTTTCCGTTTTCATCTATTTCATATCCCCACTCTTCATAAGTTCCGGGTCTTTTGGTATTTTCCCAAACCCCCTTTAGTTTCTTCTCATTTAAGGTTCTTTTATAAACCCCACTAAAAGAACAAAAATTATTATCCCCAGAGTCATTATCTACAATAACAACCTCATCTTTTCCGAACTTAAACATCAGTGTATTTTGCTTCCGCCTTCCTTCTCCATAAAGAACATACTTGCCTGTGCTATCATTAATCATCTCGATCTCTGGTTGATTTATTGTAATTGCAGGCGAACAAGTTCTATTGCAATTACTATTGATAAGTAACAAACGTGTTTCAGAGTATAATTCTATTATTTCTAACACCCCATAGCCAATCTCTCCTGATGAGCCTGGGCAATCTATGCTAAAAGTATAAAGCCCTGCCTTTTGTGCTGAAGCAAAAAAACTAAAAAGGCTTAAAAAAAGTAGGGTAACTACTTTATAAGTGTTGAACGTCGGGATCGTTTTTTCCATGTACAAACCAAATTAATAAGGAGGCCATTGGCCAAGCTAGTAATAAAAAGGCAGTCCATATGTATTTGGTTTCCTTGCTTATCTGTTTTCTAAGGAAAAGAGACCCTACGGCAACTGCAAAAGCTAAAGTAAGAAATAATAAAGCCGATGTAACCATAGTTGATGAAACAGATAATGGGCTATGGATATAATTGAATAATACGTAATAAGAAAAGAGTGTAGCAGCTATACAAAAGCCAAATTTTAAAAATCGCATAAATGAGTTTTTAGTTCGTTTTTATACAATTTTCAACGAAAAAAAGGAGTTTTTGTTCAAAAAAAGCCTTTTTAAGCTATTTTTTAGCAAAAATTACAGAATTAATACTGCTTGGTTTTAAGGTTTTAATATTGCTAAATATTGCCTCGCTTGCAAAGTATATCTCTTCGAACTGTGTTTTTTGGGTTTGGGTTTTAGTAACCACATTAAACAACATCGCCCCTTTATCAGAAAGCCTCGTAGTTACATTCTCTAAAAACTCTTTAGAGGCAATGTCTTGTGGCACATCTAAACCCACAAAAACATCTACTATTATTAAATCAAACTGCTGGTCGGTTTCTTTTAAAAAAGTGATAGCATCGGTAACAAATAACTTTAACTTTTGAAAGCGCGCTATATTGAAATAGCTATTGCCTAAATCTAATACCTTACTATCTAGCTCTACACCTCGTATCTTACATTTAATGTTACACTCTTCTTGTAAGATAGACGCTACGCTTCCTACTCCAAAACCTAATATCAATACATTATTAGGAGGAGTATCAGCAATATTAATATCTTTAAATACCTTTTGGAAAACCGTATGTAGTGTGCCGTAAGAGTAGTTTGAGTTTGGCGAGTGCAAAACCAATTTACCTGCCTCCATTACTACTTCTAATTTACCGGAAACTGTGCTCTCTACAACAGCAACTTTTACAGGGTATAAATAGCTTAAAAGCTTTTTAAAGTTCATTAATTTACTAGTAGCTCAATAGCTCTTCTATTTTATCGGCAACCTTATCGGCATTAGGTATCATGGTTTGCTCTAAGGTTGAATTTAAAGGTATTGCCGGTAAATTCTCAGACCCGATAACCATTACAGGAGCATCTAATTTGGTAAAACACGCTTGTTGTATGCGACCCGCTATTGCTTGTGCAAACGAATTGTTTACAGGCTCTTCGGTAACCACCAAACACTTGCTGTGTTTGCTTACAGAGCTTATTATTAATTCTTCATCTAAAGGCACAAGAGTTCTCAAGTCAATCACCTCTACTTTACCAGGGAATTTCTTAGCTGCATTTTTAGCCCAATACACACCCATACCATAGGTAATAACTGTGATGGTTTCCCCTTTATCCACTTTGGCTTCATCAGCTTCTAAGGCTATTCTTCCTTTACCAAACGGGATTACATAGTCTTCATCCGGCTCAATGGTTTTAGCGTCTTCAGTCCCTTTTATCTTACTCCAATAAAGCCCTTTGTGTTCTAACATTACAACTGGATTAGGATCATAATAAGCCGACTTCATCAAGCCTTTTAAATCTGCCCCGGTAGATGGATATGCAATCTTTATCCCTCTAATATTTGTGAGTACAGACTCTACGCTTGAAGAGTGGTAAGGTCCGCCGCTACCATAAGCACCTATTGGCACTCTTAATACGGCACTTACTGGCCACTTACCATTAGACAAATAGTAAGATCGGCTAACCTCAGTAAACAATTGGTTCAAGCCCGGCCATATATAGTCTGCAAACTGTACCTCTACAAACGGCTTTAAACCTACAGCACTCATCCCTACAGTACTACCAATAATAAAGGCTTCTTGTATTGGGGTGTTGAATACGCGGTCATCGCCAAATTTTTGTGCAAGTGTAGCTGCTTCTCTAAATACACCACCTAATCTACCACCAACATCTTGACCATATAACAATGCCTCCGGGTGCTTGCGCATAATTTCTTGTATGGCAAACAATGCCGAGTCTACCATTACGGTTTTCTCTTTCCCTTTTGGCTCACGTACCCCTTTTTCTTCTGTAATTGGAGTAGGTGCAAAATCGTAATCAAATAAATCTTCCGGTCTCGGGTCTTCTGCTTTTAAAGCTCTTTCATAGTCTGCCTGTACTCTCTTTGCTGCTTCTTCAGCAATTGTATCTAATTCATCAGCACCAATACCTTGCTCTTCTAAATCTTTTCTAAATCTTGGGTAAGGATCTCTTGTAGCATGCTCTTCCAAATCATCTCTATACCACTCTTTACGAACACCCGATGTATGATGCCCTAACAAAGGCACTTTGGCATGTACCAAAAATGGGCGGCGCTCTTTACGAATAAGCGCAATCACTTCTTCCAAGGTATTGTAAGATTCATAAAAATCTGCACCATCAATACTTCTTACTTCAATACCTTTAAACCCTTTGGCATAATGTGCTGCATCCTGTGCTCTTGTTTCTTTAGCATTTGCAGAGATATCCCACTCATTGTCTTGTACTAAATATAATATGGGGAACTGCTTTAAAGCAGCCATTTGCATAGCCTCTGCAATTTCTCCCTCTGTCATAGCGGCATCTCCAATAGAACAAACTACTACAGGGTTTTCTCCTTTGTAGTCATCCGCTAAATTTTGTTTCTCTTTATACTGAACCCCCATTGCAACCCCTGTTGTTGGGATAGCTTGCATACCTGTAGCCGATGATTGGTGTGGTATTTTGGGCTTGTCATCTTCATTTAAACTTGGGTGACTGTAATAAGTTCTACCACCCGAAAAAGGGTCGTCTCTTTTTGCTAATAACTGCAACATACAGTCATAAGGCGTCATCCCAATTGATAGTAAAATAGAATCGTCTCTGTAGTAAGGAGCAACCCAGTCTTGAGGCTTTAATTGCATACCTAAAGCTATTTGTATTGCCTCATGCCCACGCGAAGCAGCATGAACATACTTGCTGGTTACGGCTGCATTCTCTTCATAAAGCTCTGCCATAGACTTAGCAGTACTCATTAGTTCAAACGCCTTTAGTAATACTTCTTCCGATATTTTTCCCTCTTTCTTAGTTGCCGTTGCCATAGAACTCTATTTTATACATGCAAATATCGGAAAAACCATTGAATTGATTACTTTGGTGAGCATTAACCCCACATAATTTAAAACATTAGCACAATGAGTTATTTTAATGAAGATTTTATGCAGTTTTTTAAAGATTTGGCTGCTAATAATCACAAAGATTGGTTTGATGCCAATAGAAAACGTTACGAAACAACCGTAAAAGAACCTTTCAAGTCTTTTGTAGGTGAGATGATAAACCATGTACAAAAAGTTGACCCTGAAGTGCAAATTGAACCTAAGGATGCAATTTTTAGAATCAATAGAGATATTCGTTTTTCTAAAGATAAAACACCTTATAAAACCAATGTTTCTGCGGTGATTACTCCTGGCGGAAGAAAAGATAAAACTACTCCGGGTTTGTATTTTGAGTTGAACCCGGAAAATATTCGCGTTTATACCGGATTATATATGTTAGATACTCAGCAATTACAAAAAGTGCGCACTTATATAGCTTCTAATTTGGCTGAATTCGGAAAAATCATCAATGAAAAACAATTTAAAGAGCGTTTTGGAGAAATTTTAGGTGAAAAGCACAAACGTGTACCAAAAGAGTTTCAAGATGCTTATGAAAAACAGCCTTTAATTGCCAACAAGGCTTTTTATTGTTTTGCTAAGCTAGACCCCGATGAAGTTTTAAGAGACGATTTCCCGGATTTAATAATGGACTACTACAAAACTGCACTCCCATTAAAAAACTACTTAACAAAAGCTTTAGGCTAAATAAAAAAAGGGGCAATAAGCCCCTTTTTCTATTCTCTTACTAATATGTTTATAGCCCAAACTTATAAGCAATGCCTACGCCTAATACTTGTTTAAACTGAGTTCTTGGTGCTGTTCTATCAATAATGCCATCGCCATTATCATCTATATCGGCTTCAATATCATCATCGTAAATTAGGTGGGTAGTAAACGTAACATTCAAAAACTTATTCACCTTCATGGTAATTAAAGTTTGCCAGTTTACATCTATTAAATCAGGGTTTTCGTAGTTAGAGTATAAATCAAGCTTGGTATTAAAATCCACATTCTTCATAATAGTTCTCTTATAAGAGAACTTAAAATAAGCACCCGCCTCAATACGAATATTTTCTCCTGATATTACTATTTGCCCTGCTCCATTTAGCACGGCTCCTTCAACACCATAAGCTCCTGCATTTGCCAAGTCTTGATCATTAACAATTGTTACTTTTCCGGTTATTGGAGATATAAATATTGATGTGTTTTTGGTAGGCTTATAGTCCATACCAATACCTCCCGAAAAATACGCAGGGGCTAAAAAACGAGAAATCACAGTCCCTTCTGCCGGATCCTCCCCAACATCAAATTGCGTACGGAAATTTAAAAATGCAGAGTAGTTCCAGTGCTCAGACGCTTTGCGTCCGTATTTAGAGTCTAGCTCTATTCTATCATCTGTTTTTATCAAATCATCGCTTCCCAGCTTACTTAAACCATAAGCCAAGTCTAGGGTATTTTCCCATGATGTTTTTCCTTTTTTGTAATTGGCGTATAAAGACAGTATTCCGTTACCGGAAATTGCGTCTTGTCCACCACCTTGCCAGTTAGACAATGATACTTGAGAGAAGGTAATACCTATTGTCCCTCCCCTTTTCCAGGCTGTGTCTTTTGCTGCTGTTGCAGTAGAATCTTGTTGAGCATTTGCACTTGCAAAAAAGCCTACACAAACCAATAATAGTAGCGTTTTTTTCATAGTGTTTCGGTTTTTAATTTTTATCTGGCACCAGATTTAAACTTGTTTATTGCATTTACTGTGAAGTCTGAAAGTACTAATTTTCCGCTCATTTCTGCTCTTTTTTCCAATAAATCATCCCAGTTATCAGTTCCTTGCCAGAAAATATTTTTCAGCATTCCCATTGCTTCAGGGTTGCTTTTTGCTAGTTTATTTGCCAATGCATCAACAGCTTCATCAAGCTCTTCAACAGTATTATATACATCAGTATATAAGCCTTTTTCTCTTGCCCAGTCTGCGCTAAACCACTCTGTAGCATTAATGGCCATCGCACTCATTGCAGAAGTACCAACTTTGCGTTCTACAGCAGGGCCTACCACAAAGGGGCCAATACCTACTGCCAACTCACTTAGCTTTACTGATGCCGCATTTGTAGCCATGCAGTAATCTACTGCCGAAGCCATGCCTACACCTCCGCCAACAGCTTTGCCTTGTACTCTACCAATAATTAGTTTTGGGCACTTACGCGCCGCATTTATAACTCGGGCAAAGCCCATGAAAAATTCTTTTCCTACCTCAAATGTTTCTATAGAAATCAGCTCATCAAAAGATGCTCCAGCACAAAATGCTTTTTCTCCTTCGCTTTTTAATACAATTACTTTTACATCATTATTCTCTCCCGTAGCAGTAATTGTTTGCGCTAACTCTTTCAATACTTTTCCCGGTAAAGAGTTACTCTTTGGGTGATTAAACGTAATCGTTGCTATTCCGTTTTCAATTTGGGTTTCTACACCGCCTTGCTCTATAATATTATCCATTTTCGTTTTCTAAGTTGAATTCGTAATCTTTCTCTACTTTACATATACGCACTTTGTAATGCTCGTAAAACTTCTTTTTCCCTAATTCCTTAGCACCTTGATGAAGCATATTTTTGCTCCAGCCATCTATATCTTCCAATGTTTTCCAATAGGTAATAGACGCGCCATAGCCATTTTCATCTCTAAAGCTTTCCATGCCTAAAAAACCATCTAACATAGATGCCTTCATATATACAGCATCATTTAAACCTACATACCCATCATCTACATCTGTTCTCTGAGAAGTAAATATAACTGAGTAATAAGGTGGTTCGGGAGTGTTTATTCCGTGTTTCATTACATCGATTGATCTAGTTTTTTAACCATGGTAAGGATAGTGGCTATTGCTACTGTTTCGCCTGTTTCATCGTAAACATCTACCAAGAATTTTACAATACCCTTGGCAATATCTTCCTCACTTCGTTTCTCTTGGTCTACTTTTTCTTTTACGGTTAGTTTTACACCTATTGTCATCCCCGGGTAAACAGGTTTCGTAAATCGGCATTCTTCTAATCCGTAGTTTAATAAAACAGGTCCTTTTTTAGGGTCTACAAACAAGCCTGCTGCTGCAGATAATACAAAGTACCCATGTGCTACTCTGCCCTCAAAAATGGTTTCATCTAGTGATGTTACATCCATATGAGCATAAAAATTATCTCCGCTTATGTTGGCAAAGTTTACTACATCTGCCTCTGTAACTGTACGTTTATGTGTAATAACCGTATCTCCTACTGTCAAGTCTTCAAAGTGCTTACGGAATGGGTGTACTTCGGTTTCGTTTTGCTTTCCGCCGTATTGGTATACATTAGTTATTCTGCTTAAAGTGGTTGGTGTACCTTGTATAGCGGTACGCTGCATGTAATGGAATACGCCTCTCATACCACCCATTTCTTCGCCACCACCTGCTCTACCTGGGCCACCATGCGTAAGCATTGGCATAGGCGAACCATGTCCTGTACTTTCTTTAGCAGATTCTTCATTCAGTACTAATATTCTACCGTGGTGTGAAGCAGCGCCAATTACAAATTCTCTGGCAACCTCATCATCTGCAGTAGCAATAGAGCATACCAATGAGCCTTTACCCATTTTAGTTAACTCAATGGCTTCCTCGGTAGTTTTATAAGGCATAATAGTGCTTACCGGACCAAATGCCTCAATATTATGTGTGTCTTGATTAGTAAATGGATTGTCATTTCGCATTAAAATTGGCGATAAGAATGCTCCATTTTTATCTGCTCCCATTAATTGAACTTCGTTTACATCTCCGAATACAATTTCTGATGAGCCTGATAATTGCTGTATTTTTTCTCTTACCTCATCTACTTGTGTTTGTCCGGCTAATGCCCCCATACGTACGCCCTCTACTTGCGGGTCTCCAACAGTAGTTTTTGCCAAACGCTGGCCTACAGCTATTTGTACATCTTCCAATATATTTTCTGGAACAAATATTCTACGGATGGCCGTACATTTTTGTCCGGCTTTTACTGTCATTTCTCTTACTACCTCTTTTACAAAAAGGTCAAACTCAGGCATACCCGGCTTTACATCTAAGCCCAATACAGAACTATTTAAAGAGTCTGCCTCCATATTAAATGGCACTGCTTCTTCTACAATTTTTGGGTGCGACTTTAGCATCTTACCTGTGCTTGCAGAACCTGTAAAGGTTACAATATCTTGTGATTCTACATGGTCTAAAATACCATTAGCAGAACCACAAATCAGCTGTAAAGAGCCCTCGGGTAAAATACCCGAAGCAATAATTTCTTTTACCACTACTTCCGTTAAGAAAGAGGTTATGGTTGCCGGTTTTACCACAGCAGGTACACCTGCTAATAGGTTTACCGCAATTTTTTCTAGCATTCCCCAAACAGGGAAATTAAATGCGTTGATATGAACTGCTACGCCTTCTTTTGGTACCATAATATGGTGCCCAACAAATGTTCCGCCTTTTGATAAGCCTACAGTATCACCATCCACATAATAGGTCTCGTTTGGGAACTGTCTACGAAGACTGGCGTTTGCAAATAAGTTTCCGATACCTCCTTCAATGTCAATCCAGCTATCTACTTTGGTTGCACCCGTAGCATAGCTTACTTTATAAAAATCTGCTTTTTTGCTGTTTAGGTGTAAAGCCAATGCTTTTATCATACGCCCTCGCTCATGAAAAGTCATTTTACGCAATGCTTTGTTTCCTACAGTACGTCCATAATCTAACATCTGCCCAAAGTCTAATCCTGCACTAGACGCATAGGCTATTTTTTCGCCCGTAATAGCATTGTATAAGGCTTTGCCTTCTCCATTACCTTCTATCCATTTGCCGTAGGCATAGTTCTGTAATTTCATATCAATCGTCTATTTTTTCTATTCGTATAAATTGGTATAACCCATATTATAAAACATAAAGGCCCATTTATCTGCTTGTTCTTCAATAATTTTTGAGGTTGGCTTTCCTGCGCCATGCCCCGCATCCGTTTCAATTCTAATCAGCACCGGGTTTTCACCTGTATGCTTTTCTTGCAATGTTGCTGCAAATTTAAAAGAATGTGCGGGAACTACACGGTCATCATGGTCTGCAGTTGTAACCATTGTTGCAGGGTATTCTACCCCTTCTTTTAGGTTATGTACAGGCGAGTAACCGTATAAATACTCAAACATCTCTTTGCTTTCTTCGCTAGAACCATACTCCGGTACCCAGCCCCAGCCTACAGTAAATTTGTGGTAGCGCAACATGTCCATTACCCCCACCGCGGGGAATGCTACTTTGTATAAATCCGGTCTTTGGGCCATACATGCACCAACTAATAAGCCTCCGTTTGAACCTCCGGCAATAGCCAGTTTTTCACTTGAGGTGTACTTATTATCAATTAGGTATTCTGCAGCAGCAATAAAATCGTCAAACACATTTTGCTTTTTCATTAGCATACCGTCTTTGTGCCATTCTTCTCCGTACTCTCCTCCACCACGTAAATTGGCAACCGCATAAATGCCTCCGTTTTCTAATAAAACGATGTTACTTGTGCTAAATGATGGTGCAAGATTGATGTTAAAGCCCCCATAAGCATATAGCAATGTTGGGTTGGTTCCATCAAGCTTCAGTCCTTTTTTATGAACTATAAACATGGGTACCTTGGTACCATCTTTACTTTTAAAGAATACTTGGTTCGCCTCATAATCTTCAGGGTTGAACTTCAATTCCGGTTTGTTATATACCATAGACTCTCCCGACTCTACATCATATGCAAATATGGTTGTTGGATATGTAAATGAAGTAAAGCTATAGTACAATGTTTTATCATCTTCTTCACCACTAAAGCCGCCTGCACTACCTATGCCCGGTAATTGTATTTCTACCTCGCCTGTACCATCATAATTATAACGATAAATATGAGTTGAAACATCTTGTAAGTAGTCTGCAAACAAATAGCCTCCTCCGGTACTCACCCCTTCCAGTATATGGTCTTTTTCCGGAATAATTGTTTCCCAATTTTCCTTTGCAGGGTTATTAGGGTCAATAGCTACCAGTCTGTTTTTTGGCGCGTCTACATCTGTACGTACTAAAAACTTTCCTCCTTCGTGCTCTATCACACTGCTCTTACTATCAAAACCTGTAATTAATGGACTAAACTCATCATCCGTTCCTGCTTTTTTAAAGTGAATGTCTACACCTTCAGTACCTTGTTGTTGATATAAAATAATGTACTCCTCATCATCCGGAACACTTACAAAGTGATAAATTTTTGGATCGGTTGGGTGCTTATATACCAACTCATCTTTCTCTTGTGGGTCGCCTAGTTTATGGTAGTAAACCGAGTGATACTCATTGGCTGCCGATAGCTCTGTTCCGTCTTCCGGAGCTTTGTATCGGCTGTAAAAGAAACCATCTTTATACCAAGATGCTCCTGAAAATTTTACCCATTTTAATACATCCGGTAGTTCTTTATTGGTAGCAATTTCACGTACATGAATCTCAGACCAATCTGAACCAGCCTCCGAACGAGAGTAAGCCATATACTTATTGTCCTTTGACTTGCCTGCAAAACCAATAGATACGGTTCCGTTTTCAGACAAAGTGTTTGGATCTATAAATACTTTTTCTTCGCCATCTGCTCCCTCTTTGTAATAAATTACCGATTGATTTTGTAGTCCACTGTTTTTAGAGTAGAAAAAGTAATCTCCTACTTTCCATGGAGCAGAAAGTTTGGGGTAATTAAATATCTCTTCATATCTCTTTTCAATCTTTTCACGAAAAGGGATACTTTCTAAGTAGGCATTGGTAACCTTATTTTCTTCTATTACCCATGCTTTGGTATCTTCTGCGTTATCATCTTCTAGCCACCTATATGGGTCTGCCACGCTTGTGCCAAAGTAATCATCTACCTGATCTACTTTTTTGGTTTCAGGGTATTTCAATGCTGTTGTTGTTTTAGTAGTTTCGGTGCCGCAAGCTGCAAAAATTAGTGCTGTTGGCAAACTCATTAACAATACTTTTTTCATGATGTTTATATATTATTTCAAGGAGAAATGCTTTACCCCTCTGGTATCAAGAAATTTTGATGTGTAAGTTAGTCCAAATTTCGCTTTTTTCCGAAAGCTACCGAATTCATCACTAAAGTTTAACACATAAAAAAAGCGGGGCATCTCTGCCCCGCTCTCAACTAAGAATATACTCAATTAACTATTGTACTATGAGGTTATGCACCTCAACAGCACTTTCTCTAGTAAGTTTAACTGTATAAGTTCCTTTTGCAAACGTACTTATATCTATTGTTTTCACTTCATTAACAAACACTTTAGTTGTTTCTCTGTAAACAACCTGTCCGTTAATAGCTACAATTTCTATCGTTACGTTTTCATCCTTGTAATTTCCATTACTGATGTTAAATACAGTACTTGTAGGGTTAGGGTATATCGCAAATACATCAACTGTATTTTCTTCTATACCAATAAAGCAACTATCTACTTGTACAGATACTGAAGCAGACGAGTCTCTACAAACACCGTAACCAGGCACTGTATAAGTAAAGTTATAAGTGCCTTGTATGCCTAATACTGAAGCATCAAATGTGCTACCTGTAACTCCACCTGTTAAGTCGTCATCACTCCATATTCCACCTACATCAGGCGTACCTGTAAGAATTGTATTTAAGTCTACAGAGTCATCTAAACAGATAGTCACTGTACCTCCACCTACTCCAGGATTAGCTTCTGCATTAATATTTACAGTTACTAATGCTGTGTCTGTGCCTGTACATACCGTACCTGTAACTACATAGTTTGCTACATATGTTCCTGCTCCAATTGAAGAGGGGTCAATAGTAGCCCCTGTAATTAAGGCACCTGTTGTATCGTAGAAGTTACCTGTAGTATCTCTACCTGCGGTTAATGAAGCTAATAAGTCTAATGATATATCGCTTACACAAGCATCTACTGTTAAGTCTGCTCCTGCATCAGGTAAACCACTTACAACTACTGTAACTGTTGACGAATCTGAAGGACAAGCTGTTCCTGCCACAGTGTATACAAATGTATACGAGCCTGAAGCTACCGCTGTTGCATCAAAAATGTTTCCTGTTAATGCTCCTGTTGCGTTTACATCATTCCATGTTCCGCCCATATCAGAGCCTGGTAAAGCTGCATAAATATCTACAGCATTATCTGTAATACATACGGCTAAGCTTGAGTCTGTACCAGCATTTGGTGCAGCTTCAACATTTACATCAATAAAGGCTGTATCGTTATCACATGGATAAGCTAATACTACATATGCAAAGTTATATGTTGCTCCTGGAGCTACTGCAGTAGCATCAAACATGTTCATAGTTAAAGCACCTGTTGCGCTTAGATCTACCCACATACCGCCAGCAGTTCCGCCAGTTAAACCAGTGCTTAAGTCTACCATGTTATCCGTTTCACAAGCATCTATTACAGAGCCTGTTCCTGCATCTGGTGTTGCTATTACATGAAGTGCAAAAGAATCTACAGCACATGTTGTTGTATAATAAACAGTATAAGAACCCGGTGTGCTTCCTGCTAGGTCTAACATACCTGTAGAGGTACTCATAAACGCAAGACCTGTAGACGAACTAAATGTTCCGCCTGCATCACCTGTTATAGTAGCTACTGGGTTTACATCTGTCTCACAGAATATAGTGTCAGGATAGCTAAAGCTAGCATCTCCCGGCACAACTGTTTCTGTAACATCTAATGAATAAACACCATTGTTAGAGCTAAACCCTTCTACTACTACGTAATAAACCGTATTTGGCATTACTGGTGTTGTAATTTCAGATTGTGTTCCACAGAAGTCATCGTTTGTAGCAACCGATGAACCCGTAGCATCTAGTACTCTAAGGAATGAGTCATAGCTAGTTGCAGCACAAGTTGATACTGTTATAGAGTCTGCACATGGTCCTGTTGTTAACTGATAGAATGCATCTGCAGACCCATTACCAATTTGATCAGTAAAGCACTCAGCGGTACTGTTAGAATCTGAATACGGTAATGACGCAATAATAATTGGGTTTGCTAATGAATCCCCTACAAATGGTGCACATAAAGTAGTAAAGGTAAATGGTCCTGTCCACATACTCACATCGCCTAAACCACAACTATCTCTTACATACACATCATATGTTGTTTGTGCCATTAAGCTTGTTGCAGCAAATGGGTTTGTAGTTGTAGATGTCCATGTTGTTCCTAAACCGCTACCGGTTGGTACTATTTGAATATCCCAATTCATTGAGCCTCCACTAGTCCATCCAATATCTGCAGAACTAGAAGTAATATTTGAAGCATTTATTAATGATGGAGCCGGGCAAGCAGGAGCCTCTATTATAGAAAGGTCATCAATTGCTTGGTCACCACAACAGCCAAAGCCATTTGCAACAAATCTCACTTGAACTGTATCTCCTGCATATGCAGAGATATTTACAATTGCTTCTAACCATGGTGCTGAAGAACTTGTTTGTGTTGCTCCTGTAAGGTTATACACATTAGTCCACATTGCGCCATTATCATTAGATACTTCAACATCTAAATCTGGTAACGAAGTACCATTTCTATGATACCAAAAACGCAGTTCTGGTGTTGTTAAAGTACTTATATCAATAGTAGGAGAAACTAACATAGCTACGTCACCTGTTGAACCAACAGAAGCTTCAGTATATAAGAAGTTTCCTGAGCCAGTAGTATGGTCAACTGTTGGCCCATTTCCTGAGCCGGGTGCTGCAGATCTTGGTCCCCATTGCAATACATTTGGCGTAACCATATCCGGTGTTCTTGACCAACAAACATCTACAGTTGTGTTTGCGTTCTCAAAACTAGTTCCCGGTACCCAAGTTACTCCATCAAAATCTTCAGAGTAAGGAGCAGTGAAAATAGTACATGATGTACTAAATGTATAAGGTCCTACCCACATACTTACGTTACCTACACCGCAGCTATCTCTTACATAATAGTCATAAGTGGTTGCAGCTGTTAAGCCGCCTAATGTATGAGGGTTATTAGTAGTATTTACTATTGTTCCTGCACCTAAAGCAAAACCAGTTGGTCCCCATTGTATATTAGCATCTGTAGCACCACCTGTAGTCCAGCTTAAATCTGCCGAAGTAGGTGTTAAATTACTTGCTGTAGGCGCAGATGGAGGTATACATGCAGGAGGAGTACAGTTTCCTGTACCTGTAAACACAACACCCGTTGGAGCGCCTGCCGATACAACTGCTTGAGAAAATACTGTTGTACCATATGGGTCTATTATATCATAACTAACTTCTTCGTCAAAAGACCCTCCGTTATACGTTACTGTTAATGCTAGTCCATCACATACATCAAATGTAGAGGTTGCGCTAGAGCCTGTAGTAAAGGTATGGTTGGTAATAATACCTCCCATATCAATATCTACTGATCCTCCGTTCCATCCATCACCAAATGTGTCAAACATATTTATAGTATATGTACAAGGTGCCGCACATGCTGCTGTAGTAAATGTAAATGGTCCTACCCATACACTTACATCACCAGGAGCACAACTGTCTCTTACATAATAATCATAGGTAGTTGTAGCTGTTAAACCCATTAATGTATAAGGGTTTGCTAATGCTGGAGTTACTGTACCTGAGCCCAAAGAGAAACCGGTAGCTCCCCATTGTATTTCCCAAGTCGTTGCGCCGCCTGTTGTCCAATCTAAATCTGCTGTTACATCTGTAATGTTAGATGCATTAAGCGCCGAAGGCGCCGGACAAGTTGGTGCTTCTTGTAATGATACATCATCTATTGCTTGGTCGCCGCAACATCCAAAACCGTCTGCTCTAAATCTCACAACCACTGTATCGTTTGCATAAGCAGAAATATTTACAATTGCCTCTAACCATGGGTCAGAAGAACTTGTTTGTATTTGACCCGTTAGTGCATATACACTATCCCAATTTGCTCCATTATCATTAGATATCTCTACAGTAAGATCTGCTAAGTTTGTGCTAAACCTGTGATACCAAAAACGCATTTCAGGAGTAGTTAATGGAGATAAATCAATGCTTGGAGTCATTAAGAAAGCAACGTCTCCTGTACTACTACTTGACGCCTCTACATACATAAAGTTTCCGGTACCAGAATGGTCTACAAACGGACCATTACCACTACCCGGACCATTGTTATCCGGTATCCACTTAAATGGTTCAGAACCTTGTGAAACATCTGGGTTAGATGACCAACATGGGTCAATTGCATTACCTGAGTTTGAATTTGCGCCAAACCAGCTTGAGCCATCAAAGCTTTCGCTAAATGGAGCGCTAAATACGGAACATGCTGTTGTAAAAGAATATGGTCCTGTAAAGGCACTTGTTGAGCCTCCACAATCTTCTTGTACATAATAATCATATGTTGTGTTTCCGCTTAAACCACTTAATGTATGAGGGTTTGAAACACCCATTACCATAGTTCCTGCGCCTTGTATAAAGCCTGTTGCTCCCCATTCTATATTCCATGCAGTGGTCGACACGTCTCCTGCTGTCCAGCTTAAGTCTGCTGAAGATGGTGTAAAGTTTGATGCAGTTAACAATGATGGTTGTGTACAGCTTGCCGGTGTAAATTCATCCGCACCAATATCTACAGTTGTAGAACCTGATGCCGGACGTAATTCTCCATCAACATCTTCTGTAATACCCACAGTATTATCACCAACATCATTAGGTAATGTACCAATAATATGAAGGTCTGAAGCCGGGTTTAAATACCCAGGGTCTCCTTCTAATGAGTTTACGTTTAAAGCAACGTCAACTGCTTGCCATGCTGCTAATGTAGCATAGCTAGTACCATTATATGAAATAAGGTTAGTACCTGTTCCGTAATAAATATTATAGTTTATAACATCCGTAACATCTTGTCCAGATGTTGAGGTTCCTGTTTCATATGCAAAATCTGTTGAGGTACTGAAAATGTTATTTCTAATATTAAGTCCTTCAGTATCTCCCACTCTCATTCCCGGAAAACCTTCAAATGAGTTATGGTAAATATCTACATAAGCTACATCATCAATCCAAATTGCCTCATCGTTTGGTGCAATAACCATGTTGTTGCTTATCACAGATTGAGTAGTTGGGGCAGGAACTACACCTGAAGTTCCTCCTGAAAAGTTCAAATCATCCAAAGTCATCCCTTGATCTGCAGCAACTATAACGTTTCCTGAAATTGTAAAGTTATCTATGTCATCTGCCTCTATACCATTACTTGAAGTCCCTCTTAAGCCAGAGATGTTATTCCATGATATGGTTAGTGAGTCTTGATAGTCAACCTCAATACCATCATCTTCCTGTCCTGTAAGAGTATTGTTTGTAACACTGTTACCAACATTGAATGGTGTTGAGCTTGAAATTCCTGTTAGCTGAATTCCTCCAGAGCCTCCTGTAATTGTATTATTATCTATAATCGTATAGTTTGCGTTGTCTCCTGTGCTTGTTGCAGAAGTAATAGAGTTTGAAGTCACAATTCCTATTACATCAAATGTTCCGGCAGGATTCATGTCAATAACACAATTTTGAATTGTATTGTGATTTGCTTGGTTTTGTAACATTACTCCCCAAGCATCAGACGTCCCTGTATTTTGGATTGTTAAATTTTGGATTGTTACCCAGTCTGCTCCATTAATCCATACTGTTGGAGTATCATTTGGGCTTGAGTAAGATATTGTTGTGGTTGCTGCGCTACCACCATCAAAAGTAACTGAGTTAGACAAGCTCCCTCCTAAAATATCTCCGCTAAAAATTAAGGGTTCGTTATAAGTTCCGGCAGCTATATTAAATATTACCGGGCCTGAAACACCACAAGTATTAAGTTCTGCTGTTGCTTCTGCAATCGTTTGGAAGTTTGTTCCTCCCGTTGCTACAGCTGAGTTAATAGTATATACACCACTTAATTGAGATGCACATAATGTTGTAAATGATATTGGTCCTACCCAAGCACTTACGTCTGCTGCTGCACAGCTGTCTCTTACATATGCATCATATGTAGCATTTGATAGTAAGCCAGGAATAGTCATTGGGTTGCTTGGTGCAGCAATAATAGTTCCTGATCCTTGTGTAAAACCAGTTGGACCATATTCTATTTGCCAGTTAGTTGCCCCTCCTGTTGTCCAGCTCATATCTGCTGAAGTAGAAGTAATATTAGCAATTGCTAAATTTGAGGGTTGTGGACAACTTGGTGCTTCTGCTATTGAAAAATCATCAATTGCAAAGTCATCATCAAAGTCAGAACCATTGTTTTCATCTACAATAAACCTAAACTGAATATTTCCGGTAATAGTATATGCCCCTAAAGGTAGGATTACTTCTTCCCAGCCAGCCGTATTTGCCGACCTTGTGTAAATAGCTGTGTTCCATGCTGCTCCATCAAAAAAGTCAATAGAGAACGTAACATTAGTTGCGTCTTCTCTATCACTGTTTATCCAAAGCCTCATTTCGGGTACAGTAAGAGCTGAAACGTCAATTGTTGGTGACTCTAATGTGGTTCCTGTATTATGCGGTGATGAATCATCAACAAAAGCATAATATCCTGAGCCCGCATCAATACCTATTGTGTGGTCTCCCAAATTATTAAGGTTTCCTTGATGGCCTGAGCCAAATCCGTTGTTAAAAAGCCAACTTTCTGAATTTGAGGCACCTTGCGCCCAGTTAGTGGGAATTGATCCTCCGTTGTCGAAGTTTTCTGTGTACGGTGCTGTAACTTGTCCAAATGTTGTTTTAGTAGACAACAATAGAAAGCACAACAATACCGCTAACGATAGTATCGTTCTTCTCATAGCTATAATTATTTATTCGGTTAGAACCCCTAAAGTATTAAAAAACTGTTTACGTTGTTAACAATTTTTCAACAAAATGTTTTCCGAAAGTTAAATTTTAGCTTTTTTTAAGATTTTTTCCAGGTTTTATAGATGTCTTGTTGCTTTGGTCTGTCTGTAGGAATTTTCCTAAGTGGTTCACAGGGTTTTAAGGTATCAAAGCACTCTTGCGGTAATTGCTGGTATAATTCAGTCCCTTTTGTTTTCCATGCAAGCATATCGTCACTTACATCTTTTACAATTTTATAGGGGTTACCCACAACAATTTTGCGAGAAGGTATTTCGGTGTTTGCCGGAATGAAAGAAAGTGCGCCAATAATACAGCCATCGCCAATAATAGCATCGTCCATTAACACCGCATTCATTCCTACAAGTACGTTTTCGCCAACGGTTGCACCATGAATGATGGCTCCATGACCAATATGTGCTCCTTTTTTAAGTGTAACGGTTGTGCCGGGAAACATATGTATGGTACAACTCTCTTGCACATTGCAACCATCCTCAATAATTATTTCGCCCCAATCGCCACGAATAGCTGCTCCCGGACCTATATATACATCCTTACCTATAATTACATTTCCGGTTACTGTAGCATTGGGGTGCACAAAAGAACTCTCGTGCACCACAGGCTTATATCCGTTAAACTCAAAAATATTTGCCATTATACTCTTTCTATAATAGTAGCATAGCCTTGTCCTACACCTACACACATCGTGCAAAGTGCATAACGCTTGCCTGTTTCTTGTAGTTCTATAGCTGATGTTTGTAACAACCTAGCTCCTGTAACACCTAATGGGTGACCTATTGCAATAGCTCCTCCGTTAGGGTTTATTCTTGGGTCATCATCTGCCAAGCCCATTTCTCTTGTACAAGCTAATACTTGTGCAGCAAAGGCTTCATTTAACTCTATGATGTCGATATCATCTAAAGTCAAGCCTGCTTTTTTTAAGGCTTTTTCTGTTGCCAGTACAGGGCCAATACCCATAATACGTGGCTCAACTCCTGCAACAGCAGAAGATACAATACGAGCGATTGGCTTTAAGCTATATTTTTCAACTGCTTCTCCCGAAGCTATTAATAAAGCTGCTGCTCCATCATTTAAGCCAGAAGCATTCCCTGCGGTTACAGAACCCTCTTTATGAAATGCAGGACGTAATTTTGCCAACACCTCTACAGTAGTAGTGGGTCTTATAAACTCATCCTGATTAAATAGTAATGGCTCTTGTTTACGGCGTGGTATTTCAACCTCAACTATTTCTTTTGCCAACCTGCCAGACTCTCTTGCTTTGGTAGCTTTTGCTTGGCTCCAGTTTGCAAACTTATCTTGGTCTTCTCGGCTTATATTAAACTTCTCCACCAAGTTCTCAGCTGTTTGTCCCATGCTGTCAGTTCCATACAGTTCTTCCATTTTTGGGTTGATGAACCTCCAACCAAAGCTAGAGTCGTACATTTTTGAATCTGTTCCAAAAGCTTTTGCAGATTTGGAAATAACCCATGGTCCGCGTGTCATATTTTCTACACCACCAGCCACAAACAAATCGCCATCATTGTTTTTTATTGCTCTATAAGCATGTATTGCTGCCGACATACCTGATGAACATAATCTGTTTACCGTTTCGCCCGGTACAGAAAAAGGCAAGCCCGCTAATAAAGAAGACATGCGTGCTACGTTTCTATTATCCTCACCTGCTTGGTTGGCACAACCCATAATCACATCTTCTATAGCTGCTGGGTCTACATTGCTGTTTCTGGCCATTAGTTCTCTAATAGCTATTGCTCCCAAATCGTCTGTGCGAACGGCAGATAAAGTACCGCCGAAATTTCCAATCGGAGTTCTTACTCCATCAATTATATATGCTTCTTTGCTCATATTCTATTATTTGTTTTCCGGAAACCACTCTTTGCCGGTTCTGTATACAGTGCCTTTAAACAAGGCTACTGTTTCACCAGCTTCATTAGTTACCTTTATATGATATATTCCTATTTTGTTTGATAAGCTTACCTCTTCTGTTGTGGCAATTATAACATCGCCTGCCCTTAAAGGTTTTGTGTGAGATATAGATGTTTCTACAGAAACGCTTGCCCTACCATGTGAGTTAGATGCAAATGCTAATGCGCTATCTGCAAAAGAATAGGTAATACCTCCGTGAGCTGTGCCATGCCCATTTAGCATTTCTTCTCTAACTGTCATTTTTAGTATACACTTTGCAGGCAAAACCTCAACTAACTCAATACCCAACCACTTACTAAAAGGGTCGTTTTGGTACATTTTGTTTGCCACATTTATGGCTAGCTGCTCTGCTGTTTTGTTTGATTTTTCCACAAAGAATAAGTACTTAAAAGAAGTACAAATGTATCTATTTTTTGCGAGTGTAGTTTGTGTCTAAAAAAGAGAGGTTTGTGTTAATACCCCCTCATGCTCTAATAGCCATTTTTTTCTATGCAAGCCCCCTGCGTACCCTGTAAGGCTACCATCGGAGCCTATAACTCGGTGGCAAGGTATTGCAATTGCTATAGGGTTTTTGCCGTTGGTTGTCCCTACTGCCCTTATTGCCTTTACGTCTCCAATAGTTTTTGAAAGCTCTAAATACGATGTGCTCTTTCCAAAAGGAATGTTTTGCAGTTCACTCCAAACCTTTAACTGAAAGTCTGTTCCGTTTAAATCTATGCGGAAGTCAAAGTCTTTTCTCTCCTTATTAAAATACTCTTTAAGCTGGCTTATTGCTTTTTGAGTATGTTCGTTTGGCAAAGGACTGTCATTAAACTCTTCATCCAAAAACGTAATAGAAAAAACCCCATTGGTAGTTGCCTCTATTTTCAGCAAGCCCAAAGGGGTTTCAATAACTTCTATGTAAGTAGTATTATCCAAGGTAAGCAGAGTACATCCAAACTAGTTTTTCTTGTTCGGTAATATTTGTACTCATTAATGCGTTTGTTCCTTCGTCATCCATTTCATCAGATAAAGCTAAAATCACTCTTTGCTTTTCAATCAATACGCTAAATGAGCGTACAACTTCTGTTACTGTTTCTTGCGCACCGGATACATTTTGAACTTCTTTAATTTCAGCTTTATTAATGTATTCAGAGTATGCATGGATAGGTGTATGCCCTAAGGTTAATACACGCTCTGCAATTTCATCTGCCTTTAAAATTAAGTCGTTATACAACTCCTCAAATTTCAAATGCAACTCAAAAAATTTTTCTCCCTTAATATTATAATGAAAGCCTCTGGCATTCATATAAAATATCTGGTAGTTAGATAATAAGTCGTTTAGTTTACTTGCTAATTCTGTAGTTTTTTCAGCATCTAAGCCGATTGCTGTTCTTTGTTTCATGGTTGTTGTTTAAAAGAATGTTTTGTTTTCACGATTCATTTTTCTCAACAAAGGGCTTGGTCTATATCTATCCTCGCCATACTCTGCTTGCAGTTTTTCTAGGGTTTCCAACACTTTATCAATGCCTTTTTCATCTGCCCATGCAAGCAAGCCTTTGGGGTAGTTTACCCCTTTTGTCATGGCTAAGTCTAAATCCTCTTTAGAGGCTATGTTTAGATACAAAGCATCAACCGCTTCGTTTATTAACATAACCAATATTCTCCACAAAATGTTCTCGCCAAGCTCCTTATCTTCTGTTGGATTTGGGTTCTCTGCGCCTTCTCTGTAGTCATAGTAACCCCTGCCCGATTTACGCCCTAGCAACCCTGCTTCAGATAATCGTTTTTGAGTAAACGAAGGTTTATACCTAGGGTCATAAAAGAACTCTCTAAAAACGGTTTCTGTAACTGTGTAGTTTACATCATTCCCTATATAATCCATCAACTCAAACGGCCCCATTCTAAAGCCGCCTAACTCTTTCATTGCCCAATCTATTGTTGCTATATCCGCAAAACCTTCTTCGTACATGCGTATTGCTTCTCCGTAAAATGGTCTGGCAACACGGTTTACAATAAAGCCGGGTGTGTCTTTTGCCAACACTGTTTTTTTGCCCCAAGAGTCTATTAGCTCTTTAGATGCTAATGTAATTGCCGGGTCCGTTAATAAAGAAGGAATAATTTCTACTAAAGGCATTAAGGGTGCCGGATTGAAAAAATGTATCCCTATTACTCTTTCCGGTTTTTCTACCGCTGCTCCAATAGATGCTATAGATAATGATGAGGTGTTACTCGCTAAAATGGTATCATCTTCTGTTATCCATTCCAGTTTTTTAAATACCTCTTTTTTTACTTCAATATTCTCAACAATGGCTTCTATTACAATACCACAGTCGCCAAACTGATCCATGTTGTCAGCAAAAGTAATTCTGCCTAAAATTGCCGAAGCATCCTCCTCGCTCAACTTACCTTTTGCAATTAAGCGTTTCATAATATTATTTAGGCCGGCACTTGCTCTTTGTAATGCATCGTGGCTATTATCAAACAAAACTACATTGTGCCCAGCTGTTGCTGCAATTTGTGCAATACCGGAGCCCATTGCTCCAGACCCTACTACCCCTACTATCGTATTATTATCCATCCTGTTTACTCTCCTTTAAATTCGGGTTTGCGCTTTTCTAAAAATGCCTGAACGCCCTCATTATAATCATATGTTTTACCTGCCTGTGTTTGCAGTTCGTCTTCCAACTTCAATTGTGTATTCATATCGTTGGTAAACGACTTATTCAATGCTTTTTTGGTTAAGCCCAACCCTCTGGTTGGCATAACCGATAATGTTTTTGCAATTGCCCAAGATTCTTCTACAAAAGTTTCATCGGCAAATGATTTATAAATCATGCCCATTTGTTCAGCTTCAGCGCTCATTACTTTATCGCCCAACATCATTAAGGCAGATGCTTTTTGCATGCCTATAATACGTGGTAAAAAGAACGTTCCGCCGCTATCAGGTATCAAGCCTATTTTGCTAAATGCTTGTATAAATGCCGCTGATGCTGTAGCTACTGTTATGTCGCAAGCCAAAGCAATGTTTGCTCCTGCTCCTGCCGCTACTCCGTTTACTGCACAAACAATTGGCTTTTCAATTTTTCTTAGGCGCTGTATAATTGGGTTGTAGTGTTCGCTTACAATTGCAGACAAAGGTGGCCCTTCCGGATCTACAGCTTCAGCCAAATCTTGTCCGGCACAAAACGCTTTTCCGTTTCCGGTAATATATATTGCTCTTATTTCTGCATCTTTTTCCGCTTCGTCTAGGGCGTCTTGCAATTGCATAGCCATAGAGCGGTTAAAGCTGTTAAATTTCTCGGGACGATTGAGTGTGATTTTACAGATATTATCTGTTTTTTCAACCAGAATAAAACTCATAACAGAGGGATTATTTTAGATGTTATTATTCTTTGTAAAGGAACTAAAAAAGCGAGAAAAAAGGAAGTTTAGATGCACTTAAAATAATCAAAGGGCTCTTTGCATGAGTTACATTGGTAAAGAGCTTTACAAGCTGTAGAGCCAAATTGGCTTTTCATTTCGGTATCTCCAGAGCCACAGTGTGGGCAGGTTACCGCTTTCATTTTTCCAAAAAGCACCCCTTTATCTGCAGTGCCTTTCATAGGTGGAGCAATACCGTAGACTCTTAGTTTTTCTCTAGCCTCTTCATTCATCCAGTCTGTAGTCCAAGAAGGGCTTAGTACTGTAGTAACCTTATGCTTGGTGTAGCCATGCTTGTTGAGGACTTTTACAATATCATCCTCCATTTCTTGCATAGCCGGACAACCCGAATAAGTTGGTGTAATTATTACTTCCAGCTCATCATCATTCCATTTGATGTCTCTTATAACACCTAACTCTATAATATTGATAACAGGAATCTCCGGGTCAGGAATTTCCTTTAAGTATTCCCAAATAGGTTGAGTATCTTTTGTTTGTGTTACCATTTTAATCCTGGGTACGAACGCTGCAAATATTGCAAGTCCGAAAGAATATATCCTAAGTGTTCTGTATGAACTCCTTTTCTTCCTCCTTCAGCCATCCATGTGCCTTCCGGTAGTGTAAGCGTTGCTTGTTCTAGTACTTGCTTAACGCGCTCATCCCACTTTTGTTTCACTTGTGTTAAGTCTACGCCTATGCCTTCTTTCGCCAGCATATCAGAAACCTCATCCGTCATGAAAAGCTCCCCGGTGTATCTCCAAAGGTTTTCTAATGACTCTTGTATTTTTTGATGACTCTCTTCTGTACCATCTCCTAGGCGAATAACCCACTCTGATGAATGGCGCAAGTGATAAGTTACTTCTTTTAAAGACTTCTCTGCAAATGCAGCTAAGGTTTCATCTTTGCTGTTTACCAACTCTTGCAAAAAGAAATAGTAGTAGGCGCTAAAGTAAAACTGACGAGCCATTGTGTCGCCAAAATGCCCATTTGGTTGCTCAGTTAATAAAGCATTCTTGAACTCTCGCTCAGAGCGCATATATGCCAAATCATCTTCGCCTCTTCCTTTGCCTTCTACTTCTCCTGCATAGGTAAGTAATGTTCTAGACTGGCCCACTAAATCCAATGCAATATTGGTCATTGCAATATCCTCTTCTAATATTGGTCCGTGCCCGCACCACTCAGATAAACGATGCCCTAAAATAAGGCTATCATCTCCTAAACGGATACAGTATTCCAATAAGGCTTCTTCCTTCGTCATGCTTATAAGTATTTTACTCCGTCAGGGATTTCATAAAAAGTAGGGTGTCTGTATACTTTGTCATTTGAGGGTTCGTAAAAAGAACCTTCATCTTCAGGGCTAGATGCACTAATTGCATTAGCAGGAACAACCCATATGCTTATTCCCTCGCTACGGCGAGTATATACATCTCTTGCATTTTCAATTGCCATTTCTGCATCCGGTGCATGAAGGCTTCCAACGTGTTTATGATTTAGGCCCGGCTTACTTTGGATAAAAATTTCCCATAAAGGCCAATTGTCTTTTTCACTCATCGTTTAGGGGTTGTATTATTAAGCTGCTTTTGATTTTTTCTTTTTGGCGTATGCGTTGGCTGCTTCTCGCACCCACTCGCCATTATCGTGTGCCTCGTTTCTTGCTTTTAGTCGCTCACGGTTACAAGGGCCGTTTCCTTTAATTACATTGTAAAACTCATCCCAATTGATTTCGCCAAACTCATAATGTCCGGTCTCTTCGTTCCATTTCAAATCTGGGTCGGGGATTGTTAAACCTATAGCTTCTGCTTGTCCAACTGTTCTGTCTACAAATTCTTGACGAAGCTCATCGTTAGATTTACGCTTAATCTTCCATTTCATAGACTGCTGGCTATTTGGAGAGTTGTCATCAGTAGGACCAAACATCATTAATGATGGCCACCACCAACGGTTTAAGGCATCTTGTGCCATTTCTTTTTGCTCTGGGCTACCTTGCGCTAAAGCTGTAATAGCCTCATAGCCTTGGCGCTGATGGAAACTTTCTTCTTTACAAATACGCACCATCGCTCTTGCGTATGGTCCGTAAGAAGTACGTGTAAGCATTACTTGGTTCATAATGGCTGCACCATCTACCAACCAACCAATGGCTCCCATATCTGCCCAAGTTACTGTTGGGTAGTTAAATATGCTTGAGTATTTAGCTGTACCGTCTAATAATTGCTCTACCAACATTTGGCGGTCTGCTCCTAAGGTTTCTGCAGCGCTGTATAAATACAGTCCGTGACCTGCCTCATCTTGCACTTTTGCCAGTAAAATTACTTTTCTGCGTAATGATGGCGCACGAGTAATCCAGTTTGCTTCGGGCAACATCCCTACAACTTCTGAATGTGCGTGTTGAGATATTTGACGAATCAGTGTTTTACGGTATGCTTCTGGCATCCAGTCTTTTGGTTCAATCTTTTTCTCGGCATCCACATAATTTTGGAAATTTTCCAAGTGTTTCTCGTCTTCCATAATCTGAATATTAGCAATTTGAGTACAATTTTATGAAAATTTAAGCATTAATCAACATGATATCTGTCAGCTTTTCACCTGATTAGCCTGTAATTTAAACCATTCTGCTCACAAAATTGTTCTTTCGAACAGAAAGCTTAATTTTGCAGGCTATAAATACTAAGTTCATAAATGGCACATTTTCACCCACTAACTATTAAGGATGTAAGAAAAGAAACTGCAGACACTGTTTCAATTGCGTTTGATATTCCTGCTCACCTTAATGGCGATTTCAATTATACACAAGGACAATACCTAACCTTTAAAGCCACGGTTAACGGCGAAGAAGTGCGTAGATCATACTCGCTTTGCAGTAGCCCTACTACTGACAAGGAGTTACGTGTTGCCATTAAAAAAGTACCTAATGGTGCTTTTTCTACTTATGCTAACGAAAGCTTAAAAGCAGGAGATGTGTTGGAAACAATGCCTCCGATGGGTAATTTTTATACCGATTTAAAAGAAGGGCAAAGTAAGCACTATGTGGCTTTTGCCGCAGGTAGTGGTATTACTCCTGTGATGTCTATATTAAAAACTTCATTGGCAATTGAAACTAATAGCCGCTTTACTTTGTTTTACGGAAACAGAAATAGCGAGAGTATTATTTTTAAAGATGAGTTAGACGCTCTTGCTGATAAGTATGCCGACAGGCTAAAGGTTCATCATATTTTAAGTAGAGAAGAACAAAGCAACTCTTTATTAAACGGCAGAATTGATGGCGAAAAATGTAAGGGTTTATGCGAAAGCTTTAACGATGTTCAATCTGCAGATGAGTTCTTTTTATGTGGTCCGGCAGAATTGATTGATAATGTAACCAAGACCCTAGGTAGTTTGGGTGTTGACAAAAAACATATCCATTTTGAGTTGTTTAATACGCCTGTTATGGCAGAAAACCAGCCCAAAAGAAGCGCCAGCAAAAGTGGCATGTCTACCGTAACCATTATTATGGACGGAGATGAAACAACATTTGAACTGGCCTCTAATGGCGACGCAATATTAGATGCTGCTTTAGATGCCGGTGTTGATGTTCCGTTTGCTTGTAAAGGTGCTGTTTGCTGTACTTGCAAAGCAAAAGTAATGGAAGGCGAAGTAGAGATGGATATGAATTATGCGCTAGAAGACGAAGAGGTTGAGGAAGGTTTTATCCTTACATGCCAGTCTCACCCAAAAAGCGCTAATGTTGTTGTTGACTACGACGAGGGTATTTAATTAGCCTCTCTTTTTTGAGGCTTGAAAAAAGCCATGGACAATACTTTTATATACATTCCTGACATCAGTGGGTTTAGCAACTTTGTTAACGACACTGAAATAACCCATAGTAACCACATTATTTCTGAGTTGTTGGAATTAATTATCGATTCTAATAAGCTAAGACTTGAAGTGTCTGAGGTTGAAGGCGATGCTATACTCTTTTACAAATACGAGTCTATCCCTTCACTAGAGGAAGTGATTGAACAAACCAAGGCTACTTTTATTAAATTTCATACTCACTTAAAAGAGTTTGAAGCTCATAGAATATGCCAATGTGGCGCTTGTAGAAGCGCAGCCAGCTTAAGCTTAAAGTTTATTGCTCATGCGGGTGATGTACAATACATCAAAATAAAAAAGCATAAAAAGCTCCATGGTCCTGCTGTTATCCTATCTCATCGCTTACTCAAAAACTCAATTGGTGATGGGGAGTACCTTTTGCTTAGTGATGATTTATTAAATACGCTGAATGACTCTACAAATGACCTTAAAGAAGGTGCTGATGTATATGATGGTAGTATTACTACCTCTTATAAATACATGAGTCTTCAAAGGCTTCATAATGAAGTGCCCGAGCCCACCCCAATAACCTATGAAACCCGTATTAAAAACCCTGTAAAAAAAGAGCTATTTATAAATGCTCCTTTATATGATGTATTTGAGACCTTAACCAACCTAGAAATGCGCGAGCTGTGGGCTACAGGTATCAAACGAATTGAATATGATAAAGGACGCATTAATAGGCTTGGAACCAAGCACAATTGTGTGTTAGACAATGGAGAGTTTGAGTTTGAAACTATTAGTAATGATTTTGGTAAAAACGCCTTGGTATACGGAGAGCGTTTTAACTCTCCTATGGCAAAAGGGCTTATGATTTATTACGTGCTTGAAAAAGAAGAAAAAGGAACAAGAGTTCGCATTGAAGGGCATTATAAAAAAACAATGCTCACTTACTTGTTGCTTCCTTTAATTAGGTTTGGGTTTAAAAAAGCTTTTAAAAAAGGTCTTGGAGACTTAAAGCTGTATTGCGAAAAAACGTTCTCCAATCAGCCTATTACCGTTTAAACCAACTACTTCCATATTTTGTTAACTTTACATAAAAGCATTTTGCCAATTATGTTTAAAAAAGTTACTGTTTCTTTTTTAGTTATTCTTCTAGCTTCTTGTGCTAGTAAGCTACCCGCTTCATATATTTATGTCCCATACTCTGCAAGCAAAGTGAAAGTAGGTGTCTCTGTAATAGAAACAGGCTACACTTGTGCAAACGAATCTTTTATTCATGAGAAGGGAAGTTTGTTTAGTACTCACCGCTCTAATAATATTGCTGTTTATATAAAGCACCCAAAAGGCGATTTTTTATTTGATACAGGCTTTGGATCTGACTATCAAGACCAGTTGGATAATATGGCGTGGCCGTCTTGTGCTATCAATAGCCATAAGCACACAAAAATTGCCGGAAATGAAGTTGACGCTTTTGGCTCTAAAGAGGATATAAATTTTATTCTACTCTCTCATTTGCATTGGGATCATGTTAGTGGAATTAATGATTTTCCGGATGCTGAAGTGTGGACCACCAAGGCTGAATATGATTTTGCTTTTAGCGATGATGCCAAAAAACCTGCTTTCCTAAAAACAGATTATAATGACCCCACTATCAAATGGAATTTAATAACATTTGACAGTATTCCTTATGAAAACTTTGACCGAAGTCTTGATTTGTATGATGACGGTTCTATCATACTAGTCCCTCTTCCGGGGCATACACCCGGTTCGTTGGGAATGTTTGTAAACCTTGCATCTGGTACGCGCTATTTTTTTATAGGAGACCTTTCTTTTTCTGAAGAGGCTATTCAAAAAAATGCAGAAAAGAACTTTTTTGCCAAAGCTGTTGTTGATGAGGAACATAAAGTTGTGAGACAAGAATTAAATAGGGTGAGTTTTTTGGCTAAAAAGAAGCCTGAGCTTATTGTTGTTCCATCACACGATGGAAGCATTAGCTTAAAAATAAAACAATACCCTGAGTTTGAATATTAGAAATGGAAGACTATAAACCCATAGACTGTAACCTTTACGACTACCTAGAGGCTTGGGCTACAACCCGAAAGAATAGTACTGTTGTATACTCTGATGAAGGGGAAAATAAGTCTGCCGAAGGCCTTATTAAAGACCTATATATTAAAGATAAGGTTGAGTATATGAAGCTAAATGATAGCGAGATAAGGCTTGATGCTTTGTTAAAAGTAAATGATGTTGATTTTAGCGCCGGAGAAAGTTGTGCTATTTAACTTTGTATAACATCTCTGAATGCGGAATATCATCTTCTAAATAATCTTTCCCTGTAAACACAAAGCCCAAACTTTCATAAAAAGGCTTGAGGTGTGTTTGTGCAGATATTCTAACGTCTACATTTCCAAACTCTTTTTCAATATACTCCAGTGCTTTTTGTACTAATGGCCTGCCATAACCTTTCCCTCTTATCTTCATTTTAGTGGCAATTCTCCCTATCGATACTTCTTTATAGCTAATGCCTGGGGGTAATATTCGCTGATAAGCTACCATTTCGCCTTCTTCATCTACAGCCCATTGGTGTATAGCCTGCTCATCTTTTCCATCCGCATCTTGATAAAAGCAGGTTTGCTCTACCACAAATACTTCTTGTCTAAGCATCATTAGCTGATACAACTCTTTTGTATTTAACTCTTCAAATTTTTTGCTTATCCATTTCATTTGTCGAAAATAAAAAAAGCCGTCCATAAATGAACGGCTTTCGACCCCTGTATATACTTGCTATGAAATTCGAGGTCTTGCTACGAAAATCTTAATATCTTTTGTCTTCTATTATCTTAAAGACGAGCAGCCTCGATTTGCGTTGCACATTATGTGCAATTTTTTTTGTTTTTTTTCTAAATCGTTATACCAAAGGTAATTACATTTATTTCTGGACCTCTATTTTCTATAAAAAGAGTAGATAAATCATACTTTGCAAATAAATTTATGCCCCATAGACCACCTATTTGCATTTCTAAACCATATCTCAAATCATTTACAAAGTGGCTGTTTTTAACTACCAGTTTAGAGTCATCATTATTCAGGTCTTTGTACTCAAAGTTCGTGTGTGTATTGGTTCTAATACCCACATAACCACCTATTCCTATATTAAAACCGTTTTCTCTTCTTGGGCTTTTGCTAAAATCTAGCTGAAACATAATTGGTATACTTAGATAAGTGTTTTCTAACTTACTTTTGCTTACGCTACCAAAGCCTGCAGTATCTGCATTTACAAATGCAGTTGCATCTGCTCCCTTTTGTGCAATAAAGTTTCCGGCCATTTGGTAATTATTCCAGCCCAATTCTAATCCGTATTTAAAATATAGTTTACTATTCTCTCCGAACAACCTTGTCTTTCTAGAGTACTTTAAACCTAGGTATCTTGAGCCCCATAAGTCTAAATCGTAATTAGTTCCGTCTGCTAATGCGCCGTCATCTACAAAGTTATTTAGCGCCAATTGAACGTCAAACTGTCCTACTGTTCTTCGTTTTTTCTTTTTCTTCTCCTTGTATTCTTTTGCTGTATCCCAAACTATGTCTGCGGCTTCTCCAATATTGGTAACATTTACATTGTCATTTTCTAAAGAGTCTGTTACCTCAACACCGTCTACCGATACCACCAATTTTCTTTCTCTCTCCTCTATCTTTCTTTCCAAAATTTCTTCAATAAGCTCCATTTCTGCCTCAAGGGCTTCCATCTTTTCGTCTAAGCGATCTTCCCAATTATCTATTTCGTCTTCCATTTGATCTATTTCTTCTTCTATCTGGTCTATTTCTGCTTCTTCTCTCTCGCTTATATTTTCATTTCTAGCTTCAATTTCTGCTCGTTTTCTTTCTATTTCTGCTCTTCGCAACTCCATCTTGCTTCTTTCAACCTCCATTTGTGCTTCGGCAAGCTCTAAATCAGACATAGTCTTTTTAAGTTCTACCGTATCATCTTTCTTCTTATTGCCTTCGTGCATCGCAAGCTTTTCATTCACTATATCATTCAAGTTAATTGCGTCTAGGTCATTTAACTTGTCTGTAGGAGATACCGCAATTTTATTGCTCATCGGAAACGACACTTCGTTTTTAGGCTCTACGCTAATTTTGGCTCCTTCAATTTCTATACTTGCTTTTTTTCCATTGTAAATAGTGCTTACAATTTCGTTGAGGTTTACATTGTCTAGCGCAGTAAAGTTTTGGCTTACAATAGATACTTTCTTCTCTTTTAAGGTAATGCTTATCGTGTCCCCTTTTATAGAGGTAATATAAGTATCTGATAGTTGAATTTGTATAGTGTCCTTGGGCTGCCCAAACACAGATATGCTTAAAAGCATTGCTATAACTACTATTGTATTCTTTTTCATGGCTTCTTTTTTATTCTGTTGTTTTATTAAATGCAAAAACTCTATCTATTTTTATTTCTATTCTTGGTAATGGTATTTTAGGTAACTCTACTTCTTCACCTTCTTTCACCTTCTTATATTGCTCAGAAACATAGTCTGTTGCCTTTGCTTTTAAAGAGGGCTTGGGTACTGGTTCTTTATTGCTTGTAAAACTTATATATATTACCTCTTGTACTTTTTCTTTCTTAGGCATTACAGATATATCTACGGTCTTTAATGTCGCTTCTGTATATTGTTTAATTTCTTTAGGAGCTATAGTGGCTATGCTAATTGTGTTTCCTTTTTGTTCTATTCTATTGGTTTCTTTTTCTACAACCTCCTTAACCTCAACAAGCTCTGGTGAGTTTGTTTCCGGTATTATTGTTTGAGGCATACTACTTTCTGAATCAACAATCGGCCGGTTTGTTGGCGCCGTAGTTTCTATCCTTTTTACTCCGTTTCTATTTAATAACAACGTAATGCTTAGCAATAAGGCTAAGCCAGCCGCAATTCCTGTAGGTAAGTACCAGGCCTTGCGTTTTTTTGCAACGCCGGCGCTTACCTTGTCCCATACAGCCTCAGAGGGCTGTATAGTGTGGTTTTGCAGCTTGTTGCTAAATATTTTATCTACTTGATGCTTCACTTTTTAAAGTTTTTTTTTCCTGTTCTTCTATTGCTCCTTGTAGGTGTAGCCTTGCTCTTCTCAACTGTGTTTTAGATGTGCTTTCGGTTACCCCCAGTTTCTCTGCTATTTCTTTATGGTTATAGCCTTCTATTGCGTATAAATTAAATACTGCTCTATATCCTTCGGGTAATTGTGCAATCATTTTTAATAATTCTTCCTCTGCAAAGTTTTCTTCTTCTACAAAAAAGTCTTGTTTGCTCAACTTGTTTTCATCAATCTCTACAAATAAAGCTTGCTTGCCTCTAATATAATTGAGCGATTCGTTTACCATAATCCGTCTTATCCAGCCCTCAAAGCTTCCTTCTCCATTGTATTGTTTTATTCTGGTAAGTACTTTTATAAATCCGTTTGATAGTACTTCTTCTGCCTCTTCCAGTGTTTTTGTATACCTACTACATACCGCCAACATTTTAGGAGCATGTGTATCAAACAATGCCCGCTGTGCTTTGGGATCATTCTTTTTACACTGCTTAATTATCAGCTCCTCCTTCGTATGCTTCTTAATTAGTCTCACTGTAACTTCGGCTTCTACTTATCAAGACACCAATTTACACAAAAGGGTTGTCAAGGATAGTTTTTTATTATCTTAATCGTGGTTTTACAATATGTATTCCAAAGGTTTAGTTTTAGTTAATTTTTGCATCAAAAACTTGTAAGTGCTTATTAATGTTTACTTTTGCTTTCAATGAGTAAAAAAAGATCGCCGCGGAATGGAAAGAAGAAGTCCGCAGGAAAGAAGATGGCTAACGATATCCTGAAAGTGTTTTTTGAAAACGAAGGAAAGTCTCTTAACTACAAACAAGTTTCAGCCAAATTAAATATTACAGATACGAGTTCTAGAAACGAAGTTATTCGTCAATTCGGTTTATTAAAAGCCGAAGGCAGAATAGTTGAGGAAGACAGGGGGCGTTTTAAACTAAAACACAGTAAAAGTTATATTGTGGGCAGGGTAGATATGACCTCTAGTGGTGCTGCCTATGTAATATCTGATGATATAGAGGATGATGTATACATCCCTCAGAATAGTGTAAAGAATATATTAGACGGAGACAAAGTAAAAGTATACCTACTAGCCCGCAAGCGCAATAAAAAACCACAAGGAGAAATTGTTGAAATAATAGAGCGCAAACGAACAGAGTTTGTAGGTAGATTAGAGCTTACCCCCGGTAAAGGCTTTGGTTTTGTGGTTACTGACAATAGAAATATGCCGGTAGACATATATGTTGCAAAAGAAAAACTAAATAATGCCCAGCATGGCGAAAAGGTAATTGTAAAAATGACTGATTGGCCTGAAAAGGCAAGTAGTCCTTTTGGAGAAATTACCAAAGTATTAGGCCAGCCTGGAGAGCATAATGTAGAGATGCACTCAATTTTAGCCGAATATGGCTTGCCTTATGAGTTCCCTGCTGAAGTAGAAGCTTTTGCAGCCGATACACCTACAGAAATTACAAAAGAAGAGGTGGCAAAAAGAAGGGATATGCGTGGGGTAACCACCTTTACCATTGATCCTGAAGACGCAAAAGACTTTGATGATGCCTTGTCTGTTCAGAAGCTGAAAAATGGCAATTGGGAGATAGGCGTACATATTGCCGATGTTTCTCATTACGTTAAGCCCAACACTATATTAGATAAAGAAGCATACCTAAGAGCAACCTCAGTTTACTTGGTAGACCGTGTTGTTCCTATGCTACCCGAAATACTTTCAAACTTAGTTTGCTCGCTTCGCCCAAATGAAGAAAAGCTAACCTTCTCTGCTATTTTTGAAATAGATGAAAATGCAGAAGTAAAAAAACAATGGTTTGGAAGAACCGTAATTCTATCGGACAGACGATTTGCTTACGCTGAAGCGCAAGAGGTTATTGAAACCGGTAAAGGAGATATGCAAGAAGAAATTTTATTGCTAGATACTCTTGCCAAGAAAATGCGTAACGACCGTATTAAAAAAGGGGCTATTACTTTTGATAAGATAGAAGTAAAATTTAAGCTTGATGAAGACGCAAACCCTATTGGGGTTTTCTTTAAAGAATCTAAAGACGCTAATAAACTGATTGAAGAGTTTATGCTCTTAGCCAATAAAAAGGTTGCAGAGTTTATAGGAAAAGCAAAAGACGGGCAACCAACCAACAATACTTTTGTATATCGTGTACACGATGATCCGGACCCCGAAAAGTTATTTATGCTTTCTACTTTTATTAAGCAATTTGGCTACTCTATTAGAACTAATACACGCAAAAGCACATCAGACTCTATTAATGCTTTATTAAAAGAAGTACATAATAAGGCTGAAGGAAATATGATTGAGCAATTGGCAATCAGGTCTATGTCTAAAGCCGTTTATACAACCAGCAATATTGGACATTATGGCTTAGGCTTTCAGTATTACACGCATTTTACCTCTCCTATTCGTAGGTATCCTGATGTAATGGTTCATCGTTTATTGCAACACTACTTAGATGGCGGCAAGTCTCCTAATGCCAATGAATATGAAGAACGCTGCGAACATTCTTCTGTAATGGAAAAAGCAGCTACTGATGCCGAAAGATCTTCTGTAAAGTATATGCAAGTAAAATATATGGAAGACCATATTGGCGAAGAATTTATGGGTGTTATTTCCGGAGTAACTGAATGGGGTGTTTACGTTGAATTAATAGACAGTAAATGTGAGGGAATGGTAAAAATTAACTCTATAAGAGATGATTATTACAAATATGACCCAAATAACCACTGTATTGTTGGCGAAGACACTGGAAAAATATATCAGTTGGGAGATTCTGTATTAATTAAAGTGCAAAATGCAGACCTTGTAAGGAAGCAACTTGACTTTGTTTTTGCAGAGAATTAATATAAGTGATTATTATTTTCATTAACTTGATACCAAATTTCCTTAATTATGAAAGGCAAAAAATTTGAAAATATCGCATTAGCTCTGGGCTCTATTTTTTTGCTAGGAGGTGTGGGTGCAACATTCTTTAAGTTAGGGTTTGAAAACATCATTTTCCCTGTTGCTTTCTTATTCTATATTTTATACTCAATGCAATCTTCTAGCAACTATAACAAAGAGATTAGAGTGCTTAACAATCATGTTGACTCGTTAAAAGCAGAAGCTGAGCGTTATAAAAAGCAAATTGCTGATAGAGACAAACAAATTGGTTCTTTAAACGGACAAATTAATGACTTATCGGCTACCGTTAAAAAGCTAGAAAACGAAAAAACAGAGCTTAGGCAAGAGTTAAATAGTTTGAAAGACCAAATGAGTAATAGCTAAACTATTCCTAATTACTCTTTTTCTTCTGTTGTGTAACTATTATTTTCTCTGTTTATATCTGCCATATATCCTTTAGGGTCAATCTCTACTTTTGTTATGTTTTTAACCTTTACTGGTAATTCAATACTGTATTCAGTATTTACCCATGGCCAGTCTTCTAGTACTGTTAAACCTTCTTCTTTTTTCTCCCCGCGCATTATTCTTAGAGGTATCGTATAGTTTTCTACCGTGCCGTCTTCGTAAGTAACCGCTATATCAATCGGCATTGGAAAATTTCCTTTTCTCTCCAAGATAATTGTAGTGGTTTTTCTACTCTCTTTTTCTACTGACTTTACTGTATAATCAATCTTATGGGTTGTATTTACCATATACTCATAATACCAATCTAATACCATCCCAGATTCTCTTTCAGCAACTCTTAAAAAGTCATGCCCGGTTGGATGCTTAAACTTCCATTTATCAAAATAAGTAAGCATTACTTTATCAAATACTTTATCTCCTATGATATAGTTTAACTGATGCAAGAATACAGCTCCTTTAACGTACGAATTAATTCCGTAGGTCTGATTGGTAAGGTAATGGTCTGCGTGTACTGTCAGCGGCTCTAAATCAAGTGCGTTTTCTATTCTTATAAATTGAGAAATTGTTGGTCCTAATGGATCATCACTTGGTTCTGCTTTTAAATGATTCAACGTTCTATCTTGAGCATAAGATGTAAAGCCTTCATCCATCCATGGATATAAACTTTCATTAGTAGCTAATACTCCTTGGTACCAATTATGTAGCATTTCATGTACAGTAACACTAATCAATCCGGGTAATGAGCCATCTTTACCAACAATTAAAGTTGCCATAGGATACTCCATTCCGCCATCTCCTCCTTGTATTACCGAAAATTGTTCGAATGGATATTTACCAAAATGTTTGTTGATGTATTGTACCGCTTCTACTGTTTTTGGTTGTAAGGCTTTCCAGTTTTCAATATTTACATCACTTTTATACACAAAATGCAAGGTTGGTCCGTCCGGTACTTGTACTACATCATGTATATAATCCGGATCTGCAGCCCAAGCAAAATCATGCACGTTGGGTGCATAAAAATGCCAGGTTTGTTTTCCTCTATCATCTACTTTTTGCACAGCGCTTTCTCCTTCAGGTAAATACCCCATACCTATATCTTCAGCATTTTGTAAATATCCTGTTCCTGCAATTAAATATGATGAATCTATAGATATATTTACATCAAAACTTCCCCATATTCCATAGAATTCTCGTCCTATATAAGGGTTCGGATGCCATCCATCAACATCATATTCTGCCATTTTTGGATACCATTGAGTCATAGAGTAAGCAACCCCTTCTGCATTATTCCTTCCGGAACGACGAATTTGTTGTGGTACTTGTCCTAAAAAGTTCATTTCAAAAACAGCTGTAGAGTTTGGTAAAATTGGTTCAGCCAAATCTACTTCTAGTATTGTGCCTTCAACACTATACTTGGTGTCTTTTCCGTTTTGTTTTAAAGATTTTATTTGCTGAAAGCCTTGCTCTTCAGGTTTTAACTCTGATATTCTATCACCTACTCTTTTGTCCGGGTCTTTAATTGTTCTTGAGCGAACATCCATCATACTATTCGGCTGAAAAGCATTGAAATATAAATGATAGTATGCTTTGTAAATAGTATCTGGTGAGTTATTGTAGTATGTTAGTTTTTGATTACCGGTAAATTGATGTTTAGTAACATCAAAATCAATATCCATTTCATATTCTACTCTTTGTTGCCATCTATCATATTGGGCAAAAGCTGTAACAGATAATACTGTAAATAATACTACAAATCTTTTTTTCATTTTATTCTCCAAATACCTCATTAAAACTATATATCTCTTTTAATCTTACCCCTTTTTCTGTATGCTGAACCGTACATAATTCATTTACGGCATCGTGTTCTAAAAACAACATATACTCTTTATCTGCTGCTTCATTTAAAAACTTAGCTTTTTCTTCCAAAGTCAATAATGGTCTAGTATCATATCCCATTACATACGGAAGTGGTATATGCCCAACAGAGGGTAATAAATCTGCCATAAAGACGAGGGTCTTTCCTTTGTATTGCACATGGGGTATCATTTGACTTTCTGTATGTCCATTCACCATCAATATATCAAATCCTAATTCAGAGTTTTTTATAAACTCTTGTTCTTTACCTTGTACAAAGTTTAATTGACCACTCTCTTGTATAGGTAATATATTCTCTTTCAAGAATGATGCCTTTTCTCTTGGGTTTGGTTCTGTTGCCCATTTCCAATGATTTTCATTACTCCAAAAACGAGCGTTTTTAAAGCCGGTTATATACCCTGTTTTATCTTTATTCCAATCTATACTTCCTCCACAATGATCAAAATGTAAATGTGTTAAAAATATGTCTGTAATATCATCTCTATGAAAACCATGTTTCGCTAAAGATTTATCTAATGTAGCATCTCCATGAAGATAATAATGGCTAAAGAATTTTTCATTCTGCTTATTTCCAATTCCTGTATCAAAAAGAATTAATCTATCTCCGTCTTCAATTAACATCAAGCGTAATGCCCAGTCACAAAGATTATTAGCATCGGCAGGATTTGTTCTTTGCCATAAAGATTTTGGTACTACACCAAACATTGCTCCTCCGTCTAACTTAAAGAAGCCCGTTTCTATGGGATATATTTTCATGAGATATGGTTTAGCGTTTGAAATGCTAAACTAGCAGTTTTTAGTGGTTATTAAAAACTACTTTTCTTTACTGCTTATCAATCAGTAATTTTAATTTCAATACTCCTGCAACACTTAAACTATCTCTTATTTCTCCCTTTATTACCATTTCATACAAATCATTAAAATGTAGTTTTTTAACAACTAGTTCTTCATTGCTATCAGGTTCGGGTTCAAAAAAAGTTAAGTCTTTTGCTAAGTATATAATTGCTCTTTCATCAGAAACAGAATTACTCAAATCCATTTCCAAAATATTATCCCATTCTTTTGCTACAATACCTACTTCTTCTCTCAATTCTCTTTTTGCAGATTCAATAGGATCAATACCTATTTTTCCTCCTCCTTCAGGTATTTCCCAACTATATTCTTTTAATGGGTATCTATACTGGCCTACTATCCATGTATTATTATTTTCGTCTAGAGGAACTATACCTATTGCTAAATTTTTAAAATGGACTGTTCCATAAATTCCTTTCTCTTTTCCCGGAGTTAAAACTTGAGCTTCTTTTACTTTTATCCAAGGATTATCATAAACCTCTTTTACTTCAAGGGTTTCCCATGGATTATCTTTTTCGTTTACCATTATCTACTTTTACTCCGTTATATCTTTTTTCTTCTCCGTTTTCGTATTCTATAGTTAAACTTACATCTCCATTCTTCCTGAATATAATCCACTTTCCTTCTTTTACTCCGGAAACATAATTTTCAACTCTCCATTTTATTCCTGTTTCATAATAATACAAATGATACCCTTCTTTCAATCCATTTTGAAAAGTTCCTTCAAACCTTAATTGATCATTCCAAGTATAATACTGTTTCCAAACTCCATTTTTTTCTCCTTCTAAATAAGAACCTATTTCTCTATGATCACCTACTTCATAAAACCATTCTCCTTCTCTAAAACCATCAATATATTCTCCTTTACTTATTACTTTTCCGGTATCATTATATTCAATAAAAATACCTTCTTCTTTTCCCTGAAAATATTCTTCTTCTCTCCAAGTATTTCCATTATCATAATACCAAACCCAAGAACCATCCGGTAAATCTCTCATGTAAGTACCTGTCTGTTCTATTTTTCCATTTAAATAATAATACTTCCAAACACCTACTTTTTCATCATTCTTATAACTTCCTTCTTTTTTTAACTCTCCTGTTGGATGATAATATTTCCATGGCCCTTGTTTTCTTCCAATATTATCATAAATCCCTTCTGATAATAATACCCCCATATCATATACCTTAGAGGCTACTACATTTCCTTCTTCATCAAACTCTCTATGCACACCATCTTCTACCCCATTTCTATAAGTACCCTCTGTTTTTATAGCAGAGCTTGTTTTATGTAAGGTTCTTCTAATATCTAATTTTGCTGCTTGACCTTGTTCTTCTTGTAAAACACCATTTATATATTTTTCCGATCGTACTAAACTTCCATTTCTATTATAATACTTAAAGTATCCATGCTTTAAATCATCTTTATAAGTACCTTCATTTTTTGTTTTTTTATTATCATAAAAAGTCATGAATAATCCTTGTTTTCTACCCTGATTATCCTTCCTATTTATTTTTTGCTGCTTGACTAATACTCCTGATTTATATGTGAGAACCGTTTGAATTTCTCCTTCTTGTGAATACTCAAATCCAATACCTGATTCTTTATCATTTTCAAACGGAACTTCTTTTCTAATACTTCCATCCAAATAATAATAATAACTCAGTCCTTCTTTTTTATCTTCTTCAAACTGTTCTATAGAAGTTATTACAGAATCTTTATAATTCTTTTTTTCTCCATCTTTTTTACCTCTGCTATAAGTAATCTCTAATGTCAAATCTCCTTCTTCTCCATAAAATTTCCATACACCAGAAAGCTTATTGTTTTTTCTATTTCCTTCCGTTTTTATATTACCATTTTCATAGTAGCTTTTCCAGTACCCATTTGGAACCCCATTTACCAAATAACCTTCGCTAGATTTTTCTCCAGAATCATAATAATAAGTAGTAAGAGTAGAATCCTTTTGAGCAAAAAGAGAAGCAGAAATAAAGAGAACTAAAAGACAGATATAATATTTATTCATTTTTCTTTTTAAAAGATTCTTTTAATAATGATAATAGTCGGTTAATAAAGTGTATAATATTATAGATACTTACTTGTAATAACCCTTTTTTAATAATTACTAACAAGTTTTAACAAGGTATTATTTTGCAAAGTTCTGATAAATAACCCTTTTTTAATTTAATTAACATTTGTTAGTAAACGAAAATACGATTGTTTTTTGATTTCTTAAGAGTCAATTTTCTTCTTTTCTTGTTCATTAGTTGTAGTTAACTCAGTGTTAAGTTTCAATAAGTATTGTTGCAATTAATAATTAAAAAAAAGGATTAAATTTTCTTTTCAATTACACAACAATACTTGTTGTAATTAGACAAACAAAGAAGCTTATTTATTAACACAAAAATGGTTAATAGCTACTCTCTCATTTTTAAATGATTACCCTAATGTTAATTGAATGTTGTTAATAAAGTTTAGCGTATTACTAATCCTTTCTATATTTTTGTATTGCATAAAAAATCAAGCACTTATGAAAATAGCAATTGGGGCAGATCATGCCGGGTTTGAATACAAAGAACAAATAATCAATCATTTAAAGAAAAAAGGATTTGAAGTAAAAGACTTTGGTGCTTACTCTGAAGAGAGTGTAGATTATCCTGACTTTGCTCATCCAGTTTGTAAAGCTATTGAAAATAATGAGTTTGATCAAGGTGTATTAATATGTGGTAGCGGAAACGGCATAAGTATAAGCGCAAATAAGCATCAAGGTATACGTTCTGCAATATGTTGGAATGCAACTATAACAGAACTTGCTCGTCAACATAATAATGCAAACGTACTTACACTTCCTGCACGATTTATATCTATTGAAGAGGCATTAAATTTTGTAGATATATTTTTTAGTACAGAGTTTGAAGGGGGAAGACACGAAAGAAGAGTGAATAAAATACCTTGTTAAAAAAATAAAAATGAAAAAGACATTTAGTTTATTAGCGGCAATCGCATTAGCATTTAATGTATATGCGCAAGATTCATTAGCCGTTAAATATGCATCAACAATTACTGTTGAAGATTTAGAAAAATATTTAACCGTTTTAGCATCTGATGATTTTGAAGGAAGAGAAACCGGATATCAAGGGCAAAAAATGGCTGCAGAATACTTAGCAAATCATTTCGAGTCAATAGGAATACCTCCTTATATAGATAAAACGTATTACCAAGACTTTGGCTTATCTGTAGTAAAAGTAGAAAAGGCGGAGCTGACAATAGGAGAAAAAAAATATGCTTTTACTGAGGACTTTTATTTTTTCCCTGACTTTGGAAAAGCAAGTTCGGCAGATATAAAAATTAATGAGCTTGTGTTTTTGGGTTACGGAATTGAGTCTGAAAACTATAATGACTATGAAGATATTGATGATTTAAGTGGGAAAACTGTTTTTATTATTGGAGGAGAACCGAAAAATAAAAAAGGCGAATACTATGTATCTAAATCAACAGAAAAATCAGAATGGAGTTCAGTTAAAAAGAAAGTAGCACATGCAAAAGAAAAGGGAGCAACAACTGTAATTGTTTATGACGAAGACGTAGTTACAAAATTATCTGGATTTAAACACTACTTACTAAAAGAGACAGCAACCCTAAAAGAAGTAGAAGAAGAGAATAAAAAGATAAACACTTTATATGTAGACAAAAGCTTAGCAGATGCTATTATAGAAAGTTCTTCAAGCAAGAAAAACTTAGAGAAGCTAATAAGCAAGATTAATAAAAAAGGAAAACCAAGAAGTGAACAGTTTGAGTTTAAAGCAAGTTATGTAAGAAAAATGAGCCTAAAAAGACAGTCTGGAGAGAATGTGTTGGGCTACATAGAAGGAACAGATTTAAAAGATGAGTTGCTTATCATTACAGCACATTATGATCATATAGGAATGCATGACGGTGAAGTATTTAATGGAGCGGATGATGATGGCTCAGGGACATCAGCGATTATGGAAATAGCCCAAGCTTTTATGGAAGCAAAAGCTGAAGGAAATGGGCCGAGAAGAAGCATTTTAATTATGCCGGTATCAGGAGAAGAAAAAGGACTTTTAGGGTCTAGCTTCTATTCGGATAACCCAGTTTATCCTCTTGAAAATACAGTAGCAAATCTAAACATCGACATGATTGGTCGTATTGATGATAGACATGATGACGGTAACTATGTATATTTAATAGGCTCAGATAAATTGAGTTCAGAATTACACCTGATTAGTGAAAATGCTAATGATATGTATATAGGTACAGAGTTAGACTACACTTATAATGACCCTAAAGACCCAAATAGATACTACTACAGATCAGACCATTATAATTTTGCAAAACATGGCATACCTGTAATTTTCTATTTTAATGGTACTCATGATGATTATCACAAGGCCTCTGATACAATAGAAAAAATTGATTTTGATAAAATGGAGAGAATTACAAGACTAGTTTTTTATACTGCTTGGGATATAGCCAACAGAGATAAAAGACCTGTTGTAGATAAAGAAAATGACTTTGAGTAAATAAAAAAGCCCCTTAATAGGGGCTTTTTTTATGTATATAATCTTTAACAAAGATTATAATTCAAATTTAATTCCTTGGGCTAAAGGAAGCTCGGTACTATAGTTAATAGTGTTTGTTTGACGACGCATGTATACTTTCCATGCATCAGAACCAGACTCTCTACCTCCACCGGTTTCTTTTTCACCACCAAAAGCACCGCCAATTTCTGCACCAGAAGTACCGATGTTTACATTAGCTATACCGCAGTCAGATCCATTAGTAGAGAGGAATAATTCTGCCTCACGCATATTGGTTGTCATAATAGCAGAAGATAAACCTTGCACTACTCCATTTTGCATAGCAATTGCTTCATCTAAATCATTATACTTCATTAAATAAAGTATTGGTGCAAATGTTTCGTGTTGTACAATTTCGTAGTTATTTTCAGCTTCTGCAATAGCAGGCTTTACATAAGTACCGCTTTCATAACCTTCACCTTCCAAAACACCACCTTCAACAATAATATTACCACCTTCTTTTTTAACTTGCTCTAAAGCATTTAAGTAATTATTTACTGCGTCTTTATCAATTAATGGCCCTACATGATTGCTTTCATCTAAAGGGTTACCAATGCTTAATTGCTTGTATGCAGAAACCAAACGGTCTTTAACAGTATCATAAATACTTTCGTGAATTATTAATCTTCTTGTGGAAGTACAACGTTGGCCACAAGTACCTACGGCGCCAAATGCAGCCCCTATAGTGGTCATATCTAAATCAGCTTCAGGAGTAATAATAATAGCATTATTACCACCAAGCTCCAATAAGCTTTTTCCGAAACGTTCAGCAACTTTAGCACCAACAATTCTACCCATGCGGATAGAGCCAGTAGCAGAAACTAAAGGAACACGTTTATCTGCAGTCATTAATTCGCCAACTTTATAATCTCCATTTACAATACAAGAAAGACCTTCAGGTAAATTGTTTTCTGCAAAAACCTCAGCAGCTATTTTTTGACAAGCAACAGAGCACAAAGGCACTTTTTCGCTAGGTTTCCATACGCATACATCGCCACAAACCCATGCTAAAGCAGTGTTCCAGCACCACACAGCCACTGGGAAGTTAAATGCAGAGATAATACCCACAATACCTAATGAGTGGTATTGTTCATACATACGGTGCATAGGGCGCTCTGAGTGCATAGTTAAACCATGTAACTGACGAGAAAGACCAACAGCAAAGTCACAGATGTCTATCATTTCTTGTACTTCACCCAGACCTTCTTGGTAAGATTTACCCATTTCGTAAGAAACAAGCTTACCTAATGCCTCTTTGTATTCTCTAAGTTTTACTCCAAACTGACGAACAACTTCTCCTCTTTGCGGAGCAGGAACATTTCGCCAGTGTTTAAAAGCTTTTTCAGCTTCTTCTAGTACTTTATTATAATCTTGTTCAGAAGCACCGGTTACTTTTCCAATCAACTTTCCGTCCACCGGAGAGTAAGACTCTATCATTTCACCATCGCCCTTAAGCCATACATTACCGGTTGATACACCGCTGTTTACATCGCTTAAACCTAATTTATTTAATGCTTCTTTAATACCGTAATCAGTTGTCATAACTCAAATTTAGTTTAGATTTGATAAGCAAAAGTAGCAATATAATATAGACTAGAAAGCCCAAAATGGAACTAAAAATTACCCCAATTACAAAGCTTGGAGAAAATGAGTTTGGAAAAACATTTGAATTTACCACTAGGGCTACAAAAGGCTATTTATTGGCCTATAGAAAAGCAGGCTCAGTAAGTGGCAACCATTATCATGAAGGGAAAAGCGAAGGTAAAAACCCAGAGCAGCTAATTTTAGTTTCGGGCGAAGCAGAGATTTATGGTAGAGATATAAATACCGGAAAAGAATTGAAGGAAAAAGTAAGCGCCCCAACACTCATAAGTATAGGAGCGTATATATTACATACAGTAACAGCAATTACTGATATCAGCTTTTTTGAATTAAACTCATTGGAAGAGCATAAAGCAGATACTAAATACCCAGATTAATAATAATACATATGATAAAGCCTACACTGTTTTTCTTTTTAATAAGCCTTTTGAGTATGAATGTAAGTGCTCAATTGAAAAGGAATGAATTGAAAACACACCCATATATAGTTTTTGGAGAACTAAACCTCACGTATGAGCGAATTTTAAATCCAAAACTATCAATAGAAGGAACAATATCGAATAGCAACTACATTATAGAGCCAACATGGGATAACGTTATTGATTGTGCATCCATAAACCTGAGGTATTACTTTAAACCAAGAACCTATGCTGATAGCTTTTTTGGAAGCGTATATACCAAATACACAAAAGAAAGAGGAGACTATAAAGATGTCATTGCTTCGGGCTTAATGCTTGGCTATAAGTATGCTTTTAAGTTTGGATTGATAGTAGAATTATATGGCGGGCTAGGAGCTATTTATATTAAAAGGGGAGAAAGAGACAATGATGAAGATGTTCACTTTCCTGGAGCAATTTTTCACGATATAGATATTAACGGAAGCTTTAATTTAGGCTACCGATTTTAAATAAAAAAGCCCCTATTATAAAATAACAGAGGCTTTAAGGATTACTTAAAAATCGTTCTAATTAGAAAAGGCTTTTAAAATATCATTTCCATTTGCTAGCAGTATAAGAGCCATTAGTAAGAAAAAGCCTATTATCTGTGCTACTTCCATAAATTTTTCCGGTGGCTTTCTGCCACTAATCATTTCATACAATACAAACATTACATGACCCCCATCTAATGCAGGTATTGGTAAGATATTAAGGAAGGCCAACATAACCGATAGGAAGGCCGTAAACCTCCAAAAATCTTCCCAAATCCACTCAGAAGGAAAAGCATTTGCTATAGCTGCAAAACCACCAACTTGTTTGTAGGCTCCCGTTTTACGGTTTAAGATAATTTTAAACTGACGAACATAGTCGTTCAGCTTATCAAAAGTTAAGCTAACACCAGCAGGAATTGATGCGCCAAAACTATAGCTTACATGTTCAATTTCTACATAGTCTCTTAAACGGCGGTTCTTGCTTATACCTATGCCTCCGGCGTGTTTTCCGGTGTCTAATACAGAAACAGCAAGTGTTTTTTCTAGATTGTCTCTTAACACAGTTACAGAGATTGTTTCTCCTTTGTGCTTACGAACTTCTTTACTTACTTGATCGGAAAAAGGGGTTGCAATATCATTTACAGCAACAATCCTATCCCCTTTTAACAAACCAGCCTTTTCTGCCGGAAACCCCTTAACAACGGTATCAATATCAAAAGGCACTCGCACAGTCATAAATAGCCCGCCTGTTGCTATTAGTTCCTTTATATCATTATCATCAATTTTAACATCAATAACTTCTCCACCTCTCTCTACTTGCACAGCATTGTTGGCAAATAAAATTTCCATTGGAAGCCTGCTGAAGTCGTCATATACCTTTCCGTCAACACTTATAATTTTATCGCCATTTTCAAAACCGGCTCTTTCTGCTTCTTCGGTTATAGCAATACCATCTTTTACAGCATCATTAGGCAAAATATCTTGTCCGTAAGTAAATAAAACCATTGCATAGATGATAAAGGCAACGATAACATTTACAGTTACACCTCCTACCATTACAATTAATCTTTGCCATGCCGGCTTAGAACGAAACTCCCAGGGTTGAGGAGGTTTTTTCATTTGTTCTTTGTCCATGCTTTCGTCAATCATTCCGGCAATTTTTACATAACCACCTAAAGGAAGCCAGCCAATACCATAAACAGTATCGCCAACTTTCTTTTTTACTAAGGAAAACCAAGGGTCAAAAAACAAGTAAAATTTTTCTACACGAATTTTAAATAAGCGAGCCGGAATAAAGTGTCCTAACTCGTGTAATATGATAAGTATGGAAAGGCTTAATAATAATTGCCCTCCTTTTATAATAATGTCCATCTGCTAATTATGTCAATGTTTCAGTAAAATCTTTTGCAAATATAGGTTTTTGTAACGTCAAAAATTATTCCAAGAAATCACCAAGTTTGTCGGCAATTTTCCTGTCATTACTCAGCCTGGGCACTTTGTTTTGTCCGCCTAATTTTCCTTCGCTTTTCATGTAGGCATTAAACCCGTCTTTTTGTACAACTCTCAGTACTAATGGGCGTAATACGTTTCCTTTTATCAAGTCGCTATAATAAATGTTTTTGGCCTGTAAGGCCTTGTCTATGGCTAAGCTTAATGCATTAATATCATTAGGTTTTTTTGTAAACTCAACAAACCATTCGTGGTAAGGCAAGCCTTCAGCGGGGTTTACTTGCGGCGCAACGGTAAACTCAGTAACCTGTACATCATCACCTCCTATAGCCGTTTTTAAGGCATCCTCTACTTCGCTACCAATAACGTGCTCACCAAACGCTGAGGTATAATGTTTTATTCTGCCAGTTACTTTTATTCTGTATGGTTTTGTGCTTACAAACTCTATAGTGTCGCCTATATTATAACCCCAAAGCCCGGCATTGGTATTTAATATAATTACATAGTTTACACCCACTTTTACATCTTTAATAGAAATACGTGTTGGGTTTTCATCAAAAAACTCTTCAGCAGGGATGAATTCATAGAAAATGCCATAATCTAGCAGTAGAAGCATTCCTTCTGCTTTTTGAGAGTCTTGAAAGGCAATAAAACCTTCGGAAGCAGGATAGAGCTCCAAAATATCTACATGACCTCCTATTAACTCCTCAAAACGTTTGCGATAGGGCTCAAAGGCAACACCCCCGTTTACAAATAATGAGAAATTAGGAAACAGGTCTTTTATTTTTTTGCCGGATTTTGCATTTAGTTTTTCAAAATACATTTGTACCCAAGAAGGAATACCGCTAATTAAGCGCATATCTTCATTCATGGTTTCATCTACAATAGTATCTACTTTGGTTTCCCAATCTTCAATCATATTGGTTTCCATGCTTGGCAATCTATTTTTTTGAAGATAACCGGGAACGTAGTGTGCAACAATACCAGATAACCGGCCTAAGTTTATTCCGTTTTTCTTTTCTAGTTCTGGGCTTCCTTGTAAAAAAATCATTTTACCATCTACAAAAGCTTTGTTTCCGGTTTCGTGCATATAAAGCAATAAGGCATTTCGTGCTGCTTTAATATGAAAAGGAAGAGACTCTTTGGTAAGCGGAATATATTTTGCCCCAGAAGTGGTGCCAGAAGTTTTGGCAAAGTATAAAGGCTTATTGGGCCATAATACATCGCTCTCGCCAGCCACCACTCTATCTACGTAAGGTTTTAAACCCTCATAGTCTTGTATGGGTACCTGCTTTTTAAAGTCTTCATAAGATTGAATTGAAGAGAAGTTGTGGTCTTTACCAAAAGCAGTTTCTTTAGCTGTAGAAACCAACTCTTTCATCCACTTATCTTGCGTTTGGGCAGGGCTTGAAGACCAAGATTTGGTCTTTTTATATATTTTTTTTGCAAAAACTTTTCCTAAGGAACCTTTAATGCTCATATATTAAAATGCAATAAAATTTTCAGGATTCACGGGGTTTCCGCGATGCCATAATTCAAAATGTAGATGTGTGCCTGATGTATACTCACCAGAGTTACCAACAATGGCAATTACCTCTCCCGCTTTTACATATGCTCCTTGGCTTTTTAAGCTTACAGAGTTGTGTTTATATACAGAAAGTAACTCTTTAGTGTGTTGGATAATAAGAACATGCCCGGTTTCTGCAGTCCATTCAGAAAAAATAACCGTCCCGTCTAAAACAGTTTTTACCGATTCGTTTTCTGCGGCAGCAACATCTATAGCATAGTGTTTCTTTTGGCTATTAAAACGATTTGTAACAGAGCCTTTAACAGGGGTAAAGAAAGCAAAACCACTTAAAGAACTCTCAGTGCTAGAAGGGTTAATATTATATCGCTCCTCTTCTTCTACTTGAGCTCTTAATATAGAGTCTTCCTCACTAATAGAGAAGCTAACATTGTTATATTGTCCCGTCTCATCAGCATTAGAAGAGTCGGTAATATAATCTTCAGGCTCTTCGCCGCTCATTATTCTTTTTAAATTCACCAAGTATAAATCATTACTCTGAATTTGTTTTTCCAATGAGTCTATAGCTAATGCATTATTAAAGGCTTCTCTTTTTAAAGATGTAGAAGAATAGCCGGGGATGTACTCTTTAATGGGGGTAAAAGCAATTAAAAGCACAGTTCCGGCAATTAAAAAGATAGCTCCAAACCCAACAACAACAAAGACATTGAGACGAGATAACCGAAAAGACACCTTTTCCTCAAACGTATTATCGTTTAGTACTACTAAACGATACTTGTTTTTGAGCTTATCAATAACCTTTTCCTTATTTCTTTCTTTTTTAGCCATAAAAATACCTGCCTAATTGTGCAAATATCGTAATCCTAACCCCAAAAACACATACAGGTCAAAAAAATAAAATAATTTTGCAGATTATCAGTTATGTACACACAACATAATTATGTCAATTATTTGAAACGTAATTTTTTCCATATAAAATATATTACACCTCTAGCGGTCGTGCTTTTTTTTGCATCCTGTAGCACAAAGAAAAACACTTTTACTACTAGAACGTACCACAGCACAACCACAAAGTTTAATGGCTACTTTAATGGTAATGAAAGCTTAAATGAAGGCATACGTTTATTAGAGCAGGCACATAAAGACGATTTCAATGAGATTATACCGGTATATAAGCTAGGTAATGAACAAGACGCAGTGTCTGTGGCTCCGCAAATGGATAGAGCTATTGAAAAAGCGGTAAAGGTTATCAAAAAGCACTCTATAAGAATAAGAGGAAAAGAGTACAACAATATGATTGATGAGTCATATCTACTTATGGGTAAGGCTCAGTTTTATAAAAAGGATTACATAGTAGCGCTAGAAGCATTTAACTATGTTGCAAAAGAATATAAAGAACAACCTGCATATTATGAGGCCACATTGTGGGCAGCTAATTGCTACCTAGAAATGAATAGCCCAATAGCAGCACTAGAACAGCTAGATAGGCTTTACCAAAACCGCAAGCTCCCTAAAAGTTTAACAGAAAGAGTTACTGTTGCCCAAGCACGATACCATATATTAAAAAAGGAATATCAAGAAGCAGTAGAACTGTTAGTAGAGGCAGAGAAAATAGGTAAAAAGAAAAAAAATAGGATTAGGTATCTATACATTATTGCACAGCTAAAAGAGGCCTTAGGAGAGGCAGATGAGGCTAGCCAGTACTACTTAAAAGTTGTGAAGGCCAGACCATCTTACGAGCTAGAGTTTAATGCAAGAATAAGCAGAGCAAGAACCTTTGACATATATCTTAATGATAGTAGAGAGATAAAGGAAGAGTTGAACAAGATGTTAAAGGATGATAAAAACATAGAATATCACGATCAAATTTACTACGCTTTAGCAGGGATTGAATTAAAAGAGGATAATATTGATGAGGCAATAACTTATCTAAAGCTCTCTGCCAAAACAAGTATCTCTAATGATAACCAAAAAGCATTGTCATATAACACCTTGGCAGATCTACACTTTGAGTTTTCAGAGTATGTGCCTGCAAGCGCATATTATGATAGCACATTATCTTTTATGTCAGAAGAAAACAAGTCTTATGCACTTGTAAAAAAGAAAAAGGAAAGCTTAGAGGAGCTCGTAAAATACGTACAAACAATAGAGTTGCAGGATAGCTTAGTTACGCTAGGTGAAATGGCGGGCTCAGAAAGAGACAGGGTTTTAGAAGAGTATATAGAAAAGCTAAAGAAAGAGGATAAAAGGAAAAAAGCAGAGGAAGAGAGACAGGCTGAGCTATTAACCCCAGGAAGCAATGTAGGAACAAGGGGAGGCGACTCCCAAGGAGCGTGGTATTTTTATAACCAAACTACACTAAGTTTTGGTTTTACTGAGTTTAGAAGAGTTTGGGGAAACAGAAAATTAGAAGACAATTGGAGACGAAAGAATAAGCAAATAGAATTAACAGAAAACATTGTTGCAGAAGAAGGTAGCCAAGGTGAAGAAGGCAGTATTGACGGTGAAGATGGAGAAGGATCGGCAGAAAATGATAAATACAGCAAAGAGTATTACTTAAAGGATATTCCGCTTACTGAAGAGGATATTACCCTTGCAAAAGAAATGATACAAGAGGCGTATTATAAACTGGGCATTATATACAGAGAGAACCTAAAGGATTACCGTGAGGCAGTAGAAACCTTTGAGACACTGAACAAAAAGTATCCTGAGACATCATATTTACTACCGTCATATTATAACTTATACCGATCGTTTTTAGCATTAGAGCTACCAAAAGATGCAGATAAATACAAAGCATTAATATTAGAAAATTACCCAAGTAGTAAGTTTGCTGCAATTATCAACTCAGACGGAAAACCATTAGAAGACAAGGAGGCAGATGAGGCAGAGCAATACTATAGGCTGACCTATGACTACTTTACAAAGGGTAAGAATAAAGATGTGATAAAAAGAGCTGACAAAGCTATAGAGCAATACCCTACTTCTTCCTTACTTCCAAACTTTGCTTTATTAAAGGCAATTGCAATTGGTAAAACTAAAACCAAAGAAGACTATATAGTTTCTTTAAAGGATGTTATTACTAATTATCCGTCAACAGAGGTGTCTGCGTCAGCACAAGAAATGCTAGATGCTATAAAAACGGATAAAGAACAGGCAAAAACAGAAGCAGCTACAGAGAAGTTTGTATATAATGAAAAAGCAAGACACCTTTATGTTGTGCTTTTTCCTATGAATAAAGGAGACCTAGCAAAAATAACTGCATCATATTCAGACTTTAACTCGAGATACTTTCAGTATGATAGGCTTACAGTAAAAAACACCTTGTTAGGCAAAAATTATCAAATGGTAGTGGTTAGAAACTTTAAAAATCAGAAGGCTGCGGACAAGTTTTTTAGCGCAATTCGCTCAAACCCAAAAGTTTTGAGTAATTTTGACAACATTAAATACGATCATTTCATAATATCTGATGCAAATTATAAAACCTTGTTTTTGGAACAAGACTTAGATTTGTACTTAGAGTTCTTTAAACAGAAGTATAAATAACACCGAAATGATTAAGAAAAGAATTGATAAAATGGCAAAGCAGGTAGAAGACCAAGGACAAGCAAGAAACCGTATTGGAGGAGGAACTACTATTGTAGGGGAAATTGTTTCTAAAGGAGATTTTAGAATAGATGGATCATTAGAAGGAAAAATAACTACAGAAGGGAAAGTAGTGGTAGGCCCTAATGGTTTTGTAAAAGGAGAGATTAAGTGTGCTAATGCTGATATTTCTGGCAAAGTAGACGCTACGGTATATGTAAGCCAGTTATTATCATTACAAGCATCGGCAAAGCTACATGGCGATATTATTGCCAATAAACTATCTATAGAGCCTGGAGCAGAGTTTACAGGATCATGTAAGATGGGGCCTGTGATTAAAGACATTAAGAATGCAGAAAAAGCAGGAAGAGAAGCCGAAACCGAAAAAAGGACAGCCGAACAGCGCTCTTAAATATACTGGCATTGCCACAAAAATGGCAGCCATTATCATTATTGGTTCTTTTGGCGGCGTGGAACTAGACAAACGGTTTTCAACCCAAATACCTATTTATACATTAACTTTAACCATACTTTCTGTTGCTTTTGCAATGTATGTGGTTATAAAAGATATATCTAAACCATAACTATGAAAAAGTTTATTAGCTCCCTTTCAATTCTTACAGTTGTATTATTAGGACTGTCTTTGTTGGTATTTAACTTATTGAGTTTTGTGTTGCCGGTAATCGTATATTTTTTCTTTTTATACTTTTTTTTACTCACGCTCATCTCACACATAACACTGGTAAAAAAAAATAAAGAAAACCCAAAACGCTTTATTACTTCTTTTATGGGTGCGTTAGGTATTAAGTTGTTTTCATCCTTAGCCTTTATTGCAATTATTCTGATTATGTATAAATCTGCAGACTTTGTGTTAGAAATTGCACTAACTTTTACAGCCTTATATTTAATCTATACATTCTTTGAAACAGTACATTTGTTAAGGGCTACAAAGGAAACCAATGAACAGAAAAAAGACTAAATATTTTAGGTCTTTAGAGCCCACCACAAAAAATAATAGAAATAGTTTTTTAGTTTTTGATAATTGACTAGTTTTGCGGTCAATTTAAAGGGCAGTAAGTTTTAAAGAAAATTTTGATGACAGGTTTCCGTAAAAACTCAACTAACATCGCTAAAAGCGCTATACTATTTTTGTTTTCTTTGTTAGTAGCTCTACCAGCGCTTGCTTCTGGTGGCGAAGAAGGTCACGAAGAAAAAAAAGAGTTTAATGCAGGCGATATGATTATGCATCACGTTTTAGATGCGCATGAAATTCATTTCATTACACTACACGAGAACACCCCCGAAGAAAAACACATTTCTATTCCTTTACCTGTAATCTTGTATCACGAAGGTGATTTTTTTGTTGGAATGTCTAGTACTTTCCACCATGCAGAGCACAATAAGGTAGACAACTATATAATGCACCATGATAAGTTTTATGTTGCGAATGAGCATGGCGAGTTAGAATATGATGAAAACCACAACGTTTTAAACGCAGCACCAATAGACTTATCTATTACGAAAACAGTTGCAGGTACTTTATTTGTAATGATCCTAATGATGTGGCTGTTCTTTACAGTAGCTAAGGGATATAAGAAGCGCGATGGTCAAGCACCAAAAGGAATACAATCTTTTATGGAGCCATTAATTGTGTTTATTAGAGATGAGGTTGCTAAACCATCAATAGGACATAAATACCAACGATTTATGCCTTTCTTGCTTACTGTATTCTTTTTTATATGGGTAAGTAATATGTTAGGTACTATACCATTTATTGGAGGGTTTAATATAACAGGAAACATTGCCATTACACTTACTTTAGCAACATTTACTTTTGTAATTACTACCGTAAGCGGGAACAAAAATTATTGGGCACATATATTTGCAACTCCAGGTGTACCGGTGTGGTTGCTACCATTAATGATTCCTATCGAGATTATGGGAATGTTCATTAAGCCTATCGTATTAACCCTACGTTTGTTTGCAAACATTACTGCGGGTCACATTATCATATTATCGTTCATGAGTTTAATTTTCATCTTCTCTAATTTATACGGAGTAGGTGCAGGTTATGGTGTGTCATTATTATCATTGGCATTCTCAATTTTTATGAATGTATTAGAGTTGTTAGTTGCTTTTTTACAAGCGTATGTATTTACGTTATTATCAGCATTGTATTTTGGTGCTGCAGTAGAAGAGCACCATTAGTAAGTATTTTTGTTTAACCCTTATATATAAATTGACATGGAATTATTAACTGTTTTGCTTGACGCAGCCTTTGGATACATGGGTGCTGGTATTGGTGCTGGTGTAGCTGCAATTGGTGCAGGTATCGGTATTGGTAAAATCGGTGCTTCTGCATTAGAATCAATGGCTCGTCAGCCTGAAGCAACTGGTGATATTCGTTCTAACATGATTGTAGCTGCTGCTCTTGTAGAGGGTGCTGCTTTCTTCGGTATCATTGTTTGTCTTTTAGTAGTATTACTTAAGTAATAAACAGAATTTGTATTACCAAACGCCCTAGCGGTTGGCTGGGGCAAGGTAATACTTGGTTAAACTGTAAAAAAACAAAAAAATGAGTGGAGCTGATATAGTAAATCCCGGGATTGGGCTTATCATATGGATGACTATTGCATTTGCAGTAGTATGGTTTTTATTGGCAAAGTTTGCTTGGAAACCTATCTTAGGAGCCATTAAAAAACGCGAAGAGTCTATTGCTGATGCATTGAAATCGGCAGAGAACGCTCGTAAAGAAATGCAGTCTTTACAATCAGAAAACGAGAATATCTTAAAAGAGGCTCGTGCTGAAAGAGATGGAATGCTGAAGGAAGCACGTGAGTTAAAAACTCAAATGATTGAAGACGCAAAAGCAGAAGCAAAAGTAGCTGCTGAAAAAGAAAACGCTAGAGCTAAAGAAGCATTTGAGAACCAAATGAACGCTGCTATTACTGATTTAAGAAACGAAGTTGCTTCGCTTTCTATCAGCATTGCAGAAAAAGTGTTGAAGTCTGAATTAGAAGACAAGAAAAAACAACAAGCTTTAGTTCAAGAATTATTGAAAGACGTTAAGCTTAACTAATAAGCATGGGACAACCAAGAGTAGCTTCACGATACGCAAAATCTCTTTTAGGATTGGCTCTTGAAAAAGGCCAATTAGAAGAGGTGAACACTGATATGGTTATGGTTTCTGAAGTAATTTCGGAAAACCACGACTTAAAAGTGCTTTTAAGAAGCCCTATCGTAAAGACAGATAAAAAGCTAGCAATTATAAACGCAATTTTTGGCGACAAAATGAGTGTGATTTCTAAAGCATTTTTAGAAATTATTACTAAAAAGCGTCGAGAAGAATTGATGTTAGATATTGCAGATAAATTTCTTTTCTTTTACAAAGAGAACAAAGGAATTAAAACAGCAAAAGTTACTACAGCTACACCTTTAGATGAAGCATCTAGAAAAGAGGTGTTAGCAAAAGTAAAACTATTAACAGATGCTGATGTAGAGCTGCAAGAGCAGGTAGATGAAGAGTTAATAGGAGGAATCGTATTGCGCGTAGACGATAATCAATATAATGCCAGCCTTAAACGAATGATTAAGGACATGGAACGCGAATTTGACAAGAACCCTTACATTAAAGAATATTAAAATGGCGGAAGTTAAACCAGCTGAAGTATCAGCAATTTTACGTGAACAATTAGCCGGACACAAGTCGGCTGCCGAACTAGAAGAAGTAGGTACCGTACTACAAGTAGGTGACGGTATTGCCCGTATTTACGGTTTGTCTAATGTACAATCAGGCGAGCTAGTAGAATTTGAAAGCGGCTTACAAGGTATTGTATTAAACCTTGAAGAAGATAACGTAGGTGTGGTACTATTGGGCGCCTCTAAAGGAATTAAAGAAGGCTCTGTTGCAAAGCGTACAAAGCGTATTGCTTCTATAAATGTAGGAGAAGGAGTTTTGGGACGTGTTGTAGACACTCTAGGAGCTCCAATAGATGGTAAAGGACCAATAGAAGGCGAAACTTTTGAAATGCCATTAGAGCGTAAAGCTCCTGGTGTTATCTATCGTCAACCGGTAACAGAACCATTACAAACAGGTATTAAAGCAATTGATGCGATGATTCCTATTGGTCGTGGACAACGTGAGTTAATCATTGGTGACCGTCAGACTGGTAAAACAACGGTAGCAATTGATGCTATTCTAAACCAAAAAGAATTTTACGATAAAGGAGAGCCGGTATACTGTATCTATGTTGCAATTGGGCAAAAAGGATCTACAGTAGCAGGTATTGCTAAAACATTAGAAGAAAAAGGTGCTATGCCTTATACTACTATTGTTGCTGCAAACGCATCAGACCCTGCTCCTATGCAGTTCTTTGCTCCGTTTGCTGGCGCTGCTATTGGCGAGTACTTCCGTGATACTGGTCGTCCTGCATTAATCGTATTTGATGATTTATCTAAACAAGCGGTAGCATACCGTGAGGTATCATTATTATTACGTCGTCCTCCGGGCCGTGAAGCATATCCTGGTGATGTATTTTACTTACACTCTCGTTTATTAGAGCGTGCTGCAAAAGTAAACCAAAATGATGCGATTGCATCTCAAATGAATGATTTACCAGAATCATTAAAAGGCAAAGTAAAAGGGGGTGGATCATTAACTGCACTTCCAATTATTGAAACACAGGCGGGTGACGTATCTGCATATATCCCAACCAACGTAATTTCTATTACAGATGGTCAGATATTCTTAGAGTCAGATTTATTTAACTCTGGTGTACGTCCTGCAATTAACGTTGGTATCTCAGTATCTCGTGTGGGTGGTAACGCTCAGATTAAATCAATGAAAAAGGTATCAGGTACGTTAAAGTTAGATCAAGCTCAATACCGCGAACTAGAAGCGTTTGCTAAGTTTGGTTCTGACCTTGATGATGCTACAATGAACGTTATTGAAAAAGGTAAGCGTAACGTAGAAATCTTAAAGCAAGGTGTAAACTCTCCGGTAACTGTAGAGAAACAAATTGCTATTATATACTTAGGAACAAAAGGTTTATTAAGAAATGTTCCTGTTGAGCGTGTTAAAGAATTTGAAGAAGAGTTTGTAGGATTCTTAGACGCTAAACATAGAGATATGTTAGATACTTTAAAAGCAGGTAAATTAACTGACGAAGTTACAGCTACACTAGAAAAAGTAGCAGCTGAACTTTCTGCTAAATATAAAAGCGAGTAATTCCGCTAAAAACAAAACGGAATGGCAAACTTAAAGGAAATACGTAATAGAATTACATCAGTATCGTCTACGATGCAGATTACCAGTGCCATGAAAATGGTATCTGCTGCAAAGTTAAAACGAGCTCAAGATGCGATTCAGCAAATGCGTCCTTATGCAAATAAGTTGCGAGAACTTCTAGTGAACTTAAGTGCTACTTTAGGCGAGAGCTCAGAAGGAGCTTTTTCTGAACACAGAGAAGTACGCAATGCTTTAATAGTAGTGGTTACATCTAACCGTGGTTTATGTGGTGCATTTAATGCAAATGCGATGAAAGCTGCTGTAAGGCGTGCAAAGGAGATAGGTAAAGACAAGGTAGCAATTATGGCTATTGGTAAAAAAGCAAATGACTTTTTTACATCAAGAGGCTATACGGTTGTTGCAAACCACAGTAATATTTATGATGATTTATCTTTTGAAAACACTACTCCTATTGCCGAGTGGATAATGGAGGAGTTTTTAAAAGGAGGGTTTGATAAAGTAGAAGTGGTATATAACCAGTTTGTAAATGCAGCTTCTCAGGCAGTACAATGCGAAACGTATTTACCCGTAGATAAAGTTGAAGTAGAAGAAGGAAAAACAATGAATATGGACTACATATTTGAGCCTTCTAAAGCAGAGATTGTAGAAGACTTAATTCCAAAATCTTTAAAAACACAACTTTACAAAGCAATATTAGACTCTAATGCATCGGAGCATGGAGCGCGTATGACAGCGATGCATAAAGCAACGGATAATGCTAAAGACCTAAAAGATGAGCTTGTATTAAATTACAACAAAGCCCGTCAGGCAGCAATTACTGCAGAAATCTTAGAGATTGTAGGTGGTGCAGAGGCATTAGCAGGATAAGATAAAAATCAGGAATAATTTTTGATAGATAGAACCCTCGGAAACCCCGAGGGTTTTTTTGTTAATATTCTGTATTTTGGTACTCGATGATAAAAATAAGATTTACGCTTAGGGCTCGCATTTTCATTTCGATGTTAATGCTATTATTAATTTCTTTTTTAGCAATTGGGGCAGCGTCAATCTATTATTTCAAAACACAGAACGATATATACCATAATGAGCGATTAAAGCGTAAAGAACGCACCATTATGGCTAGTATAGACTACTTTCTAAGGAGGGAGCGAATAATACTGGAAACAGACTCTATTGTAAGAATATTTGATAATAAAATATGTGAATTAGCCGACGTAAATAATTTAGATATAAATATTTATGATTTAGAAGGGCAACTTCTTATATCATCTCACCCGCAATACTTTTATAACGGCATTTTTAAAGACACATTAAGGACAAGAGTAATTGAGCAGCTAAAAAAACAAGCAGAGCCGGTTATAGTTGAGGAACAAAGTGACACACTTAATTATCTATCTACTTACATATATATAGATAATGACTTTGGAGAGCCCATGGCCATTGTAAACATCCCCTACTTTAAGGTAAACGAAGCGAACAAACAAGAACTTAAGGCCTATTTAGTAAGGCTTTCTGAGATTTATGTATTGCTGTTTATAGGAGCCATTTTATTGGCGTATTTCTTATCTAACTATATAACGGGGTCTTTAAAGGTAATTAGAGAAAAACTGAGAGACATTCGTATTTACAAACAAAATCAGCAGTTAGAATGGGGAACGAATGATGAAATTGGTAATCTTGTGAGCGAATATAACAGAATGGTTAGAGAGCTTGAACATAGTGCTGCAAAACTGGCAAAAAGCGAACGAGAAAGCGCTTGGAAAGAGATGGCCAAACAGGTAGCGCATGAGATTAAAAACCCGCTTACCCCAATGAAGCTAAGCGTACAAATGCTTCAGCGGAATCTAAAAACTGATGAAAAAGAAAAGCTGAAGAACTTTACAGAGACCATGGTTCATCAAATAGACACCCTCTCCTCTATTGCTACCGCTTTTTCGGGCTTTGCCAATATGCCCTCTCTTAAGAAAGAACCTATTGAGGTTTCGGAAATGCTTGAGCGAAGTATAGATTTATACAAAGACATTGATATAAGCTTTGAAAACAAGCTTGGCAAGGCATTTATTAAGGCTGATAGAGAGCAATTAATAAGAGTAATGAATAATCTTATTAAAAACGCTAAACAAGCGATACCTGATGATAGGGAGGCAAAAATTGAGGTTGTTTTAGAAAAGAAAGAAAGTAGAATAGAGATTAGAGTAAAAGACAACGGTAAGGGTATACCTTTAAGCCAAAGAGATAGAATATTTGAGCCTAGCTTTACTACCAAAACCAGCGGAATGGGCTTAGGTTTGGCAATGGTTAAAGAGATAATAGACAACTTTGAAGGTAAAATAAGCTTTGAGTCAGAATTAGATCAAGGAACTTGCTTTATCATTTCGTTGCCTGAGTACACTGAAAAAACTACTTTTGAAAAGCAATAAAATTACACATAGCATGAGCTTTGAAAACATACTTATAGACTCAAATGACGGAATAGCCGTAATTACCATTAACAGACCAGACAAGCTAAACGCCTTAAACAAGGCTACTATAGAAGAGCTTAATAAAGCTTTTAAATTAGCAGACGGAGATAAAGAAGTGAAGGTAATAATAGTGACAGGTTCTGGAGAAAAGGCATTTGTTGCCGGGGCAGATATATCTGAATTTGCCAATTTTTCTGTAGAAAAGGGGCAAGAGTTGAGCGCTAAGGGGCATGAGCTATTGTTTGATTTAGTAGAAAACCTTTCTACACCGGTTATTGCAGCAATCAATGGTTTTGCACTAGGCGGCGGTTTAGAGTTGGCAATGTCTGCACACTTTAGAATAGCATCCGATAATGCAAAAATGGGCTTGCCGGAAACATCTTTAGGAGTAATACCCGGTTATGGTGGCACCCAACGATTGGCTCAATTAGTAGGCAAAGGTAGAGCAATGGAAATGGTAATGACTGCCGGAATGATAGGGGCTGCTGATGCACACTCTTATGGGCTTGTAAACCATGTTACCTCACAAGCAGAGTTATTAGATAAGGCAAAGGAAATTGCAGGAAAAATTATGCGAAACTCTTCTGTTGCTATTGGTTCTGCAATTAGAGCAATTAATGCAGGCTTTAAAGACGGTATAAATGGCTATGAAGAGGAAATAAAAGAGTTTGGCTGGAACTTTGGAACAGCTGACTTTAAAGAAGGAACAACTGCCTTTTTAGAAAAAAGGAGACCTAATTTTCCAGGCGAATGATAAAGACACATAATTTTGAAGTATTAAAAACCGCTCGTTATTCTACTTTAGGAGTAACAGAAAATTTTGAAAGAGTTTGGTTTGTGCTTCATGGTTATGGTCAACTTTCTCCTTTTTTCATCAAAAAGTTTCAAGCATTAGATGATGGTAAAACTTTGGTGGTTGCACCCGAAGGGTTGCATCGTTTTTACCTAAGCAACAGCTCTGGCCGTGTTGGAGCCTCTTGGATGACTAAAGAAGCCAGATTAGACGATATAAGCGACTATATATCCTTTCTAGACCAACTATATCAAAATTTGCTGAACCCCTTTCAGAGACGCTCTGTGCAGGTCAATATTTTGGGCTTTTCACAAGGGGTAGCAACCGCATCCAGATGGGTTGCAAACCAGCAAGTTAGGCTAGATAATTTTGTGATGTGGGCTGGGGTTTTCCCGCCGGACATGAATTTTAAACAAGATATCCCCTACTTTAATCAACTAAATACAACAATTGTGCTTGGCGATGATGATGAATATGTAAAAGGCGATAGGTTAGAGGAATATAAAAACGAGTTGAAAGAAAAACAGCTAAGCTATAAATTCATCTCATTTAAGGGGAAGCATGATATTGATGAGGAAACATTAGTAGACTTATCTAAGCAGTTTTATAAGTAAGCTATTTTACATTTCCATAATTACCACTATCAATAACTTTATATTCAGAGTTTCTAGGTAAAACAAAAGTAACTGAGACCTCATGTAGTGTTCTTACTGCCATTCCGTTTATTATGCCAGGGGAGTATTTTATATCCTTTAATAGCTCTACAACATATAAAGAGCAACCACCGCCTAACTCATTTATTACTCTAATATTTGTAACTCTACCATAGGGCTCAACAATATACTGTATCCGAGTAGTGCCTGAGATACCAAGTTTGATAGCGTCTTGTGGATACTCAATAACTGAAGTTATGTATTTCTGAACATCAGCTCTCTTATTAGGTAAACTGGCAATTGGTTTTTTGTCTAATGAGTCAAGGCTATAAATAGAAAAGCTAGAGTCTATAGGTAGGGTTTTGTAAGGCAGTTTTTTATATCTGCGGTAACGCATTCTTTTTTTATGCTCCCTGATATTAAACTTTATATCTAAGGTTTCTACACTAGATGTGGTTACCCCTCCATCTCTGGCAGGCAGCCATAATATTTTATTAAAAATACGAACAGCTTCTTTATTAATTTCGTCATTTACCCCTTCTATAATACTTAGTTTTTCAGGCTTTCCATACTCATTAATAACAAATTTAAGATGTACAGTTCCTTGAACACCATTCTTATAAGAGGAGTCAGGATAAACCATCTCCTTATTGATTAGATCTTCTAAACCATATTTGCCACCATAATTATTGGCAGGGATATAATGCCCTTGAGCAAAAGCACTATTTTTGCATAAAAGAAAAAGAATGCTCAGAATAAGAGTGTTGTTTTTTATTGAATAATGCAAGGCCATCTAAATTTTCATACAATTAATATAGCTAAAAAAGTATGTGCGAATAACTTACTTTTGTGTATTTTGCATATTCCAACCAAGCAATTCTTGAGATTAAATAAATACATATTACTAATTGGCTTTTTAGCTACAACTATTCTTTCTTATGCACAGAACACGTCATTAGATAGTCTTAAGTTGGTTTATAGTTCATCTAATGACAATATAGCTAAAGGTAAGGCTTTATTAGAGATTTCAAATTATTTTATGCGAGTTAACCCAGACTCAGCATATTATTACGCAAATAAAGCGCAGGCGAGATTTGAGCTAACAGATAGTGTTCGGCTTATAGGAAAAGCTCAGTCTGAAGCTGGAACAGCACTATATTATAGCAATGATTTTACAGGAGCAAGTTTAAGTTTTAAAGAAGCTTTACGCACATTTAAGGTAATAGAAGATGATATTTATACTGTAAAGATGCTTAATAATTTGGGTTTAATAGCCCAAAGAACAGGGGACTTTGGTGAGGCAATACCCTATATGCTTCAATCTATTAGCTTAAAAGAAAAAATTAACGATACACTAGGAGTTGGAGTTTCTAAGAACAATTTGGGGGTTCTTTATAGAGAAATAGGAGATTATTATAATGCGCTTAAGTACGGTTTGCAAGCATTAGCTATTTACACGGACTTAAATGATACGGCGGGGCTTGCATCAGTAAACAACAATATTGGGCTAGTATATATGTCCATTTGGGAGGCAGGAGAAGCTGAGTGGCAAGAAAAGGGCTTAGATACGGCTATTTACTATTACAGAGAGTCACAGACGTATAATAAGGCAATAGGTAACTTAAGAGGCTTATCTCTTAACCTTACAAACTTGGGGTGGGTATACTATAACCAACAGAAATACGAAAAAGCACTAGCTTATTTTGAAGAATCAAAAGAGATAAGAATAAAAATAAATGATATTTATGGTTTAGCCTCTTCTTTAGCAAGCATAGGTGAAATACATATAAAAGCAGGTAAGGTTGAGCAAGCCAAAGCTGAGCTATTTGAAGCCAAAGAAATTGCAGAAAAAAGAGGATTAAAAGACATATCAAAAAGGGTGTATGAAAACCTTTACAAAGCCTTTAAAAAAGAAAACAACTTTAAAGAAGCCCTATTATATCACGAGCTTTACTCTGCCACAAAAGATTCTATTTATTCTGAAGAAGCTAAGGATGATATCAATCAAATTGAACAGAAATACCAAGCAGAGAAGCTTAAAGAAAATAACGAGAAATTAGAGAAAGAAAAGCTGGTAAGAGCTGCATATGATCGCAATAAAAACATTGTATTGTTATGTATATCTATTCTCATATTAGGCTTTTTAATCATTTTATATAACAGGCTATTAACCATTCAAAAGTTAAACAAAAAGCTAGAAGTTGCTAAGCAAGAGGCAGAGTCTTCTACGCTTGCAAAAAGCCAATTCTTGGCAAATATGAGTCATGAAATAAGAACTCCAATGAATGGTATTATTGGAACTATTGACTTTATAAAAAACAGTCATTTAGACGATAAACAAAGAGATTTAGTAGGCATTATAGACAGTTCTGCCAATAACTTGTTGAATATACTTAACGATATTCTTGACCTATCAAAAGTAGAGTCTGGCAAAATAGATATTGATAAGCAACAACTAGATTTAAGGCAAACCATTGACGATGTATATGATTTGTTTTATACCAATGCAAAAAGTAAGGGAATAGAGCTTATTAAAGATATTGACAAACATATTGCAGAAGGTTTTATGGGCGACAAGTTTAGAATTAAGCAAGTATTGCTTAACCTAATGGCAAATGCTGTAAAGTTTACTTCTGAAGGAGGGGTTACGCTGCGTTTAGAGCTGCATGCAGATTTAACTAAAAAACAAATTATAAGATTTTGTGTAGAAGACACAGGGATTGGTATCTCTGAAGAAAGCCAGAAAGATATATTTGGAGTTTTTTACCAGGCAGACGCTTCTATTACTAGAGAGTATGGGGGAACCGGCTTGGGTTTAGCTATATCTCAGCGTTTGGTAGAGTTAATGGGCGGCACAATTGGTTTTAAGAGCGAGGCAGGTAAAGGATCTACATTTTGGTTTGAATTGGAGCTAGAAAAGTCTGATAAACCGATTATAAAAGAGAGCCCCGTTGAAGTAGAAGTAAAGTCAAAAACAGGACCTCTAAAAATATTGTTGGCCGAAGATAATGAAGTGAATATAAAAGTAGCAATGCTTTCTTTGCAGGCTTTTGGCCATAAAGTAGACGTTGCTAAAAATGGTATTGAGGCGATTAGTAAGTATAAAGAATCTGCTTATGACATTATCTTAATGGATATTCAAATGCCGGGAATGAGTGGTGTTGAGGCAACACAGCAGATTCGTAAGATTGAAAAAACTATTGGCAGAGCCAGAACAAAAATTGTGGCTTTAACTGCTAATACTATGAAAGGCGATAAAGAAACCTATTTGGCAGCTGATATGGATGGCTACTTAGGAAAACCCTTTAAGCCAGAGCAATTAAAAGAAGTATTGGGAGGATAAAAGAAGTAGAGGTCGCGAGCGGATTCGAACCGCTGTAGATGGTTTTGCAGACCACTGCCTAGCCACTCGGCCACGCGACCATTATTCTTTGGAACAGGCAAAGCTAATGATTTAGCCCTTTTACACCAAAATTTAATTCACTTTACGTTTGCCTTCTAAAACAACCGTTACTCTTTCTACATCAACAGGTATAGGTGGATGTATTTTAGATAGGTGAACCTCAACAGTTTCTATCATTTCTATGGTTGCCAACAGCTCATCTATAATGCGCTTACAAACATGTTCTATTAGCTTAGAACGGATAGCAACTTGTTCTTTTACTATTTGGCTAACTGTTACATAATCTACGGTTTGGTTTAGTTTATCAGAAACAGAGGCGCTATTTAAGTCTGCAGTAATAATTACATCAATTGTATAATCAGTACCAATAATACCCTCTTCATCTAAACAGCCATGGTAGCCGTATAGCTTTATACCTTGTACTTTAATAACTCCCATTAAGCTAGTACCTCCAATGCTTTATCAATACGAGTTAGCGTTTCTTCTTTCCCTAATATTTCAGAGATTTCGAATAACGATGGTCCAGCAGGTTTACCGCTTAAGGCTAACCTTAAGGCAGGGCCTAACTGGCCAAAGCCAATTTCATATTGTTCTAGTGTAGCTTTAAATGCTTTTTCAACATTTTCAGCAGTAAAATCACCTATTTCTGCAATGTTTTTTCTGAAAGAACCTAAGTGTTCAGGAGTATTTTCTTTCCACTTTTTGTTTACAGTTTTCTCATCGTATTCTGTAGGAGCAACAAAGAAGTACATACCGTCTTCTAGTATATCTTTTACAAAAGTAGCACGCTCTTTCATTAAGCCCGATACTTTTGCAGCAATATTATCGGTAACGGTAATGCTGTTCTCCTTTAACAATACTTGCAATTGAGCACCTAACTCTTCATTAGAATAAGCTCTAAGGTATTGTTGGTTATACCACTTTGTTTTTTCAAAGTCATATTTAGCACCAGACTTACCAACGCGTTCTAAAGTAAAGGCTTCTACTAATTCGTCAAGCGAGAAAATCTCTTGTTGAGTACCAGGGTTCCAGCCTAAAAAGGCTAACATGTTGATAAAAGCCTCAGGGTAGTACCCTTGCTCTCTATAGCCAGATGATATTTCTCCTTCTGGGTTTTTCCATTCAGTAGGAAATACCGGAAAGCCTAAACGATCACCATCTCTTTTACTAAGTTTTCCGTTTCCGTCAGGTTTTAATATTAAGGGTAGGTGGGCAAACTCCGGCGCTTCCCAGCCTAAGTATTTGTATAACAATACATGCAAAGGGGCAGAAGGCAACCATTCTTCACCACGTATTACATGTGTAATTTGCATTAAGTGGTCATCCACAATATTTGCTAGGTGATAAGTAGGCATTCCGTCGCCTTTAAATAGCACCTTATCGTCCATATTGTTGGTGTTGAAAGACACCCAGCCTCTAATTTTATCTTCAAACTTCACTTCCTCGTTACGAGGCATACGTATACGTATTACATAAGGGTCTCCGGCCTCTAATCTCTTCTGTACTTCCTCTGCAGAGAGGCTCAAAGAATTTTTCATAGAACTACGGGTAACCGCATTGTATTGTGGTGATGGCACGCCTGCTTTTTTTAAGCGCTCACGCATTTCTTCTAATTCTTCAGAAGTATCAAAAGCATAGTATGCATGACCGGATTCTACCAGCATATCAGCATATTCACGATACATTGGCTTACGCTCAGATTGTCGGTAAGGACCAAAATCACCACCAACAGACATGCCTTCATCTGGCGGGATGCCACACCAGTTTAAGGCATCTACTATATAATCTTCTGCACCTTGCACATAACGTGTTTGGTCAGTATCTTCAATTCTTAAAATAAAATCACCGCCGTGCTTCTTTGCAAACAGGTAATTGTATAATGCTGTACGCACACCACCCATATGTAATGGTCCTGTAGGACTTGGTGCAAAACGAACACGTACTTTAGAGTTACTCATCGCCAATAAATTTAGGCGGCAAAGGTACAATTTAATGAGAATTTACGTTGTCTATAAGTATTGGAAACTTTATTCGTAAATTTGTTATATGGTGCAGTCTTACGATATACTTATTCAAAAGCTCGATTCATTCATTAGAAAATTCTATAAGAATCAGCTAATCAAAGGCTTAATACTTACCTTAAGCACCACCCTTTTATTGTTTTTGGTCATCAGTACAGCCGAGTATTTCGGTAGGTTTAGCAGTACATTCCGCGCAATTTTATTTTGGGCTTTTTCTGCTTTCACGCTTTATGTGTTGTCAAGGTATATTTTTAAGCCCCTTTTAAGTCTTTACAGAATAGGCAAAACCATATCACATGAGCAAGCTGCAAACATTATTGGCAAACATTTTCCGGAGGTAAAAGATAAGTTGCTTAATGTGCTTCAGCTGAAAGATATGGCTGGCTCACAAAACGATTTGGTGTTAGCTAGCATCAATCAAAAAAGCAGTGAATTAAGTCCGGTTCCGTTTAGCAATGCAATTAGCTTTTCAGCAAATAAGAAGTACTTAAAATACGCGCTTCCCTCACTTTTAATAATTGTGGTGTTACTTATAAGCGGTAATACAAGAGTATTAAGAGAAGGCTCTAATCGTATTGTAGGATATAGTAAAGCATACGAAATACCAGCCCCATTTACATTTGTATTAGAAAACGAAGAGCTATCTGTTTTACAACACGAAGACTTTGCTATAAGTGTAAAAATAGAAGGTGAACAAGTGCCAAACAATGCTTTTATAGAGATTGGGGGTATTAAGCATAAAATGCAAGGACAAAGCAAAATAGCTTTTAGCCATACATTGCATAACGTTCAAAATGAAACAACATTCCGCTTTTTTGCGGACGGGTTTTATTCAAAACCCTATGAGCTTAAGGCTTTACCAAACCCTGTAATACTTGGTTTTTCAGTTAAGTTAGATTATCCTGCATATACTGCAAAGAAAGATGAGACAGTTGAAAACACAGGAGATATAACTATTCCTGAAGGGACAGATGTGTCTTGGAACTTTAATACCAAAAACACGGACGAGTTGTTTATACAGTTTCCTGATACCGGTTTCTCAGCCCATCAAGCAGCTACCAATGCATTTGATTACAACACCCGCTTTACAAAAGACTTACGCTATTACATAACTACCAAAAATAAGTTTGTAAACGGTAAAGACACTGTGGCTTATTTAGTACGTGTTGTAAAAGACCAGTACCCTGCAATAGAGGTAGAAGAACAAAGAGATAGCTTAGATAGCAAGCGAATCTTTTTTAGAGGTGTTGCTAAAGATGATTATGGCTTTAAGAGTCTTACATTTAATTACAAGAAGCAAAATACTGATGAGCTTATATCAGTTCCCTTAAGTATAAATGGAGCAAGCACAGTAGAGCAATTTTTTCATTATTGGGATCTCTCTCAATTGGGAATTGAAGCAGGCGATCAGATAGAATACTACTTTGAAGTATTTGATAATGATGGTGTTAATGGCGCAAAGTCTACTCGAACACAAACAAAAATATTTAAGGCGCCAACTTTAAAAGAGCTAGAGCAAAAGGCGGAACAAAGCAACCAACAGTTAAAGGCAGACATGAAGCAAAGCATGTCTATGGTGCAAGATTTAGAAAAAGAGCTGGAGGATATTCGTAAGAAATTATTGGAGAAAAAAGAGTTGTCTTGGGAGGATAAAAAACGCGTGGAAGATATTTTGAAGAAGCAAAAAGAGCTTCAAAAGAAATTGAATGAGATTAAAAAGAACACCAAAGAGAAAAACAAAGAACAGTCTGATTATAAGAAAGTTGATGAAGAAATCTTAGACAAGCAACGTCAGTTAGAGGAGTTGTTTGATAAGGTAATGACGGATGAGATGAAAGAGCTTTATAAGGAGCTGGAAGAAATGATGAAGGATCTTAATAAAGATAAGCTACAAGAAAAGTTAGAAGAGATTAAGCTTAGCAACGAAGATATTAAGAAAGAACTTGACAGAAATTTGGAGTTGTTTAAGCAAATGGAGTTTGAGCAAAAGCTGCAAGAAACTATTGATAAGCTTGACGAGTTAAAAGAAAAGCAAGAAAAGCTGGCAGAAGAAACTCAAAAAGGAGAGAAAGAATCAGAAGAGTTGAAGCAAGAACAAGATGAATTAAACAAGGAGTTTGATGATTTAAAGAAAGATTTAGACGACTTAGAAAAGAAGAATAGTGAGCTAGAGAAGCCTGAGGAGATGGAGTCTACTGAGAAAGAAGAGCAGGAGATAGATGAGGATATGCAAGAAAGCTCTGAGCAGCTAGAGAAGAATAAAAAGAAAAAGGCTCAAGAGTCTCAGCAAGATGCAGCTGAAAAGATGGAAGAGATGTCTGAAAAGATGAAAAGCATGCAAATGTCTATGTCTTCTCAGTCTCAAGAAGAGGATATGGAAGCGCTTCGCCAGATATTAGAAAACTTGGTTCGCTTGTCTATAGATCAAGAGCAATTGATGAAGGATTTATCGCAAACGAATAAGAATAACCCAAAATATACAGAGCTTACCAGAGAGCAGAACAATTTGAGTGATGATGCGACAATAATTGAAGACTCATTATTTGCTTTGAGCAAGCGAGTAGTACAAATAGAGCCATTCATTAATAGAGAAATGAATCTGATTAATGATAATATGGCTAAAGCCATTAAGCAATTAGCTGAAAGAAATACTCCGGAGGCAAATAATAGACAGCAATATGTGATGACTTCTTCTAATAATTTAGCATTAATGCTGAGCGAGGTATTAGAGCAGATGCAAAAGGAGATGTCTAATATGATGAAGGGAAATCAACAGTGCAATAAGCCCGGAAGTAATAGTAAGCCCTCTATGTCTAACATGCGTAAAATGCAAGAGAGTTTAAATAAGCAGATGAAGGGTATGAAGTCTAAAATGAAAGGTGGAAAAAACCCCGGTGAAAAATCTGGCTCAGGAAAAGGAGAGCGTAGCAAAGGCTTGGCTAAAATGGCTGCACAGCAGGAAGCTATTCGTCAGCAAATACAACAAATGGCTGATGAGTTTCAAAAAGGAGGTAAAGAAGGGCAAAAAGGCGAAGGCGGCATGGGCACCATGGGAGATGCTATTGAAAAGATGGAGCAGGTAGAGCAAGATATTGTAAACGATAATATAACGCCTGAGACGCTCAGAAGGCAAGAAGAGATACTTACGCGCCTACTAGAGGCAGAAAACGCCGAGAGAGAGCGTGATAAGGACGAGAAGCGCAAATCTAATGAAGCGATAGAACAACAAGCTACTCCGCCTAACTCATTTGAAGAGTATTATAAGCAAAAACAAAAAGAGGCAGAGTTGCTTAAAACAGTGCCTCCGGCTTTACAGCCTTTTTATAAGAACAAGGTAAACGAGTATTTCAATTCTACTAACGATCAATAAGTGGAACACATCAATTATTTTTCTGAAACTGATTTTAAGCTTTCCAATACTGGCGAGTACACGAACTGGATTTTAAATGTGATTTCTGATGAAGGTCATAATCCTGGTGAAATCTCTTATGTGTTTTGTGATGACAACTATCTGCATAAGATGAATGTGGAGTACCTAGATCATGACACACTTACGGACATCATTACTTTTGATTACACATCAGGGAACATTGTGTCTGGAGATGTGTTTATCTCCATAGAACGGGTAAAGGAAAATGCTGCACAGTTTGAGGTTTCTTTTGAGAAAGAGTTAAGCCGAGTAATGGTGCATGGCGTACTTCATTTATTAGGCTATAAAGACAAAACAGAAGCCGAAAAAGCAGAAATGCGAAACAAAGAAGATTTTTATTTATCTTTGCAGCCCTAAAATCCTGATTGACAATAGTTTTAACAATAAATTCGCAATGTTCCACGTGAAACATTGAAGCTTATGTTTAACAAAGAATACGATGTAATAGTAGTTGGTGCGGGTCACGCAGGTTGCGAGGCTGCCGCTGCTGCTGCTAATTTAGGTTCTAGTGTGTTGCTAATAACCATGAACTTGCAAACTATAGCGCAAATGTCATGCAACCCTGCTATGGGCGGTATTGCAAAAGGACAAATTGTGCGCGAGATTGATGCGTTAGGCGGGTATTCTGGTATTGTTACTGATAAGACAATGATTCAGTTTCGAATGTTGAATCGCTCAAAAGGACCCGCTATGTGGAGCCCAAGAGCGCAAAGCGATAGAATGCGTTTTGCTGAAGAATGGAGATTAATGCTAGAAGCAACGCCAAATGTTGACTTCTTTCAGGATATGGTTACGAGCCTTGTTGTGGAAGATAACCAGATTAAAGGTGTTAAAACAGGAATGGGCATCGAGGTAAAAGCAAAGTCAGTTGTTCTTACAAACGGCACTTTTCTTAATGGTCTTATCCATATTGGTGATAAAAATTTTGGTGGAGGTAGAGCAGGAGAAAGAGCGTCTACAGGAATTACGGAAGACTTAGTAAAGCTAGGTTTTGAAACAGGTAGAATGAAGACGGGTACGCCACCAAGAGTTGACGGTCGTTCCTTAGATTATTCTAAAATGGAAGAGCAGCTTGGGGATGAAAACCCTCAAAAATTTTCTTATACAGATACTGCCAATTTAACAAAGCAGCGTAGTTGCTTTATTACATATACAAACCAAGCCGTACATGATAAACTAAAAGAAGGCTTTGATAGATCGCCAATGTTCAATGGCCAGATTGAAAGTTCTGGTCCAAGATATTGTCCTTCTGTAGAAGAAAAGATTAATCGTTTTGCGGATAAAGACAGGCATCAAATATTTGTAGAACCGGAAGGATGGGATACAGTTGAGGTTTATGTAAATGGGTTTTCTACGTCCTTACCTGAGGACATACAGTACGAAGCATTAAAGCTGGTTCCCGGTTTTGAGAATGTAAAATTCTTCCGTCCAGGGTATGCTATAGAATATGATTATTTTCCTCCTACACAATTAAAACACACCTTAGAGACTAAGCTCGTACAGAATTTATATTTCTCTGGCCAAATAAACGGTACAACAGGATATGAAGAGGCAGCTTGCCAAGGTTTAATGGCTGGTATCAATGCGCATTTAAAGGTGCACGGTAAACCGGAGTTTACATTAAGTCGCTCTGAAGCCTATATAGGGGTTCTAATAGATGACTTAATTACTAAAGGGACTGAAGAGCCTTATAGAATGTTTACTTCACGTGCAGAATACCGTATTTTGCTTCGTCAAGATAATGCAGATATTCGCCTAACTCCTAAAGGGTTTGAGTTAGGTTTGGCATCTCAAGAGCGTATGGATCGTGTTCAAGAGAAAATAAATAATACCAAAGAGGTAATTAATTTCTTACAAACTGAAAGTATTGAGCCAAATTTAGTAAACCCACTTTTAGAAGAGTCTAATACAAGTGCTATTAAGCAAAAAACAAAACTGATAAATATTATCTCTCGTCCACAAATTCAAATAGGGGATATGAAAGAATTAACTTCTGTTAAAGAATTTATAGCGGATCATCAAGTTGATGAAGAGGTATTAGAGCAAGCGGAAATACAAATAAAGTATCAAGGGTATATTGATAAAGAAAGAGAGAATGCTGATAAGCTAAATCGATTAGAAAACATTCGCATTCCAGATGATTTTGATTATCGAAAGCTTGCTTCATTATCTCATGAAGCGAAAGAAAAGCTTTCTTCTATCCGTCCAAAAACAATTTCACAAGCTTCTCGCGTAAGCGGTGTAAATCCATCTGACATTAGCGTATTGTTGGTTTATATGGGTAGATAGACCCATTTGTTCCACGTGAAACATATAAAAAGCCCTTTTTCTCTGAAATAAAGCGAGAAAGAGCTTCTGTAATATAACACCTCTATTTTTTTGAGAAAACGCCAGAATCGGCTTAAAAACAATGCGCTGTTGTGTTGTAGGTATACTAAGCGTTTGCAGGCTTCCTTCTAATTAATTTGCTGATATTTATCGATAAATCCAGAAAAAGAATCTTTGGGTTTGCATTTCGCTCAACATGATAAGAAGCTTCGTTTAAAGCCATGTAAATATCTTCGATATTATCTTCATGAATAAAAGGGGCAAATTTTGAAAGGTCAAATCCGCCAAAATTTAATGGAACCATTGAACTATAGTTTTGGCTTTTTGTCATCATCATAGATTCACGAATAATAGAAAGAGTATAAGACAAGAAGTTTTTCTGGGCCTCTCTACCCATTTTTGAGATGTCTTCTGTCCATTCTATTAAACCCTTAACATCTGCTTTAAAACCCAATCGCATCCAGTTTACAAATAACATTGCGTTCTGATTACTATTGCTGTCATCATATAAAAAATGCAAAGCTTTAGATAAGTTTCCATTACTAAGCAGTGAAATGTTTCCGGCTTCCTGATCACTAATCCCATGCTTAGAGGTTAGGTAGGTAGATATATCTTGATTGGTAAAGGCCGGTATTTTTACTATTTGTGTGCGAGATAAAACTGTTTTAATAATGTTTTCATCGCTATTAGCTACAAATAAGAATAAAGTCTTTTGTGGGGGCTCCTCAATAATCTTCAATAACTTATTGGCTGCAGAAGCATTCATTTTTTCAGGCATCCATACAATCATAGTTTTAAACTCACTTTCGTATGGCTTTAGTTGTAGCGCATGAATTATTTCTGCACTCTCGTCAGTACCAATTGTGCCTTGTTTGTTTTCAACCTGAATATGTTTAAGCCAATCAAAAAGACTGAAAAAAGGATGTTGCTCTTTAATTAAGTCACGCCAGTCTGCAATAAAATTTTTGCTAACCGCTTTGCTTTTTACGGCCTTGGTGTTTGCTACAGGGTAAGCAAAGTGTAAGTCTGGATGCGCTAAATTGTTGTACTTAACACAAGAGGGGCAAGCACCACAAGAGTCAGTTTCTGTTTTGTTTTTACAGGCTAAATATTGGCTGTAAGCTATTGCCAAAGCCAAATTTCCAGAGCCTTCGGGCCCTAAAAAAAGCTGTGAATGACTAACGCGTTGCTCATTAATTGTTTGAATGAGTTTTTGCTTGATAGCATCTAATCCGGGTATGTCTTTAAAAAGCATGCTCAAAAATACATATTCAATCACAAAGAATTTACGAGAACATAAACTTATTTATTGATAGAATTACAGATAAAGTTTAGTTTTGCGCAAACAAAAATTACATCCATGAAAACGATTGACGACATCAATTTTTCCGGAAAAAGAGCATTAATAAGAGTAGACTTTAATGTTCCTTTAAATGATCGGTTTGAAATTACTGATGATACACGTATTAAAGCAACCTTACCAACTATCAAAAAGATACTATCTGATGGCGGTAGTGTTGTGTTGATGTCTCATTTAGGAAGACCGTCTAATGGTCCCGAAGAAAAATTTTCGTTAAAACACTTAGTGCCTCATCTATCTGATTTACTGAATGTTGATGTTCAATTTGCAGGAGATTGTATTGGAGAAACTGCAGTTTTTGATTCAGAAGAATTGAAACCGGGAGAGGTTTTATTGTTAGAAAACTTGCGTTTTTATAAAGAGGAAACAGCTGGAGATGAGGAGTTTGCAGAAAAATTAGCAAAACACGGTGATATTTATATTAATGATGCATTTGGTACTGCACATAGAGCACATGCATCTACAGCAGTAATAGCAAAATTTTTCCCTAATGATAAAGCATTTGGTTATGTAATGGCCAATGAAATTATCAATGTAAATAAAGTAATGCAAGAAGGCAAGAAGCCTTTATTAGCAGTGATGGGAGGAGCAAAAGTGTCTTCAAAAATTACCATTATTAAACAACTATTAGATAAGGTAGATACCATTATTATTGGTGGTGGAATGAGCTATACTTTTGCAAAAGCACAAGGCGGAAGTGTTGGAAACTCTATGGTTGAAGAAGACAAATTAGACTTGGCTTTGGAAATACTTGCTGAAGCAAAAGAAAAAGGAGTTGAGTTTTTAATTCCGGTAGACTCTGTAAATGCTGATAACTTTGCTAATGATGCCAATAAAGCAACTTCTAAAGTTGATGCTATTGAAGACGGTTGGATGGGCTTGGATATAGGTCCTGAAACTGAAAAAATGTACGCTGAGGCGATAAAGAAATCGGCTACTATTTTATGGAATGGCCCAATGGGTGTTTTTGAAATGGATAGTTTTGCTCATGGCACAAAAGCAATTGCTGACGCCATAGTAGAGGCTACAGAAAATGGAGCATTCTCATTAGTTGGTGGTGGAGATTCTGTTGCGGCAGTAAAAAAATACAAATTAGAAAATAGTGTAAGCTATGTTTCTACCGGTGGAGGAGCAATGCTAGAATACTTAGAAGGAAAAGAATTACCAGGTATTAAAGCTATATTGAATTAAGCTCTAAAGTAGGGCTTTCGGGTACCGAAATAGAATCACCTAAATTATTGATAGCCGGCAATATTGTTGGTGCAAAACTAGATAGAGGGCTGTATAATATAGAGCCCTCTTTATGTTCAGGCTTCATAAAGTGTAGCTTATCGTCTATACTATTTAAAATTACCAAGGCAACACTAATTATAAAACCCACTTTTAAAAGCCCAAAAACGGCTCCAAGAATCTTGTTGGGTATATTTAGCGCAACAGCCTTTAAAAGCTTTGTAAGGGCTTTAGTAAGCAGGTGAATAAGCAAAATAATGCCAATAAAGGTTACTGAAAATGCAATGAGGGGTAAGTAAGTAGGGTCAACCTCAATATGTTTGCTGATAAAGGCAGCAACAGCTTCAGAAAAATGAATCCCTCCATATATACCTAGCACTAGTGCTAATAGGCTACCAACTTCTACAATAAGTCCTTTGGTAAAGCCTTTATAAATTCCGTATAAGAGCGGAATAGCAAGTATAATATCTAATACATTCATTTTGGGCAAATATAAAGCATCAATCCGAAACAAATCATAAATTTGTAGAATGAGAACACCGGAATTAAAAGCAAAGTGGGAGAAGGTGCTAGAAATAGCAGCTAAACGATTTGATGGGGAAGAGCTAGACCTAGATAGTTTGATATTTGTTATTGGCTTGCAAGAGCTTGGACATAATTATCAAAAGCTTAAGAAAGATCAGAAGTTAGAGGTAATGCATATAGGTATATGCAAGCTTTTAAGTAGATATGGATATTATCAATATGAAGGTTTGGATAAAGATGGTTGGCCACATTGGACAGCCACTGAAAAATTGCCTTACCTAAAACCAGGTCAGCAATCTGTATTAATGAAAGAAGCTATTGTGATGTACTTTGAGGAGGATCTTAAATATCACATTCAATAGTAGTGTCAGGTCTTTGTCTAATAACCACAACAATCTCTACTTGAACTCCGGCTTTTAGCGTTTTTTCGTTACAACCAACCCATATATTACCACCGTTAGGACCCTTTACAGCTCTAACAACAGCAGCAGCAGCGTTGTTATATTCAAAAATTGCATAACCGTTTATATCTGTTACACCAGTATAACTTAGCAAAGTGTTTTCTACAGGAGCAAATACTTCTACATCAGCATTTGGAACTGCAACATCTGCTTCGTTAACGACTTTTACACGAATACCGTAACGATCAGACTCATCTTCTTTACATGAAGTGGTAAGAAAAATTACCGCAATAAAAGCAAGCAATAGTACTTTAGTGTTCTTCATCATTTATTGTACTTATCTATCTAAACAACCATTTTGCTCTTCTAAGTCTGGAGGTAGTATCTTTACAGACACCTGAACTTCCCTGCCTTCTAGTAATTCTACTGAATTACATCCTGCCCATCCGCCTTTGCGACCTTCAATATCTAAAAAAGCTTTGTTATCGTAATTAAAAACTACTTCTCCATCTGTATTGCTAAATCCCACCTCATCTATTAATGAAGGTTCTACAGCTGCAAACAAACGAACTTGAGCATTGTGAATGCGAACGCCATCAGCGTTTTTAACAATCACTCTAATTTGGTATCTCTCTTCTTTGTCGCCTTCGCATGAATTAAATACAAATGCGCTTAGCATAAGAGATGCTATTATTAAAACCGAGTATACTTTTTTCATTTTCTATTGCAGATTATTGCTAATATTGCAAAATATCTTAATACACAAATATATAACAATTTAATATAAATTATAGTATAAGTGCAAGCTACAGAAAATATACTGGAGAAAATAGAAGAGTTTATAAAGCAAGTTGAAGCGTTTAAGTCTACTAAATTAGATGAAATTGAGGCGTTTAGGATTCAATTTTTAGGTAAAAAAGGACATCTTGCTGATTTATTTGCTCAGTTTAAAAATGTTGATGCTTCACAGAAAAAAATATTTGGTCAAAAGGTAAATCAGCTAAAAAACAGTGCGCAAGACAAAGTAAATGAACTAAAGCTTGCCATAGAAAACAGTTCTTCTGCTACAGAATATGGAGATTTAACTAAATCTGCTACCCCGTTTGAAGTAGGCTCTAGACACCCAATATCGTTAATTAAAAATGAGATAATTGACATTTTCTCTAGAATAGGATATTCGGTTTCTGAGGAGCGAGAAATAGAGGATGACTGGCATAACTTTACGGCGTTAAATTTACCGGAAGAGCATCCTGCGAGAGACATGCAAGACACCTTTTTTGTGCAAACCAATCCAGATTATATGTTGCGTACCCACACATCTTCTGTGCAAGTGCGTTACATGGAGGCAAATAAGCCGCCAATTCGTACAATTTCACCGGGTAGAGTTTTTAGAAATGAAGCTATTTCTTCTCGTTCACATTGTATTTTCCACCAAGTTGAAGGCTTATATATTGATAAAAATGTGTCTTTTGCCGATTTAAAACAAACACTTTTACACTTTGCAAAAGAGATGTTTGGAGAAGAGACCAAAATACGTTTAAGACCATCATACTTTCCGTTTACTGAGCCTAGCGCCGAAATGGATGTGTACTGGGGCCTAAACTCTGAGGTAGACTATAGAATGACCAAAGGTACCGGTTGGCTAGAAATATTGGGCTGCGGTATGGTAGATCCTGAAGTATTAGAAAACTGTGGTATTGACCCGAATGAATACTCTGGCTTTGCATTTGGCATGGGTATAGAGCGCATGGCTTTACTGAAATACAATATACCGGATATACGTATGTACTTTGAAAACGATGTGCGTTTCTTAAGCCAGTTTCAATCAGCATTATAAAATTAAAAAAGCCGGTATTTACCGGCTTTTTCTTTTGTAGGTTTTGGGTTTTTAAATTCCCAATAGTTCTTCATCCTTTTTTTGCTGTTTTTCTAGTTCAGCTTTCTTTCTCAGCTTAAAAAAGATAAAGATGTTTAAAAAGTGCATTGCTCCCAATATCAGTATAATAAAGCCAAGCTTTACACTTAGTGTTTCCAGTACTTCTCTGTACGTTTCTGCTATACCAAAAACCTTCATGGTTCTTACGGCATAACCTATATTGATAAGGTAAAAACCTACCAATAAAAGCTTGTTTACAGAGTCTGCCAACTCCTTGTTATTATGAAAAATGTCTATTAAAAACACCCTTCCGTTTTTAAATAATGTACGTGCTACCCAAAAAGTAAGGAACGCAGTTAAGGCCAAGTAAGTACTATAAATTAGTACGGTATAATCATGTGTTTCCATGGTTGATATAGTTAAGTGTTAGTGATTGTATTTAAGTTTTTGTAACAATAGCGGTAATAGTAAATTGCAATCCCAAAAGGGATTATAAATAAGTAGGTTCCTGCTATATTATCCCATTCGGCATTGTAATAGAACAAGGATGAAGTTGCCATTATTGAAAAATAGATTAGCACAATTACTAGGTAATTACTAAATACTTTATCGGTACTTACTTTCTTCTCAACTATTAAATTTCTTATTATCCTAATAAGTGCGCTTAGAAGCTGATAACCGCCCAAGAAGAGTAAGATTATGGCATAAAACATTATACCACCGTGGTCATTATTGCTTAGGTCTATCAATACCCAAACGCCAAATGCTAATAGTATAAATATGGCTATAGATTGTATTGCAAAATCTAATTTTTTCATTGGTTGGTTTTTAAAGTTTTGTAGCAATAATTATAATAATAAAAGGCAATTATAAGCGGTATTACAAGAATATATACTGAGTATGTTAACTCCCAATCTCCATCTTGTAATATTGTTGGACCAATCATCATTAGTAAGAAGTAACCAAGAACGATTCTTAGGTAATTAGTGAATAGATTGTTTGTACTTATTTTTCTATTAACAATCAGGTTTTTTATGATTCTTACAATAGCATTTATTAATTGATATGTTCCCAAAAAGAATAGTGATATCATATAACTCTCTATCCAGTTATTACCATTACCATTGTTGCTGATTTCTATCAATACCCCAACCCCAAGAATTACCTGCAGTAGTAAGAAAACGGTTTGTATAGCTATATCTATATTTTTCATATTATTTTATTTTCAGAAATTATTGAAACATTGTTTCAAAAAAATTATTTTATCATTTTAATCAGCTTATTAAAAAACCAATTTGAGTCCGCACTACTTATTCTGTTTAATAGCTTGTCAGTCTTAGAGGCAAAAGTTTCAATCTCTTTTACTTTACTGGTTAACTCTTTTACTTGGGCTTTATTCTCACCCACCACATCATCAATTTGCCCTAAAACACGAAATAAAGGCTCTAGCTCGCGTTTTCTGCGTTCAATAAGCACATGCTTAGCCAGCTCCCAAATATCTTTCTCAGAGGTGAAATAATCCTTTCTTTCGCCGGCTTTTAATTCTTTATATACAATACCCCAATCTATAAGTGCACGTACATTCATACTAGCATTACCCCTAGAGATGTTCAATTCATCCATTATTTCTTCTGTGGTTAATGCTTCCGGAGAAATTAGAAGCAAAGCGTGTATTTGGGCCATCGTTTTATTTATGCCCCAACTAGAGCCTAATATGCCCCATGCGTCAATAAACTTTTGTTTTGCTTCTTTATATTCCATGAAGCAAATATAACAAATTTTTTAAATTTTCAAATATTTCTGAAAATAAAATCATTTTACTAACTTGTCTATTGAAGCGGCTAGGTTTCGGTCTTTATCAGTTACAACATCACCGGCATCATGTGTAGAAAGAGAGAGGGTAACTTTGTTATACACATTGTAAATTTCAGGGTGGTGGTTGGCTTTTTCTGCTAAAATTGCCACTTGGCTTAAAAAAGCAAAAGCATCAATAAAGTTGTTAAACTCAAAGTTACGTGTAAGCTTGTTGTTTTCTTCAGTCCACATAATAGTTACATTACAATTTCCCAATTATCAACCTCTCCGCCTTTTTCAGGGAGATCTTCTTCCTCTAGCATTTGTCGAATATCAATTTCTATACTGCCAGATAAGGATGTGATGGGTACATCATTAAATAGCCCTTCAAAAGGGTTTTCGCTATACTCTCCAATCATTTCCATTAAAATAAACACCCATGAAACCAACATGGTAAAAGGAATAGTTAGCCATATGAAATTTGTAAAAGAATTGTGAGAGAAAACATCTATCATTGCAAAAGGCAATAGGATAAGGAATATCCAAACAAAAATGTAGTTTACAGTAGCATATTGCCTAGGAAAAGGAAAGTTTTTTATTCTTTCGGACTTACCTTGTAGGGTATAAAATTCCTGAAGTAGCTTTTGAAGCTCCATGTGTCTAAAGCTATCAATATGTCCCTTAATTTTTAGTTCTTTAAGCTGCTTAGATTGAAGACTGATAATATGAGAGGCTTTGTTTCCTTTGCCCATCACATAACTATAATCGGCATCAGATAAATAGGGTTTTAAGTTTTTAAAGTCGTCAACTGAGTGTAAAGTTTTTGCAGTCTTTCTAAATAGCTTGTCATCAGAAGAGTTGTTTTCCCAAGCACGCTTTTCTCTTAATTGATAGGTGAGCGCATATAGCCAAGCAATATGCCTGTGTACAATTGTTTTATGCGTTTTTTTGAGTTCTTCTTCGGTCGCTTCATCAACTGCAAACTCATTGGTTACAAAGTCTCTGATAGAAACGGTAAATGAACGAGAAGCATTTACAATTCCACCCCATATTTTACGCGCTTCCCAGAGCCTTTCGTAAGAAGAGTTGTTTTTAAAACCGAGATAAAATGAAACAGCAATACCAATTAAAGAAATGGGTTGCCAAGGCACTATTATCCATTTCAAATCAAAGTAGTGGAAAAGAATAACAGGAATTGAGTCCATGAAGAGGAATAGAAGAATATACTTTCTGCTCCAACTAACAGTTCTCCATAATGGATACCTTTTTCCTGCGTACATATATTGATTATTCTACTTTTACAATTTTCAAAGTATTTGTCATCCCTAAACTTTCAATAGGCATACTTGCAATCTTCACAGCCAAATCATCTTTTTGTAAGATATCATTTTTCTTAGCAATACGCTCAATATCCTTAAATGTCTCATCGGTACTGGTGCGTTTATCATAAAACATACCTCTAACACCCCATAGCAAGCTAAGCATGTTTAGCAAATATCTATTATGAGTAAATACTAAGATGTTAGTTTTAGGACGGTGAGATGATATCTTAAATGCAGAGTAACCGGAATGGGTCATGGTAAGAATACCTTTTGCACCAATTTGGTCGGCAATTTTACTGGCATTATAGCAAATAGAGTCAGTAATAAAGCGCTCGTCTCGCTGACTAGGAGGGTTTTCTTCTTTTACTTGTATATCAGCAGTTTCTTCAACATGAGTTATAATCTTAGTCATGGCTTTAATAACATGTACAGGGTATTTACCCACAGATGTTTCGCCACTTAGCATAACTGCGTCTGCACCATCTAAAACAGAGTTAGCAACGTCGTTTACTTCTGCCCTTGTAGGGCTCATACTTTCAATCATGCTCTCCATCATTTGGGTAGCAATAATTACAGGCTTGGCCGCTTTGTGTCCTTTGTTTACAATACGTTTTTGAATTAAAGGAACGCCTTGCATAGGTACCTCAACGCCCAAGTCTCCACGGGCAACCATAATACCATCAGTAGCTTCAATTATTTGGTCAATTTCTACAACGGCTTCTGGCTTTTCAATTTTAGCAATTACTCTAGATGGAGCACCATGCTTTTTGATAATCTCTTTTAATTCCAAAATATCATCAGGAGAACGAACAAACGATAAGCCAATCCACTCTACATTTTCATCTAAAGCAACCTCTAAATCTGCTAAGTCTTTTGGGGTTAAACAAGGTAATGAAATGCGGGTATTGGGTAAGTTTACCCCTTTTTTAGACTTAATTGGTCCGCCCTGTACTACCTCAGTTATTACTTCATCTTCTCTATTAGTAGAAATAGCTTTCAGCATAATTTTACCATCATCTAGTAAAATTTTATCCCCTTCATCAACGTCTTTCGGAAATTGCTCATAGGTAATATATATACGGTCTTTGTTACCTAACATCTCTTTATTAGTGATAACCACAGTATCACCAATTTCTACAACAGTATCTTTTTCTACATCGCCTAAACGTAGCTTTGGGCCTTGTAAATCTGCTAGTATGGCAACGTTTGTTTGTAGTTCATCATTCAGTTCTCTAACTGTATGAATCATTGTTCTGGCATCATCATGATTGCTATGAGAAAAATTGATTCGGAATACGCTTACACCTTCCTTAATCATTTCTGCCATTACTTCTTTTTTGCCCGATGCTGGACCTAGTGTTGCTACTATTTTTGCTTTGTTAATCATAGTCATATATGAGTAGTAAGTTATCTTTTGATTTTAATGTTGTCGGATCAATTTCTTGTACCAATTGAACAGACGCTATTGTTTTAATTGCTTTTACCAACCCTTCTTTTTCAGATTGAGTAGGGATAGGAGCAATTTGTATAAAGTAATCTATCTCCTTTTTTTCTTTTATCAAGAAAGCCCTATTGTTTTGAGAAGCTTCAACCGTATCAAACAAGCCAATTACTGTATTGTTTTGCATGTTTGCTATACCCTTGTTAGATACCAAAAACCAATCAGATTCATTAGAGTCATCATCATGTTTATATAGCGAAAATGTTGCATTTCCGTTTTTAGTAGAGAAGAGCTGCAAGTCTTCATCTTCTCTTACCAATGATGTTCCTAAAACCTTATTTAATTGGTAGCACAAAATATAGTCTTTTTCCGATGAATTAAGACCCAACAGAAAAAAATCGTAGTCATAATCAATGTCGAGAGTTAATTTCGCCATGCAGAAAAAGTTTAGGCTAATTTACACCAAAGATGACAAGTACTAAGAATTAGAGGTTATTTTTTTGTAAATCAATTTAGATACGCTTTCCTCTGCCTTCTTTTTACTAGATGCACTATTGGTTAATACCTCAAAGCCCTCTACGCTTAAAGAGGTTGTATATTGTTTAGTACCTGGCTTACTAACACGAGTAAAAACTACTTTTTTTTCGTTTTTCTGGCCCCATTCTAGCAATAAGCTCTTGTAACTAATTACGATACTCTCAAGCTTATGAATGTCTAATAAACCCTTAATTAATTTCTTAGAAATAAAGCTCTCTGCAACAGCATATCCTTTATCTAAGTAAATAGCACCTATTAATGCCTCTAAGGCGTTTCCTAGGGCTGTTTTGCCCTCTTGCCCAGGTCTAATATTACTTATCAATAAATCTTTTAAACCTAAGGCGCTTGCCATAGCATTTATATTGCTTCTGCTTACTATTTTGGCTCGCATACTAGACAAGAAGCCTTCTTTTTTATGAGGGTAATATGCATATAAAAAATCGGCAACAACAGCACCTAAAATAGCGTCTCCTAAAAACTCTAGGCGTTCATTATTGGTAGAGTTACCAGATTCATCAACAAGACTTGCAGAACTATGTCTTAATGCCTCTTCATACAATTGCAAATTAGAGGGAGCTGTATCAATCAGCGATTTAATTTGCATAAAAAAATCCCCATCCTTATTAGGACGGGGACTCAGTAATTTTTTAATAAAGTTCATTCTGATTACTCAGCTTTTTTGAATAATGCAGATGCGTTATGCCCGCCAAAACCAAATGTATTACTAATAGCCGCATTAACCGTACGCTTTTGAGCGGTGTTGAATGTTAAATTCAATTTAGGGTCAATATCCGGATCATCAGTAAAGTGGTTGATGGTAGGAGGTATAATGTCATTTTTAATTGCCAAAATTGTAGCAATAGACTCAATAGCTCCTGCAGCACCCAATAAATGGCCTGTCATAGATTTTGTAGAGCTGATGTTTAGGTTATAAGCATGCTCTCCAAAAACCGCTTTGATAGCCTTGGTTTCTGCAATATCACCTAAAGGAGTAGAAGTACCGTGTACGTTTACGTAATCAATATCTTCCGGCTTTAAGTGTGCGTCTTTCAGTGCATTTAGCATTACGTTTCTAGCACCCAATCCTTCAGGATGAGGAGCAGTAATGTGATGTGCATCTGCTGACATACCGCCACCAACTAATTCGGCATAAATGTTAGCACCTCTTGCTTTTGCGTGTTCATACTCTTCCAGTATTAATGCTCCGGCACCTTCTCCTAAAACAAAACCGTCTCTATCCAAATCAAACGGACGAGAAGCAATTTCAGGAGCATCGTTTCGGGTAGACATAGCATGCATGGCGTTAAAGCCACCAATACCAGCTTCGTTTACAGCAGCTTCAGAGCCACCGGTAACAAAAGCATCTGCCATTCCTAAACGAATGTAGTTGTAAGCATCAATAAGGGCGTTTGTAGAAGTAGCGCAAGCAGAAACAGTTGCAAAGTTGGGTCCTCTGAAGTTATACTTCATAGAAATTTGTCCGGCAGCTATATCAGCTATCATTTTTGGAATAAAGAATGGGTTAAAGCGTGGAGTACCATCGCCTTTGCCAAATGCGGCACATTCTTGCAAAAATGTATCTAAACCACCAATTCCTGAGCCCCAAATTACACCTATTCTGTCGAGGTCAACTTTTTCAACGTCTAAGCCAGAATCTTTAACAGCTTCATCTGCTGTAACCATTGCATACTGTGCAAAGGCGTCCATTTTACGTGCTTCTTTTCGGTCAAAAAAGTCCAAAGGGTCGTAACCCTTTACTTCGCAGGCAAAACGAGTTTTGAACTTTTCAGCGTCAAATCTAGTAATAGGCGCAGCACCACTTTTCCCAGTAATAAGACCGTTCCAATATTCTTCAACGGTATTACCAATAGGAGTAAGCGCACCTAAACCGGTTACTACTACTCGTTTTAATTCCATAAGTTACGGGGTTTATTTTGCTCCGTCAATGTAGGCAACAGCTTGTCCTACAGTAGAGATGTTTTCTGCTTGATCGTCCGGAATCTGAATATCAAATTCTTTTTCGAATTCCATAATCAACTCAACAGTGTCAAGTGAATCTGCACCCAAATCGTTGGTGAAGCTTGCTTCGTTAGTTACTTCATTTTCATCAACGCCTAGTTTGTCAACTATAATGGCTTTTACTCTTGATGCAATGTCAGACATGATCTTATCATTTAGTGATTAGTAAAGTGCAAAGAAATGAATTTAACACAAAATACGCAATATTTTTTAAATGCCTAGAAAACCTACTTTTGCATTGTGAAAAGAATAGCAATTTTTGCCTCGGGCAACGGATCTAATACTCAAAACATAGCAGAGCACTTTGCGCAAAACCCTACTGCTATGGTAGCATTGGTGGTGTGTAACAAGCCAAACGCAGGGGTTGTAGATAGAGCAAAAAAGTTAGGACTGCCTGTAGAGGTTATTAGTAAAGAGCAGTTAAATGACGCAAATTATTTTGCCAATTTACTTGCAAAAAATAAGATAGACCTTATAGTTTTAGCCGGCTTTTTATTACTGATCCCGTCGTATTTAGTTGAGAAGTACCCAAATAAGATTATTAATGTACACCCTGCGCTTTTACCCAACTATGGCGGAAAGGGAATGTATGGTATGAATGTACACAAAGCAGTTGTTCAGGCAGGTGAGGAAGAATCGGGTATTACTATACACTATGTAAATGAGCGGTTTGATGAAGGAGAAGTAATAATGCAAGCTAAATGCAGAGTTGACAAGGAGGATACAGCAGAAGATGTTGCCCAAAAAATACACTCATTAGAGGCAAAATATTTTGCAAAAACCATAGAAGAGCTACTGAAGTAAGATGAAAATAAATATATATACAGATGGAGCTTCTCGCGGAAACCCCGGCCCAGGAGGATATGGTGTTATTTTAAGTGCAGGTAAACACTACAAAGAGCTATCGCAAGGGTATAAAAAAACCACAAATAACCGTATGGAGTTACTGGCTGTTATTGTAGGGCTAGAGTCTATAAAAAGCGAAGGACAAGAAGTAACCGTTTATTCAGACTCTAAATACGTAGTGGACTCTGTAGAAAAACGATGGGTGTTTGGCTGGCAAAAGAAAGGGTTTAAAGGCAAAAAAAACCCAGACTTATGGCAGCGCTTTTTAAAGGTCTACCCTAAGCATCGAGTAAAATTTATATGGATTAAAGGGCATAACAATCATCCGCAAAATGAGCGTTGTGATGTGTTAGCAGTAGAGGCTAGTATGGGCGATAAATTAATAGAAGACTTTGGTTATATACAACAAGAGGAGGCTTAAGCCTCCTCTTGTTTAGAATTTAGTTTGTGCTATATAATGCCTTTAAGCGTGCATGTGTTTCTGCATCTTTAATTCGATGTAGTCTATCCTCAATCTTCTTTTTGTTGTTAATTAACTTTTCTTGACGGATTGGGTCAGAAACAGCATTATCTATTCTGGCTTGGTAAGAGTTGATAATAATGTTAAATGAATTAACTGCAGTATATCTTACCCACCAAGGCTCTGCTACTGCAGCAATATTTTCTAAAACGGCTAAGCCTTCTTGCATTACACCTTCATCTTGCTTACTTAAATAGGTTGCGTAAAAATTTAATAATGCCACACCATCAAATGCACTGGCTTTTTCCATAGACTCACGCATGTATGCTAAATCGTCTTCTCCGCCTTTTTCGCTTATTACCTCAAATACTACTTGTTGTAATTGTTTTTTAGCACCTTCTCTTAAAGACTTAGATAATTCATAGGCTTCTTTAGCGTCTATCTCTAGCATTGCTTTTAAACCTGCAGAGGCTACTAAGTATGACTTTTCTTTTGTTGCGCTTTTATATACATCGGTTTCTTTTACTTTATAAACACTTAGTAAATTACTTATAGCTGCGGCTCTTACTTGTGGTTTTTTGTCTGATTTAGCAAGTTGGTTTACTTTTTCTTGATGCGCATCAACACTTGCTTTAGGCATTACCTTTAAGCTGCTTAAGCCCAGTAATTGTATATTCCAGTGTTTATCGTTTAAAGCTAAATCAAGAGCTTTTGTTTTTGTAGCTTCATTATCTGATGCTAATAAAGCAGAAATAGCTTCGTATCTATCTAAATATAAACCTGCTCTTTTGTATTGTGCCATGTAATGGTCATCTGTTTTGTTTTCTCTTTTGGTACATAACAGCATTTTTTGTGCATCAAAATTTGCAAAAACAGGTGCTTCGGCTAAATCAAAATCAAAAGATTGTTCCTTTTGGTCAACTACAATCGGCATACTTTTCACTTCATTCGCCATGTAAATATCTAGCACAATAGGGAGTTTGTATAAAGGAGCTCTGTTTAAGTCTTGTGTTTGTTTTACGGTTACACTATATTTTTTTAGTGCTGCATTGTAACTATAATTTATATCTAACTCAGGGTGTCCTGATGATAAAAACCACTGGTTGAAAAACCAGTTTAGATCTTCTCCGGTTACTTCTTCAAAAGCTAATCGTAGGTTGTGTATCTCAACAGCCTTAAATTTATTTTGCTCTAGGTATAATTTTAATGAAGCATAGAAAGCATCGTCGCCAACATAGTTTCTAAGCATGTGTAATATTCTTCCACCCTTTGCGTAAGAATGATTATCAAACATATCCTCTTTGTCTTTGTAGTCAAAACGAATCATGTCTACTCGTTTTGTTTGAGCTTCTCTTAAGTAGTTGCTTAATTCGCCTTGTAGGTGATAATCTGCCTCCTCAACACCCAATTTATGCTCTCTCCATATATACTCTCCATAAGTTGCAAAAGATTCGTTTAAGGGAAGATTAGACCAAGACTCACAAGTAACTAAGTCTCCAAACCAATGGTGAAATAACTCATGGGCTACAATATCTTGTTGGGGGTTATCTAAGAAGCTTCGCTCATCATTATATACAAATTCACCGTGAATAACTGCTGAAGTGTTTTCCATTGCGCCGGACACATAGTCTCTCACAATAATTTGAGAATATTTATCCCAAGGGTAATCCACACCCAGTTTTGTAGAAAAAAGCTCTATCATTTCTGGGGTATCGCCAAACATCATTTGCGCATATGGGGCATACTCTTCCTCCACGTAATAATCAACGGGCATTTCTCTCCAAGTATCATTTGTAATACTAAACTCACCAATAGCCATCATTACTAAGTATGGAGCATGTGGTTGCTCTTGTACCCAATAATCGGTTCTAGTATTGTCATTGTTTATGGTAGAAATTACAAGTGTACCATTAGATAAGGTTTTAAACTTATCATGAACCGTTATATATAGCTCTTGTGTCATTCTTTCATTTGGAGCATCAATTGTAGGGAACCAAGCCGAGCTTGCTTCTGTTTCTCCTTGAGTCCATATTTGTTGAGGCTTGAACTTATTTTTACCATCAGCATTTATAAAGTATAAGCCTTTATCCCCGGAAATAGCAGCGCTTCCATTTTGAGCTAATTCATTTGGGCGAGCTGTGTACTTAATGTAAATATCAAAAGTGTCGTTTTTAGTATAGGTTTTCGGAAACTCCACGGTAAGTATCTTGTTATCATAACTATACTTCAGTTCTGCACCTTGCTCGCCATCAATAGATTCTGCTACAACATCAATAATAAACCCCTTTGCATCAATAGCAACCTTATTGATAGGGTAGAAATAAGGGGTTAGCGTTAATGTTGCCTCGCCATATAAGTAGCTTTTTTCCCAATCAAATGTTACATCTAGTACGGTGTGTACCAAATCTGTTTTTCTTGTTTCGGATGCATGATAAGTAGGACGAGTATTTACATTCTCTTCCACTACTATATCCGTAAGCTCTACTATTTCTTTAGAGGAGTTACATGAGCTAAGAAAAATAGCAGAAACAAAACTTAAAAAGACTAATTTTTTCATAAGATTTAATTGATTTACAAATTGAATGAGCGAGATTTGCAGTAATTGATACTTTTTTCTAATTGCGAAAATAATACATTTGCTATATGTACAAAGCACAAGTAAACGATAAAAACTTTGAGATTGACTTTGAAAAAGGCAATCGAGCAAAAGGATCTGTTGATGGTAAACCTTTTCAGCTTGATGTTGTTAACATTAGCGAGGGAGAGTATAACGTTATTCATAATAACAAATCCTATACTATACTGGTTGACACTACAAATTACGATGAAAAACAAGTAGTGTTGCGTGTAAACGGCACACCATATACTGTGGGCGTGCATGACAGGTTTGATATGTTATTGGAAGAGCTAGGATTAGATAACTTAGACTCTGATAAAGTAAATGAACTTGTTGCACCTATGCCAGGCTTAGTTTTAGATATAAAAGTAGAGGTGGGAGCAAGTGTGCAAAAGGGAGATGCTCTATTAGTACTGGAGGCAATGAAGATGGAAAATATTTTAAAATCTCCTGCAGAAGGTATTGTAAAACAAGTTTCTGTGAAAAAAGGAGAGGCTGTAGAGAAAAACCAATTACTAATCACTTTTGAATAATATATTATGAAAAGAACACAACTATTTACAATTGCAATGTTAAGCATGAGTACTATAATGGTATCATGCGGAGGCAAAAAAGAGGCAGAGCCAGCTGCTGAAGAACCAACAACTACACAAGAAGAAACAATAACTGAAGAGCCTGCAGAAGAGCAAGGCGTATTTTTTGTTAATCTAGAAGATGGCCAAGATGTAACCTTTCCCTTAGAAGTAAAAATGGGTATTAAAGGCATGACTGTAGAGCCAGCCGGGGAAGTTAAAGAAGGTTTTGGACATCATCATATTTATATTGATGACTACACTACCCCAAAAGGAGAAGCTATTGCGCCGGATGATACTCACATTCATTATGGTAAGGGTCAAACAGAGACAGTTTTGGATGTAGATTTAGAACTGGGAGAACATAAACTAACTCTTCAGTTTGCAAATGGTATACATGAATCTTATGGTAGAGATTGGAGCAAAACGATTACAGTAAATGTTGTTGAAGCAGCAGAGGCAACAACAGAAGAATAAAAAAAGTATTTATATAAAAAGAAAAAGCCCGCAACTGCGGGCTTTTTTATTGCGGGTAGGCAACGCCAAAACTGGCTCTTGCTTTTGTAATATCTATATAATCGTTAGGGTTGTTTATATTAAATAAACGAGCATCATAAAATGCATCAACTCTTTTTACTTTTTCTCCATTTTCATTATCCTCAAAATCATATGCGTCCGCTAAGAAAAAGTCCATATTAGAGGGTTGGGTTTTACTAGTAGAAGTATACACAGTTCCGTCTTTTGCTGTATAAGTTATTTCTACATGTGAAAGCTGTATAGAATCAATAGTTATAACAGGTGATGAAGTATATGAGAAGTTTGCAACACAGTTTGTAGCCACCCGTACATTTCTTTGATAAGTTGCTTCGCAATGATTAGCATCTGTAACTTTAAGGTTAACAGGGTATACTTCGTTATAGGTATAATATACAGCCGGAAGACTATCTGTGCTTGTTTGTCCATTCCCAAAATCCCATTCATAGGTAAAAGGGGGTGCTCCCCAAGCAATAGGAGTAAAAGCTATAATATTTGGAGAGGGCGTAAGGGTTGAATAATTAAAAGACGCTCCGCATGAACCATCAAACTTTACAATATTGGTAGCTGAAGAGGAGCAGTTGTCCCCATAAGCGATACTCAGCGTTACATCAAAAGCTGTTTGAGAAGAAGTGTCAAATCTATGAAAAGGGTTTTCTTGATTTGAGTAAGTTCCATCACCAAAAGCCCATGAATAAGAAGCATGGGGTTTAGCGCCAGTAGATTCAGAGTAAAACTGTACATCAAAGGCATTTTGTACAATAGGGTTTATAGGCCCTGTGTAAGGATAAGTACCTGTGGCAAGTGCGTTCTCAATATTTACAGAAGTTTCGGATGAATTGCGGATCTTAAAAGATAATTTTTCTCCGGTTCCATCTGTTTTTCTAAACTCTCCAACAAAGCTATACACATCGTACGTATCTTTTTGGTACCACGTATACATATAGTAGTCTTTTTCTCCAGCGGTAAAGCTAAAGTTAGAGCCACCTATTTTCCCATCAGCAAAAAAGGTTGGATTCTCAACATTTTGCTGCTTAGGAAATTCGTCTTTCTCACATGCAGTAATTACTATTAAGGTAATTACTAACCACAAAAAATTTCTTGTTTTCATCATCATTTATTAAACAACTTATAATCTAGTACAAACCTCAACTGAAAATGACTGTCAAAAGAGTTGTTTTGGTAAAAATCGTTATTAGTTATATCGGTTAGGCCATAATTTAATCTGCCGCCTAATTGCAGTTTATCGTTAACTTTATAATTATACCCTACAATAATACCGGCATCAAATGAATTGATTCCATCATTTAAACCCCAGCCGGTTTTTGTATAAACCTGAGTGCTTTCAAAACTTTTTTCATTTACCTCAGTAATCTTACTAGAAGCATTAATTAAGTATGAAACATATGTTCCGGCATCAAACGAGTGACGAGAGCTTAGCTGGTATGTTGCATAAATAGGGAGCTCTAGATAATGTAAATTTTGAGCGGTAACAGTAGTAATTTTTTTACTAGAACCAAAGCCGTAGCTTATATCTTTAAACTCTTTACTTATGTTTTGTGCTTCTGTTTTTTGATAAACCAAATTGGTGTTTAAATACCAGTTTGATGAGAGATGACGTGCATAATGTGCGCCGATAAAGAAACTATTTTTATATCTACCTCCATTTACATACTTAGTAGCTGTAGGGCCGCCAATTAAACCAAAATAATGTTTGTTATGGCGAGGAAGTATTTTAGCTGGTGCACTTGTGTTACTATAAATTGGGCCCGGTAAATAAAGCGCTATAGGCTTAGCGTCAAGAATAGCCATATTAATAATACTTGGTGCAAGTTTGGGCTCTATAAGCTCTGACTTAATAAGAGTTGTATTATTGATGTTTGCAGCGGCAATAGAGGTATTCTCTTCTTGGCTGTTGGTGGCAACAGTAGGATTTAAAATAACAGTTTCTGCTTCAGTTTTAGTTGAAGACTCTATAGTGTTTTCTATAGCTTCCGGAGCAATATTAGGCTCTATATGGTCTATTGTACTTTGAGGGTCAATAGGTTTGTTTGTTGAAGGTGTTACGGGTGTTTCAACTACATCATTTACGATGCCCGAATTACTAATTGGACTTGTGTTTAGTTGTTCAGGAGTATTAAGGTTTTCGTCAATTATAGTAGAATTATTATTACCATCTACAGGTAAGGTATTATCATTTATAATAGTATCAGCAGAAGTTATAATACCTAAGTAAAGTAAACCTGCAACACTAGCTGCAGATAAGTAAAAAGATAAACTTCTGTAAACTGCAAAGCGAGAACCAAACCCCGCAGCATTAATTAGTTTTTTGGCATTATACCATGCAGATTTATCAAAAGGAACAGATCTATCAGCAAGCTTTTCATTGAAAAGCTTATCCATAGCAGCGTCATCAGCTTTGTTTAAAAGCTGCTCGGCTTTTCCCCAAGCTTCTTCATTAAATGAAGCAGAGCTAGAGTTTAGCTTATCATTAAATAACTTATCTAAATCTTTATCTTTCATAATTTGTATGTGGCTCAGTTTTCATAGCCTCTGCCAACATTTCTTTTAAAGTTTTTCTTGCAAAAGACAAATGCCATTTAGATGTCCCATCAGAAATATTTAGCAACTCGCCTATTTCTTTATGGTTATAACCATCTATAACATAAAGGTTGAACACTTTTTGGCTTACAGGAGGCAGTTTTTGAATCATTTTTTCTAAATATTCTGCATCAAATCTCTTTTCGGCCTCATTAAAATCTACAGTGCCTTCGCTCTGTGTATTTTCAAGTGTATCAACATAATCAACCTTTCTTTTTGCTTTTTTTCTATACTGGTCAATTACCGTATTTATTGTTATTCTTTTAATCCATGCCTCAAAAGGCACTTTTTCATTGTATTTATCAAGGTTTTTTAAAATTTTTAAAAAAGCCTCATTTAATACTGCCTCTGCATCATCCTTATTTCTTTCGTACCTTAGGCAAACCCCCATTAATATTCCAAAACATTGCTTGTAAAGCAAATACTGTGCTTTACGCTCATTTTTTATGCAACGCTCTAAAATATTTTTATCAATATTCATTTACTTGGTATAGTTGCCAAGAAAAGCCTGCCAGGGGAAGCAGACTTTCTCAGCTGAATAAGTCATTTCATTGGATTTAAAACCAATTGTGTCCGCTGATTGATAGATAGCCAATGAAATGCCTCAAAATATCTTCACCAAAAACTCATGTTAATGAGTCTTTTCCGTTCTTTTCAGTGCAAATTAGCTATCTATACTACTAAGTTACTGAAAGTTTGATGATAACACGATAAAAGACCCTATTTATAGAGCTGCGTTGTTGATTTTCTATGCTGTTTTGTTTCGTTTTTTAGTTAATCGTAATTTTTGTTCTGTTTACGTAGTCATAAAAACAGAGATGCTCACATATTCATCTATATGGAGCATCCCTGTACCGAAATCACTGTTGTGCTATATCGAATAGCACCAGAGAAAAGCAGACCAAGTAAAACTGTAATATTTTTCATGAAACGAATCTTGTAGCTATCCATCGCTTTCATAAATACATACGCCTGCCATTCCAATAAGGTTGGGTGACTAGTAAATTTTTTTCAAGAAAATGCTAAAAACGAATTTATTTAGCTGTTAATCAGGGAAATATCAAACTGAACTAAGTTGATAAATTCTTCAACTCTTTCGTGTAACTCAGCATCTGTAACCTCTGTTAGGCGTTCAGGGCCAAATTTTTCTACACAAAAAGAAGCCATTGCAGAACCGTAAATAACGGCACGTTTCATATTGTCAAAAGAAATATCTCTGGTTTTTGCAAGGTGGCCAATGAATCCTCCGGCAAAAGTATCTCCGGCACCTGTTGGGTCAAATACATCTTCTAGTGGAAGAGCAGGGGCAAAAAACACTTCTTTATTATTGAATAATAAAGCACCATGCTCTCCTTTTTTAATAATTAAAAAACGAGGCCCCATACCCATAATTTTTTGAGCTGCCTTAACCAAAGAGTATTCGCCCGATAATTGACGGGCTTCCTCATCATTAATAGTTAAAATATCTACCTCTTTCAATACCTCTACAAGGTCATCCATAAAGTAGTCCATCCAAAAATTCATAGTGTCCATAGCAATCAGCTTCGGGCGTTTTTCCATTTGCTTGATTACAGACATTTGTACAGATGGGCTTAAGTTACCTAGCACCAAAAACTCACAGTCTTGGTATTCTGAAGGTACTTTTGGGTCAAAATTCTCTAATACGTTTAGCTGTGTTTCTATGGTATCACGGCTATTCATATCAATATGGTACTTACCGCTCCAAAAAAAGGTTTTACCACCTTTAATGGTTTCCATACCTGCGGTATCCATTTTAAAACGCTGTAAAAGATCAACATCGCTTTTTGCAAAATCGTCTCCGATTACAGAAACTAAGTTTGACTTGTTTACAAATTTAGAGGCTGCAAGCCCTATATACATGGCAGAACCGCCCAATATTTTATCTGTTTTACCAAAAGGAGTTTCAATAGCATCATAGGCTACAGTACCAACAATTAATAAGCTCATACAAGAGAATTTTTTATTTTTCACAAATATATTGCATAATTATCCGCATTGTAGTAATATTGCACTCCTTTTTTAAGGAAAATTTATTCCTCCTTAGCTCAGTTGGTTAGAGCATCTGACTGTTAATCAGAGGGTCCTTGGTTCGAGCCCAAGAGGAGGAGCACAGCAATAATAAGCCATTCAAGCAATTGAGTGGCTTTTTTGTTTCTATCCCGTTCTATTAAACTTAATTTTACTTAAAGTATGTAATCAGTATATTACTACAACGCCAGATACTACAACCCTTCTATTGGCGTTTGGTATAAGTGTGGACCCTGCTGGCAAGATAATCCTAATAAAAGGGAAATAAAATTCAGTGACCCTATAAAAAGTGTGGGGCTTTAAGGATAACAAGGAAAACCCCAATAAAATTGATGTAAATGTTAATGAGGGTTTGTTTGACGACATAAAAAGGCAGCAATAAATATCTCGGTATAATGAAAAACAAAATTTTATTTATTGCTTTATTCATTTCAGTTTTAATGAATATTTATGCTTATTCACCAAGAGTAAAGTTTTGGATTCACCATGGAATTTGGTTACCCTCCTATTGTTATAATTACAAGTTTATTAAACACCCAAATACAGCCTCTTTTTTTGGTTTGGACGGGTCAAATACAATTTCAAGTTTTGAGTTTGACGAAAGAAAAATGGAATCATTAATTAAAAGTATCAATCCAAAACATATATGGGTGCAATACAGCGAATCAGATTCCACTTTAAAAGACACTACAATTATATACCCAGCTAAACTACCAATTGAGGTTATTAATGGGGAAGTGAGAATAATGTTATATGATGATCAAGTTAAGGGTGATTATTATAATATTGATATACAGAAAACTGATGATGGCTTTATAGCAAGTATTCAAACTCCTTATACATAATTACTAGACACACTTTTAGTAAAGCATATAAACAAAAAGCCGCTCAAGTGAGCGGCTTTTTTTGCGTTCTGTAGTATTATATAATAATTGTTAACTCACCACAATTCTTGGTATTTCAGAGGGTAGGCGGGTAAGTAGCTCGTAGTTGGGTAAATTCCCTTGGTCGTAAAAAGAGCTAACAGATATCTCCATATCATCTTGGTTGCCTATTAGTACTACCTCATCACCAATATTTATGTTATCTAGGTCAGTAATGTTTACAGTTAGGGCATTCATGTTTACGGTGCCTATTACGCTTAGGCGTTGCCCTTGTATCAATACCTTCCCTAAGTTACTGAGGTTTCTGTTAAAACCCAATGCATAGCCAACAGGCACAATGGCTATTTTTGTAGGCACATTGGCAAAGTAAGAGGTTCCGTAACCAATAAACTCACCCGGCTTTACATCTTTTATGTCCATTACCTTACTTTTCCAAGTGAGCACTCTTTTAGGTAGCATCTCAACTTCTGGATTCTTACTCATATAGTTTACCAAAATCTCTCTACTGGGGAAAAAGCCATATTGTAATATACCAACCCTAACCATGTTGTGTATAGTTTTTGGGTAAGCAATTACCGCTGCCGAGCAGGCACTATGCACTCGCTTCGGGAGTTGCCCCGTATCTTTTAATAACTTAACTGTTTTTTTAAATCTCGATTGCTGTTTTTTAACTCTGTGATAATTGCTGATGCTTTCTGCTCCGGCAAAATGTGTGCATACACCTCGGGTTTCTACATATGCTTTGCTTTCTTCAATAAGAGATAACACTTTATTTAGTTTAGGCAATGGAAATCCTGTTCTATTCATCCCCGTTTCTAGCTCTATGTGCACCAATGCTTTTTTCTGTACTTTTTTTGCAACTCTAATGGCATCTTTTAGGCGTAACTCTTCAAAAACAAAAAATTCTATTTCATTACTAATGACCCACTCCAACTCACTAGTATCGATAAAGCCCATAATCAATATATCAGCTTCTCCATTGGTTGTTTTCCATACTTTATAAGCCTCATTTGCAGTGTAGGTGCAAAACTGTTTTACGCCCGCCTCAAAAGCTATTTTGCAATACTCTTCAATACCGTGCCCATATGCATTGCCTTTTACAACAGAGCCATATACAACATCATCTCCTATAAGCTGTCTCACAAAATTGATGTTGTGAATGATGTTAGACTTACTTATTTCTATACTTAAAGGCGGTTTAGGGCTATGCATGCAATTCTGTTGTTATTTGGTAAAACATTTCTACTCCGGTTGGGATAATTTCATCGGGGAAATCATAGTCTGGGTTATGTAATGCAGGCGTATCTTCACCGGCACCAATGCCAAACATAGCTCCTTTAAATTTTTGGGTAAACAAGCCAAAATCTTCTCCCCACTTAAAAGGATTGTCTAAAACGGTAATAGATAGGTTTGAATTATTGGCAGCAGTTTCTATAATTTCTACAGATTTAGTATCATTAAGGTTAGCATCAAACTCCTCGGTCCAACTGATATTGAGGGATAACTTCTCTTCATCACAAATCTGCTGTATAGACTCCTCAAGTAACTTTACTTTTTTGGTAAATAAATCTTTATCCCAAGCTCTAATGGTAAAATGCACCTCTCCGTCACCTGCCGAAATGCCATAGGCTAGTTCTCCCAACTGGCTATAAACGGTGGTTATCAGAAAGAAATCAGGTTCTGAGGGTTGGTTTTTTACTAGTTTATTGGCTTCCAATACTATTTTTGCAATGGCAACAGAAGGGTTATATCCCATTTCGGGTTCTGCAGCATGAGCCGTTTTGCCTTTCAGTTTAATAATCATACTGCTTACATTTGAAGTAAACGGGCCTTCTTTAATAACAATTTCATTAGTTGGAAAGCCGGGTAAGTTGTGAAATGCAAAAACAAAGTCTATTGCTAGGTTCTCAAAGTAAGCACTTGAAAGTGCGGCGCTAGCTCCTTTGCCATTTTCTTCAGCAGGCTGAAATAACAAGATTACTTTTCCGCTGCTAATAGGGTTTTCAGATAGCTTTTGGGCAACGCCAAGCATTACAGTTGCATGCCCGTCATGCCCACATTTATGGGATACATTATCGGTTTTAGACCGATGCTCAAAGTCATTTATTTCTTGTATCGGTAGCGCATCAATATCTGCCCGCAGCATGGTAGTTTTACCTTTTTCTTTACCTTCAAAAACAGCTACTACTGCAGTATCAGTAATTTTTAATACTTCATTAGCTTTTGTTTTCTGTAGGTGTTTGTATATAAAATTTGCTGTTTCATATTCCTGTTCAGATAATTCGGGGTTCGCATGTAAATACTTCCGTATTTCGATAAGATTTTCATTCATTCAAGCAATCTATAAAATTAGTGTTTCATCAAAAAATTTATAGTCCGGTTTCTAGTGCAGTAGTATATAAACAACTGATGATAAGTGTATTTGTTCACCTTGAATTTTGCGCTCATAAGCTAAACAATATACATTTGCCTTCATATAACTATAAACATATGCTTAAAGGTATATGATTAATGGCTCTATTATTTATGCTAAATTTGTGTTTCTCATTTACTTAGTTTGAAAAGGATACTTGCTACCATATCATTCTTGTTTATTTTAATTGCCCCGGCGGGCATAACCTATTGTTGGTTACAATACCAAAAACAAATGGTTAAGCATGAAGTTAAGTGGAAGATGATTGATGGTATGGATAAAGAAGAGTTGGTTTTGCTAAAGTTTACTAAAGAAGAGATTAAGACTAAGTTGAGGTGGAAACACTCTAGAGAGTTTGAGTATAAGCAACAGATGTATGACATTGTTGAGTTTGAAGAGAAGGAAAACTATATTTATTACTGGTGTTGGGGAGATACAAAGGAAACGAAGCTGAACAAACAACTGGCTCAGCTAATTGCCCAAACTGTACACAGAAGTCCGGAAAAAAAGGAAAAACAAAAACAGCTTAAATCAATCTATAAGTCTTTATATTACTCAGAAGGCATAGGCGAAAAACTTAAAATAACGTATACAGAAAAGGATACATACTCTGGGTATAATATAGCATTAACTTCTTTAGTATATCCACCACCGGTGCCCCCACCCAAATTAAGCTAAGTGTATTTAAAATGTTTTTTTCTTGTAATCAAGAAAAAGGGAATGCCTTTTGCAGACAAATAGTTTAATTTTAAAAGTTAATATGAAAAATATACTAATCATATGTTTGCTGTTGCTTATGAGTACTGTAGCATACTCACAAACAGTAACTGTTAAAGATCAGGAAACTGAAAAGCCAATAGAGTTGGTTACCCTGATTAGCGAAAGCTTAAAAGCATATGCAACTACCAATTCATACGGACAAGCAGATGTTTCTGCTTTTAAGAATGCCAAGAAGATAGAGATCCGTGTAATTGGATACAAAATGGTAATTAAAAGTTATGCTGAGCTTGAAAGTGATGGGTTTGAAGTTTTTTTAGAGGCATCAAACCTAAGTTTAGATGAAGTGGTTGTATCTGCTACACATTGGAAACAACCGTCTTCTAAAATACCTTCAAAGATTATCTCTATTACACAAAAAGAGGTGTCTTTGCAAAACCCGCAAACGGCGGCAGACTTACTGTTGGTTTCGGGTAAAGTCTATATTCAAAAAAGCCAACAAGGTGGAGGCAGCCCTATGATTAGGGGCTTTGCCACTAATAGGCTTTTGTACACAGTAGATGGAGTGAGAATGAACACAGCTATATTTAGAGGTGGGAACATTCAAAACGTAATCAATCTTGATCCATTTGCAACCGAGAATACTGAGGTGCTTTTTGGGCCCGGTTCTGTGGTTTATGGTAGCGATGCAATTGGTGGTGTAATGAGTTTTCAAACGCTTATACCAGAGTTATCCCTTACAGATAAACCATTTATAACCGGTAAAGCTGTTACTAGGTACTCTTCTGCCAATAATGAAAACACCGTGCATTTGGATGTGAATGTTGGTTGGAAGAAGTGGGCTTTACTAACAAGCATTAGCTCTTGGGACTATGACCATTTAAGGCAAGGTAGTGATGGACCGGATGATTATTTAAAATCATATTATGTACAACGCCAAGACTCTACTGATATGGTAATTGAACAAGACGATCCATTATTACAGGTGCCATCTGCATATTCTCAAATCAATATAATGCAAAAAGTTCGGTTCAGACCAAACGATAAATGGGATTTCCAATATGGCTTTCATATGTCAGAAACATCGCCTTATGGTAGATATGATAGACATAACAGAGTTAGAAACGGAACGGCTCGTTATGCCGAGTGGAACTATGGACCGCAAAAATGGATGATGAATAACTTAAATATCAACCATATAGGAAAGAATCTTTTGTATGATGAGTTAACCATTCGTTTAGCTCAACAATCATTTGAAGAAAGCCGTATAGATAGATCATTAAATAAAGATGAACGCTCTACACAAATAGAGGAAGTGGAAGCATATTCGGCTAATATCGACTTTAAAAAAGTTACAGGTAATAGCAATACTTTTTTCTATGGAGCAGAGTATGTGGTAAATGATGTAACCTCTACAGGCTTTACTACTGATATTACATCAGGAGTAAATGCTCCAGGGGCATCTCGTTATCCGCAATCTACATGGTCTTCTCTTTCAGCATATGCAAATGACCAAATAGAGGTAGGCAGTAAGTTTATTATTCAGGTAGGTTTACGCTTCAACCAGTTTAAGCTAGACTCTGATTTTGATACCTCTTTTTATCCATTCCCGTTTACATCGGCAACTATAAATAATAGTGCTGTTACAGGAAGTATTGGAGGGGTTTATAGACCAACCAAATCATGGGTAATTAGTGCAAACTTAGGAACAGCATACCGTTCTCCAAATGTAGATGATATAGGTAAGGTATTTGATTCTGAGCCTGGAGCGGTAACCGTACCTAACCCCAGCTTAAATGCAGAACAAGCCTATAATGTAGACTTTGGAGTAACCAAAATTTTTGGAAACTTTGTAAAGGTTGATGCTACTGCATATTATACCATTTTACAAGATGCATTGGTTCGTAGAAATTTTCAGTTAAACGGACAAGACAGCATTATGTACGATGGTACTTTAAGCCAAGTGCAAGCCATACAAAACGCTGCAGAAGCAAATGTGTATGGTGTGCAAGCAGGAGTTGAGGTAAAGCTCCCTTCGGGCTTTAGTTTATCGTCTAACATTAACTACCAAAAAGGAGAAGAAGAGTTAGATGATGGATCAACTAGCGCATCTAGACATGCTGCTCCGTTATTTGGAGTTACTCGCCTTACCTATAGCTATAATAAGTTAGATCTTCAGTTTTATTCAATGTATCAGGCAGAACGTAATTTTGAGGATTTGCCAATAAGTGAACAAGGTAAAGATGAGATATATGCTAAGGATGAGAATGGTAATAACTATTCCCCATCTTGGTATACATTAAATTTAAAAGCTATGTATCAATTATCAGATGCATTGAGCCTAAGCGCGGGTGTAGAGAATATAGCTGACAAGCGTTACCGCCCATACAGTTCAGGTATCTCTGCACCGGGAAGGAACTTTGTTTTCTCCTTGAGAGCTAATTTCTAATCAGAAATATCACATTATATAAAAGCCCGCTAATTAGCGGGCTTTGGTTTTTTAGATAAAGGGGGGCTATAATTAGAAAAATTTATAATTTACGCATCAAATGTAATATAGTAAATACCTCATTGTAAGTTATTTTTAATGCAATCATTCAACTTTGTTGTTAACGCTATAGCTAGTGTAAATGCTTTTGTGTTGTTTTCTTTTTTGATGTTTAGAAAAAACAACTCTTTGCCTAATCAGGCAATAGCTATCATTATGTTAGTCCCCGCTTTATATTTTGCCAATAGTATGTTGATGCTTAATCAACAAGGTTGGCAATTTTATCCTGTATTTTTTATCGTTCAGTTTTTAGCAATTCTTTACACGCCATCAGTTTCAACCTACGTATATGCTTTACTTGGAAAGAGCCTTAAAAAACTGTTGCCTATATATATAGTTGCAGGACTAATTGGTGTAATACCAATTTATTTAGGAGTGCAGTTTATGGGTTGGACTGTAAGTGAACAGCAGTTATTTTTTGAAAAACTGATAAAGGGGCCTTACCCTATATCTGTAACTATTTACAGTATTATCTTCTATTCTTTTCAGCAAATAATATTTATATACCTATTGGTAGTAGTGCTAAAAGCAAAACACAAAGCTTTAGGGTATCACTCAAATCTAGATAAAACAAAGCACCATTACCTTCAAAATTTCATGACTCTTTTGGTGGTTTTTAATTTTTTAATAGTTGTGTTGTATTTGGTTTTTGATATTCTTTTTGTTGAATATACGCTCTTGCCTTTAATTATAGGTACAATATATACTTACATAGTGTATTATGCATTTAAGAGTAATACAGTTTATACAAAAGAAGGATATAAAATTCATCTAAAAACAGCTACAGAAATAGAGCATGATAGTGTTGATGAAGATGACTCTAAAGAGGAGCAACAAACCAAAGAGATTATAAGTGAGATTGATAAAGCACTTCATATAGATGGCTTATTAAGGGACCCACAGTTATCAATAAATAAGCTAGCCGGTCATATAAACAAGTCTGTAAAGTCTGTATCAAGAACCATTAATACTGAAATGCAGTCTAATTTTTATGATTTGGTAAACTCAAAAAGAGTTGAGGAATCTAAAAAACTACTTCAATCTAAAAAAGAATATACAATAGAAGGAGTAGCCTATGAAGTGGGCTTTAATAGCAGAGCTTCTTTTTATAGGGCATTCAAAAAATATGCTGGGACAACCCCAACTGACTACACAAAATAGCTTTGTTTTGTCTCATTGGCGGTAATTGAGACAGCTTTTCATTATCAATTCTTACATCTTTTGTATTCCAATCATACATTAGCATTCTAATGAAATAATGATAATCAATTCCCTTAATTATGAAAAGAATACTACTCTTAACACTATTAATTTTTATAGGTTTTTTCTCTATGGCTCAGCAATGGGAGTCAACAAATTTGGCAACATTTAATTTTGCTAATACAACTTTAGAGAGTCATAATAATACTCTATACAGTATATACAACACTAGTTTATCAGGAGATGTATATACTTTAGATGCAGGAAAAACAAGCTGGACCCAGCAAACATTTAGTGGTGTAACAGGCTTTCCTACGTTTTTAGAAAGCACAGGAGATAAGCTTTATCTAGGAACAGTTGGATTAGGCTTTAGTATGATTTATTATACAACTGATAATGGTGCTACTTTTGTTGAAGACACAGTAGGTTTACCAAAGTTTACATCAGGTGTAAATACACTTTATGGGTTTCAATTTTTTAATGGTAAGGTTGTAGCCAACATGGGGTCATCAGGTTATTGGTTAAAAGATACCGCTGATGTTTCTTGGGCTCAAATAGATGTGCCTACTTTTTTTAATGGAGGAACAGATCCTCTGGCTTTTTATAATGATAGTATTTATGCTTTTGATAATGCAGCAGCAACAACATTTTATGTTTCCGGAGATTATGGAGCAACATGGATGACAAGAACGATAAGCTTACCGGCTTCTTATAAAGCAGATTTATTAATAGCCAATGCTTCTACCGGAAGACTATATACTTCAGGTTCATCAAATAGTGGAGCGCAGTATGGAGTATATTATTCTGATGACCATGGGTTTAACTGGACTGAAGCAACTAACCTTAACACATTTATTGGCACAGATGCTAATGGTGGTCAGCAAGAAGTAACTGCTATGTATGCAAACGGCAACACTATATTTATGGCACTTGAGAATGATGCGTCAAACTCTAGGCCTGATGTATTAAGCTCTTCAACGGGTATTGCTAATATGGCAGTAGACACGGTAGGGCTATTAACTGACCCAAGCGGGATGATGAATGGAGCTAGATTTTTAGAATTTCAGGGAGACGTGTATATGGGGCTTAATGTTAGAGATGTTTATAGGAAGTCTTCATCAAGTACAATAGGATTGTCGGAAACCAACTTAAACGAGGTTATTTTGTATCCAAACCCAAGTTCAGAGAAAATATATTTTAGCGGACTAAATGGGGTAAATAATAGAGTAAGAATTATTAATACTATAGGAGTTGAAGTAATAAATACAACCATGCTAAGTAATAGTATTGAAATTTCGGGTTTAGCTAAAGGTATATATGTTGTACAAATTTTATCAGATGGGAAGTTAGTGGAGACAATGAGGTTGTTTAAAAATTAATATTCCCTGAAAACTACTTTCTGATTTAATTCAGATTGTTGTCAAAGCTCGCTAATTAGCGAGCTTTTTTTATTAGAGAAACTATATTTTTTTACCAAATACCATGTTATAATTCCAGGTATAATAATGGTTTGCCATGAGAAAAATAGAAGCTGCTCCCATCCGCCTAATTCAACAATATCTCCTTTAATTACAAATAGCGAATTACCAAGAGGTCCTGCTGAAAAAACTACTATGCTAACTATAATCCACCCAAAGTGTAAACCCAATGGAGCATATAATGATTTGGTTTTAGCAAAAGCATAGGCAAACATCCATCCTGCAGCACCGGTTAAAAGAAAAACATAAGTCATTGGAATAATACCACTACCAAACATTTGATAGCTAAACCAATGATATATACCAAATGCTGCTGCACTTATAACGCAGCCCCAGTTAACCCCTAATAGCTTGATAAGTAAATATAAAATTGCTCCGCGAAAAATTAACTCTTCTAACAGAGCTGCTTTAAATGTCCACCAAATACCATTTAGGCTCTCCATGAAGCCATAGTCAGGGTTTCTTATGTAACTAACTTCATTAAAATAGGCTTGGCCTAATAGATTAATTGTACAAAATAACACCATAAGTACAAACCCTGAAGTAAACTCTTTCAAGCGGCGCAAATTGGGTTTAATACCTAATACAGTTATATGTTCTCTTTTAAATAACCAAAGAGTAACCCAGCAGAGAATAAATACAACTAAAACACCTAGCATACCACAAAATTATTTTAAACTTGGGCTAATATACTTTTAATAAGTAAAATATAATTCTTTACGGCTGGTTTATATATATGCTAAATCGAATATCCTTTCATTCTGCCTTGGTGTGTGAAACTTAGTTTTGTGTATATGCGTTCACCGGCTGTTGAGGCGACTAATACTACTTGCGTACTACCGTTTTCATAAGCCTCGGATAACAACTTATCTGTCATTATTCTACCTAATCCCAAACCTTGGTATTTAGGAATGGTTCCAATCATATGTAGACCGGAAATACCATTGCTATCTAACAGTATTAAACCACAGCTTACAAACTCACCCTCATATTCGCCAATAAATAATTTTAGTATAGAAGAATTAAGTAAAGCGATAATAGTATCAGAAAGGACTTCGTAACCGAAGGATAAGGATGCAATTTTTGCAAACATCTCTGCTGTTTGGTTATTGTTAACGGGTACTATTGAAGGAAATTTTTGTGCAAGTTTGTTTTCTTCTTTCAAGTCCAAATACATTCCGGCAACATCATATCTCAATGGGAAACCATTTCTTTGAAGGCTAGATTCAACAGTTTTGTCATCTGCTATTGAAATAGCATTGGGTAATATGTTTGAGTTAATTTTTGAGCGTAACTCACTGAAGTCTACTTCAGATTCATTCAGCCTAAAAACTTTGCTAGGCCAAGAATCATTGCCAGATTTGACATAATTATACTGATTGCCTTTTACAAGGGAATTAGTTCTTTCCCCTATATGCTCCCACAGTTCAAATAAGTTATTAATGATATAATTTTTCATTTTGTTTTATTCGTATAAAATTTAAGAATTACTATTGAGATGACTCCAACTATTAAGTATCCTATAACAATGGGTGTTACAGAATGATTATAAAAATGACCAATTAGTATTGATAATGGAACTGATAATAGTGTTGAAACAGCACCTATTATAGAGGCACCTAAGCCTGCAATGTGTCCCAATGGTTGAATGGACAAAGAACTTAAGTTACCTACCAATACTCCGTAACTAAAGAGCTGAATAAACATAAATATAACAAAGAACCCTAAGCTGGGTGAGTTGTAATAGTTGGCAAATGAGAATAGGACTGTAGTAATTAAGCTAGTTGTAATAGCAATTTTAACCAGTTTTACCATGCCTAATAAAAGCACAAGCTTGCCATTTAAAAAAGAGGCCACCCCAATGCTTAAAGCTAAAAAGGCGAAATAATATGGGTAGTTGCTTTTAAGCTGGTACTGAAATTCAAAAATGGGCTGTGATAGGTTGAGGTAAGTAATAAAAACTCCTGAATACAAGCCAAGAATAATAATGTAGCTCAAAGAAGCTTTGTTTTTAATAACCTCTAAAGATGCATTTAAAATATGTTTTAGTGTAAAGCTTTTTCTCTTTTGGAAAGCTAAGGTTTCGGGCATTCGGTATTTAAATAGTATAAACGTACAAGCTCCTAAAACTATAAATGCAAGAAATAATAATCTCCAGTTTGAAACAAGTAAAATAGATTTTCCGATAATTGGAGATAAAGTAGGAGTAAGAATATATATGACCATTATAAATGACATTGCTTTTGCCATTATATTCCCTTCAAATCGGTCTCTAACTATAGCCAAACTAATAACTCTTGGAGCACCTAGCCCCATACCCTGAATAACTTGCCCAATAAGTAAGTGTGTTAAATTTTGTGACAAAAATGAGATGATGCAACCTAAAAGAAATAATAACAAGCCAATGTATACTGTAGGTTTACGGCCAAGATTGTCTGATAATGAACCATAAATGAGTTGACTAGCCCCTAAGCCTAAGTAGAGTAATGAAATGCTTAATTGTATTTGGTTTTTGTTACTAAGCTCAAAGGATGTAGATATATCATGAAAAGCAGGCAAGAGCATATTTATAGAGAAAGACACTAAAGCCATTAATAATGCCACTAATGAGATGAATTCGATAAAACTTACTTCCTTACTTTTCATGGAACAAAAGTCAGGAGAGCCGAAGTCAAATTCCTTAATCTGTATTAAGAAATCACTTCTTTAGGAGGTCATGCCTAACTTTACTTAAATGTTCAGGGCTAATATTAAGGTAAGAAGCAATTATATATTGTGGAACACGAGGTTCTATATACCCGTATTTATCTCTAAACTCAAGGTAACGTTCTTCGGCAGTTTTATTAAGCTGATTAAATGCCCTATTGTATAAGCGAGTATATGATTGTTGAATTTTTATCCTAGAAAAGCTTTCCATTGCAGGTACCTCTTTGTACAGTTGTTCTAGGTCATTTTTATGAATTTGCAATATAGTTGTAGGCTCATAAACAGTTAAGTATATATTACTAGTTGTATCTGATAAGTAACTATACAGGTCATTTATCCAGGCACTTTCAATGCCAATCTGAATGGTTATTTCTCTAGCTTGATTATCAATAATATAAACCCTAACAAGACCCTTTTCAATAAACTTCATGTGTTTAGATACAGTAGCATAAGAAGGAATTATATCCGATTTATCATATTCTTTTTTATGAAACTTATCCAGGACTCTCTGTAAGTCAGAGTCATTAATGCTAACAGTGTTCTTTATATCGGTAATAAGGTTATGCATTTATATAAATTGTTTTAAGAAATGTAAATTTAAGGCTTAAATAACGAATGATATGAAAATAGCTAGAGTTGTTATATTGCTACTTATGTGCTCTTTTAGTTCTTTAAAAGCACAAGAGAACCCAGACTCCTTGCTTATGGATTTGGAGTTTACAGAAATTTCTGAAACAGCTTTTTTAGAGGTATATACAGATACCGAAATGCATGAATATGTGAAGGCATTTAAAGCATTAGGCTTATCTATTAGAGATACCTGCTATGAAATTTGTGAAGAATACTTAGTGGATAATAACTCGGGAGAAGAAATGTACTTACCATCAGGTTATGATGCAGGTGTTTTAGGTTTAGTATTTTCGCCATCTGCTAAGTTTATGCTAGTCTATTCGTCGTATGATGGACCGGATTATGATAACTATTATGAGGATAGGGCAGAGTTTTTTCTTTTTTCTGTAAAAAAAGGGAAAGGGTTGTCAGCAGTTAAGCTTTATGGAGAATTTTATACAAAAGATTGGTCTATAGAAGAAATTATATGGATTGATGATAAAACCATTGCTCTAAAAATTTATGAAGGCCCTCGTAGAGGAAATGGTGTACAAGGAGGCTATAAGTACTTAAAAACAACTATTAAATAAAGTGAAATTTAGAATAGAAATTTTACCAGAAACAAAGCTAATAGGTGTGCGAATGAAAATGTCATTTGCCAATAACAAAACGGCAGAACTGTGGAAAAGCTTTATGCCCCGCAGGAATGAAGTAGGTAGCAGAACGAGCATTGATTTTTTCTCAATGCAAAAATATGGGGAGGATTTTAGTACTACTAAGTTTAACCCCAATGCAGTTTTTGAAAAGTGGGCAGCCGTTGAGGTAAATAGTTTTGATACGGTTCCGGAAGGGATGGAAGCTTATACAATAAAGGGCGGTAAATATGTAGTGTTCCATTATATAGGTGCGGCAAACGGACCATTCAACCCCTTTCAGTATATATTTCAGGAGTGGTTGCCACAATCTGGTTACCAAATAGATAACAGGGAGCACTTTGAAGTATTGGGCGAAGGCTATAATCCTACTGACCCAAATGCCGAAGAAGATATATGGATTCCGATTAAATAAAAGAATATGTCATTTTCTATTGATTTTTTAGACCATGTAGCAATAATGGTAGCCGATGTTAATGCCTCGGCAGACTGGTATGAAAAAGTACTGGGTTTAAAAAGATACCAACTGCCAGAGTGGGGAGAGTATCCGGCATTTATGTTGGCAAATAAAGCAGGGGTAGCACTGTTTCCAGTGGATAGCTCTAATAATAATAGTTATAAAAACAGAATAAGAATAGACCATTTTGCCTTTAATGTGACCAATGAAAATTTTGAAAAAGCAAAACAACAGTATGAAAAACTAGGGTTACAATTTCAAATTCAGGATCATCATTACTTCCACTCTATTTATACAAAAGATTTAGACGGGCATGTAGTAGAATTAACAACACTTGTAGTAGAAGAAAAAGACTTTTATAAAATAAAGCCTAGTAAATAATAGCAAAACAAGCTAATCACGGCTATTGAGATGATATTTAAAATAACCCCGGCACGTACCATATCAGCTACTTTTATATGACCACTGGCAAACACAATAGCATTGGGTGGCGTAGACATAGGTAGCATAAAAGCACAACTGGCGGCAAGTGTAACAGGTATAGTAAACAACAGCACATCTGCACTAACGCCTAGGGCTGCTCCGGCTACAACAGGTACAAATACGGCTGTTAAAGCCACATTACTCATTACTTCTGTCATAAACAACGAAACAAGTGTAAGCCCCAATAATAACAGGAATAACTGACTGTTATCCATTGCTGAAAACGCAGCCCCTATTTGTTCAATAATTCCCACATTGTATAATGCTGAGGCTAAACTTAAACCTCCGCCAAAAAGCAATAAAATACCCCATGGCAGTTCTTTGGTGTCTTTCCACTCTAAAAGTACAGTCCCTGATTTTTTATTTGACGGGATGAGGTAAAAAGCCAAAGCGGCTACCATGGCAATGCCTGTGTCTGTTAGTACATTAGTATCTAGCGTTTTATTAATGCTGGTTCTAAAAACCCAGAGTAAAGCAGTAATTATAAAAACGATTAGCACCCGCTTTTCTCCACCTTTTAAGGATCCTAATTTTTCCATTTCATGGCTAATCAGTTCTTGTGTTCCGCTTTTTAGCTGAAGGTTGGTTTTGTACAATATTTTGGTTAGTAAAATATACAGTACAAAAAGCAAAATTAGTGCAATAGGTAAGCCAATTAATATCCAGCTACCAAAGCTAAGTTCAATGCTGTAAGTTTCTCTTAAAAAGCCTGCTAATACCAAGTTGGGAGGCGTGCCAATTAGTGTTGCCATACCGCCGATGTTGGCGCTATAAGCAATGCCCAGCATTAAAGCCAATGCAAACCGTTTGTAGTCTTTTGCTTCAATATCTAGTTTGTTTTCTGCGGCTAGCATATTCAGTACAGAGACTGCTATAGGTAGCATCATTACAGTGGTTGCTGTGTTGCTAATCCACATACTTAAAAAAGCAGTTGCCAGCATAAAACCAAGTAATACTTTATTGGTGCCTGTGCCTGTAAGTTTGATGATGCCTAGGGCAATACGTTTATGCAGATTCCATTTTTCCATGGCAAGGGCAATCATAAAACCACCAAAAAACAAAAATACAATGGGACTCGCATAGGGGGCAGCAGCAGCTTTGCTATCAGAAACACCCAGTAAAGGGAATAATATAATAGGCAGTAATGCGGTAACGGGTATAGGAATAGCTTCTGTAATCCACCATATTAACATTAAAGAAGCTACACATATAACTTTCCATGCTTCTGGGCTAAAATTGCCAAAAGGGAAAAGTAATAGGACAATAAAAACCAAAGGACCGGCTATTAAGCCTATGATTTTTGATTTTTTCATGATGCTCGTTTAATTTATATCAATATTAATAAAACTCTATATTTTAAAGGTGAAATTTATACGTGAGCAAAAAAAAATAAATTTTCTTGTGATTTTTTCTTCATAAACTACACTAATGAGGCAGTATGAATTAAAGACAACTTCTTTGGAAGAAAAAGAAAAGGCCTTTATTAAATTAATTGATGATAATGAAAGGCTTATTTATAAAGTTGCGTCAGTGTATACTGATACTTATCAAGATAGAGAAGATCTAATTCAAGAGATTGTGTATCAATTATGGAAATCATATGACTCGTTTGAGAGTAGGTCTAAAATAAATACATGGTTGTATAGGGTCTCTATGAATGTGGCAATTTTTCATTTAAAAAGAGTTAAAAAAAAGAAAATACATACATCTCCATTAAATGAAGAAGTGGCGCAAACACACTTAACAGAAACTGAAAATAAGGATCACAAATGGCAAGAGGTTACTAAGCATATTAAAAATTTAAACCTACTTGAAAAAGGAGTTATAATGCTGTACTTAGAGGGTAAGAGCTATGAAGAAATTTCAAGTATAGTGGGGATTAGCGTAACTAATGTTGGAACCAAATTATCTAGAATAAAAGCAAAACTAAAACAACAAATAAACAAGAGTAATGGAAATAGATGATTTAAAAAATGCATGGAATGAACTAGGAGAGAAAAGTAATCCTAAAACACTTTCTAATAGAACTGGTTTAAAATTTGACTCAAAACCTTTCAGGTCTAAGCTTAGTAAGGTTTTGATACCAGAGATTATAGGAGGAATTATATGTTTCTTTGGGGCGAGCTATATTGTACTATATTTTGGCAGGTTAGACACTTTTTTTCTAAGAAGTTTAGGTCTAGTTACAGTATTACTTTTTTTGGTTTTACCAATTGTAAGTATTACCCTTTTATTTCAAATGAATAAACTGGGTGACTTGAGCCGTTCTTATGCAGAAACAATTAAGAAGTTTACAAAGCATGAAATACGATTTAAAGTTTTTCAGAAAATTACAATAGGACTGAGCTTTATCTTATTGATAGCAACAGTAGTGTTGTTATCAAAAATATTAAACGGAAGGCATGTTCTTAGCGATAAATATATTTCAGCAGCTATTTATGCAGCAGGGTTTCTATTTACCTATTTCTTTTCAAGATGGGTTTGGAGGTACTATGTAGGCTCATTAAATAAAGCATCAGAACTATTAAGAGATATAGACAGCTAAGAAGAAGTGTTTTAAAACACCTCTTCTAAAAGGCTTTAAACTTATTCTTGAGATTTAATAGGTTCTAGTAGTGTAGAAACTCCCACTCTGTTCCAAGCATTAATAGTAGCAACTGCCATAATGATGTCAGCAATTTTTTCTTTACCCAATTTGTCTAATGCCTTTTCATACAAGTTATTTGTTAAACCTTTTTCAGAAATCAATGTAATTTCCTCGGTCATCTGAAGAATAATTTTTTCTTCATCCGTAAAGAAATGAGAGTGATCCCAGGCGTTTAAAGCATGTATACGGTATTGCTTTTCGCCTTTTTCTACTGCTTCTTTTATATGCGACTGGATGCAGTATGCACAACCGTTTATTTGGGAAGCCCTGATGTAGATTAATAAAACTTCAGCCTCGGTAAGTGTGCTAGAGTAAGCATCTTTATTTAACTGAATAAGAGGGTTAAAGGCATTGGGTTTTACCTCTCCCATTAAAAACCTATCTGCTTTCATAATAATGTGTTTTATAATTATGAAGCAAAATTGAGGAGCCTAGCCCAGAAAAAAATTAATCATGATTAAGAAATGAAATCTACTCTTGTAAACCTCTTACTTTACTTAAAAACTCGGGTGTAAAACCTAAATAGGAGGCTAGCATATATTGCGGAACCCTTTGCATAAACTCAGGATTGTTGTCTCTAAAGTGCTCATACATTTCTTTGCCGGACATGTTGAACATAAATTGTACCCGTTTCTGATCAGCTATGCGTACAATCTCTAATATTTTTCTAAAATAGCTGTTTAAATTAGTTGAGGTTTCAAATAATGCTTCTAGTTTTTCTTGGGGTATTTTAAGCACAATAGAGTCTTCTACAGCTTGTATGTTTAAATAAGCAGGCGTTTTGTTTATTAGGCTATCGTAGTCAGAAATCCACCAATCTTCAATAGCAAAGTTTACTATTTTTTCTACTCCTTTTTTATTGATAAAGAAAGAGCGTAAACAACCCTTTACTACAAAGTAGTGGTGTAAACTGTGTGTCCCTTCTTTTAATAGAAACTCTTTATTTTTTACCTCTTGCAATTCTAACTCTTTTGTAAAGGCATTTAACTCTTTGTCAGAGATATTTACAAAACGCCGTATATGATTTTTAATTTCTTCCATAGCTTACGCACTAAGGTTTTGAATACAAGTTTCTCTTATCGCCCAAAGCTCATCAAAGGTATAGGGTAAGTTGTTTTTTTGTAACCAGTCTTTTAAATAAGTCTTATGAAAATCTACTTTATAACTTGCCACTTGCTCAGGCTCTATTTCTTCTTCGTACAGTATAGCATCTTTTATCTTTTCAAAGTCAGAACTATTGGTGGTAATATCAGTAGCTAGTCCATTAATTTTTAAATAGCAATGTGCTTCGGGTATATACTCTATACTATTGTTAGCTAAGGTGTTGCCAATGGCTTTGGTGTTACTCTTATTCATTTTATAAATAGCCAGAATGAGTTTTACATCGGATAACTTGTTTAAATCAGCTACCTTTTTTAAAAAAGCATGCTTAGAACTACAGGTGCCTTTTTCTTCAGTGAGTACTAAACTCACATCTGTTCGATTGCTATTTCTGCCATACGGCAATTGTTGAGTGTAGTTAAGCAGTTCAGTCCAAGTTTGTATGCCTTTCGCCTTAATTTTTTTTGTTAAATCATCTGTTGCTATCAATAACTGAGAACTCATAGTGGAGTGATTTGAGTATAAAATTACTAGATTTTTAGACTTGCCAATCCCTTTCACTGCAAAATAAAACCCCCTTACTGAATAATGCTACTTAATAATTCTAAAAAGTTTTCTATTTGTTCTAGGAAAGAGAGATGTTATGATTTTCTTTTTGCTACGAATGTTTCAATGGAAGATTACACCTAAGTATTAGTAAAGATGATGAAAAAAATACTTTTATTAAGCGCTGTGTTATTGGTTTTTGCATCTACTTACGCACAAACTACAGTTACGTTTCAACCTAATGCGGCTAATGGTAAAGATGCTTGGGTGTGGTCTTACCAACCAGTTGTAGACATAAATTTTGGGCAGGCAAATAGCAGTAATGGAGGTTTACATAATGTGTTACGTGCAGAGTCTTGGGAGTGGGATGCAGGAGTAGCAGATACAATAAGGGGTTTAATAGACTTTGATTTATCAAGTATTCCTGCCAATGCTACTATTATAGATGCAAAGTTATCGTTGTATTTTTTCGCGAATTTAAATTTCACTCAACAAGTTGGCAATAACGAATTAATAATTGAACGCATAACCAGTGCTTGGGATGAGGGCTTGGTAACATGGAATAACCAACCAACCTCTACATCCGTTAATCAAGTATTGTTACCTAAAAGCAACTCTACTACACAAGATTATTTAGACATGGATGTAACACAGCTGGTAACAGATATATATCAAAACTCAGGCAGTAGTTATGGCTTTATGCTAAAAATGCAAACAGAGGTTCCATTTAGAGGTTTATCATTTGCCTCAAGCGACCATGTTGACGCAACAAAACACCCAAAGCTAGAGGTTACTTATACAGTACCTGTTGGCACAAAAGAGAATGAAGAAAAGGGAGATATTAAACTATTTCCAAATCCATCATCAGATATATTACAGGTTATGCACCCAAAAGAAACTTCGGAGTTATTGGTTATGAATGTTTCAGGAAGTGTAATATATGCTGTAAAGCCCAATAATGATAATCAAACAGCAATAGATGTATCTCGCTTAAGTGCAGGGGTATATTTGTTGTCTATTAAAACAGCGGATGCAACTATCAGAAGAAAGTTTGCAATAGAACGCAACAATTAATTAACTTGGGTTAATGAAAGAAAAAGGAGGGTTCAAAAATACGGTTAATTTACTATCGGTTAACCTGGTATTTTGGGTGCTGCTCTCCTTTTTTGATATTGTAAGGATGTACTTGTACTATGCAAACTCAGCACAAGAAGATCCCTTTCCACTCAACTATGCATTATCTTATACTATACCTAACTATTTGGCATGGGCAGTAGTTTCAATTCCTATATGGTGGCTTACCAAAATTTTATATGCGCAAAAACTTAGAGTAGCTATTCCGGCTCATATAGTACTATCATTTATTATAACAGCTATACAGATGTTTCTGATGCTGGTATTTTATAAATCAGCACATGATTTATTTATGGAAGAACCTTTTGAGTCTACCATAATTGATGCTTATAGGGCAAACCTTCCCAGAATAGGGTATAGCATAACTTTTTACATCATTATTGTTTTAATAATAGTATCATTTAAAACATACAAAAGCTTTCAGTCGCAAAAAGTAAAAGCAGTTGAGCTGGAGTCCGAACTAAAAGGGGCTCAGTTAGACAATTTAAAGATGCAGTTAAAACCACATTTTTTATTTAATGCATTGAATACGGTGAATATGCAAATCCGTAAAAAAGAAAATGAGGACGCCATAAATATGATTACGGCTTTAAGCGATTTACTTAGATCTACCCTTACCAGAGAAAATGCCCAAAAGGTAACTTTGGACTATGAGCTGGAGATGATAAAGAAGTATTTAAAAATTGAGGAGGCCAGGTTTGATGACTCTTTAAAGGTTGAGATAAATGTTCAGCAAGATGCGAATAGCTGTTTAGTGCCAAACCTAATACTGCAACCAATAGTAGAGAATGCTTTTAAGCATGGAGTATCAGAAAACTTAGATAATACAACCATTCGTATTAAAGCAGAAATAGCTCATAAAAAACTACACTTATCAGTATACAATAGTGGGTCTAAATTGGCGGATAATTGGGATATAAACAAACACAAAAGAGTAGGGCTTACAAATACAATAGAAAGACTTGCAAGATTATATGGTAAGGATGCCGAATTAAAAGTATCCAATGCAGAAGACGGTGTTTTGGTAAACATAAATATTCCTTGTGAGAACGCATGAAACAGATAAGAGCCATAGTAGTAGATGATGAAAAGAAAGCCCGAGAGGGTTTGACCGAACTGTTGAAAAGCAGAGAAGGTATTGAACTATTGTGTACATGTACTAATGGCTTAGAGGCAATTAAGGAAATAAATGACCAACAGCCCGATTTGGTTTTTTTAGATATACAAATGCCTAGAGTTAATGGCTTTGAGGTTTTGAGTAGTATAAATACAAGCCAAATGCCAGCCATAGTTTTTGTAACAGCCTATGACAAATATGCCTTAAGAGCTTTTGAGGTACATGCGATAGACTATTTATTAAAACCCTTTGATAATAGTAGGTTTGATAGGGCTCTACAAAAAGCCATAGACCACATTAATAGTAATAAAACAAACTCTAATGTTCAGTTAGAGGCTTTGTTGCAAGATTTTTTAAACCAGCAAACACAAAAGTCTGAGATTATTAAAACGGAGCGCAATTCCAGTCAAAAAATAATCATTAAATCTGGCGGGAAAATATACTTTTTAAAACCAGAAGAGATTATTTGGTTAGAAGCCCAAGACTATTATATAAAAATACATACCAAAAATGCCTCGTACTTGGTACGAGAAAGCTTAAAAAAGATGGAGGCTGAGCTACCCCAAAACTTCATCAGAATACATAAGTCTTCGATAGTAAATGTTGATTACATTCAGGTAATTGAGCCACACTTTAGAGGCGATTACCACCTTACACTTACCAATAAGCAGCAGCTGAGGATAAGTCGTAATTATCGCGAAAACATCAATAAATATATCGGAAAATGAAAAAAACAATTTTATTAGGATTGTTGGCAGTATCTACTATTGCCAATGCTCAGCTAGACATGACTGTACCGGAAGAGGTATTAGCAGAAATGACAAAAAAAGAGTCTGAATCTTTTAGCTACAAAGTGGTTTACCCAGAAAACTATGATGCTAACAAAGAATACCCCGTTGTATTGGGCCTATCGGGTGGTGGCCAAACCGAAGACATAGTAGACTATTGCTATTATGTAATGTATAGATCAGATTACTTTAAAAAAGACTTTATAACGGTAATGCCTATTGCCCCTGAAGGCAAAAATTTCAGAACTTATTCGGCTACCGAAATAAAGGCGATGACCAAAGAAATTAGGCAGAATGAGAATGCTACTGATGAGGGCTGGATAGTAATAGGTACCTCTAATGGTGGTGTAGCATCCTTTAATTATGCATCTGTAGAGCCTAAGCTTTATGACGGGCTTTTTGCAATGCCAGGTGGTACACCCTTAGTGGTTTTTCCGGAGGAATGGAAAAAATACAAGGCTTTTGTAATTTCAACAGGCTTAGAAGATATACCCGATTGGCAAAGCTTTACTAAGGAAACAGCAGATAATATTAAAGAGACGGGGGTGAATGTTACCTATAAACAAATAACAGGGCAAGGGCATGTGTTTAGCCCTGAGTATGATGTAGACCAGATTTACAAACTCTATTTTGAAAGATAGTATTTAGGCCCGCTTTTAGCGGGCTTTTTTAATGCATTTAGGTAAGGGTTCTTGTAAAAAAGCTATTTTTAGCAGAAATAAAACTTACATGAAAAAGTTTTTACAACTAAACTGGTCTAGACTTATACTCCCATACCTTTTTACTGGGCTGATTTTTTTGGCAATGGTTCTTATCATAGAAAGGTCATTGTATTATTCAGAAGAGGGCATACCGGATGATTTCAACTTCACTTATTTTGTACTTTTCTTAGTTGTACTATTACCTCTGTTTTTGTTGATAATAGTTGCTTTTGAGTGGTTATACAAACATAGAGTAAGAGAAAAGGCATTTTCAATAGAGCCATTTAATAAACTAGAGGAAATAGGTTTTTCTAAGCTATATATTAATCAACTAAACAAAATGGCTTTAATAGAAGAAACAAAGTGTGCTAAAATAGGTGGGTACTTTGTCTCTTGCTTTGTAGAGAAAGAAAAAACCAAAAGACTAGAGTTTAGGTTTGATATTGATTTCCCAAAAATATATGGCAAAGAAGCCTCAAACCTCTTAAAAGAGTATAAAGAACAGAACTTAAGCTATGCTAGCATAAGCTTGTTTTATAATACAAAAGAAACAAAGAACCTTACAATTGCAGACTTAAAAACCGACTTAGAAAACTTTGCAATTAGTATAAAAGAAAAAGGATTTGAACCAATTATTCTTAAAATTAAACTTCGAGAGAGTTGGTATGACTTTTCTTAAAGAAGTATGTGTGAAAGTATACTTAATGATGTAATTATGGCTAGAAGAAAAAAATTAATAGTATGGACTGGTATTTTGATACTCATTCTAGTAGTTTGTTATATGGTTTTACCTCAAGTGATAGGGACTATTATATCAGCTGGGCCAAGAAACCCAAGGCTTGAAATTGAGGAAACCTACAAAATAGGTTGGTGGTCTAATCAAGAAGCTTTGACTGTTGAATCATTTGAAGTGGAATTTGTTGAAAGCAAACTAAATTTGTTCAATAACAAATCGTTGATTAAATATACCGTTAAAGGGAAAATGAAGAAAGACGGACATTGGCGACCGTCAATTAAAAGTGTTCATATCTCACAAAGGTTTTTGAGAAGGCATAATGCTGAATTATATTTTCTCTCAGATACAGTTAAAACTCCAGAGGGCATGATTGAAATAACACCTATAATTGAGGTTGAGAAAGATAAAAACTATAATGGGGAAGAAATAGAGTTTGAGTTTACTAATGAGATAAAGTTAGAATCGTTTCATTGGGGAGCTAATAGAGTTCGTTTTCAGTGCGATGATAAATGGCAGGATTTAATTCTAAGCCAAACAAAATAATTCATTATAATAATGGAAACTACACTAGAAAAACCTAAGGTTGGATTACCTGTATTTCTTTTAAATATTCTCACTGCTTTTGATAGGTTTATCTATTATGGTTTTCGGGCAATAGTAGTTTTATATTTAGTTACTCAGGTTTCTGAAGGAGGTATGGGCGTTACAGATTCTCAAGGTTATAAGCTTTATGAAGGGCTTATGTTAGCAGTAGCTATAGCATCTGTGGTAACAGGAGTGCTTAGTGATTTTGTTACCAAATATAAATATGGGGCAATTATAGGATATATATTGGTTTCTGTAGGCTTGTTTACCATTATTACTGGCAATACAGTCAATAATATGTATGCTGGGTTAATAATAATAGCCTTAGGTAATGGCTTTACAAAGTTGAATTTAAACGTTTTACTGGGCAGGCTATTTAATAAGCAGGATAAACGAAGAGACGGAGCCTTTTTATTTTCTTATGGTGCTATAAATATAGGAGCTTTTGCATCAAGCATTATAATAGGCTTAATAGCAGGGACAAAGGGGTATGTTTATGCTTTCACTATTCTTATGATATTAGCCTTTTTAATGGCTGTTTTTCTCTTTATCATCAAGGGCTACTTAAAAGATTATGAAACTACAGATGAACAGATTATTAATGCTGGAGCTTTTGGGGCTTTGGATTATGAAGAGATAAATCAAAAAAAATCATCAATGTATATTACCGGATGGAGGTCTTTTTGGGCAATCTTTATTGCTATACAATGCTCACTCATTTTCTGGGGCTTGTATGAGTATAGTACAAGTATGTTAAATAGTTATATGATGGCTAATGAGTTTGACATATCTATAAGAACTTTTTTTTATGGCGGTATTAATGCTGCTGTAATTATTCCTTTAGCAATAGGATTAGGGTTTATCTCTTTTCTTTCAAAAAAATGGAAAGCCAGATATAATTATATCAGCACATTTGGTTTAGCATATATATTATTTGTATTAACAGTAATGGGCACATACTTTGTTTTAGATACAAGCCTAGGTATAGGGTCTAGCATAATTATTAGTATTGTACTAATACAAGTTTTTGCCAGTATTGCTGAAAGCTTTATTTCTCCTTGGACTCTTTCGTATTTAACTAGGGTTACACCTACAAAAATTACGGCCACCGTTCTCGGTATCTTTTGGTTACTCACTTATATGGCAAACACATATGTTGCTAAGCTTACAGAAGATATTCATTTATCGGAGCCTAAGGTGCTTATAAGTATGGCTATTGCCGCTTTATGTATAGGTATAATATTAGTTTTTATAGGCAGGCCACTTCAAAGATGGGTAGGGATTTAACAAATATGATAATGACCCTAAAAGAAGATGTACTATTTGCAAAAGAGCAGTTGTATGATAAGCTGTTATTGCAGCTAACAGATTATAAAGAGGAAAGAGAAAGCAAAGAATACAATGCCTGTTCTTTTAAGCTAAACGGTAAAAGTGTTTTAAGCAGAAAGGCAAAGATTACTCCCAAAAAAGTAGGGCAATTTGTAACTATTTGGAAACGCATAAACGGAGGCCCCATACAGCCTTTTGATGATACCGATGCTATAGACTATGTAGTTGTAAATGTGAGCGATGCAGATAATGCCGGACAGTTTGTGTTCCCAAAAGAAGTACTGATAAAACAAGGCGTAATTTCTACAAAAGCAAAAGAGGGCAAGCGCGCCATACGTGTATACCCACCATGGGAGAGAGCTATAAATAAACAAGCCCAAAAAACCCAACAATGGCAACAAGCTTACTTTTTAGCTATACCAATTGATGTAGATAAGGCACGAAGGTTATTTACCTGACCAAATTAAACGGTAAAATTTGGAAGTGGGATTTGCACTATTAGCTCTTTTTAGTTTTTGATACTTCATAATTTGTAGGCTTAAGCGTAAAGTCATTTAATAAATCCATTCCATTAATAATAAAATACCTTGCTGAATGGGATTCAGAGTCATATTCATATAAACGGTAAATTTTGTATTGGTTTGGGTTTTCTTTACAAAAAGAAAGTTCGGTCTCCGAAATATAAAAGGGATGATTTTTCCCAAACTTAGTGGTTTTTACTTCAATAAATAAATCGTTTCCATTTTCGTCATAGCTATGTATATCATAGCCTACTCCATCTAATTTTTTTTTAATTATTCTCTTTTTTAATATACCAAGTTCTTTTAGGTACTGCTCTTCAGCTTTTTTAACCAACTCTTCTCCTTTTGTACCTAATCTTTTTTGAGATTGCTTGTTTTTTTCCCAGTTTATATTTCGCCCTTTATAACTTCGTTTTAGAGTTAATAATGTTTCTATTTTATTAGGTCCATATTCGTCTTTTGTTAAGGAGCTTATCTCATGTTTAATATCTTCTTCTTCGGTAGTAGGTTTTAAATGTCTTGCAACAGAAAAGATAAAGTCTTGAACTAATAGGTGTAATGATTGATCAGAATAATTCTCTTTATGTCGTGTAAAATTTCGATACTTATTAAGGAATTCTTTGTCTTTTTTTATGAATTTTAATACTTCATTTGCGACATTATTAAAAGCAATTATATTATTTACCCTTCCTTTAATAATTTCTGGACCCTTTACTTTTTCACAAAAGCTTTTTACTTCCGTATATTTATATAGATAATATTTGTCTGGAAATTGTAAAGATAAATATAGCGAAATAGCTCTCAAGTCAATTTTATAGAGCTTTTCTGTAGCATTTTCCGAAAGGAATGTATAATTGTCATCATTTATTTTTTGAAATTCTTCAACTCTAGTGATTAATTCGTTATCTTCATTAAACAAGAAATCAAAAGCATTAACATATTCATCATAAAATAGCTCAAACATTTTTGAAGAATAATTAGTCGGATGGTAACTTTTACTGACCCATAAATTTTTATTCCCAGATACCTTAAATGCGTTTTTAAACATTTCGGTTTTATCGTTTACACTCCAGTCCCATTTAATAAATACTTGTTTTAGAACAGGCCATTTGTACTTTTCTTTGTGCTCACTTAAGGGTTTTTTAAAATAGGCTTTGTAAAGAATCCAGTATTCTTCTAGTTTTTTAAGGTCAATATTGTATTCCATGAGGTCAAAGATTTATTATGATTCAATAACCTCAAAATACTCAAGATAAAAAAGAGTATAAATACTTGATTAAGCTAGGCGGTATTTATACTTAAAATAAAGGTTTAAGGACTTAATTTGTTGCTGATTCAGTAATAAGTTTAGTCTTACCCCAAAGCTACATCCAAGCTCATCATTACCAAAAAGCCACCAATAAAACCAAGGGTGGAGACATCGGTATATTTATCCCGCTGAGATTCGGGTACTACCTCTTCTATAACCACAAATATCATGGCGCCTGCTGCAAATGCTAAGGCATAAGGCAATATAGGCGTAGCATACAATACTGCTGCTGCACCCACTACACCTGCTACGGGTTCTACAATGGCAGAGAGTTGTCCGTACCAAAAGCTTTTCCTGCGGCTTACCCCTTGTCGGCGTAAAGGCATGGCAACAGCAATTCCTTCCGGGAAGTTTTGCAAACCAATCCCTAATGCCAAGGCTACGGCACCACCAATTTGCCAGCTATCGCTAATACCGGCACCTATAGCGCCAAAAGCTACACCTACCGCCAACCCTTCGGGTATGTTGTGTAGGGTAATAGCCAATACCAATAAGGTGGTTCTATGCCAGTTGGTTTTGGGTCCTTCGCTTTCATCTTTTTTAAAGTTGATGTGCAAGTGAGGCACCAATCTGTCTAAGCCAAACAAAAACAGAGCACCTGCAGCAAAACCTAAAGCAGGAGGTAACCACATCCATTTTTCGCCTACTTGATCTTTACTCATTTCTATGGCGGGCGCTAGTAACGACCAATAACTGGCGGCAATCATTACACCACCCGTAAAGCCCAACATACCATCTAGCCACTTACGGCTCATGTCTTTAAAAAAGAACACTAATGATGCACCTGCAGCCGTAACCAACCACGTAAATGTAGTGGCAATTAATGCTTGCTGAACAGGGCTAAATTGTTCTAACCATACAAATAATGAATCGAACATGCTTATATCTTTTTGATGTAAATATTTTTACTTACTAAGTTGGAAACCGTTTGGGCTCCTGCTTTATTTATGCTGATGGAAACCGACTTATCAAAAGCAATAATTTCCTTTACTTCTATTTCTGCGCCTAGTACCAATCCGGTTTGCTCTAGGTACTGCAAAAATTCTGTAGAGCTGTCTTTTACACCCACCACTACTGCTTTATCCTCTGTTTTTAAATCCTCTAGCATTACCTCTTTGTGCAGGGCTATGTTTCCTTCCTTATCGGGGATGGGATCGCCATGCGGATCGTACTTAGGGTTGCCCAAAAAATCATCCAAACGAACAGTCAATTCTTTAGAGCGGATATGCTCTAATTGTTCGGCTATATCATGTACTTCATCCCAGCCAAAGCCCAATTTTTCTACCAAAAACACTTCCCATAAACGATGCTTTCTTACGGTGCCCACAGCAACTTCTCTTCCTTCTGAGGTAAGGTTTGTACCCTGATACTTTTTATAATCTACCAAGCCTTTTTCGGCCAGTTTTTTAATCATATCGGTTACCGATGAAGCCTTGGTTTCCAGTCTCTTGGCTATATCATTAGTACTAGCCCCTTTTTTGCTTTTAAGGGTTAGGCTAAAAATAGCTTTCAGGTAATTCTCTTCTGTATAGGATATTGCATTTGTCATACTGGGGGCAAATATACAGAAATTTAGAAATACAACATATTATTTTTAGGCTTGTCTAAAAATATTCTTGTGTAAGCAGAATAATCTATGCATATTTGCAAAAAATAGTTGGTGAAATGACGTTCAAAAAGATATCGATACTAATTGTAATTGCTTTGTTTGCAGTTGTTTCTGCATGTGAAACCATTATGCCGGATGAACCTGCACCGGAAGAAGTTTTGGCAGAGCCCATAGAAGATTTAACACCTGCTCAGTTGAATTTACACTTACAAGGAGATGGCGAATTTGCCAGAATATTTAGTCAAGCAGAAGGTTTAGGACCAATATTTGTGCAAGCCTCTTGCGAGAGCTGCCATATAGGCGATGGCAAAGGACATTTGTTTACCGCTTTAACCCGTTTTGGACAATACGAACAAGATGGCGTTACGTGGAACTCCTTATTAAACCAAGGCGGACCACAATTACAGCATCGTTCTATAGCCAACTATCCGGCTGAGGCAATCCCGAATGGGGTTCGTCAAGCTACATTTATTGCACCCAATGTTACGGGATTAGGCTTTTTAGAAGCAGTGACAGATCAGACTATTTTAGACTTGATGAATGAGCAAGCTTTGGCTGGTATCGTATCGGGAACAGTAAATTATGTAGATGCTCCTGATTTTTTCACCCCAAAAGCACATCATATACCCAATGGGCAAGGACAATACATAGGTAGATTTGGCAGAAAAGCAGCGGCTATAGACTTAGTGCATCAAACTACCAATGCCTATAAGCAGGACATGGGAATCACCTCTGATTTTGATTTGCAAGACCCTATCAATTATGCAGTTTCAGGCTTGTCAGGAGACAATGTTGCAGATCCTGAAATACCTGCCGGAACTGTAAATGCGGTAGCTTTTTATATACAGACTTTAAAAGCACCACCTCGTAGAAACACCAATGACCCGCAAGTAATAGCCGGAGAAAACATTTTTAAGCAAATAGGCTGTGAGAATTGTCACAAACAAACACTTACAGCAGGCCCATCAATAATATCCGAAATTAATAATAAAGACTTTCATCCTTACACAGATATGTTACTACATGATATGGGGCCGGAATTAGATGATGGATATACCGAGGGTTCAGTTGCAACATCAGAATGGAGAACAATGCCTTTGTGGGGCTTAGGCTTACAGAAAGACTCACAGGGAGGCACACAGTTTTTATTGCACGATGGTAGAGCTACAAATTATAATCAGGCAATACAGCTACATGGTGGCGAAGCTGACTTTGCCAGAGCAAACTACCGTCAGCTAAGCCAAGCGCAGAAAGATCAATTATTTAAATTTTTAGACTCACTATAATGGAAAGCCGTAGAAATTTCTTGAAAAAAACAGGAGGCTTTACAGCTGCTATGTGCTCCGGTATTGGCTTGTCTGCTTTACTGCAAAGCTGTACCACCATTAAAAATGTAGATGTAAAATATGCCAATAAAAAGCTATCTGTAGCAAAATTGGATTTAGGCGAAGAGGGCATTACCATTTTAAGAAATGACAAGCTGAGTGCAGGTGTTTACCTTATTCAGCATGATGAAGGTTATGCAGCCTATTTAATGTTGTGTACCCACAAAAACTGTGAGTTACAACCCACAGGCACTTTTATGACTTGCCCATGCCATGGTAGTGAGTTCTCTAATAAAGGAGAGGTATTAACCGGACCAGCAACAGAGCCTTTACATCAATTTAAAGTAACTGAAGACGATACACATGTATATGTTTGGCTAGACTAAAAAATTATGAAAACAAGAATTATACTATTCATCTTTGCATTGTTTGGCGTGAATGCTTTTGCTCAACAGGATACTACAAAAGTTTGGCAAAGAACTGGCACTGGAGACTCAACAGATACCCAACAAGACGCTATTTATAATCGCCCATTTATTACAGTAGGTAAAAGCAGTACTGCAGTTGGGGGTTATTTAGAGGGGAATACTAACTATTTTGTGGAAGATGGTATTACCGAAGGCTTTTCGATGGAATTGAGACGCTTTAATATCTTCTTATACTCAACAATTAGTTCCAGAATCCGCTTTTTATCGGAGTTAGAATTTGAACATGGCACAAAAGAAATTGCCTTAGAAACCGCCTTATTGGATTTTAGGGTAAACAATTCTTTAAATATTAGAGGGGGTATTATTTTGCCACAATTAGGTTTGTTTAATGCCAATCATGATTCACCAAACTGGGAGTTTGTTGAGCGCCCTTTATCATCTACACAGATAATACCTACAACTTTATCGGAAGTTGGCTTTGGGGTAAACGGTAAGTTTTATTTGGGCAATAATATTATTGGCTATGATGCTTATTTGATAAACGGTTTACAATCGGGTGTGGTATTAAATGATCAAGGGAGAACCTTTTTAGAAGCCGGTAAATCTGAAGAAATGTTTGGAGAAGACAACAATGGAATGCCGGGTTTTAACGGACGAATTGGCTTAGCCAACAGGAAATGGGGAGAGGTAGGAGCTTCTTACTACACAGCTGTTTACAACGACTTTAGAGTGGACGGAACCACTGTAGCAGATAAGAACAGCCTGCATATTTTTGCACTGGATTATAATACCAGTTGGGGCAAGCTTACAGCTAAAGGAGAATATGTATATGCCTTTGTAGAGATACCTACAGAACTAAATGGCCTATATGCCAGCGAGCAACACGGTGGTTTTATCGATTTGATTTACCCGATTATAGAAAGGCAAATGGCAGGATATAAGAATGCAAAAATTAATTTGAGTACACGATTAGAGTATGTGGATTTAAACTACGGAACAATACCCGAAACAGGGGCACAAATACGAGATGATATATATTCTTTAGCTGTTGGTTTGAGCTTTAGACCAACTCCAACCACAATTTTTAGAGCGAATTATCGCTACCAATGGCAAACAGATTTCTTGGGGAATCCGGCAGTAAATACCGCGGGTATTCAAGTAGGCTTTGCTACTTATTTCTGATAATCAGGGGCACCGTATTCTTTCAGCTCTAGCTTTTCGCCGTCAAATACTGCGTAGGTAAAGTACTGTATCCAATCACCAAGATTTACGTACTGGCTGTTTTCGCCAATTTTCATATCAATAGGTAAGTGGCGGTGTCCAAATACGAAGTAATCGTAGTGTTCTTTTTCCAATACCTCTTTGCAATAGATGGCCAGCCATTCTTTGTCTTCGCCTAAAAACTTTGCATCATTACTTCCGGTAGCAATTCGGCTTCTGCCCGACCAAAAATTGGCAAGACTAATCCCAAAATTGGGGTGTAAACGAGCAAATAGCCATTGGCATACTTTGTTGGCAAATACTTTTTTAATGAATTTGTAGCCATAGTCGCCGGGGCCTAAGCCATCGCCATGCCCAATGTAAAACTTCTTGCCGTTGTATTCTCTGGTAATGGGTTCTCTGTAAAGAGTAACCCCAATCTCTTTGGGGAGGTAATCAAAAATCCACATATCGTGGTTTCCGGTAAAAATTGTAACAGGAATACCGGAGTCGGTAATTTCAGCTATCTTACCTAATAGTCTTACAAAACCTCTAGGGACAGCGGTTTTGTATTCAAACCAAAAATCGAAAATATCACCTACCAAATATATTTCGGCAGCATCTTTTTTAGCCTCGTCTAACCACTTAATCAGGTGTTTCTCACGAACCAAACTCTTCTCGTAAGAAGGAACACCAAAGTGCATATCGGAAACAAAATATATTTTCTCACCTTTTTGCATGCGCCAAAAATAGCCTTTTTTGAGCAATAAAAAGAGCGGCACTTGGCCGCTCTTAAAATAGTAAGGGTATGCTTACTCTTACTTTGCTTCGTTATATCTACGTGTAACCTCGTCCCAGTTAATTACATTAAAGAAAGCATTAATGTAGTCAGGTCTGCGGTTTTGGTAGTTTAGGTAGTATGCATGTTCCCATACATCTAATCCTAAAATTGGAGTCCCGCTGCATTCAGCAATATCCATTAAAGGGTTGTCTTGGTTTGGAGTAGAGCATACAGAAAGTTTTCCGCCGTCTACACATAACCATGCCCAACCAGAACCAAAACGAGTAGCTGCCGCTTTAGAAAACTCATCTTTAAATGCATCAAAAGAACCAAACGTACTGTTGATAGCATCTGCAATTTCTCCTGTAGGGTTGCCACCACCATTTGGCGACATTACGCTCCAAAATAAGCTGTGGTTGTAAAAACCACCACCATTGTTGCGTACCGCACCTGAGTGAGCAGAAATGTTTGCTAAAATATCTTCGATAGATTTTCCTGCAAGGTCAGTACCTTCAATTGCAGCGTTTAAGTTGTTTGTGTAACCTGCATGGTGCTTGCTATGGTGTATTTCCATTGTGCGAGCATCAATATGTGGTTCTAAAGCATCGTAAGCATACGGTAAATTCGGTAATTCGAAAGCCATGTTTTTCTTATTTAGGGTTTATCAAATCGTTTTATTATACCAACAAATCTAGGGCATTAATGTTTAATTTGAAAACAAGCCGGATAGTAATAATCTATACGGGTATTGGTTTTACTGATGAGCTTATTTTTTTACAAAAAGTAGTTGCAGGTAATTTTTGAATTGCAATAGCTGTTTAGATGTAATATCAGCAGCATTTAATGCTTTTGAAACCACAAACCCTCCTTCAAAAACCACTATAAATTGATCTGCCAATGCTTTCTTATCAACTTGTAAAGCTGCTTTGTATTCTTTCAATACAGCTTCTATCATTTGCTCAAATGTTTTTCGCCATTGCAAAAGCACATCTGCAATAAAATCTTTTATGTCATCACTAAAATGGTTGGGCTCATGATTATAGGACGCATATAAACAACCTGGGTAAGGATTTTCCAACTGTTGCATCATATCTATAAACTCTTGTACAAATTGCAGCAGTCTCTCTAGTGGGTCTTCAATAGATTCTGTTTTTTCCAAAACCCTGTTCATTTCTGCAATATCTACTCGGGCATATTCTTCTATTAGTGCTTTTGCTAGATCATCTTTTGTTTTAAAATGATAAAAGAATGCTCCTTTTGTAATCCCTGTTCGGTCCAAAATCCTGTCAATGGTTGTTCCTGCAAAGCCATTCTCTTGCACTAAGGTTTTAGATTGTGCCAGTATATTGTCTCTTGTTGGTTTTCCGTCTCTTCCCATACAGTAAAAGTATAAAAAAATTTAAACAAACCAGTTGGTATAAATAAAAAAGAAATTATATTTGCACCATCTAGTCGGTATAAAAATAAAAACCCAAACAAAACAAAAAGATGAAAGAAGTAATAATGGGGCTTCCAAGCCCTGCCGAACTAATTTTTAACCCAATTTCATACATTGTTTTTGCCATGTATGGAGGGCTGATGATATGGGAATGGTTGTTTCCGGCAAGGCAGTTGCCTGAGATAAAACACTGGAAGTTAAGAGGCATTGTGTCGTTTACAGTCTTCTTTTTCCTATCCTCTTATTTACCATTATTATGGGATGGATATTTAGCAGAATTTCAGGTTTTTGATTTAACATTCTTAGGTACTGTTGGGGGTGCTTTTGTAGGCTTGCTTATTTATCAATTTGCCTTTTATGCATGGCATAGAAATATGCATAAAAGCAATAAGCTATGGAGGGTTTTCCATCAAATGCATCATAGCGCAGAACGTATGGATACATTTAGTGCTTTTTATTTAAGCCCTATGGATATGATAGCCTTTACATTATTAGGAAGTTTTTGTTTGGTTGTTATAGGAGGTTTTACACCTGCAGCAAGCACTTTATTTCTTTTAATAAGTACTTTTCTGGCAATTTTCCAGCATAGCAACATCAAAACCCCACAATGGTTGGGTTATATTATTCAAAGACCAGAAGCACATACCGTGCATCATGCAAGAGGCATCCATGCTCACAACTATTGCGACCTGCCTTTTATAGATATGATTTTCAGAACCTTTAAAAATCCGGCTACTTATGAAAACGAAACCGGTTTTTATGATGGCGCTTCTGCAAGAGTGGTAGAGATGATAATATTTAAAGATGTTTCTGAAGAAAAATAGCTTCATAAACCCTTGAAAAGAAATGACAGTTATGCTTAAAGGAAACCAAATCAATCAGTATATTGGTTTCCTTTATTGCATGCTTCATGAATAAACCTTTTGTCATTTATAATGCCTCTGCCGGATCGGGCAAGACCTTTACACTTGTAAAGGAGTACCTCAAGATTTGCTTGCGTACTTCTAACCCCAATCGGTATAAAAATATTTTGGCAATTACCTTTACCAATAAGGCAGCTGCCGAAATGAAGGAGCGTGTATTGCTTACACTCAAGGTATTTGCATCAGGTGAATTAGAAGGAACAGGTAAAGCTCTTTTTGAGCAGATTGTTGAAGAGACAGGCTTATCGCCCGAAGAAGTAGAAAAGCGATCGCAAAATATATTGGAGGACTTACTCCATAACTACTCTGCTTTTTCTATTAGTACCATTGATAAATTTACCCATCGCATTATTCGCACTTTTGCTTTGGACTTAGAGCTTCCTGCCAATTTTGAGGTGGAGTTGGACAGAGATAGACTTTTATCCGAATCGGTAGATTTATTGATTAGCAAAGCGGGCTCTGATGATGAGTTGACCCAAGCTTTATTGGAGTTCACGGAGAGTAAAACGGATGACGAAAAGAGTTGGCATATAGAGCGAGATATAGCGCAGATAGGAGCTGAATTGATGAATGAAGGAAGCAGGGAAGCTTTGAAATTACTCAAAGACTTTTCTTTAGAAGACTTTTTTGTCATCCGAGCGAATCTGCAAAAGCAACAAAAGCAGACAGAGAAAAAAATTAAAGAAATAGGTGCTCAAGCCTTAGATTTGATAAATGAGCAAGGTATCGACCCTAAGTCTTTTTACTATGCAGATTTACCCAACTTTTTTAAGAAGCTACAGAATAACAAACTAAATGACATTTCTACAGGGACTCGTTTGGCAAAGAATATGAATGAAGGAATATTGTATTCTAACAAAGCCAATGAGATTGATGCCATCAAAATAGACGGCATACAAAACGAGCTTGTAGCCGCGTATGAAGAAGGTTTGACTTTCCTAGAGGGAGAAAAGCCGCGTTACATCATCAATGATTTAATCCTGAAAAACTTTTATGCCTTAGCCGTTTTGCATGAGGTAGAGAAGCAAATGGATGAGGTAAAAACGCGGAATAACTTGATGCATATCTCTGAGTTCAACCAAAAAATTGCGGATGTAATTAGCGAGCAACCCGTGCCTTTTATATACGAACGTTTAGGCGAGCGATATCACCATTATTTTATTGATGAGTTTCAAGACACTTCAGTTTTGCAATGGAAAAACCTGATGCCTTTGGTTGAAAACTCGGTTTCTAGAGAAGGTGGAAGTACCATGTTGGTGGGCGATGGTAAGCAAGCAATTTACCGTTGGCGTGGCGGAGAGGTAGAGCAGTTTTTGGGCTTATCGGAAAATGAGGACAGCAGCAATAAGGTAAAAGTAGGCGATTCTATTCTCACCAAATTTGAGCGACAAGTAGAAACCTTAGATACCAACTGGCGTAGCTTCTCGGAGATTATTGAATTTAATAATTCCTTTTTTCAGTCGGCAGCAACACGGCTACACAACCCTGCTTACCAGCAACTGTTTGAGAAAGCAACACAAAATATCAACCACAACAAAGGGGGCTATGTGCATATTGAGTACATAGAATATACCGATGATTTTGAGGAACAGAATTGCAAAAAAACCTTGGATACAATCCGAGAGTTAAGGCAAGACGGCTTTACCTATGCAGATATTGCTATCCTGACTAGGAAAAACCAACACGGTACTTTATTGGCCAATTACCTAATGGATAATCAGGTGCCGGTTATTTCTACCGAATCACTACTCTTATCAAGCTCTAATGAGGTACAGTTTTTAATCTCTTTATTGAGAGTAATTGCCTTTAATGAAGATTACCAAAGCCGACTTTCGGTACTGGAATATATCATCCAAAATTCGGGGCTTGATTTTAGCGATGAGGAGAAACACAATTTACTTTCTTCTTTAGCAAAGACCACGATAGTAGGCTTTTTTAAAGGCTTAAACGAGCAAGGCTTTGCCATAGATTATTACAAACTGAATACCCTACCCTTATATGAATTAACCGAAGAAATTGGCAGAAGCTTTAAACTACTAGAAAAGGCAGATGCCTATGTTCAGTTTTTTATGGATGCTGTTTTTGAGTATGCTCAAAAAAGCAAAGGGGGTCTAAGAGACTTTATTGAATGGTGGGATGAGAAATCAGAAAAGCTATCCATCAACATGCCGGATGATATGGATGCTGTGCGCATTATGACCATCCATAAATCGAAAGGGTTGGAGTTTCCGGTGGTGTTATTTCCTTTTGCCAATTGGGAAGCACAAGGGGAGAATAACCCTAGATTATGGATAGAACTAGATGAATCGTACGGACTGCCAACCGCTTTAATCTCTCCAAATAAAAGTCTAGAAGAAACCGAGCCGAAATACCAAAAAGTATATCAAGATTATAAAGCCAAAGTACAGTTAGATAACCTGAACTTGCTATATGTAACCTTTACCAGACCGGAACAAAGGTTGTATGTATTTACCAGTCCAACAGGCAGGTCTAGAAACCTATCGGAATACATTACGGGCTACTTAAAAGACAAAGATATTTTTGAAAAAGACAAGCAAGTATACACTTTTGGTGAACCCCAACCCAACAAGCCTGACCACCACCAAAAGCCCGAGACCATACTCTTTGAAGAAACCATTTCTGAAGACTGGCGAGACCGCATTTTTGTGAGTAAGTCTGCACCACTTATTTGGGAGGTAGACGACGTAAGCAATGCCACCGAATGGGGTAACTTGGTACACACGGCTATGTCCAGAATAAGAGTAGTATCAGATTTGCCCGATGCCATAGAAAGCATGTATTTAGAGGGCTTGATGGATGCTGAGAACAAAGTAAAGATTGAAAGTTTGGTAAAAAGATTACTCTCGATGCCAGAGATACAACCTTATTTTGAGGAAGGCTTGGAAGTAAAATTAGAATCAGATTTATTACTAACCAATGGCGATAGCTTGCGACCGGATAGGGTGGTGATTCATAACCCAATCCACGCTACCATATTAGATTATAAAACTGGTGGGGCAGATGCTTCGCATACCCAACAGCTAGATGAATATGCACATGTATTAGAGCAAACCGGCTTTGAAAAAGTAAACAAGGTATTGGTATACTTGGGCAAAGAACAATTCATTAAGCGTTGGTAAAACTATATATTTGCTTTTTATAAAAAACACAAGATATGTACGGCAACATCAAACAACATTTACAAGAAGAGTTACAAGCCATAGATGAGGCAGGATTATATAAAAGAGAGCGTATTATTACTACGCCTCAAGGAGCAGAAATAGAAGTATTGACAGGTGAAACTGTATTGAACTTTTGTGCCAACAACTACTTAGGCTTATCTAGCCACCCAAAAGTAATTGAGGCTGCAAAAGATGCGCTAGATACTCATGGTTATGGAATGTCTTCGGTACGTTTTATTTGTGGTACGCAAGACATTCATAAAGAACTGGAGCAAAAAATTGCTGAGTTCTCGGGAACAGAAGATACTATACTTTACGCAGCGGCTTTTGATGCTAATGGCGGTGTGTTTGAACCATTATTAGGAGAAGGGGATGCTATTATTTCAGACTCTTTAAACCACGCTTCTATTATAGATGGTGTGCGTTTGTGCAAGGCGGCAAGATACCGTTATGCTAACAATGATATGGCAGACTTAGAAGAGCAGTTAAAGAAAGCCAACCAAGCAGGCCACAGACATAAAATTATTGTAACGGATGGTGTATTCTCTATGGATGGCGTAGTAGCTAAACTTGATGAAATATGCGACTTAGCCGATAAGTATGATGCGATGGTAATGGTGGATGATTGTCACTCATCTGGTTTTATGGGTAAAACCGGTAGAGGTACTGCAGAGCATTGCGGTGTAATGGGCAGAGTAGACATTATTACCGGAACCTTAGGCAAGGCCTTAGGTGGCGCTATGGGTGGATATACAACCGGTAAAAAAGAAATCATTGATATGTTGCGCCAACGTTCTCGTCCGTACTTATTTTCTAACTCATTAACGCCTGCTATTGTTGGAGCTTCTATTCAGGTATTTGATTTATTGAGCGAGACTACAGAGTTGAGAGATCAACTAATGTGGAACACAGACTACTTTAAAAAAGGAATTACCGAAGCAGGCTTCGATATTAAAAAAGGAGATTCGCCTATTGTACCTGTAATGTTGTACGATGCCAAGCTATCTCAGCAAATGGCGGATAGATTATTAGAAGAAGGTATTTATGTAATTGGGTTCTTTTACCCGGTTGTACCAAAAGGACAAGCGCGTATTCGCGTGCAGCTTTCGGCAGCTCATACCAAAGAACATTTAGATAAAGCCATAGCCGCCTTCACCAAGGTTGGAAAAGAATTAGGAGTGATATCCTAAACAAAAAAGCCCGCTCAATGAGCGGGCTTTTTTATGCTTTATGGAAAAGCTATAAAAAAGGAATCTTATATTTAGAGAATCATTATAACAAAAACAACATGAAAAAAATTATCGCAATAACTTTTGCATTCCTACTTACACTTAACTTAAATGCACAAACCAATAGTGCTTATGACCTAATAGAAGAAGGGATTGAATTATTTGATAGAGGTGATTTTGAGGGAGCCCTTGAAAAGTATGATGAGGCTTTAGAGATTGAAGAGAATAATTTGGGAGCAATGTCTGAAAAGGCAAATACTTTAGTTGCTCTAGGAAGGTATAAAGAAGCAGTAAAACTCTGTAAGTTTTTGATAAAAGAGTCTCCTGATAAGAGATTTGATTTGAGGCTAGATTATACTACATATGGAACAGCCTTGGATTTAATGGGGAAAGGGAAAAAGGCGGTAAAGATTTATAATAAAGGAATTAAGAAGTTCCCTGGGTACTACTTGCTTCACTATAATAAAGCAATAGCTTTATCGGGACTCAATAAATATGAAGATGCAATTGAAGCTTTTCAGGCATCTGTAAAAGTAAACCCAATTCATGCAAGCTCTCATAATGGTATTGCTAGAGTATCTTATTCTGTAGATAAAATCCCTTCTATACTTGCATTAGGTTGTTTTTTAGTGATTGAGCCAACAGGACAAAGGGCAGAGCAAAACCTTGAACTATTAGAAATGCTATTATCATCCGGAATTAAGAGAAATGATGATGGGAGCACCACAATTTTTTTGAACACCGATAATATCTCTGATAAAAAAAGGGAAAATGATTTTTCTATGGTAGAAATGATTTTAAATATGTCTGCTGCGCTTGATGTAGATGAATCAAACAAAGAGAAAACAAAACAACAGTTGTTTACTGAAAAATTTGAAACATTGTTTTCCATGATAGAAGAACAAGTAGAAACCAATTACGGATTTTATTGGGAGTTTTACGGACCGTATTATTCAGAGCTACATGCTAAGGAATATACAGAGGTTTTCTCATATATTATAGCTTCTTCATCGGGAGATAAAGAAGTAACAGATTGGTTAGAAGCAAATGGTGATAAAGTAGATGAATTTAATTCGTGGTCATCTACTTATAATTGGAATATGGACTAACAAAAAAGCCCGCTCATTGAGCGGGCTTTTTTAATTATTCAAATGGTAGATTAACAAAATTCGTCAAAAGCCATTTTTAAGTTTTCGGCAATTAGTTCGGCTGGGCGCCCTTCAATGTGATGACGCTCTATCATGTGCACTAACTCTCCATTTTTGAATAAAGCCATTGCTGGCGAAGAAGGAGGAAATGGCAACATGTAAGCACGTGCCTTTTCTACCGCTTCTTTATCATTACCTGCAAAAACTGTAATTAGGTTATCAGGCTTTTTATCATAGCTGGCAGCCATTGTTGCAGCAGGGCGAGCATTACGTGCCGCACATCCACAAACAGAGTTTACCATTACAAGGGTAGTACCTTCTTTACTACCTAATATTTGATCTACTTCTTCTGCCGTGCGTGTTTCTTTAAAGCCTGCATTTACAAGCTCTTCGCGCATTGGGGCAACCATATCTTCAGGATACATATATCGTGTGTTTTTTGTGTTATTGTAATACGAGTTTACAGAGTACAAAATTACGAATAAAATTGTTCATGCACCCATCCAATAGTTTAGCCAACTATAGGGGTATTTAAAAAGATAAGAGAATTGTGATTAGATAAACAAGTAGTCTTTGTAAGAGTCTACTTTGTTGGCTTCGGTAATAGTTTGCAAAGACTCTTTTAGCGTTGCCAATTGCTTAGCAGATAAAAAAGTAATGCTATAATCCTCTACTACTTTCTGTCCATTTTTGGTAAGGTTTATCTCTAGTTTCTTTCTCAACAGACCTTCGGTAATTTTAAAACCGGTTATGTCTTTTTTGTTGATGTAAGAAGTTTTGGCAAATAATTTACTCAATGCAAACTGAGAGGTGATTTCTACCATTTCGGTTTCTGCATCGTATTTAAAAATAGGCATTCCGGTAAATACATATACCAGTGTTACTACTCCTAAACTTATTAGTCCTAGGTAGCCCAATGCGTAGTTGCTTAATGAACCCTCTATAGAGTACATTACGAGGTCTGCAATAGATGTGATAAGCAATACCAGTGCTATCAATCTTATCCAAGTTCTTATTTTTCTGTTGCTAATCTTCATCTATTAGTTTTTTTCAGGATTACAAATGTAAGAAATTTCTTACAATTATTTATTAACGTCTGCTGTTAATAAAATCGTATATAATTGTTACGTAAATATTTAGTCAATAGTTTGTAGCAGAAGCATATTTTTTCGGAAGTAGGTAACCAATAACCGTGCCGAGGGTTGTAGGACAGCTTCAATTGTTAGACTTGTAAAAGGGGAAAGGTTGCTTAAAGATTCTATTTTTCAATTTGTTTCTTCATTTCCTTTTGCTTTGATGCAAAACAACCCTCTACTTTCTTTTGCAGCCACCAGAAGTATCTCTTCATTTTCTTTGCGTGTTTATAGAATTAGAGATCTTCCTTTTGTCTTGATACAAAAGGAACAAAAATCAAGGCTGCTCAAAATCCACTAAAAAACTGCGTTTTACGCTGAAACAAAAGCTGTTTGAGCTCGAAGAGCGAGTTCTTTTGTTTCTATACGCTTAAAAACTTGTTTTTCTTCACATGAATTTTAAGATGCCGCTTTATTGCTTTCTACGAAAGCAACGAGTCTTCCCTCAGTATAGTGCTTTGTTTGCGTTAAGAATTTTCGAAGCCTTGGAGAAAATTTAGCAAAGCAAGTGCGGTTTTAGCCTTTAGGCTAAAAATACCTTGGGAAGGCGGTCTTTTCTTTTGCTTCGTTTTCTTTGGACAAGCAAAGAAAATGAAGAGGCATTTGTTTTCAAGGCAAAATGAACAGGTAAAACTATCTTTTCTTCTGAAAAAAAGAAACCAATAACTCCCCTGCTTCTTCTTTAAAAAGTCCGCTTTTTACTTCTGTTTTGGGGTGTAATAAGTTTTTGGAGTGAACCGAAAACCCGCGTTTTTCATCGGAAGCAGCATATACAATACGGCTTATTTGAGACCAGTACGAAGCTCCTGCACACATCACACAAGGTTCTAGGGTAACGTATAGAGTGCAGTCTTTTAGGTATTTGCCACCCAAATAATCGGCGGCGGCAGTAAATACTTGCATTTCGGCATGAGCAGTTACATCATTCAAACGTTCGGTAAGGTTGTGGGCACGGGCAATAATACGCTTGTTAGAAACAATTACGGCACCCACCGGTACCTCGTCCAGTTCGTAGGCTTTTTGGGCTTCTTTCAAAGCCTCTTTCATAAAGTGTTCGTCAGAGTGTATGGTTAAGCTCATTGTAAATCAAAAAATTACTCTATGTACCTAAATGTCTGATAAATTTTACCAATATGGCCTCTATTAGCAAAGTCTTCAAAGTTTTTAATAGAAGAGTTTTCATTAGCTAAAAAAGAAATCATTATTGCATTGAGATTTTCATTCTTTTTTGGAATAGGGATCAAAAACATAATTTTATATATGCCATTATAACCTTGATCAATATAAGCGCTATAGTCAACTTTAACTTCTGCTAAATACATCTCTTCACCATCAAACTTTTTCTTTCCAACAGAAATTAACTCAAACCCCTCAATGTCTTTCCTAATGCTAGAAGTAAAGTCCTCAAGCAGACCAAGGGAAGCATTTTTTGTTTTAATTGTTACTTTGTCAGTGTAACCAATAGATAGCTCTTCTGTTACAATGCCATCTTCTATATACTTTAATTTTATGTGGTTAATTTTGTCATTCGGGAAAGTAGCCTCAATACCATCAGGGTACTCAATTGCAAATCTTGAAGCAGGTAAGCCCATATCTTTGCAAGAATTTTCATCAGCAACATAAATATTATTAAATGTATGCTTTTCTACTTCAGGCATAGGTCCGAGGTCTGCTTTAGCAGGAATTGTCTGGTAGTTAAATTCACAAGAAGTAATTATTAATAAGAATAGTAATGGGAGTGCATTTTTTTTCATAATGAATCCAAAAAGTTAGTAAGTAGATTTAATTTCAAGCAAAGGTAAGATATGTTTGGTATGCTTCAAGGCAAAATGAACATAATCAATTATCTACCTTGTTTTTTAGCCAATTAACTATGCATTTCTCCTAAATAGTTTTGTAATTTCGCAGCGCAAAACACAAACTATGCTACGTACACACACTTGCGGAGAACTGAATATGAAAGCTGTAGGGCAAACCGTAACCCTATCAGGCTGGGTACATAAATCGCGCGATTTTGGTGGAATGACCTTTATCGACCTACGCGATAGATACGGTATTACTCAACTTTCGTTTAACGAAGAAAGTGGTGATATGCTAGAGCAAGCTCGTAAACTAGGCCGTGAGTTTGTAGTGCAAGTTACCGGAGAGGTAATAGAGCGTAGCAATAAAAACCTGAAAATCCCTACAGGGGAAATAGAGATAAAAGTTACTGCATTAAACATATTAAATGCTTCTAAAACTCCACCGTTTACTATTGAAGATGAAACGGATGGTGGCGAAGAGTTGCGTATGAAATACCGTTACCTAGACTTACGCCGTAAGCCGGTACGCGAAAACATGTTGCTACGTAGCCGTGTGAATTTAGAAGTACGAAAGTACTTGAGTGAGCAAGGTTTTGTAGATGTAGAAACTCCTTACTTAATTAAATCTACACCGGAAGGTGCTAGAGACTTTGTAGTGCCATCGCGCATGAACCAAGGTCAGTTTTATGCGTTACCACAGTCACCTCAAACCTTTAAGCAGTTGCTAATGGTTTCGGGTTTAGATAAATACTACCAAATTGTAAAATGCTTTAGAGACGAAGACCTTCGCGCCGATCGTCAGCCTGAATTTACACAGATTGACTGCGAAATGAGTTTTGTAGAGCAAGAAGACATCCTAAATACTTTTGAAGGAATGCTAAAGCATATCCTAAAAGAAGTAAACGGTGTAGAGATTGACACTGTACCAAGGATGACTTATGATGATGCCATTAAACAATATGGTTCTGACAAGCCGGATATTCGTTTTGAGATGAAGTTTGGCGAGTTGAATGAGGTTGCCAAAAACAAAGGCTTTAATGTATTTGACAGTCAAGAACTGGTAGTAGGTATTGCTGCTCCGGGTTGTGCAGATTACACCCGTAAGCAAGTAGATGCCTTAATAGATTTTGTAAAGAGACCACAAGTTGGCGCAAACGGATTGGTTTGGGCTAAGTATAATGAGGATGGTACTTTTAAATCATCGGTAGATAAATTTTATAGTCAAGAAGACCTTGCCGAATGGGCAAACGTATTGGGTGCAAACCCCGGCGATTTAATGCTGGTTATGGCTGGTGATGCCAACAAAACAAGAACCGCATTAAATGTGTTACGTTTAGAAATGGGTGAGCGTTTAGGCTTAAGAGACCCTAAGGTATATGCTCCGTTATGGGTATTAGACTTCCCTTTATTAGAGTGGGACGAAGAAACCGAGCGTTACCATGCAATGCACCACCCTTTTACTTCGCCAAAGCCTGAAGACATGCACATGTTAGAAACAGACCCGGGTAAGGTAAGAGCCAATGCTTATGATATAGTGTTGAACGGTTCTGAAATAGGTGGTGGTTCTATTCGTATACACGATAAAGAAGTGCAAAAACGCATGTTTACCTTACTAGGTTTTAGCGATGAAGAAGCAAAAAACCAGTTTGGGTTTTTAATGGATGCTTTCCAGTATGGCGCACCTCCGCATGGTGGTATTGCCTTTGGTTTTGACAGATTGGTTGCCTTATTGGGCGGACAAGAGAGCATCAGAGATTTTATAGCTTTCCCTAAAAACAACGCAGGCCGCGATGTGATGATTGATGGCCCATCAGAGATATCAGAAGAACAATTAAACGAGCTAGGCCTGAAATTAGATTTCAGCAATGACGAGTAAACCTCAGTCTTTACTAGGCAAATTTTTAGTCTGGCGGGTGAAGCATATTTCACACCGGCAATTTGTATTGCTCTTAAGTATCGTTATTGGCTTTTTAGCGGGAATAGCTGCTGTGGTTATCAAAAACTCAGTGCATTTTATCCAAGAGTTACTGATACATGATTCAATTAAGGAGTATAAAAGCTATCTGTACTTTGCCTATCCGCTTATTGGTATTGCTGTTGCTGTAGTATTTATCAAATATGTTATTCGCAATCGAGTAGGGCATGGTATTCCAACGGTACTACACACTATTTCCAAGCGCAATGGTATCATGAAAAGATATCAAATGTTTGCCTCAGTAATTACCAGTGCCTTTACAGTGGGTTTTGGGGGTTCGGTAGGACTAGAGGGGCCAACCGTTTCTACGGGTTCTGCTTTGGGTTCAAACATTGCGCAAGCAATGCACCTCAATTACAAAACACGCATCTTATTAATCGGTTGTGCAGCAGCCGGAGCCATGGCATCTATTTTTAAAGCACCTATTGCTGCTATTGTATTTGCCATAGAGGTTTTCATGCTCGATTTAACACTATTTTCATTAGTACCCTTATTACTGGCATCAGTATCTGCGGCAGTAACATCACTATTCTTTTTAGGCGATGATGTACTGTTTCACTTCTCATTAAAAGATGCTTTTCAGTTAAGCGATATTCCTTTTTATATGTTGTTGGGAGTAGTAGCGGCAATCTTCTCAGTGTACTTTACAAAGGTGTATTTTTTCATTGCTAAGTTTTTCGATAGGATAAAAAACACCTTTAATAAATTACTTATTGGTGGCTTATTGTTAGGACTACTACTCTATTTGTTCCCTCCGCTATATGGAGAAGGCTATGAACTCATCAATAGTTTATTAGAGGGTAAAGCCGAGCAGGTTTTAGAGCACACTATGTTTGAGAGCCTAAACTCGCAGTTCTTAGGAGTTGCAGTCTTCTTCTTGGCGGTATTGTTACTAAAGATTGTAGCAACCTCTATTACTTTTGGCGCAGGTGGTATTGGTGGGATATTTGCACCAACCCTATTTATGGGTAGTACCATGGGCTTTTTGGTGGCTAAGGTGGTTAACGGCTTAGGTATTGGTAAACTATCCGAAAGTAACTTTACCCTTGTAGGGATGGCAGGTTTAATGGCAGGCGTACTGCATGCACCGCTTACAGCAATCTTCTTAATTGCAGAGTTGACAGGTGGTTATGAGTTGTTTATTCCGCTAATGATTACTTCGGCAATTTCATTTGCGCTGGTAAAATACTTCTTACCACACTCTGTTTATACCATGCAATTGGCCAAACGAGGCGAACTTTTAACCCACAATAAAGATCAGGCGATATTAACTTTATTAAAACTGGACTCTGTAATAGAAAACGACTTTATGCCTGTAAAACCAAACATGAATTTGGGTGAAATGGTAAAGGTGGTATCTAGCTGTAAGCGAAACTTATTTCCGGTACTGAACAAGGATAATGAGCTGAAAGGGGTAATTACCTTAGATGACATTCGTGAGATTATGTTTACGCCCCAACTGTATGAAGAGGTGCTCGTAAAAAACATTATGCACAACCCTCCAGAAGTAATCTTCTACGAGGAAACGATGGATGTGGTAATGGAAAAATTCAAAGGCAGTGGCGCCTGGAATTTACCGGTTATCCGAGATGGGCGTTACGTTGGCTTTGTATCTAAATCAAAGTTGTTCTCGGTTTATCGCCGTAAATTGATAGAGTTCTCTGGGGATTAATTGGAACCTTTCAAAGCCAATTATAATTTGTAGATTTCGGGGTGTAATAAAATACTTCCCCTATGAAACGTATACTTAAGCTTACAGCTGTATTTATTATTCTATTTTCTATAAATAGCAGGGCTCAAATAGATTCTCTGAGCTTAAACAACTTAATTCAGATTGCCAAAGTCTATTCAAGAGGGTCAAGTGCACAGGGGGATGCCTATGCTGAAAAAATAGATTCTTTAAGAACACCTACGCTTAATCATATGTGCGATTTATATATTGCAATTAATAAAGACCGTATGTCACTTTTGTCTGACAAATTCTTAACAAGACCCAGTAACGAAGAATTAAAACTATTCTTTGTGATTAGAAAGATAAACTCTAATAACCGAAGTGATAAACCCATTGATAATATGGATGTGGCTAAAGAAGTTTTGGCAAGTGATTTTGATGAAAGATGGTTGTTGATAGATTATTACTCTAAAATAAATCATGGACTTTCTTTTTTATTTAATGATGCAGACTTAAGTAAAGAGAATATAGACTTCTCTAGATTTAATCTTAAAAATAAGACAGAAGAAGCAATCCTGTTTTCCGCACTATGTGATGCTTTTTTGCTGAGGTTTAGAGTTTTACAAATGATGAAAAACGACGAGAAGTTACTAGAGGTTGCAAGTAGACTTCCAAAAATAAATGGTAAAGATTATTACTATTATAAAGATTTTGATTTTGAAGATTTTGAGTGGTCTGGTTATGATAAAGAAAACTCTTTTAAGGAAAGAAGCATAAGGGCGTTATACTCTTACTTAATAGCTCATATGAATGCAGAAGCCGAATTAGGAAATGAAGAAGGGTTAGTTCGCAAAATTTATGTAAACTCAATAATGTCACAGAAAAAATACTTTAAGTATTCAGGTAATAAGAGAGACTTAAAAAAGATGTACAAAAAGTCTGGTTTAGATTAACTTTATTATGAAACAAAGCCTAAAACTAATTATATCCTTAGTATTCCTCCTTTTTGTCAATACCACAAATGCACAAAACGGAAAGATTTTATCTAAAGGATTAGTAGATATATCTGAAACTCCTGTGTGGAGAATGGTATCTGAAAACGATGTTTTAAAGCCCGATTATGAACACTTAAACCGATTAGATTTTTATGCTATTATTTATGAAAGTGATGGGTTAAAGGTTAGAGGTATAATAGTAGAGCCAAAAGCTGAAGGGAAGTACCCAGTTGTTATTTTTAACCGCGGGGGAAATCGCGATTATGGTCAATTAACTATTGGCACGATGGTTATGGTAATGTCTAAGTTAGCAGCAGAAGGTTATGTGATTATAGGTAGTAATTATCGTACTAATGATGAGTTTGGCGGGGTGGAAATTAATGATGTGCTATGCTTAACAGAAACCGTGAAAGAAATTGAAAAGGCAGACGATAACTGTATTGGAATGATGGGTTGGTCTAGGGGAGGCATGATGACCTATTTATCACTGAAAAATTCTACTAAAATAAAAACGGCAGTAGTAGGTAATGGAGTAGCAGACTTAAGTGCAGAAATAGATTTTCGCCCGAAGATGGAAGCTTATGTATATGCTCAATGTATCCCAAATTATTGGGAGAATAAGGATGCTGAACTTAAAAAACGTTCTGTAATATATTGGGCAGATGAACTGAATAAAAACAGTAGTTTGTTAATTTTATGCGGAACAAAAGACACTAAAGTAAACCCCAAGCAAGCAGATTTAGCAGCCAATAAATTATCAGAAATAGGGTATAACTATGAGCTACGTAAATTTGAAACAGATCATCGCTTTTCTGATAAGCGAAAGGAACTAAATGACCTGTTAATTGAATGGTTTAATAAGGAGCTGAAAAACCATTGTGAATAGAATAGTTGCTCTTTGTTTATTGCCATAAGTTAATAGGGTTTCTATAGGGATTAATTTTCTCTCCTTTCCTCTTGCCTTGGTGCAAAAGGAACAAAAAATCAAGGCCACTCAAAATTCACTAAAAAACTGCGTTTTTACACTAAAACAAAAGAACTAGCCTACGGCTCAAAACAGCTTTTGTTTCTATACGCTTAAAAACTTGTTTTTCTTCATGTGAATTTTAAGATGCCGTTTTATTGCCTTCAAAGAAAGCAACTAGATGAAGTGTTTCCAGAAATAGCTGTAAATCAAGTGGAGTTGCGCCGACCAAAGGGAGGCAGGGCATGAAATGATAGATTTATCAGCGGTTTTGCTTGTAAAGCAAAAATTTCCTTAAACAATCTTGAACTTTTGGTTCGTTTTGTTTCAAGACAAAATGAACAGATAAAGAGGCTTACAGTGCAAGTTGCATCACATAATGCGGACCAATACCTTCAATAGCAAACTCATCACCTACTTTGCTAAAGTTTAGCTTTTTGTAGTAGCCACAGGCGGTAGTTCGGGCATTGCACCAGAGCACGTCAGCATTTCTTTCTTTCAGAATTTCTAGGCTTTTGTGTACCAAAGCAGCACCGTAACCTTTGCCTCTATGCTTGGGTTCGGTAGCCATGCCTCGTAAACGATAAGGATTTTTAGCCTCTACTTTAGGCTCATCATGATTGTAATAGGAAGCAATGCTAACTATCTCTCCATCTAAAAAGTAAGCCAAATGAAAACTGTTGGGATGTTCATCATCAGGATACTCACACATGGATATTGGTTGATTAGGGCGCAACACTTTATGCCTTAAAGGCCTTGTTTCTGCTGCCGTAACCAAGCGTATTTCCATTAAGCAGGCACTAAACTTGTAAGGATAGATTCAAATAACAAACGACCATCTGTGTTGCCTAAGTTTTCATCTGCAGCACGCTCCGGGTGAGGCATCATACCAAAAACGTTTTTGGTTTTGTTAGTTACACCCGCAATGTTTTGCACAGATCCGTTAGGATTAGCACGCATATTCACGCCACTTTCTGCATCGCAGTAACGGAATAAGATTTGCTTGTTATCAGATAGCTCTCTAAGGGTTTGGTCATCAGCAAAATAACGGCCTTCGCCATGAGCAATCGGTATTTTTAAGGCTTTACCTTTGTCTAAGGTAGCGGTAATTGCAGTTGTATCGGTAGCCGGTTTGATGTATACGTTTTTGCAGATAAACTTCTGGTTATCATTGTGTAACAATGCGCCAGGTAATAAACCTGTTTCACATAATACCTGAAAACCATTACATACACCTAGTACATATCCTCCGTTGTTGGCAAATTCTATCACCTTCTCCATAATAGGAGAAAACTTAGCAATAGCACCAGAACGCAAGTAGTCTCCGTAAGAGAAACCACCTGGCAACACTACAAAGTCTACACCCTGTAAGTCAGTGTCTTTGTGCCATAGTTCAACAACTTCTTGTTTAAGGATATTGCGCAACACGTATATCATATCGTGATCGCAATTTGAGCCGGGAAATATTACAACGCCAAATTTCATGGTGCAAATGTACAAAAATCCAATAGTTAATTCGCTACAATTTCTTCATCTCTGGTACGAAACGGAATTGCCGTATTATACAGCTCTTCTATTAGGCGAATTAGACAATTTTCTATGTCAGTAATATCAGCAGAAGTGAGATTATTATTGCCGTTTAGGATGAGCTCCATTAAATAACTACTGGGTTTTCTGAGTGAGAATATCCCTGAAGAAATCTCGGCATCGGGGTTGTTTTTTAGGTAAAAATAAGCGTACATCAGTAATTGAAAAGGCTTTCCGTAATCAGGGTCTGTAAAGGGTAGTTCTATTTCATCAACCTTTAAAGTACGGGGTTCTACAAAACCAGTTTTATAGTCAATAATGCGGGTTTGCCCATTTAGCCTATCAATTCGGTCTATGATACCCCTAATTTTTACAGTTTTATCTAAGTTTTTTAGTGGGAGATACACCTCAAATTCTTGCTCCAAGCCTACAATTTCCAGCTTTGCATTTTCTGCTTTCAGCTTTCTTTGTTCTGCTTTTAAGAAATTGGTAATGAATCGAATAGCGACAGAGTAAGTCAATAAATTTTTGCCAGATTTGATGTCTCCATTCTTAAAATGTTGCTCAAAATACTTGGTAACCAAATTGGGTACTTCTTTTTTGAGTGCTTTAATAGCCTCATGATCAATCTCAAAGCCAATTAAGGGCCTGTATAATTCCTCTAAAGTATCGTGTATTACTTGCCCTAGCGTATTGGCGGCAACGGTTTCTTCCAGTTCATCGGTATCATCAATGCCCAATACTTTTTTATGGTAAAAGTCAAGTGGGTTGCGGATATACGTAGCCAACGAAGATGGCGAAAAGCCTTTTTCGGCCAATTCATCTAATCGCTCTAAAATTGGTGCAGTTTTTACAATTTCAAAGGAATTCGGCTCGTTTTGTCGTACCGGAGCGTTGTATAAAGTCTTGTTAAACTGTATGTTAGGGTTTATATGAACCAGTTCATTTTCTAATTGAGTTATGAAACGACTTTGCTCCCCACTTCCAAAGGCATCTGTCTCGGTATTATACAGCAAATAAATGTTTTCTGCACGCTGTAATAATCGGTAAAAGTGATAGGCATAAACTGCATCTTTTTCTTCATACGTAGGTAAGCCTGTTTCCTTTTTTATGTCATACGGAATGAGGCTGTTAGCTGTTTTACCGGAGGGTAAAGTGCCCTCGTTTACAGCAGTTAGAATAATGGTTTTAAAGTCTAAAGCACGGGTTTCTAACATCCCCATTAATTGCAGTCCGCTAAGGGGTTCTCCAAAAAAGGAAAGTGTATCGGTATTGACGAGTTGTTTAAAGAAACTTTGCAAAGTCTTATTATCCGAAATAAAACCATATTCGGTTTGTAATGACTTTAATCGGTTGAGAATTTTAGAAAAATGAAACAAGTATTCCAGTTCAATGCTACTGTTGGATGTTTTTTGTTCAGAAAATGTGTCCTTTAAAAGGGTAATTAGGGCAGATAATCGACCTAAAAGTGTGTTTGCATCATTTTTTGAGTCTTCGAAGAGCAATTGAAGCACATTTTCATTTTTATGTTCCATTTTTTGGCTCAACTTTTCTAAATCTCGGTAAGAAACAAAAGCCATGTTACGCTTTATGATGTCACTAACCAATGCCCCCGAAACGGAATTCCCGAGGATGGCCATTGTGTAGCTATTTTCGAGCAAAGCATTTACATCTTTATGATAAAAACGAGCAGTTTTGTCAACGCTCTCTCTGTAGCGTTCTACCTGGCTATGCAGCGAAAAAAATACCTCAAAAAACTGGGTTAAAGGAACGTTTTTGAGGGGGTATCCCATCGTTACATTTACCTTGTCTACCGTTTTTGGCAATGAATTCAATGTGGGCAAAAGCAGGTTCTCATCGGCCAACACAATTGCCGTATCTTGTAATTTTGGAGAAAGTTCTTTTTGCAAAATATTTCCGGCAATTTTTGCCTGGCCAATTTGTCCGGCAACACCTATTACCTCAATAATTTTTTTGTCCTTTTGTAATGAATTTTCTACCCAATTGAAAGCGCTTCCCTTTGGGAGTTTTCTATTTGCCCGATGGTTTCGTAAAAACAAACCTGCCTCATGTTTGGGGTTGTGTAAATAATATTCATCTGCATCCCAAAAAATCTCAGCTATGCCTTCAGTTAGTAGGTAGTCGATGATTTGTTCTTCGGCTTTGTTGAGGGCGTTTAATCCGGCAAAGAGAATTTTCTTTCCCTCCTGACTAATTTTCAGGTGCACTTTGTCAGGATTTTCTGCCACCTGACGGTATGCCATCCCTTGGTACCCTTGCTTTTTAGCTAATAAATTGTTGTTGAGTGCTTTGTAATATTTGCCTAAAGATTTCCAGAACTTTAGGTAACTTTTAATTAGGGTAGTTGCCTCAGCTTCATCTCCTACGCCCCAGCTTTCTAATTTTTTGGCTTCCTCTAAATAAGAGAATAGATAATCGGGGTTAATTAAATATCTGTCAACTTCATTAAAATCGTACAACATTAAATGTCCCCATTTGCTAAAACTTTCAAAGGGTTCAATATTTTCTCCATCTACCTGCTTACAAGCATTGTACAGCTCAAAAAGTAAGCTCACATTATCTAGTACTTTAATGCCCGAAACATACTCTACAAAGTCTTCTGCAGCCAATATTTGTGGCATCCATATAGGTTTTTCAATACGCTTAGATAGCTCTGTTTTTAGAAACAAACCCGCTCTACGACTGGGTAAAACAATAATCAACTCTTCGGTGTTGCTGCCGTAGTTGTTAATGATGTGGGACGCTATTTTTCCTAAAAAACTTTCCATTGGGTATGGTTCTTGCAATATTCGCAAAAAAGTAAAGAAATATCGGCATTTTATAGAGATATCGAGGTGGGAACGATTTTTTTATTAAATTTGCAACATGAATTAGCGCTTAACTAATTCATTTCAACACATTTAGTGTAATAAAACGGAACTGTTATGGAAGGCTTTTTTGGACCAAAAAACTTCTGGCTGCTTGTCGTTCTTGTAATGACAATCATCCTAGCCGAGTTCTTGTATCTAAAGTATGTACGAAAAGAAGAGGGATTTAGATTTAAGAACTCTGTAGCGAATTTTAGCATTAGCGTATTCGATCGCTTTTTTGCATTAATGGTTACACCAATTGCATATCTTATGTATCATTATGTGCATGAGCATTATGCTATATGGGATATCAAAGAAAATATTTGGTCTGTAATAGTTGTGTTTTTTGCTGTTGACTTTCTTTGGTACTGGTACCACAGAGCAGGGCATCGCATCAATGTTTTGTGGGGTGCGCATATCGTTCACCATCAAAGTGAAGATTATAACCTTACGGCAGCCCTTACCATTACTCCTTTTCAGGCTATATTAGGGCACTTGTTCCGCATTATATTACCAATTATCGGCTTTCCGCCGGAAGTAGTGATTACACAATATTTAATTGCAGGGGGTTATCAGTTTTTCTTGCATACAACTACAGTAAAAACTTTAGGTCCATTAGAGTGGATATTTGTTACGCCATCTCACCACAGAGTACACCATGGGGTAAACGATAAGTATATTGATAAAAATTACGGTGGCACACTTATTATATGGGACCGTATGTTTGGTACGTATGTAAAAGAAGATGAGCCTGTAAAATATGGTATTACTTCTTCTTTAAAAAATCGCCAGTTTTTTTGGGGTTTATTCCACTACTGGTATGATTTGGGACAACGTGCAAAACAATTAGATACTTTTTCTGACAAAGTAAAGTTGTTTTTAAAAGGACCCGATTGGCAACCCGAAGGAAAAATTTTACAACAAGTTCCTGAACTTTATACCGAGTATGATGGTTATGACTATAAAGAGAATGATTTATCGTACGGATTACGTTGGTATGTAGGTATACAAATAGGACTTGGATTTTTAACAGTATCCGTTGCATCCTACTACTGGGACTTATTTAGCCCCGTACAATTGGGAATCATCACAGCATACGTTTTACTCTCTTTATTTAGTGTAGGACGTTTAATGGAAAAGAAGAAGCTGGCATTCCATTTAGAGTTAGCTAAATCTATTTTATTTGTAGCAGCATCTATTTGGGTCTTCCACAACTTCGAGTGGTTTATACCAATTGTTATAGGAATTACGTTAGTATCTGCAGTCTGTGCACTGTGGTTTTACAAGTTCCGTGATGAAATGGGATATATTAAGCAGAAGAACTAGACTAAAAAAACCTTAGTTCCGGACTGATAAAATTTTCTTTTAAAAACCGACGTGATTGGCACAGTTTATGCCTATCACATTAGAAAATTATACATCAAATGGAAAGCCTGTTCAGTGCCAAAAATTTTTGGTTTATCGCAATCATCGCCTTTAGTATAATAGGGGTAGAATACTTATTTTCTAAAATTACTAAACGCGGATATTATCGTTTTCAGAATACCGTGTCTAATATAAGTACAGGAGCTTTTGATAGGCTCTTTGCACTATTTCTTACACCCTTTGCCTACGGCTTATTTAAAACTGTACAAGAAAACTACGGTTTAATAGATATTCCGTTTAATGCATGGACCTGGATACTCTCTTTTTTCCTTTTCGATTTAATGTGGTACGTATACCATATGTTAGGGCATAGAGTAAATGTATTGTGGGGTGCACATATTATCCATCATCAAAGCGAAGACTTTAATTATACAGTACCTTTAAGCATTACGCCTTTCCAGTCTATTATTAGATATAGTATATGGATGGTATTACCGTTTATAGGTTTTCCTGCCGAAATGGTTATTGCCAATACCGTTTTAAATGGCGCATATCAATTCTTTTTACATACACAGTTTGTACCTAAGCTAGGACCTATTGAGTGGGTGTTTGTTACCCCTTCTCATCATAGAGTACACCACGGTGCAAACCCAGAGTATATTGACAAAAACTACGGTGGTATTTTAATTATTTGGGATAGAATGTTTGGTACTTATGCAGAGGAAAAAGCACCTGTAGTATTTGGTGTAACTAAATCTATCAAGTCTAGACAGTTTTTTACCCACCAGTTCCACTACTGGTATGACTTATGGCAACGTTCTAAACAACTGGATAACTTTCCTGACAAAGTACGCCTATTCTTTAAAGGCCCTGAGTGGGAGCCAAAAGATAAACATCTTGTTTCTGCAGACTTGTATGTAGATAAGGGTAAGTATGACTACCAACACTTATCGTACAACCTTAGAGCCTATATAACTACCCAAATGATATTTACAATGGGAGTGCTAAGTTATATAGCCTATAACTTTGCGAGCTTTAAACCCAATATTCAGCTGTTGGCTGTAGTTATTGTATTAAACACCTTGGTAAGCGCGGGTGCCTTTTTAGAGAAAAGAGGCTATGCGGTTTACTCTGAGTTTGTGAAGTTTATTTTACTGAATGTGTTTATAGGATCCTTATACCATGATAACATCAACTTTACAGCCATCTTTGGTATGTCTTTTGCCATTAGCACAGGCTTTATCTTATGGGTATCTACTCAGTACGATGAGCTAAGAGAGGTAACATGGCATCATCACACACACTAAGAAACGTTACTTTTTATAGAAATTCATCTCATCAATAAACTGCCATACTTTGGCTGGTAGCATGGGGCTTACATTCTTTTTATCCTTAATTGCTTTACGGATGAAGGTAGAGGCTATTTGCATAATAGGTGCATCTACCATATGTACTTTTGGATGCTCTTTTAGTTTGCCTCCATCAGCCTCTATACGAGGGTATACATACAGCTCGTGGTAATCTAAAATGGTTTCGTAGTTCTTCCACTTATGGAAGGTTTGCAGATTATCTGCACCCATAATTAAAGCAAAATCTTTATCTGGGTATTTGTCTACCAATGCAGCCAATGTATTGGCTGTGTAAGAAGGTTGTGGCAAACCAAACTCTATGTCTGTAGAGCGCATGCCGGGCAGGTCCTCTATAGCTAGGTTTACCATATATAGGCGCTGCCTATCATCCAGCAGGGTGCTTTTCTTTTTAAAGGGGTTATGCGGAGTAACTACATACCAAACTTCATCCAAATCAGTAAACTGCAACATGTAGTTGGCTATTACCAAGTGTCCTATATGTATGGGGTTATATGTACCAAAATAGAGACCTACCTTCATTTATCCTATAAATTTTGAAACCAAATTATGGGCTTCATTTTTTGCTTCTTCTAAGTCATCATTTAAAATGATGGTGTCAAACTGATTGGCAAAAGATAACTCTTCTTCTGCTTTGGCAACACGTTTAGCCAAACTGGCATCATCTTCGGTACCTCTGCCTTGTAGGCGTCTTTTCAACTCATCTACAGATGGAGGCTGTACAAAAACGGCTAAGGCACTATCGCCAAATTGTTTTTTCAGGTTTAAACCACCTTGTACATCAATATCAAAAATTACATGCTTGCCTTCTGCCCAAATACGTTCTACTTCACTACGTAAGGTGCCGTAATAGGTGCCTTCATATACCTCTTCATACTCTAAAAACTCATTGTTGTCAATTTTGTTTTTAAAATCTTGGGTAGATAAAAAGTAATAATCTTTTTGATGCTCTTCTTTTCCTCGCTTAGCGCGTGAAGTAGCAGATATAGAAAAACTCAACTGCGGTATGGTATCCAGTAAATGATGCACCAATGTGGTTTTGCCGGAGCCAGATGGAGCAGAAAATATAATGAGTTTACCGCTAGGCATTTACAATACGTTTAAAATTTGCTCTTTTATTTTTTCCAGCTCGTCTTTCATCATTACTACCACCTTTTGCATACCCGCATGGTATGACTTAGAGCCAATAGTATTTATTTCTCTGCCCATTTCCTGAACAATAAAGCCCAACTTTTTACCATTAGACTCAGTACCGTTTAGCTCTTGCTTAAAGTAGTTGCAATGGCTGGTCAAACGTACTTTTTCTTCGGTAATATCCATTTTCTCTAGGTAGTAAATTAGCTCTTGTTCAAGCCTGCTTTTATCAACCTGGTCGCCCAATTCGGCTAAGTTTTTTTCTAGGCGTTCGCGTACACTTGCTACACGCTCACTTTCAAAAGTCTCAACAGAGGTTAAGCCTTCTTGTATATTGTTTACTCTTAGTACAAAGTCTTTTTCCAGCTCAGCACCTTCATCGGTTCTAAAAACATTAAATTTTTCTACAGCTTCAAAAATACAAGTTAGTATTTGCTTCCATTCTTCCTCATCTAGCTCTACACGCTCAGGGCTTACCACATCGGGCATTTTTACTGCCGTAGATAGTATGTCTTGGCTGTTTAAGCCATTTTCTGCATCAATGCTTTTTAGCTGATCGATATAGCCTTTTACTAACGATTTGTTGATAGTATAGGTGCGCTCGTCGCCGGTAACCTCTGCGTAAAGAGAGAAGTCTACCTTACCGCGTTTAATGTGCTTTGCCAACTCGGTACGTAATACCAATTCTTTCTCTCGGTAAAAAGAGGGCATGCGCATGTTTAAGTCTAGCTGTTTGCTGTTTAACGACTTTACTTCTACCGTAATTTTTTTGGTAGGAAGCTGTAACACGGCTTTACCAAAACCTGTAAGTGATTGTATCATAAGGCTGCAAATTTAGGTAAAATGATTTAGGCTTTTACCTTTGCCGGCTTACTTACTATATATACCCCTGCAAAAACAAGTGCTGCAGAGATAATTTTAATGGCATTTAAAGAGTCGTGCCCCACCATTATAGCTACTATAGATGCAAATATGGGTTGTGAGTAAATGTAAAAACTCACCCCGGATGCATTTAACTTTTTAAGTCCGTACATATTAAATAAGTAAGCCAATACGGATGTACCAAGGATTACAAAAGCCGTTTCTAGGTATATAATAGTTGGCATTTCTGCCCAGTTTACGGCTGTCATTTGGCTATACCCAAATGGGAAAACAAATAATAACCCAAACATAAACACCCATTTTACCACCACAATGGTGTCGTACTTATTTATTAAAGGCTTGGCTATTACCAAGTATATACCGTAGGATAATGAGTTGATGAATACCATAAGGTTTCCTAAAAAGGTGCCAGACTGTCCTAAGGAAATTGTTTTTCCGTAGGTCATTAGCAACACAGCTCCGGAAAGCCCTACTACTATACCTAGTATTTTTCTTCGTGTAATTTTTTCTTTTAGGATAAATGCTGCCATCATTAAAACCATAATGGGGTTGGTGGTCATAATAATGCCTGCATTAATTTGGGTGGTCATACTCAAGCCCTCTAAAAAGAAAAGCTGATTGATGGTAATACCAAACAAACCACAAGCCATAAACCTAGGGATGTCCTCTTTTTTTATGCCGTCTTTTTTAAAGTTGGGGCGCAGTAAAGTAAAGATGAGAAAACCACCTATTACACGTGTAAGTACCAGTCCAAAAGAGCCTATGTAACCGTTCATTACATCTTTGGCTACGGTGTAGTTAATACCGTAAATAAGGTTAGCCGTAAGTACAGCTATATGTGCCAGTAAATTCTTGTTCATTCAATTTTTCAGAAAGCACTTTTAGCGGCTTCCACAACACTTTTGCTATTTCCAACAAATATTTGATTATCCACTACCATTACCGGACGCTTTAAAAAGGTATACTCGTTTAGTATCAGTTCTCGGTAATCATCTTCGCTTAAATTTTGGTTAGCCAAGCCCAAGCTTTTGTATTTCATGGCGCGACGGCTAAACAAACTCTCGTAAGAACCACTTAACTGTTTCATCTTATCCAATTGAGCCTCGGTAATGGGTTCTGTTTTGATGTCTTGCAACACCACGTCATCACTAGGGTTTAGCTCCTTAATAATTCGCACACAAGTGCTGCAAGTAGAGAGATGATAGATCTTTTTCATAGCCTGAACAATTTGCCGCAAAGATAGGTTTATATAGTTGAATACACAGGCTAATCGGCATACTTTAAAGCTCCTCGCATATTTCTTAGCAGATACATAAAGCTTTATTACATTTGTAGTAATTGATAATCAGAAAAACAGAATAAATTATATGAAATTCGGAACCAAAGTTATTCACGCAGGACTAGAACATGACTCTGCAACCGGAGCAGTAATGACTCCTATTTACCAAACATCAACTTACGCGCAAGCATCACCGGGAGACCATAAAGGTTTTGAGTACTCACGTACCGGAAACCCAACCCGTGCTGCACTTGAGCGAAACATTGCAGCTATAGAAAACGGTAAGCATGGTTTGTGTTTTGGTAGTGGATTGGCTGCTATAGATGCAGTAATAAAGTTATTAAACCCCGGCGATGAGGTGATTTCTACCAACGACTTATACGGTGGTTCGTACCGAATTTTTACCAAGATATTTGAGAAATACGGCATCAAGTTTCACTTTGTAGGGATGCAAGACCCAGTGAAAATTGAGTCGATGATAAATGACAATACCAAACTGATTTGGGTAGAAACACCAACTAACCCAATGATGAATATTATTGACATTGAGGCTGTAAGCAGAATTGCAAAAGCAAAAGGCTTGTTATTAGCGGTAGACAATACCTTTGCTACCCCATATTTGCAAAACCCAATAGATTTAGGGGCTGATATAGTAATGCACTCTGTAACCAAGTACTTAGGCGGCCACTCTGATGTGGTAATGGGTGCTTTGGTAGTAAATGATGATGCATTGGCAGAGCAGTTGTACTTCATTCAAAATAGTAGTGGAGCAGTACCGGGTCCACAAGACAGCTTTTTAGTACTAAGAGGTATTAAAACCTTACACTTACGTGTACAAAGACATTGCGAAAATGGTGAGAAAGTAGCTCATTACTTAGCTTCTCATCCAAAAGTAGATAAGGTATATTGGCCGGGCTTTGAAAGCCATCCAAACCACGAGGTTGCCAAAAAGCAAATGCGTGGTTTTGGCGGTATGATATCTTTTACCCTAAAAGGTAATCGCATGGAAGATGCTCATAAAGTAATCTCTACTATGCATGTGTTTACCTTAGCAGAATCGTTAGGTGGTGTAGAGTCTTTATCAGGACACCCTGCTACCATGACGCATGCTGCTATCCCAAAAGAAGATCGTGAAAAAACCGGAGTAGTAGATTCATTAATCCGCTTGAGTGTTGGTGTAGAGGATGCCGATGATTTATTGGCAGATTTAAAACAAGCTTTAGACAAGATATAATATGATAGGTCAACGTTTTGCCGTAATTGGCTTGGGTCAGTTCGGTTCGGCTATTGCAAGAAACCTCTCTGAAAGAGGGGCTGAGGTAATAGCTATTGATTATAATGAAGACAATGTAGAGGCACTGAAAGATCACGTGGCTTATGCTGTAACCTTAGATGCTACAGATAAGAAAGCATTGCAATCGCAAAACATAGAAGATATGGATGCGGTGGTAGTGTCTATAGGCGAGAACTTTCAGGGTTTGCTGCTATGTACCTTTATTTTACAAGAGCTAGAGGTAAAACGGATTATAGCCAGAGCACAAGGTCCTACACAACGTAAAATCTTAGAAAAAATGGGTGTTACCGAAATTCTTTCTCCGGAAGATGAGGTAGGTAACAACGTTGCAGAGCAATTGGTAAACCCAAGTGTATTGATGTGTATGACTCTGCCGGATGATTTTGAGATTGTAGAGATTAAAGCTCCAAAAGCGGTTATCTCTAGGTCTTTAGATGATATAGGCTTGCGTGTAAAGTATAAGGTAAACCTGATAACGGTATTACGACAGTCTGAAAAAGACGGCAAGCATCATATTATTGGTGTACCTAAGTCTGATACTCAAATAGAAGAGAACGATATTATTGTAGTGTTTGGTAAAACACGAAACATCGATAGGTTTATCGAAATCAATAATTGATGAATTATTACTTTATTACCGGTACTAGCCGTGGCATTGGCAAAGCAATAGCAGAACTGTTATTAATGGATGCCAATAATAAAGTAATTGGTATATCCAGAGAGCAGTCTATTAGTAATCCTAACTATAAACACATCACTTTTGATTTGAGTGATGAAAAGGCAATTACAAACTTCCAATTTCAGGTTCCTGATGATGCAAAAAAAGTTTGCTTAATAAATAATGCAGGTGCAATTGGGCAAATAAAACCACTTGGAGAAATAGATTCGATAAGTATTGTTAAAGTATTTACAATAAATACAATAGCACCTTCTGTTTTAAGTAATAATTTTATAGCGCAATTAGCTAATCACTCGGCAAGAAAGACCATTTTAAATGTAAGCTCAGGTGCCGGAAAAAGGGCCATAGAATCGTGGGCAACTTACTGTGCCTCTAAAGCAGCCATAGATTTATTTTCTGAAACAATAGCCAAAGAGCACCCTGAAATACGAGTGTATTCTATTGCTCCGGGGTTAGTTGATACACAAATGCAAGTAGAAATACGAAGCGCCAACAAAGAAGACTTTAAATATGCCAGTGTGTTTAAAGGCTATCATGATAATGGCGAATTGAATGACCCTAATACTGTTGCAGAGAAGTACATCAAAATCTTGAATAACCCTACCGATTACCCCGATGTTGTTTTTTCGTTGAGGGATATTGAATAATAGGGCAATTACGTCTTAATACTTTTCTATATTTATACTTAGTCTAAAAAAAATGACAATGAGAGCCAAAACCCTACTATTAACAATGCTATTCTTAGCAGTTTCTTTTACAGCATTTTCTCAAGAGTATAAAAAAGAAATTCGAAAAGGGTTTAATGCCTATAATAGACTATTAATTTCTGAAAGATATGATGAAGCATTTGATTACCTAAATGATGACTTTTTACAATTGTTTCCTAAAAAACAATTAATAGAGGAGTTTAAAAGCATTACAGAAAATGATGTAATGAGCGTGAAAATTGTTGACCCATCAATACTTGAAGTTTATGATAGAGAAAAAATTGAGAAAAATTATTATGTAATACTGGTGTACTCGAATATTCTAAGAACAAGTTTTAAGTTGATAGAAGATGAAACGGCTGAGCAATATAGTTTACGTATGGCTGAAGCTAAAAAGGAGTTAGAAGCATTATTTGGTATAGAGAATGTTAAATATGATAAGGATGAAACAGTATTTAACGTATATACAGAATCTAAGGTTGTAGCAACTTCTATAAATGGAGATAGCAATTGGAAGTATTTAGTAATAGACCCTTCCATTAAATTTGTATACGAAAGAATATTACCAAAAACTATTGTACAAAAAGCATTTCAATGAAAACTATAACAAAGTTCTTAACGCTAATTTTTATAACAGCATCTATTACAGCATTTTCTCAAGAGTATAAAAAAAATATTGAGAAAGAGTTTTCAGCATATTTACAATTAATATTGAATGGAGATTTTGAACAGTCTACGGAGTATATTATGGAAGAGATGTTCGAATATATTCCAAAAGAAACATTGGTTTCATTAATGGAGTCTATGCTAAATGACCCTGACATTAAAATGTCAATTAAAGACTCTAAAGTTATAGAGATAAATGATTCTAAAGAAATTGAAGGGAAGCATTATGCGATACTCATATATTCCAATTTAATGACAATGGAATTAGTGAAACAAGAAGATGAAACAGAGGAGGAGTATTCTTCTAGGGTTGACTTAACTATATCTTCTTTGAAAATTACTTTTGGCCCAGAAAATGTAACCTATAGTGGAGAAGGACCTATAGAAATTTATGCTAGAAAAAGAGCTTGTGCAGTTTCTCTTAATGGCGAAAGCCAATGGAAGTTTATTACTATACAGGAGAAACAAAGGTTTCTCTTAGAAAAAATATTACCAAAAGAATTAATAGAAGAGTTGTTCTGGTAACAACATAGCCTTATGAAATTTATATACAGACTTACAAAAGAAGACTTACTGGTACATCTTTTATACAAGAATAGAAGTTTAAGAAAGAAGCTTCCAGCTAGAAGTGTTACTATAATCTTAATCTTGTTTCTTTTATCAATGGATAGATATAAAAAGGATGGATTTGATGGGGCAATCGTACTAATATCAATAACTACAATAGTCTTTATCTATTACTCGTTTTTTATAAAATATGTATATAGATATTTATATAAAGTACATATTGACAAAAAGTTAGCCCGAAAAGCTGATAAAGAAATAGTATTTCAAATAGAAGGAGAATATCTTTACCTAAAAGACAATATTAGTGAATGTAAATTACTTTTGTCAGCAGTTGAGGAGGTACATGAAATAGGTAAGTATTTCTTTTTAGAAACCTCACACGCGGATAGCATTGTAATCCCTAAAAGAGCCATAGAGAATAATAGCACATTTAAACTATTCTTAAGAAACCTAGATGTTGAGTATAATGAAAACCTAAAATGGAAGTGGTAGGTTAATTTTTTATTCTCTTCCTTTCCTTTTGCCTTGATGCAAAAGGAACAAAAAATCAAGAAGTGTTTGAGGAAATTTTTGCTTTGCAGCAAAACCGCTGCTAAATCTTACCGTTCCATGCCCTGCCTCCCTTTGGTCGGCGCAATTCCACTTGATTTACAGCTATTTCTGGAAACACTTCATTCTATTTGCCTTCTTTGAAGGCAACAAAGTGGCATCTTAAAATTCACGTAAAGAAAAACAAGTTTTTAAGCGTATAGAAACAAAAGCTGTTTGAGCCGTAGGCGAGTTCTTTTGTTTTAGCGTAAAACGCAGTTTTTTAGTGGATTTTGAGCGGCCTTGAATTTTTGGTTCGTTTTGTTTCAAGACAAAATGAACAGGAAAGAGATATTTTAATTACACTAAGCATATTTCAAGCAAAGCCTCAAGTCTTTAGCGCCCTTCAATAACATTCTTTCGATACTACCATTAGACTCAAATTTTGAAAAAAGGACATCATTTTCATTAAAGTCATCTACAGCTAATTTTTCAGATATTAATGGAGTAAGCTCATTAATTCTGATGCTTTTTGTCGCCTTTCCATGTAAAGCTTCCCAGAAATTTTTAGGCTTATATATTGTAATCAGGAAATAATCCTCAATGTTTTCATAAGAGATTGATATTTTTAACCTCTTACCTTTAAACTCAATATTGTAAAAGGCATTGCCTGCATTGTATTCCTTACTAACTTTTAGGCTAAACTCTGATTGTAAAAAAGAATAGTATTCCTTTACGGCACTTATATACTTTACTTTTTCAATCATTTTAAGAAAAGTTAATACCCCAATTTAGCCCTTACCCTAGCCAATACCTCTTTTGCTACAACCTTAGCTTTAGCAGCTCCCTTAGCAAGTTCTGCATCCAATTCGGGCAGGTTGTCCATGTAGTAGTTAAACTTCTCGCGTTCGGCTTTAAAGTTCTCTAAAATTAGCTCGTATAATGCCTGTTTTGCATGCCCATAACCATAGTTTCCGCCCAAATAGTTTTGACGCAGAACTTCAGTTTGCTCCGGGGTAGCTAGCAATTTGTATAAAGCAAATACATTATCGGTATCAGGGTCTTTAGGCTCTTCAAGTGGAGTACTATCAGTAACAATACCCATTACCTGTTTGCGCAATTGCTTTTCGGGTAAAAATATATCTATAAAGTTGTTGTAAGACTTACTCATCTTTTGCCCATCGGTACCCGGTACAATCATTACGTTTTCATCAATCTTAGCTTCAGGTATCACCAAGGTTTCGCCGTACTTGTAGTTTAGCGAACTAGCAATATCACGGGTCATTTCTAAATGCTGAATCTGATCTTTACCCACCGGCACAAAATTGGCATCGTACAATAAAATATCTGATGCCATTAATACTGGGTAAGTAAACAAACCTGCATTTACATCTGCCAATCGGCTAGATTTATCTTTAAACGAATGTGCATTCGTTAGCATTGGGTAGGGTGTCATGCAGTTTAGGTACCAAGTCAACTCGGTTACCTCTGTTACATCAGATTGACGATAGAAAGTGTTTTTATCGGTATCAAAACCAAAAGCAAGCCAAGCTGCAGCTACAGAGTATGTATTGCTTTTCAATAACTCTGCATCTCTTATGGTGGTTAAAGAGTGTAAGTCTGCGATAAAAAAGAAAGAGTCGTTCGCTGCTTCTTGAGATAATTTGATGGCGGGTTTGATAGCGCCTAAAATATTACCCAAATGCGGACGACCTGTACTTTGAATGCCTGTTAAAATTCTTGCCATTGTATTATTTGTTTACTCCGTAAAAGTAGAAAATTGGTAGCAATTGTGTAAACCTAAATTATTTACATTTGCGATTGTGAAAATAATAGGGAAAACACTTATTTTACTTTGGAAGTTTTGGTTTTTGCTTACAGCATTAATCACAATACTTATACTCCTGCCTTTTCTCATTATTTTTTCTGTGAGTCCTAAAACCTTTAAGCAGTTTTTTGTTTGCGAGCGTATTTGGGCAAAGGCAATGTTGTTTTTAAACGGCTTTCCATATAAAGTAGAGTACGAGGCTCCTATAGAAAAAGGCAAAAAATATATTTATTGCGCCAATCATTCTTCCTTAATAGATATACCATTAACGCTGGCCATTATACCCAATCCGTTTTTATTTATTGGTAAAGTAGAGTTGGCAAAATACCCGCTATTTGGCTATTTTTATAAACGCACTAATATTTTGGTAGACAGGAGCAGTATAAAAAGTAGGCAAAAGGTATATGAAGATGCCAAAGTAAAAATTGATGAAGGCTACGGAATATGTATTTACCCTGAGGGAGGTATACCCAGAGGCTTACCGAAATTAGGGAACTTTAAAATGGGTGCCTTTAAGTTGGCAATAGAAAAACAGATTCCAATAATTCCGATTACCTTTGCAGACAACCGTAGGTTATACCCTGCCGAGCTGTTTTTTAAAGGCAAACCGGGTTTACTGAGAGTAACCATTCATAAACCCTTAGAAGTTGAGGGGCTGACACTTTCAGATCAGCACAGACTAAAAGAGGAGTGTTATGATATTATGGATAAACGTTTAACCGAATATGGCGTAAACGCATGAAAATAGATAAAAAAGATTTTGATAAACTGGCACACCTTGCCAGACTAGAGTTTACTGATGAAGCCAGAGAAACCATGTTGAATGATATGGAAAAGATTGTAGGCTTTATAGATAAGATAAACGAGTTAGACCTAGAGGGTGTAGAGCCTTTGGTGTATGTAAACGAAGGCGAAAATGTATTGCGAGAAGATATAATGCGCCACGATATTACACAGCAAGAAGCCCTGAAAAATGCCCCACAAAAAGATACCGACTACATAAAAGTGCCTACTGTACTGACTAACAAGAAGTAGTTTATTAAAAAGTGTGCTATGAAGTTGTTTAAAAACCTATTTAATTTAGTTTAGCAAAATGGTTTTTAGCTCCAGTATATTTTTATTGTATTTCTTGCCCATATTTCTGCTAGTATACAACCTAGTTGGCAGAAAGCTTAAAAACTATGTGTTGCTTGCTGCCAGTGTGTTTTTTTACGCATGGGGCGCACCCAAATTTGTATTTGTAATTATTGCCTCTACCATTATAGATTTTTATGTGGTAAAAAAACTACATCAATCAGAGGCTGAGAAAACCCGAAAACAACTCTTATTACTATCCATTACGCTCAACTTAGGCTTGTTGGTGTTTTTCAAGTACTCCAACTTTTTTGTTGAGAATGTAAATAGCTTATTACAATCTTTTGGAGTAAAAGAAATTCCTTGGCTCAAAGTGGCTTTACCTATAGGTATATCCTTTTACACGTTCCAAACGCTTACGTATGCCATAGATATTTACCGAAGAGAATCGGTACCACTTAAAAAATTGACGGATTACCTTTTGTATATCCTGTCTTTTCCGCAAATGATTGCCGGCCCTATTGTACGATTCAATTCTGTAGCCAAGCAAATTACCTCTCGTGTAGAAACGGATAACGATAGGTTATTGGGCTTTTACAGGTTTTGTATTGGTTTGGCCAAAAAAGTGCTGATTGCCAATGTAATGGGTGAGCAGGCGGATGTGTACATGAATGGCAATTTTCAGGATTTAGAAATGGCGCAAGCATGGGTAGGTATTATTGCCTATACCTTCCAAATTTACTTCGACTTCTCCGGTTATTCTGATATGGCCATTGGTTTAGGTAAAATGATGGGCTTTACTTTCCCGGAGAACTTCAACTCGCCGTATACCTCTAAAAACATATCGGAGTTTTGGCGTAGGTGGCACATCACTCTTGGAGGTTTTATGAGAGACTATTTATACATTCCTTTAGGTGGTAATAGAGTAAGTAGTAAAGGTAGGTTGTACTTTAACCTATGGTTGGTATTTTTCTTATCGGGCTTGTGGCATGGTGCCTCATGGAACTTTGTATTATGGGGAGTATATCATGGTTTCTTCTTAATTTTAGATAGGCTATTCTTGGTAAAAGTATTTAAGAAGCTAGGCAATGTACCAAGTGTAATATTTACCTTCTTTTTAGTGGTTATTGGTTGGGTTATTTTCAGGATAGAAGATGTAACTCAAATACCAATATATATATCTAAGTTATTTGATTTTTCTACTATTCAAGCGCCAAAAACAATACCTGCCTTTTACAAAGTGGGTATTGTAGCCGCTATCTTCTCGTTTATTACACTTAGCAAGTGGGGTAAAAAGCTAGAGCAGTTTATTTTTCATAACGAGGAATACAAATGGTATACACATGCCTTACTAGCATTAATGTCTATATTATTCTTAATTGTGTCTATCAGTTCAGTATCATCATCTGGCTTTAATCCGTTTATTTATTTTAGGTTTTAAATGAAATGGAAAAAGCCCACATACAAGCGCATTTTATTTTACGTTCTGCTTCTATTGCTTTTTTTGCCTATTCTTCAAAAGCAGTTTAAAATATTTAAGCCCAAACCCCTAAAGGGTTATATAGAAAAAATGGAGCCCGCTGAGCTTACCGATAGTACTTGGTTTAGCGGAGAATATCAAGCTCATCAGCAAAAGTATATTGAGGAAAACATTGGTTTAAAGCCACTTTTTGTTAGGATTAATAACCAAAGAGAATACTCCTTTTTTAATGACTCCAGAATATGGGATATCGTAATAGGTAAAGAGGGTTTTATTTACACAAGAGGTTATGTAGATGCCTATTATGGTAATGATACCATTAGCAGAGATAGTATTTTTACAAAAGTAAAAATGCTAGATATGATTAGCGATACCTTGCGTAAAAAAGGCACAGAACTTATAGTTATGATTGCCCCAGGCAAAGGGAGCTATTACCCGGAATATTTACCGGACGAGTTTATACCAACTGAATGGGAGCCAATGCCTAATTACAGAAATTATGTTGAAGCATTAAATGGTACAGATATTAATTTTTTAGACTTTAACAGATGGTTTAGAGAGATGAAAGATACTGCTAAGTATCCCTTATACCCGAAAACAGGGGTGCATTGGAGTACTTTTGGAGAGTTTAGGGCATTAGACTCATTGGTGAACTATATATCTTATATAAACAATTGCAATGGCCCCGACTTTAGGCTGAATGAAGACGGTATAGGCTATGGCAAAAAAGTAAATGAAGGAGATCAGGACGCAGAGTATACCATGAATTTGATTTTTGATATACCCGATTTTAAGATGGCTTATCCGGGTTTTTATTATGCAAAAGATAGTACTACCTGTATACCTAAAATGCTTACAATTTCTGATAGTTACTTTACAGGGATATTCTATTACTACAGGTTTTTGAGTGAAGGCTTTGACGATGCTGATTTTTGGTACTACTTTGATGAAATACATACGCTAGAACAAAATGATACGGTAAGTGTAGCGGAATTAGACTTGATACCCGAAATAGAGAAAAATGATGCCATTATACTATTATGTACAGATGGTAATCTAAACCGCCTAGGCTTTGGTTTTGTAGAGCGAGCCTACAAAGAGTATTTTCTGAACGATAACTCTACTGAAACTAGTACAGGAGGTGAATGATGAAAAAATGGTATTCTAAATTACTGTTTTACCTCTTGCTACTATTGCTGTTTGTTCCTCTTATTCAACAACAGTTTCATTTTTCAAGAGAAAAACCACTGAAGGGTTATTTTGAGAAAATGGAAGCAGATACCCTTACATTAAAGGGATGGTTTAGTGGGGAATATCAGAATAATCAACAAGCTTATACCGAAGAGAACATTGGTTTTAAAGCCTCTTTTGTTAGGATTAATAATCAAATAGATTTTTCTTTATATCAAGATCTAAATGCAGAGAATGTAATTAGGGGTAAGAATGGGTTTTTTCATGGGGGAGACTATATAAGGGCATATACAGGAGAAGATTTTCTTGGTGAAAGCCATATCATCAACAAAGTTGAAAAACTGAAAATGATAAGTGATACATTATCTAAAAAAGGGATAGATATTATTGTGGTTTTTGCTCCCGGTAAGGCACACTTTATGCCAGAAACCATACCAGAGGAGTATTTAAAGAACAAGGGAGACTCTACTAACTATGAATATTACGCCAAAGAGATTCATAAAAAAGGGCTTAATTTTTTAGATCTTCAAAAACTGTTTACAGATATGAAGGATACCATTAAGCATCCTTTATACCCAAAGGGAGGTTATCATTGGAGTAAGTATGGAGAGATTTTGGCTGCCGATACGATGTTTAAGTTTATTGCTAAGGTTACAGACATCAATATGCCGTTAATTGATATTAAAGACTTTTATGTACCTGGTAAACCACAAAGCAGTGATGATGAAATTGAAGAGGCTTTAAACCTATTTTTTGAATTACCACACCTCCCACTAGCTTACCCAAATTTTACGTACAAAACAGATAGCTCTACTATTAAACCGAATGTGCTATTTGTTTCTGATAGCTATTATTGGGGTCTGTTTAACTACGGTATGTCTAGCATGATACTAAATGATAGTGAGTTTTGGTATTACAATAATGAGGTACACCCGCATAGGGCAGATGGCACTACGATGGTAAGCGATTTAGATTTGATTCCGGAAATTGAAAAAAATGACGCCATTGTTATAATGTCTACAGATGCCAACCTACGAATATTTGCATATCATTTTATAGATAGGGTATATGATGCCTATTTTGTAAAAGAATAAATCGGTTTAAAATTTTATTACATTTGCCCTGCAATGGTTCTTCATTATCATTTCGGTTTTGAAGATGAAAAGGGAATCAGGTGAAACTCCTGTACTGTTCCCGCAGCTGTAAGCGCAATCATTGCTTTGGCAATACCCTAGCCACTGCCTATTTAGGTGGGAAGGCAGCCAAAGCATAGCACGAGTCAGAAGACCTGCCACTGCAAAATAAGTTTGATGACCTTCGGGATAAAGGCAATCAACACAAATGACTAACAAGTTATACATACCAGCTATTTGTGTCGCTATATTGTTATTGCAGGCACCTAGGCTTCGGGCTCAAACTACTCCTAATTTATTAGGAGATGTAACGGTTACCGATAGCAGGTATAACGATTTTACCATAGGCCAAAAAACCATTAGTATAGATTCTGCCACATTAGAGCAGTACCACAATAAAACTATAGCAGAACTTATTGGCCAACAAACCACCATTTACATCAAACAAACGGCGCCTGGTATATTGGCTACTACAGCCTTTAGAGGAACAAGCTCACAACAAACCGGTTTTTATTGGCAAGGATTACCTGTAAACTCACCTTCATTGGGTTTAACAGACTTATCGGTTTTACCGGTAGGCTTATTTGATAAGATAAGTGTATATAGCGGGGGTGGAAGTTCTTTATACGGCAGCGGCTCTATTGGGGGTAGTATATTATTAGAGAATAGACCAAGCTTTAGCAAAGGAACAGAAATAGTTTTTGGGCAAGCAATGGGTAGTTACGGTTTATCTCAAACGCATTTCTCTGGCGGATACTCCAACAAAATAATATACACACGTAGTGCTTATACTTATCGGTTTACAGAAAATAACTACGACTATACCTACGCCAGACCTAACCTTACAGAAGAGCGAAAACTGAAGAATGCCAACTCTTTACAGCATATTTTTTTGCAAGACGTTGGCTACAGATTAACTAATAAAGATGTGATTTCTTTCCATTATTGGCATCAGCAATCTGATAGGGAAATACCCAATGCAATAACCGCCAGAGATGGAACAGCAGAGCAATACGACCGCTCTAATAGAGCTGTGCTTCAATTTCAACATGCATATGAAAATGGTTTTTTGAAAGCTAAACTGGCCTATTTTGATGAGCTGCAGGTGTTTGATGATCCTGCTATTTTTACAGATGACAGTACCAATACCAGAGCCTACATAAGCGAACTGCAATATGAGCATGGATTTAGCAATAAAACAAGGCTGAATGCAGGCTTTACAGCATCGTTTTATGAGGCTTTTGGCAGTAACTTAAAAGGGGCAGACCAATATCAGGGAGCCTTATTTGCAGCAGTAAAACATCAGGTATATAAAACACTAAACGCAAAATTGGCCATTAGGCAAGAGTTTGTACAAGATGTAAATGTGCCTATTACCCCATCTTTAGGAGCAGAGTGGGCTATAGTAAAGCATGTTATTCTAAAAGGGAATGTAGCCTATAATTATAGAGTGCCCACGCTAAACGATCGTTTTTGGTCGCCGGGAGGGAACCCCGATTTGAAACCCGAAAGCGGTTGGACTGAAGAAGTAGGCATATTACTTAGCCCTATCAAAACCAAAAGCAATACACTTACCCTTGAGTTTACAGGATATCATTCAGAGATTGAAAATTGGATTCAATGGGTAAATGTGGGTACATTTTTTAGTCCCAGAAACATTAAAAAAGTAGAAACAAAGGGTTTTGAGGCTAGTCTTAACTATAGCTATACGCTCAAAAAAGTTAGACTACAACTTGGGGCAAATTATGGCTTTACAGAGTCTATAACCAAAGAGGTTGAGTTGGCAAGTGATAACTCTTTAGGGCAGCAGCTCATATTTGTGCCTAAACATACGGGTAATGCACAGCTACATGTAGCTTATGGCAATGCAAGTATATTTTATAACCATACCGTTGTGGGCGAAGCGTATGATGCATCTGATAATAATGAGAACAGCATTATAGACAGCTATAATATAGCCTCCTTAGGGCTTTCTTATACTCAAAAATATAACAAGCTATCGATAGGTATATCTGCTCAAGTAAATAACATTTGGGATAGAGATTATGTGGTTATCAGATTTAGACCAATGCCCCGAAGAAACTTTTTGATAGGAATAACAATTAAATTTTTAAACACTAATAAAGCATCAATATGAAAAGAAAAATTACATTTTTACTAGCTATAGTAGCAGCAAATATTGCTATTGCCCAAACAGGCAAGGTATTTATAACTAATGAGGGAAGCTTTTCTGGTACAGGCGCAGTAACCGTATATGACAGAGCAACGGGTACCCCTACTCAAAATGCCTATCAGGCAGCCAATAGCGGGTTTACATTGGGTAGTATTTTACAGTCTGTAAACGTATACAATGGCAAAGCTTATTTTGTAGTAAATAATGGCAGTAAAGTAGAAGTTGCTGATGCAAGTACATTGGTTAGTACAGGAACTATAAATGGACTAAGCTCTCCAAGATACTTTGTACCGGCTAGCCCTACAAAGGCTTATGTGTCAGATTGGGTTTCTAACACCGTAGCAGTGGTTAATTTAGCTAACAATACAATAAGCAGCACTATAGCAGTGGGCAACTCACCAGAGCATATGGTTATTACAAATGGTAAATTGTATGTAGCTAACTCCGGTGCTTTCTCTATAGACAATACGGTTTCTGTGATAGATATTTCTTTAGATGTAGTAATAGCTACAATTACATTAGACGATGCCCCAACCAGTTTACAAGTAGATATGAATGGCGATGTTTGGGTGTTGTGTGCCGGAGATCCTGCTTTTACGGGTGGTACACCAACCGCAGGTAGTTTAAATAAAATAGACCCATCTACAGATGCTGTAACGCTAACAATGCCTTTTGCATCTACGGCTAAACACCCCGGAGATTTAGTAATAAATGCAACCGGTACAGCTTTGTTTTACTTAGACCAAGGGTATGGTGGTAACGTGTTTGTACATGATATTGCTACAAGTGTTATAGATAGTAGTTCTGCATTTATAAGCGGTGCTTATTACGAAATAGGACTAGACCCTGTGACTGATGAGATTTTTGCGGCTGATGCAAAAGATTTTTCGCAAAACGGAGATGTAACCAGATATGACGCACTTACAGGTGCTTCTATAGCAACATTTGGAGTAGGTGTTATCCCAGGTGGTTTTTACTTTTCAGGCTCACCTAGTATTGGTACAGAAGAGTTGACCAATGCTATGGAAGTAAAAACATATCCAAATCCGGCAACAGATTATGTAATGGTTGAGGTAGAAGCTAGAGGCGCAAAAACTGTTCAATTATTTGATATGAATGGCGCTGTTGTAAATACCACAACCATTAATTCTAATACATTAAAAATGGACGTATCAGGCTTAGCGAAAGGCACATATGTGCTTTCTATTACTACTGAATTTAATCAATATAATCAGCAGATAATTATCCGATAAGCACACTAAGTTTTTTATCGTTCATTTTAAGCCCGTTTGTTACGGGCTTTTTTTGTATATATTTGAAATGAAACATTTAACACTAAAAATTATGAAAAAACTATTACTTACTGGAATTATTATTTGTGCAAGTGTTGGCTTTACTAGCCTACAAGCACAAACTATTTGGACGGGTCCAAAAATGACCTTTACAAAAGCACCTGGTGCAGACTTTACACAGGCTGCTAACCAAGACAGAATTACCTCTAACGTATGGATTACAAGAGGGAATAATATGGGCATATATAATATAGCAATTGAAACTAGCTATAGTGATACAATTAGCCCAGAAGATACAGAGTGGGCTATGGGAACCACTGCAAATATAGGTAGCTTAACTTTTGAGATATGGGAAGATGCTATTTTGGGTAACCCTCCGGGGTCTGTTAATCAAGATATGGTACTACACCTAATTACAGATGATATTTATATCGATATCAAGTTTTTATCTTGGGGACAAGGTTCTGGTGGTCAAGGTGCTTTTTCTTATGAGCGTTCTACTGCCAGTTCTACTATAAGTTTAGAGGAACTTGAGAAAAACAACGCTATAAAATTATACCCAAACCCAACTACAGATTTTCTAACAGTTGAGATAAAAGCTGCAGGTAACAAAACGGTTCAGCTGGTAGATATTACAGGAGCTATTGTAAAAACAGCAACAATGTCTGGTTCTGAGTTAAAACTAGATGTATCCGGTTTGGCAAAAGGTACTTACGTGCTTTCTGTAACTACAGAAAACAATCGCTTTAACAAACAAGTGGTTATTAAATAAATAACCCTTTATAGAACTTAAAAGCCCGCTATATGCGGGCTTTTTTCATTAATAAACAACATGATTGATATCGGTGATTTTAAACCTAAACTCATATAGTTTTTTCTTTTTATCAACCTCAATAGGCATATGTAGGGTAAATTCTTTACCCTCATTTTCATAAATAGAAGCCATCGTATTGTGTTTTTTCAAATCGTTAGTAGGGAATAGCTCTTTTACTCTCCATCTACCTTTATCATTACCCTTATCATCATATTCACTGTCCCATAATATATTTTCTATAGGGGTTAAATAAGTTTCTATTCGGCTATTTTCCGGTATTACTGTAGGAACTTGTGGCAAGCCTCTATCATTATATCTAACAGAGCTGTTAAGTATCCTCTTAGGTATACTATCTATTATAAGGACACTTTCGTCCCACATAACTTTTAAAACAGTGTCAGACCTGTTTTTAAGTCTCATGTAAATAGCGGTAGTATGTATCATAAATCTAGCTGTAAGATTACTGTCTGCATATACCATATCATAGGCAGGAGATTCAACTTTATTTACTAAATCATAAGAATAGGTGTATTTATGATGATTATAGGCACAGCTGCCAACTAGTATACTTACTAAAAGTATGGCAATAGACTTAAAAATGATATTCATTAGAGCAGGGTTTTGGTTTAGTATTCACGTTTATATACATCGGCTATTTTAAAGGTAAATTCATAAGGCTTTTTATCATTACCAATAACCATAGGCATATACACGCTAAAGGTTTGTCCAACACTGTTGTAAATAGCATCTTTTTTAGACTTACTGCCCCAATCGTGTACCGGAAACAGGTCATAAACTTTCCATTTCCCATCATCGTATCCATTTTCTTCTATATCACTATCCCAGTAAATATTATGCTTAGGAGTAATGGTATTTACAATAGATCTACCCGGCGGAATTACAGTAGGTATTTGTGGCAAATGTTTCACATCAAAACTCACACTGCTATTAACAATGGGCTCCGGTATATTGTCTCTAATAATTACGGTTTCGTCCCATATAACCTTTATAGGTTCTGGTCCATTATTTATTAAACTGAAATAAATGTTTTTCTGTTCTATAGAGAAATAAATGCTAATGGCACTATCGGTATAAGTAAGTGTGGGGCTGTCAGAGTTTTCAGTAAGCATTTCATAGCTATAAGCATATTTCGGGCGAATTAGCCCGCAACTGGTTAATGCAAGTAGCAGAGCTATTGTAAGTGTTTTGTAAAGGGTATTCATTGCGGAGTTGTTTTATGGTTACAACTCAAAAACCAAATATTGTGCCAGTTAGGGTTTCATTTAATTACCAGTTATAGTTTTTCTGGCTTACATCGGTAATTTTAAAAGTAAAGGTGTACTCTTTTTTTCTGCCATCAATTTCTATAGGCATGTATATACCTATAGTTTGTCCTTTTAGGGCATATATATCTATGCTTCTTTTTGTACTTGCTAAATCGTTTTTTGGCATTAAATTACCTGTTCGGCATTTTCCGTTGTCATAGCCATTTTCTTCAATATCTCTTTCCCAATAGGTATTGTCTGTAGGAACAACTCGGTCTATAATAAAAGTTTTTGCAGGTATTATTGTGGGCAATTGAGGCTCATTTTTTTTACGGCAATTTACCCCGTTATGTATGATTTTTTGAGGACTATTACCCCTAATGTAAACCGTTTCATCCCATATAATTTTTATTGCTTTTTCGGTTTTGTTTTCTAATCTAAAAGAGATGTCTTTTTCGTTAATGGAAAAATCAGCATGTATAAAGTAGTCATCATACGATAAATCAGCATTAGTACTGTCTTCATCTACAATTTCATAGGTGTATTTGTAATGGTTGCCAAACATTGCACATCCATTAAGTAAAATTGCTGTAAAGACAGCTAAAACAAGCTTTTTCATAGGAGAGAATTATTTTTGTACAAGAATAACAAACTTTATACCAAATAAAAAAGCCCGCTACTAGCGGGCTTTAAAAATATATTAAAAGAGGGGTTTCTTATACAACACCTTGTGCCATCATTGCATCAGCAACTTTTACAAAGCCTGCAATGTTTGCACCTCTTACATAGTCTGTATGACCATCTTTTGTTCCGTATTTTACACAAGCTTCATGTATAGATTTCATGATACCGTGTAACTTAGCATCTACTTCTTCTCTAGTCCAAGATAAACGTAAAGAGTTTTGGCTCATTTCTAAACCAGAAGTAGCAACACCACCTGCATTACTAGCTTTACCAGGAGCAAATAATATTTTTGCATTGGTAAATACTTCAATAGCATCTGGTGTAGATGGCATGTTTGCACCTTCGCTTACACACATACAACCGTTTGCTACCAATGTTTTAGCATCGTCAGCATTCAATTCGTTTTGTGTAGCACATGGCAATGCAATATCACATTTTGTTCCCCATGGAGTTTTTCCTTCGTGGAACTCAGCGCCAAACTTATCTGCATATTCTTTGATACGACCACGACGAACGTTTTTCAAGTCCATAATGAACTCTAATTTTTCGGTGTCGATACCATTTGCATCGTATACATAACCAGAAGAATCTGACATGGTTACAACTTTAGCGCCTAACTCAATAGCTTTTTCTGCAGCATATTGTGCTACGTTACCGGAACCAGAGATAACAACTGTTTTACCAGAAAAGTTATCGCCTTTGGTAGCTAGCATTTCTTGTGCAAAGTATACGTTACCGTAACCTGTTGCTTCCGGACGGATTAATGATCCACCGAAAGAAATTCCTTTACCGGTTAATACACCTGTAAACTCGTTTCGTAAACGCTTGTATTGACCAAATAAGTAACCAATTTCTCTACCACCAACACCAATGTCACCAGCAGGTACATCAGTATCCGGGCCTATATGACGAGATAACTCTGTCATAAAGCTTTGGCAAAAACGCATTACTTCGTTGTCCGACTTCCCTTTTGGGTTAAAGTCAGAACCACCTTTACCACCACCCATTGGTAGGGTAGTTAAAGAGTTTTTAAATACTTGCTCAAAGGCTAAGAATTTAAGGATACTCAAGTTTACAGATGGATGAAAGCGCAAACCACCTTTGTAAGGGCCTATAGCACTGTTCATTTCAATACGAAAACCACGGTTTACTTGTGTGTTTCCTTTGTCATCAATCCAAGGCACACGGAACATAATTACCCTTTCAGGTTCTACCATACGTTCCAATAACTTGGCATTGTCATATTTTGGGTTTTCTTCAATAAACGGAATAATAGCCTCGGCTACCTCGTGTACTGCTTGTAAAAACTCAGGCTCGTGTGGGTTAGTTGCCTTCACGGCCTCCATAAAAGCGTTGATTTTAGCTTCCATAAGGTTAAATAGTTTCTAAATAAATATTTGGGCAAAAGTAACTTTTTTTAGATATGTACCCTAAAAAATTCAAGCTAAAGCATACATCTTTCCCGGCATGGCTTTTACTAAGCCTTTCAGTTCCATGCTAATGAGTAACTGATTGACTTTGTGTACCGGTAAAGCGGCTACTAGTGCCAGCTCATCTATTTCAATTTTTTCTTTTGTTTTTAATACTTCTGCCAGCTGATTTTCATCTGGGCTAAGGTTACTAAACAACTCTATTTGCAGGGCTTTGTTTACAGGAGCTTGGTTTTTTTCCCAGCCCAAAATATACTCTAGGTCTGCAACAGAGTTGTATAATGCTGCTTTATTGGTTCTTATTAGTTTATTACAACCTGCCGAGAAAGGGTCTTTTAGTCTGCCGGGCACGGCAAATACCTCTCGGTTGTATGAGTTGGCTATTTCGGCTGTAATTAAAGCGCCGCCTTTTTCTGTTCCTTCAACTACAATTACTGCATCGGCCATACCGGCAACAATTCTATTTCGTTTCGGAAAGTTTTCTCGGTCTGGTCTACTACCACTAATATGTTCTGTAAAAAGAGCTCCGGTTTCTTGCATTTGTTTGGCAACGTCGGTATGTACAGCAGGGTATATTTTATCTAAACCATGTGCTAATACGCCAATGGTTGGTAAATTGTTTTTTAATGCTGCTTTGTGTGCACAAATATCTATACCATAGGCAAGACCGCTAACTATTATAGGATTGTGTGGGACTAAATCTTTTACTATTTGATTGCATACTTCTAGCCCGTAAGTAGTGGCATTGCGTGTGCCCACTATACTGATGAATTTTGGAGATTTATATTCTGTTTGCCCTTTGCTGTATAGTAGTACAGGCGCATCATAACAGTGTTTGAGGTTTAAAGGGTAGTTCTTGTCCTCAAAATAAAGTGGGCTAATACCTTCTTTGTTTATAAAGGCTAGTTCTTCTTCTGCGCGCTTAAAACTCTCTTGGCTAGCTATGGCATTTGCTTGTGGCATACTAATGCCCGAAACCTTTTGCAGTAGTGTTTTCTTTTCTTCAAAAACAGCTTGCGCACTACCGTAATGCTTTATTAGCTTTTTGGTAGTAACGTCGCCCACCCCTTGGGTAAGTGTTAATGCAATGGTATAAAAAAGAGAATCTCCCATATAGGTTTTCTAGTTTCGAAAAATAGAAAAAATATGAGAGATTCCGCACCGACAAACTATAAACAGTTTTTAATGCCTGATAATTAGTTTTTTACTGCTAATTGTATTGTTGTTTTTTACTTGTACTACATACGTTCCGGCAGCTAATGCACTAATGTTTGCTGTAAGCTTATTGCCTTCTTGTACAAATTGCACGTTTACTTTTTTACCCATAAAATCTACTATGTAGGCATCTTCCGGTAGCGTATTGTTTTCTAATGCAATCTCAATTTTTTCGCTACTAGGGTTTGGATATAGATTGAAATCTGATAATATGTTTTCATCTATTCCTACAGATTTAGGACCTAAGTTGGTATATGCAATATGGTTTACAGTTGTCATACTACCTGCTGATAGTACATTTGTAAATTCGCCACCTACATATAAGTATTGGTTGTTTACTAAGTGCATATCATTTACAACAGAGTCTGCGTAGCCAATACCAGAGAAGTAACCGCCAAAACTATTTTCGGTGTAAGAAATTAGTTGCTTACCATAGGTTCCCGAAAGTCCTGCATTGTAAGTTATTTTTCCGCCAATGATTAACTCGTCATGAGAAACCAAAGAGTTAACACTACTTGGAAGGAAATAATTAAAAGCATAAGCATGTGGCTTAATTAAGTTTTCCCAATAAGAGCCATTAAATTTTGCTAAGCCAAAGGTATCCGGTATTGCAGTAGGGCTTGTAAAATCTCCTCCAGCATATAATTCACCTTTATGACTAACAACAGCTTTTACTGGTGCAACTGGTAAACCATTAATTCCTAAATCATGATAGTCTGTACCATCAAAGGCTACAATATTTTCTGATACCAACTGTATAGAAGATATAGTTACTTCTAGGGCATTAAAATCACCTGCTATAATTAGTTCATTATTGTGTATGGCTAAATCGTTTACCTCACCAATTGGGAATTTACCACCAACTTTAACCCACTCTTGGTTTGTGTCATCCCATTTTGCTAAATGAGTAAAGTGATTAGAGCTGTTGCTAAAGAAATGTCCACCAGCGTGGATTTCACCATTATAAATAATCAAATCGTTTACAGTACCAGAAAAACCAGCACCCATTGCTTGCCACTGCGTACCGTCCCATACCGCCACACCATGTGCAAGCATAGATCCTATGTGGTTAAAACTACCACCAATGTATAGGTTGCCATTGTGGAAAATCATTGCCTTTACTTCACCATCAATAATATCATTGCTAATAGACATCCAATCAGGTCCTGCAAAGCCATTATACCACATAGCTACATTACTGGCAGGTTTTCCGTCTGCTTGAGTAAAAGATCCTGCTGCATATATAACACCATTAGGTACATCTTCTGTAATTACATTTACATTACCATTTACGCCACCTTTTAAAGCTGTGTAGGTATATAGTGGGCTATAAGCGGGCTGAATCCATGCTAACTCATCTACAGTTAAACCAGAATTTGAAGCCCATTTTGTTAACTCTGGGTAGTTCATATCATGAACATAATCAAAGTTGCCATTCTCAGAAATCATTCTACTTATTTCTTCATGACCATCCATTTTAATTAAGGCACCTACAGCACAAAAATTATTAAAGGGATCAATAAAAATAGGTAAACGATAACTGTGTGTAGTGTTCACAGGAAAGGCACCTGATTTCCAATACGTATTTAGGTTATCTAGGTTGTTTTTACGCGCTTCCTGTAGTTCAGGAGATAAATGACTTACATCGCGCTTACGCAATGTTTTTTCTACTAATTGCAGGTGCACTCTCAGCATTTCTCTGTTAGAGTAGTTTGCAGTCATAGATTTTAAAGCAGGGTCAACATCATTTTGTTTTAACCATTCTTTATTTACGTCTACAAGCTCATCATATAAGCTTGGGCTGTTGTCGGCGGCATTTAGGCTACTAAATCCTATTAGTAGTAAACTTAAAAGTGTAACTAGTTTTTTCATACCGAATAATATTTAAGATTATTTCTGTTTTCATAAGGTAGATGCCTAGAGCTAAAAAAAGGTTGCGTAGTACTTACTAAAAAATATAAATGGACTTATATCACTTTTGAAATTGTGATGAATACCATAGAGCTGCTACTTGTATTACCTTTAAAACACAAACAGCAGTCAGGAGTAATAAATATAGAAGTGCTTACTTAGGTAAGGCGTTTTATAATATCTGCTTGTTCAGGAAACTTTTCTAACAGTTCTTGTTGGTTAGCAAATTCAAAATCCTGAAAGTCAAAACCAGGTGCTACTGTACAGCCTACAAAAGAAAACTCGGTATTTGGGTTAGGAAAAGCACCAAACCAACACCCTGCAGGTACAGTATGCTGAACCAGTTGCCCCTTGAGAACATCTTGCCCTAAAACTATTTCTTGGTACCTGCCATCATCATAAAACTCTACAATTGTCATAGGCTCTCCTAAGTAAAAATGCCACATCTCGTCAGACTTAATTCTGTGCAAATTAGACTTGCTCCCCTTTGTAAGCATATAATATATACCGGTACTTACATTTCGGGGACCATTAAAACCTGCATAATTGCTTTTTAAATGGGCTCTATAGGTCTCTTTGTAATAACCTCCCTCTGGGTGTAGTTCTAGGTTAAATTTATCAATGAGTTCATCTTTAGTCATGGCAATACATATATTATATAATAGAGAAATACGAATATAATATACCTGTTTTTAAATGGCTTGTTGAGTTTTAGAAATATGCTAAACCCCTAAAAAAGAGTATTTTTATAAAAAGAAATAAAAACAGGCGCAACCTTTTTTACACAAGTTGCATCATAGAGATGAGAATACAGAGCACATTTTTATTAACTAAAAATTTACCGACGAATTTGGATGAGCTCTCCGAAATAATTAAAGGCTGTAAAAAGCAAAAGCCCCAATATCAACAAAAGCTGTATGAGCAGTATTCTGCCAAGCTGTTTGGGGTATGCCGATATTACTCTGACAATTATGAGGATGCGCAAGATACCTTACAAGAAGGTTTTGTGCTTATTTTCTCTAGAATAAAACAATATACGGGCAAAGGTTCTTTTGAGGGTTGGATGAGAAGAGTGATAGTGAATGTGGCTTTAGAAAAACACAGAAGAAAAAAGCCTTTATATAATGTGAGCGATGTTTATCAGTTTGAGGCAGTTTTAAATTACAATGATATTATCGAGAACATATCAGCCAAAGATTTATTGGAACTGATAAAAGAATTAAGTCCACAGTACAAAATAGTTTTTAATTTATTTGCAATAGAAGGCTACAGCCATAAAGAAATTGCAAAGGAATTGGGGATAAGTGAAGGCACCTCAAAATCTAATTTAGCCAGAGCGAGGGGCATTTTACAAGAAAAGGTAAAAAAGCATTTTAAAGTAGCAAACGTTACACATGGGTAAGCAAGAAGATATAGACAAACTGTTTGAGGATACTCTGCATGGGTACCAAGAAGCACCTCCAGCTGATGCTTGGGGGGCGATACAAAACAGAATGACGGGAGAAAAGCGCAAGAAACGTGCTTTTGCATTCCGTATGGCGGCTGCATCTGTAGCCTTATTAATAGCTTTTGGGGCAGGTTACACCTATAAAGGGTGGAAAGCTAATGATGTAGGTACTATGCCTATTGTTATAGAAGACCAACCAATAAAAAATAACACTGCGCCTACACAAGAGGTAACATCACCTATTATAGATAATCAAGCACAAGAAACACCTTTAAATGCGGTTGCAGAAGAAAGTACTTTATCCAATACTACCCCTGCAAATGAAACGGTGAATAATACAAGTGTAAACGATAATGTGCCTATTTCTAATCAGTCGGCTACTATAGCAGCTAATACTTTAAATACAGAAACTACTGAACAAGTTGCTACTATAACTCCAGTAGAAGATGAGCAACCTATAGTTGAAGAATCTATTATTGATATGAAACCGATTATTGCCGAGAATGGGGCTAATGAAGGAGAGAATAATAAGGAAGATGATGTAACACCTACTCTTGCTCAATTAGAACAACCAACAGCAAACCCTGACACTAATAATGTGCCTGAATTGGTGATAGACCCTAAATACAAGAAAAATATAAATCCGCATACAGATGCGAGATGGGCCTTGGGAGCTGCAGCAACACCATTATATTCATTTAGAAATGCTAGTAGCATACCAAATGATAACTCTGCCAACTCATTAGCAGCTATTAACAATAACAATAACGAAGAGGCTGTTGTAGCATATGCCGGAGGTATAAATGTAAATTATAAGGCATCTTCTAAGTGGGAAATATCTTCGGGTATTTACTATTCACGTCAAGGTATACAAACCAATAATTTAAATGTGGTTGCAGATGCCACACCCGGAACTGTAAATAGTGTTGTAAACTTAGATAACAATAATTTTTCTACCAACACTTCATCAGGGGTTATTCCTTTAGGAACCAAAGGTGGTACAATTGGTGTTGTGGGCTTTACTACATCTGCAGAAGGAGGAGGATTGAATGATAGAGCTGTTGTAAGTACAAATGCCAGATTGGTACAAAACTTTGAGTATTTTGAAATACCGGTAATGGTAAGGTATAACCTAGTACAAAAGAAAGTGGGAGTACACCTAACAGGTGGTTTGTCTGCAAATATATTATCATCTAACTACTCGTATGTAGAGGCAAACGGAAACAGACAAAGTGTAGGAGAAACAGAAAATATACGCGATGTAAATTACAGCGGTGTGTTTGGTGTAGGTATGAATTATTCTATTACCGATAAGCTATCCTTTAATATAGAGCCAACAATTAGGTATTCCATTACACCTATAAACGAAAGCTCAGATATCAACTCATTCTTGTACTCTATGGGGGTGTTTACAGGTATAAGCTACAATTTCTAAAAAAGTATAGTATATTGTGGGGTAGAAAACTATACCACAATGAGACCTACATTTTTAGTGCTTGCACTTGCTTTTTGCTTATCTGCACAAGCTCAATACCTAACGGAGCAAAAAAACCATATTTCACTTACTTCTGGTGTAAATATTAATAATAGAGACTTTTTTGGCTTGACAGATATTAATTTTCCAGGAATTGAAGTTGAATATACCAACACAGCAAATTTTGAAATAGGGCTTTTTTACGAGAAAGTTTTTAAAAACAACATCTCATTAAAAACAGGATTGACATTTGTAAGTAGGGACTACTTTAGTGAAAACGAAATAAACAATGGAACAGGATTTATAAGAAAATTTGAAGTTTTCACCTCGTATAATTATTTAGATGCTTCTATGCACCTACAGTGGTATTTTTATCAAAATGAAGAGAAAGGCATTTTTTTAAATGTAACCACGGGTCCTACGTTAAGCATATTGTTATCGGAATATAGAAAAGAAAAAGAAGAATATCAGGATGGATCTGAGCGAATAAGTAATACCAGAAATAATGAGCCTAACCCTAAGTTAGATGGAATGCCGAGTGCTTTTTTGGGTGTAGGCTTTACAAAAGTTTTTCTTCAAAAAGAGAAAAAAAGCTTTTATGTTACAAGTAATATATATGCACAAACCTTTTTTGCCGAGCATATTGAAGGTAAAGAAAAATACCAATTTGGCTTGAATGTAGGTGTGGGTATGGCACTTTAAGTAGCCTTAACACATTGCCAACATCAAAAATGTATATTTGTGATGTTTAAAACTACTGCATGAAATACATAGGCATCATACCGGCTCGTTATGCTTCTACCCGTTTTCCGGGTAAGCCCCTCATTAAAATAGATGGTAAAACCATGATTCAGCGTGTGTATGAGCAGGCTTTACAAGCTATGGATACGGTAGTGGTTGCTACAGATGATTTGAGCATAGAAACTCATATCAAAAATATTGGGGGTAATGTGGTAATGACCTCTACCGAGCACAAGAGCGGTACAGATAGATGTTGCGAAGCGGCAGGAAAAATAGGGCTTGAGGTAGCAGAAGACGATGTAATTGTAAACATACAAGGCGATGAACCTTTTATAAAGCCCGAACAGATTAAAGAGTTGATGGACTGCTTTACGGATGAAACCGTGCAAATAGCTACTCTCATTAAACAAATAGAGAACTCTGAAACCTTGTTTAATGTAAGCTCGCCCAAAGTAATTATAGATAAAGATTATAATGCCAAGTACTTTAGTCGTGCAGCTATCCCCTATTACAGAGGGTTAGAGCCACAACGTTGGTTACAACGCACACGTTATTTTAAGCATATAGGTATTTACGGCTACAGATATAAGACTTTACAAGAGATTACCCAATTGCCACAATCCAACCTAGAAATTGCAGAATCTTTAGAGCAATTGCGATGGCTAGAAAACGGTTATCAGATAAAAACCGGACTTACCCAACACGAAACTATAGCTATTGATACACCAGAAGACCTAGAAAAACTGGGCTATTAGTTGTATAAATTGCTAATTTTGTATCTTAGCTAAGTAGAAAATGAAAATTTACGAGTACATATCCGATTTATTGTTCCGATACGACTGTGTGGTTGTACCGGGTTTTGGTGGGTTTATTACAAACTATTACCCCGCCGAAATAAATCATGCTACCCATATGTTTCGTCCGCCATCAAAGCGTATCAGTTTTAATATTCAGCTGAAACATAACGATGGTTTATTGGCAAATCACTTAGCGGCTATAGAAAAAATTAGCTACAAAGAAGCGATTACTAAGGTTGAAGAATTTGTAAAAAACATTAACAAAGAATTAACTGAGGGCAAGCGTGTAAACATCAATAAAATTGGCAAATTGTACCTTGATGCAGAAGAAAACGTACAATTTAATCCTAGTATTGAAGTTAATTATTTAAAAGACTCTTTTGGGATGAATATTTTCCGTTCTCCAATCATCAAGAGAGAAGATAATGATATAACAGAAACAATACTTAAGGCCATCGAAAACAAAAATACACCTCAGCAAGGACGTCGCTTACACCCTTCGGATAGAGCCAGAAGAGCTACTCCAAGAACAAGCGCGCCTGCAGCAGCTTCTAAAGCTCCTCAAAAAGAGGAAGCTAAAGTAAGCACTGCTGCAAAAAGTAATACATCTACACCTCCAAATACACCTCCAACTCCTGCTAAGAAAAGCGGTAGTATGGCTCCATTATTACGTGTGGCAGCCGTTGCTGTGCCTTTAATAGCATTGGCAGTATTTGGTACTATAAAAAGAGATTGGGTACAAGACCAATATATAAATTATACAAACTTAAACCCATTTAGTGTATCTAAAAGCGCACCTGTATCAGTAGAGGAGCCTGCATTGGAAGAAAACACAACAGAAGTTCCTACAGATGAGGTTATAGAAACTCCCGTAACAGAAACACCTGTTGCAGAAGAAGCTACGCCGGTAAGAACATCTGCAGGTAACTACCATATTATTGCAGGAGCTTTTAGCAGTCAATCTAATGCAAATAGACTGGTAGCTAATTTAAAAGCACAAGGTTACGGAGCACAAATTGTAGACACAAATAGTAGAGGTTTGTACCGTGTTGCTTACCAGAGTTTTGCAACTATTGAAGAGGCCAGAAGAGAATTAAGTTCAATAAGAAGCAGAAACAATTCTGAAGCTTGGTTGTTAGCGGAGTAAAGTTGTAATTTTACGCCGACTATGAAAGCAAAAACTCCAAAGGAGTCTCTGTCGATATTAACAGAGATTGTCCTACCAAACGATACCAATAATCTGAACAATTTAATGGGAGGCCGTCTGTTGCATTGGATGGATATCGCCTCAGCCATTGCTGCACATCGCCATAGTAAGCGTATTGTAGTTACAGCATCGGTAAACAACGTATCGTTTAATCAACCCATTAGCCAAGGCAGTATTGTAACCTTAGAAGCAAAAGTGTCTAGGGCTTTTACCTCATCAATGGAAGTATTTATTGATGTTTGGGTAGAGGACAACCAAGAACCCGGTAAGCGAACTAAAGCCAATGAGGCTATTTATACTTTTGTAGCGGTAGATCAATTAGGTAACCCTATAAACGTACCACCCATAGCGCCCGAAACTCACGAAGAAAAGCAACGATACGAAGGTGCTTTGCGCAGAAAACAATTGAGCTTGATATTGGGCGGTAAAATGAAACCCGAAGATGCTACAGAATTAAGAGCGTTATTTTTTAATGAAGAAGCGAAATAATTAATTCTTCATCTTGATTAACCATACATTTAAAATGCCCTTTTGGGCATTTTTTGTACCCAATTTTTGAGCAAGGTCTACAGCTGAGGTCTTTTACTTCCATAATTTGCGAGCCTTCGCCTGCTTGGTATGGGTACATACCTAATTCGGGCACAGTATTGCCCCAAACCGAAATGATTTTCTTTTGAAAGGCGGCAGCAATGTGCATCAAACCGGTATCATGTGTAATAATAGCATCAGCTTGTTTCACCAATGAGGCTGACTGATTGAGGTTGTATTTACCTGCGGCATTATATACATTTTCGCCAATGGTTTTTTCTATCCTGTTTGCTTTTTCTGCGTCTTCGGGACCACCTAGTAAAACCACTTTTTTATTTAGCTTTTTAATAACGGAAGTAATTTTTTCTTCAGGTAGCATTTTGGTAGCATGTTGCCCGCCAATTACAAAACCAATATAGCCTTTGTCAAACCCTGTAGGTAAACTGTTTAAGGCTACCTCATCCTTTGTAGGGATATAGTAATCCAGCCCTTTATGATCATTTTTAATACCCAACTCTTTAACAGTATCTAGGTATCTATCTACAATGTGCACATCGGGCATTTTGTCAAGTTTAAAATTGACCAATAGCCACTTTTCTATATTTAGTTTTTTAAAACTCTTATTGGGTTTTTTCAGTGCTTTTTTAAGTCGGGCAGTACGTAGGTTGTTATGAAGGTCCACTACAAAATCGTAGTTTTCTTTTTGCAAGTCGGCAACTACTTCATCAATTTCTTTTTCAATACTGTATATGGTATCAATATTAGGGTTAGGCTCTAAAAAACTAACAAAGCTTTTTTTGGTTAGGTAATGCACTTCTGCATTTAACTGCTCTTTTAATGCCCTTACTACAGGGGTAGTAAGCACAATGTCTCCGATAGAACTAAACCGTATAACTAATATTTTTTTCACCTATGAAATTATATGAACCAATAGTATAGAAACCAAAAGTAAGAGCAATATTGTATCCTGCCACCATTTTTTTCGTAAAAACTCATAATAACCTACTGCCATTACTGCAAACGGAATGGTAAGTAATAAAAAATGTGTAGATATTCCGTTTGAGAAAAAATAGCTGACACCGCCAATTATGGCTGCCCATAATACAATAGTAAATGCTCTACGCTTGTGCACAGTTTGCCTATTTAAAGTAGACATCATTGCCCATGTAGAAACAATAAATAAGAAAGAGCTAAATATAAGTATAGGATAGTAGTAGGGCTTAATATTTAAAGGAAAAGTTTGGAAGTGAAGCACATTTAGTAAAGGTTGTATAAGCGCCTCTGTGTTATTTACCATAAAAAGATAGGTGTAGCATAAAAACAAAGGAGTAATAAAGCCTAGCGTGCTTATAACCCAGTTACGCCAAGCATTTTGCCCATATATCAATAGGCTAATCCATACCAATACTAAAAACCATATTGATGGTAAGTAAAACAAGATGGCCACTCCCACAAAAAAGGAACTATCAAATACTTGGCTATATGCTGTTGTTTGATTGTACATGGCAAATATTCTGCGAAGGGCAAATGCAATAAAAATTAAACCAAAAAATGGAGCGCTTAAACCAATATACTCTGTAATGCCGTAGGCATAAAACACAAAAAAGAGTGCTGTAAATGCATGAGGTCTAAAAAAATTATTGTGAATGGCTAAGCCATTTAAAAACAAAGCCAACAAACAAACACCTAGTAGATAAACAAAGGCGGGGAGGTATGGTATACCATCTATCCACTTGGCAAGCCCCATATATAAAGGCATTCCGCCGGGAGTGATGTTTGTAGGTTGTGATGTAAACGAGGCTATAAACAGAATAATCAATAGAATTGCCAGACTAAAAAAAGCCGATGGTTTAACAGAGTTGAAAATTCTTGCAAGCATGTACGAATTTATCTATTTTTGGCGAAGATAAAATAAAACAAGATGACAGGTTTTTTTAACGCAATCGGAGATTTTTTTACTTGGACATTCCAATTTATGCCTTCTTTAGGTAATATTCCTAACATTGCTTTGACACTTGCAGGTGCTGCAGCTACTATTTATTGGTTAGGACAAATGGTTAAGCACAACCGCGAAGACGCTGCTGCTAAGTAAAAAATAAACTCTTTTTTATTTCAAATCGAAACCGATATCCTTTCGGAAGTAGATATTATCAAAGCATACTTTATCGGCTGATGCATAACTTTTTGCCAATGCATCTTTCATGTCTCTACCGTAAGAGGTAAGCGCCATTACTCTACCACCATTAGATAATACTTTTCCGTTTTCACTTTTAGTACCAGCATGGAAAACAATTGTATTCTCTACATTTTGTAAGCCACTAATTTCTTTCCCTTTTTCATAAGCTTCGGGGTAACCACCAGATACTAGCATTACTGTTGTAGCTGCGCGTGGGTCAATCTCCAAATCTTTTTCGCTTAAGCTATTTAAAGCTACACCATCAAACAAGTCTAGTAAGTCTGATTTAATACGAGGGATTACTACTTCCGTCTCCGGGTCACCCATACGTACATTGTATTCTATAACAAACGGGTTGCCTTTTACTTTTATCAAACCAAAAAATATAAAGCCTTTATAAGGAATGTTATCTACTTTTAAGCCATCTACGGTAGGCTTTATAATTTGGTTTTCTACTTTTGCCATAAACTTATCGTCTACAAAAGGTACCGGAGAAACTGCTCCCATACCACCTGTATTTAAGCCTGTATCGCCTTCGCCAATACGTTTGTAGTCTTTGGCGGTTGGTAATATTTTGTAGCTCTCACCATCTGTCAATACAAATACAGAAAGCTCTATACCATCTAAAAACTCTTCGATAACCACCTTTGCACTTGCAGCACCAAATTTGGCGTCTTTTAGCATAGCTGTAAGCTCTGCTTTGGCTTCGCTAAGGTCATTTAATATCAATACACCTTTACCTGCCGCTAAGCCATCTGCTTTTAGTACATAAGGGGGTGTCATTTCCTCTAAAAAAGCCAAGCCTTCTTTTAAGGTATCTGCAGAGAAGCTTTGGTATTTTGCCGTTGGTATTTTATGGCGAAACATAAATTCCTTGGCATATTCTTTACTTCCTTCTAATTGAGCTGCTTCTTTTTGCGGACCAATTACAGGTATGTGCTTTAGTTGGTTGTCAGCCAAAAAGTAATCGTGTATACCGTTTACCAAAGGGTCTTCGGGGCCCACAACCAGCATACTTACTTTTTTGTCTAACACAAAGGCTTTTACCTCGTCAAAATTATTGGGGTTTAGGGCAACGTTTTCGCCTACTTGCGATGTTCCGGCATTACCGGGCGCAATGTATAATTTATTAAGAATGGTACTCTGAGATAACTTCCAACTAATTGCATGCTCCCTACCTCCGGAGCCCAAAACCAATACATTCATAGTATATAAAATTAAAAAAGTGCTGACTCATGCAAATCAGCACATTTTTATCATTAAAAACAAGTATTATTTTAACTACGTACCCTTTTAATACTGCATCCTTTTGGAGTAGTATCGGCAGGGTCTATTTTTTTACCGTTTGCCAAGTTTTTCATGGCATCTTTTAAGTAATCTTTTTTCACAGACTTGTCTTTGTTTTCCATTTTGTCGTTAATGGCACCACGGAAAACCAAGTTCATATCCTTGTCAAATAAAAATACATGCGGAGTTGTTTTTGCACCAAAGGCATCAGCTAGTTTAGAGTTGGTATCTACCACATAGTTTAAGTTGCCGTATCCCTTTTCTTCTGCATGTTCTTTCATTTCATTAAAAGAATCCTCACCATCTCTTTTGGCTTCGTTAGAATTTACCAATACCATTCCTATGTTTGCTTTTTTAGCTGCTTTAGCCAAATCAGGGTAGGTATCTTCCCAAGCCAATACAAAAGGGCAAGTGTTACAAGAGAAAACAACTAGTACACCATTCTCTTCTTTTACATCTTCCAGTGAAATCATTTCGCCGGAGATGCTTTTCATTTTGTAAGAAGTTTCGGGTGCGCTTTCTCCTACCTCTATAGTGTTGTTGTTGCCTTTTATGTTAAAAGCAAAGAATACACTTAGTGTAAGAATAGATAATGCTGAGGGTATTAATTTTTTCATTTTCATGATTAAAAAGAATTTAGTTTCTACGTAACTAATAACGAAATTTATAGCGGAATGTTGCTATGTTTCTTCTTAGGTAAACGCACTACTTTGTTCTCTAACATTTTAAAAGAAGTAATTAATTTTTCTCTGGTTTCAGATGGTTTAATTACCTCATCTACATAGCCACGAGCCGCTGCATTGTATGGGTTTGCAAATAACTCTGCATACTCATCTTCTTTTTCTTTTAGTTTAGCAGCACTATCATCTGCTTCTAAAATTTCTCTACGGAAAATAATTTCTGCAGCACCTTTTGCACCCATCACCGCAATCTCTGCACTTGGCCATGCAAAGTTCATATCGGCACCAATATGTTTAGAGTTCATTACATCATAAGCACCACCATAGGCTTTACGAGTAATAACTGTAATACGTGGTACGGTAGCCTCAGAGAAGGCAAACAATAGTTTAGCACCTTCGGTAATAATACCGTTCCACTCTTGGTCTGTACCCGGTAAGAAACCCGGTACATCTTCAAATACCAATAAAGGCACATTGAAACAATCGCAGGTACGAACAAAACGAGCTGCTTTTTTAGAGGCCTCAATATTTAATACACCTGCTAAAAATGCAGGTTGATTAGCCACAATACCTATTGATTTTCCACCTAAGCGAGCAAAACCACACACAATATTCTCGGCGTAATCTTTATGAATTTCTTTAAAAGAACCTGCATCAACTGTGTCCTCAATTACCTCTTTTATATCATAGGGTTGGTTGGGGTTGTCAGGGATAATATCGTTTAGCTTTTCACGAGTTTCGTTACCGCTTTCATAAGGGATTGGTTCCGGGTCTTCCTCGCAGTTTTGCGGTAAATAGCTTAGGGTTTCTTTAATGTCTTTAATTAAGGCAATTTCATTGGCAGCTGTTAAATGTGCTACACCAGATTTTGTTGCATGCGTAGAAGCACCACCTAATTCTTCTGAAGTAACTTCTTCATGCGTAACGGTTTTTACCACGTTTGGTCCGGTTACAAACATGTATGATGTTTTTTCTACCATCATAATAAAGTCTGTAAGTGCCGGAGAATAAACAGCGCCACCAGCACATGGCCCCATTACCGCAGATATTTGCGGAATTACGCCACTAGCTAAGGTATTGCGGTAAAAAATATCAGCATAGCCACCTAAAGATACTACACCCTCTTGTATACGAGCACCTCCGGAATCATTTAAACCAATAATAGGCGCGCCATTTTGCATAGCTAAGTCCATTACACGCACAATTTTTTGTGCATGAGCTTCGGCCAAAGAACCACCCATTACGGTAAAGTCTTGTGCAAAAACATAGGTAAGTCTGCCATTTATGGTACCATATCCGGTTACTACACCATCGCCATAAAACTGTTGTTTGTCTAAGCCAAAGTTGGTAGACCTGTGGGTAACCAAAGCACCAATTTCTTGAAAAGAGCCTTCATCCATTAAAAAGTGGATACGCTCTCGGGCAGTTAACTTACCCTTATCGTGTTGTGCTTTAATTCTTTTTTCACCACCGCCTTTTAATCCTTCGGCAATTTTTTCTTCGAGTTGCTCGATTTTTTCTTTCATAGAGTTTATTCTTCTTCTAGAGCCGCTACTAAGTCATCGGTAAGCTCTAGGTTATGAAATACGTTTTGAACATCATCGTCTTCTTCTAACTTGTCAATCATGTTCAATACTTTTTTAGCTGCCTCAACGTCTAATGCATTTGTGCTATTAGGTATACGTTGTAGCTCGGCATTTTGTGCTTCTATGCCTAACTCATCCAGTTTCTTTTGCATGTTTCCAAAATCCTCAAACTGGGTAGTAATAATGGTCACATTGTTTTCTTTATCTACCTCTTCTGCACCACCATCTATAAGTTCCATTTCAAACTCATCCGGGTCCATTTCGCCAATAGATTCATTTGCAATGGTAAAGATGCCTTTACGGTCAAAGATAAACTCCAATGAACCATTGGTGCCTAAGTTACCACCTGCTTTATTAAATATAGCACGCACATTAGATACTGTACGGTTAATGTTGTCTGTGGTACATTCTACAAAAACACCAATACCGTTTGGTGCATAGCCTTCATAAGTTACCTCTTCATAACTATCAGCATCAGCACCTAGTGCTTTTTTTATAGCACGGTCTATAGTATCTTTTGGCATGTTTGCACCCTTAGCATTTTGTATACACAGGCGCAAACGAGGGTTAGTTTCCGGGTCTCCATTGCTACTTTCTTTTACAGCAACGGTTATCTCTTTTAATATTCTGGTAAATACCTTGGCTCTCTTTTTGTCTTGGGCTCCTTTTCTATGCTTAATATTGGCCCACTTACTATGTCCTGCCATTGAATAGTTGTTTTATTTATTGCGAGTAAATTTAGTCGTTCAGTTTTAAAACAGCAAGGAAAGCCTGCTGAGGTATTTCTACATTACCTACCTGACGCATTCGTTTCTTCCCCTTTTTCTGTTTTTCCAGTAGTTTACGTTTACGAGATATATCACCACCATAACACTTAGCGGTTACATCTTTACGAACTGCTTTTACAGTTTCTCTGGAAATAATTTTTGCCCCGATAGCTGCTTGTATAGCAATATCAAACTGCTGGCGCGGGATAAGCTCACGTAGCTTGCCACATATTTTTTTACCAATATCATATGCATTGTCCTGATGGATTAATGCTGATAAAGCATCTACAGGTTCGGCGTTTAATAAGATATCTACCTTTACCAATTTAGAGGTGCGGTATTCTGTTGGCTGATAATCAAATGATGCATATCCTTTAGAAACTGTTTTTAGACGATCATAAAAATCGAAAACAATTTCTGCCAAAGGCATATCAAAAGTCATCTCTACACGGTCTGATGTTAAATACACCTGATTTTTTACAATACCGCGTTTTTCTATACACAGGTTCATTACAGAACCTACAAAATCTGATTTGGTAATGATTTGCGCAGATATATAAGGTTCTTCTACTCTTTGTATTCTAGAAGGGTCAGGTAAATCTGATGGGTTATTTATAATAATAGCTTTCTCAGGCTCTGCGGTTGTATATGCTTTGTAAGATACGTTGGGTACGGTAGTAATTACCGTCATATCAAACTCACGCTCTAAACGCTCCTGAATAATCTCCATATGAAGCATACCCAAGAAACCACAACGGAAACCAAAACCAAGTGCCGCAGATGATTCGGGCTCAAAAGTTAAAGAAGCATCATTTAGCTGTAGCTTTTCCATTGAGGCTCTCAACTCTTCATAATCTTCAGTATCTACAGGGTATATACCGGCAAATACCATTGGCTTTACGTTTTCAAAACCGCCAATAGCTTTGTCAGAAGGGTTGTCTACACTAGTAATGGTATCACCAACTTTTACTTCGCGTGCATTTTTAATCCCCGATATAATATAACCTACGTTTCCTGCTTCAATAGTTTTTCTGGGTTCCTGCTTTAGCTTTAGTACCCCAATTTCATCTGCACCATATTTTTTACCAGTGTTAATGAATTTTACCTCTTGTCCTTTATGAATTTTACCATTCATTACTCTAAAGTAGGCTTCTATACCACGGAAAGGGTTGTATACAGAGTCAAAGATTAATGCTTGCAATGGTGCATCCGGGTCTCCTGTTGGCGCAGGTACTCGTTTAATAATTGCTTCTAAAATAGCATCAATACCAATACCGGTTTTAGCACTGGCTGGTATAATATCTTCGTGTTTGCAGCCAATAAGGTCTACAATTTCGTCTTTTACTTCCTCTGGGTTTGCACTCGGTAAATCAATCTTATTTAAAACCGGAATGATTTCTAAGTCATGCTCTAAAGCCAAGTAAAGGTTAGATATGGTTTGTGCCTGTGTGCCTTGTGCCGCATCTACAATTAATAATGCTCCTTCACATGCAGCAATTGAGCGCGAGACCTCATAAGAAAAGTCTACGTGCCCCGGTGTATCAATTAGGTTTAATACATACTGCTCGCCCTCAAAGGTATAATCCATTTGTATAGCGTGGCTTTTAATAGTTATGCCTCGCTCGCGCTCCAAATCCATGTTGTCTAACAGCTGGTTTTGCTTTTCGCGCTCTGTAACAGATTGTGTAGCATCTAAAAGCCTGTCTGCCAAGGTGCTCTTACCGTGGTCTATGTGGGCTATTATGCAAAAATTACGAATGTTTTTCATAGCCTGCGAATTTACGTAAATTTTAGTGCATTGTATACAAATGAATTTATAGATGACTTTAACGATTAATCGGTGAGAATGCCGAAAACTAAATTGTGAAACCAAATACTTTTTTGCTGTTTTTTAATCCAACAGCTTAGGCTAGTTTAGCTGCATGATGGTTTTCTGAAATTAGAGTTAACGACTATAGTTTTTTGCACAGAAACAATCATATTTTTTTGGGGACACCGAATTGTAGTTGTCGTATCTGCCTGACTATCAGATAATGGTGTTATTTTTCGAATTATAGTTGTCGTGAAATAATAAAAAGCCCCTTTAAATAATTGCCTGACGTTGAATACTTTTTAGCTATTCAGGGTCAGGCTTTTTGTATGTATGTTTATAATGCAGACAAGTACGACAACTATAATTCGAAATCACATGAAAAAACTTATCCAATTTATTGGTGTTATAGCACTAATAGCGTTCTCTAGTAACACCCATGCTTCACACATCGTTGGTGGAGATATTCAGTATGAGTATGTAGGGCCGGGTGCCGGTTCAACAGAAATCTACAAAGTAAGAATGAGAAAATATAGAGATTCTCGCGCGGCATTTATTGGTGCATACGGACCAACAGTAACTATAGATATTAGCTCTAGCTGTGCTCCAAGTTTTACTGCGGTTCTTAACCAAGTAAATGGTCCCGGTAGACCTACCACACCTAATTTAGATCAGTGTGTATCAACTTCTTCTCCACAATACTTTATTATTGAAGAGGTAATCTATGAAGGCAACGTTATTATTCCTACAGCTTGTAATGATTGGATTTTTGCTCATGGCGAAAATGCAAGAAATGCAGCTATTAATACGATTAACGCACCAGGGTCTCAAAATTTTTATATTGAAGCATTGTTAAACAATTTGCAAGCTCCTGGTAATAGTTCTCCAAATTTTGTGAGTACTCCGGTAAGGGTGTTTTGTTTAAACAGCCCTTTAAGTATAGCTCAAACCACTACGGAGTTAAATGGTGACTCACTTAGATATACCTTGGTAACTCCTAAAACGGGGCCTACAACAACAGTTACTTTTTTAGCTCCTTATACTGCTACTTTCCCGTTATCATCATCATCGCCTTTTATTATAAATGCCAGAAATGGGCTTATAAACTTTACCCCTGATATGATTCAGGTAGGCGCAATGGCAGTTTTGGTAGAAGAGTTTAGATATGATAGCGTAAATAATGCATGGATACAAATAGGTTCGGCTTTGAGAGATATGCAAATAAATATTGCCAGCCAATGTAAATCTCTTGCGGCTGCAGGGCCACAGTTAAGCTTAACAGACCCTACAGTTACTATAGACCCTATAACTGGCCATCCTCTTAAACAATACGACTGTAGAGATTTAGACAGTACAGTGGTATTGAAGTTCTCTACTGATATTATTTGTGCTTCAGTAGACCCTACAGGAGCAGACATGCGTTTAACTCACCCCAATGGAACGCCTGTGCCTGTATTGAGCTTAAACCCCCAAAACTGTAATTTTGATGGAACTACAAAAGAGTTGCAATTAAAGCTACATGTTCCCTTAAGTGCCAACGGAGACTACATATTGTACACAAAGGTTGGGTTTGATGGTAATACCTTGACCAATGCATGTGGCTTTGGTGTACCCGAAAATGATACAATTATACTTAGAGTCTCTGGTTGTTTTACGCCTCAACAAAAAATAGAAAACGTATTGATAGAGGAAGATAATCATCCAAAAGTTCAATACACTCCTGATTTAGCCTCATTCCCCGGAGCCCTATTAGATGAGTATCGTTTTTATAGAGCAGAAAATAATATTGCAGGTCCATATAGTAGAATAGGTGGAAAAGGTCCGGCAAATACAATGAATTTTGATGATTTTTCTTTATTCCCAGCTAATGTAGACCAAACACAATATTTCTATTACATGAGTATGGTTATTAACGGTTTTGAAGATGTAAATACGATTACAGACACTATAGGAAGTATATTGTTAACGGGTATTGTAGATTTTCTAGATGATAATATAATCAACCTAAGATGGACGCCATACAATGGATGGGGACCGGGAGTAATACCAAACTACAGCGTATTTACAAGTTCAGATTCAGGAGCAGTATGGACTGTAGTTCCGGCAGCAAATGGTATTGCAGCTACCAATTATACATTAACAAGGCCTACAAATGCAGGCGATTTCTGGATATCTGTAAGAACAACAAATCCAAATAATCCATCATTTACTTCAATCTCTAACTGGATAGGGGATAATATACCTGAGCCACCTTCGGCAGACCCGGTAGTAATACCCAATGTTATTTCGCCAAATAGCAAAGACCCCGCTAACACCGTGTTTACAATTGAGAATATTGAACAATATGTTGAACGAAATTTAGTAGTACATAACCGTTGGGGTAAAAAGGTATACGAGAGTAGTAATTACACCAATGAAGAAGCTTGGGATGGAAGATTCCAAGGTTCAGGAGATGTTGTAGGAGACGGTGTATACTTCTATGAGTTGATATTGACAGATTCGGCTACTAACGAAACCAAAGTATACAAAGGAAGTGTACATGTGTTTACAAATGAGTAAAATAAAACCTACTTATTTGCTCTGTAATTATAATAAATAAGGGGGATTTGTGTAAAATCTCCCTTTAGGGTTTTTCGGATAATAATAAAACTCATCGTAAACTAATTCTCAACATCATTATACTCTGTTGCTATTCTCATTTGCACATGTAATTACTATGTTTACGTTGCAGATTTTGACAAATTTATAATCGATAGTCCATGAGAAAATTAATACTTTTAATCAGCGTAGTTGCGTTAATAATCGTTTCTCCTAATGAAGCAAAAGCTTCTCATTTAGCGGGTGGAGATATCCAATATGAATATATTGGAGACGTAACAGGTAATCAATATGAGTATGAATTTACTGTAAGAATTTACCGAGATGCTACAGGTATTAACCTAAATAATACGGTATCTTTGAGTATAGTATCTTCATGCTATGCCAATACATCCATAAATTTACCCTTAGTTTTAGGTACTGGTAATGGCAACCTAGCTCCAAACTTAGATCAATGTGTTCAGTCTTCTTCTCCTGACTTTTTACCTATTGAAGAATGGGTGTACAGAGGTACAAGGATATTGAATGGACCATGTCAGGATTGGGTTTTTTCAGTTGACCTAAATGCTCGTAACACAGGGATTACTACATTAGCCACTTCGGGTGATATGTATATAGAGTCTGAGCTAAATAACTTACAGGCACCGGGTAACTCATCACCTTATTTTGTAAGTACGCCAGTACGTGTTTTTTGTGTGGGTAACCAATTGAGTTTTCCTCAAACTACGGTAGAGCCAGATGGTGATAGAATTACTTACAGTTTTGCAACTCCAAAGACTAATCCAAATGCTTTTGTGACTTTTAATGCAGGCTATACAGCTGCAACACCATTGTCTTATGACCCTTCTTTTGGGTTTAACTTAGATCCTACAAATGGTTTAATTACATTTATTCCTACCATGAACGAAATAGGTGTAATGGCAGTACTGGTGGAAGAAGAACGATATGATAGTGTAAATAATGCCTGGATAAAAATTGGTTCGGTTTTACGTGATATGCAAATAAATATTGCAGCTACATGTAACCCTGCTGTATTTGATGGACCAAAACTAGACCCATCAGCTAGTGGAGCAGGTACTGACCCTGTAACCGGTCATCCGTTTATGACATATAATTGTTTAGATAGTTCAGTTGTATTAAGGTTTGATGATGATATTATTTGTAGTAGTGTAGACCCTACCGGTGCAGATATGCGTTTAACACACCCTAATGGTACACCCGTACCTGTATTGGGCTTAAACCCACAAAACTGTAACGTAGATGGTACAACTAATGAATTAAGACTAAAGCTTCATAGACCTTTAAGTGCCAACGGAGATTATATATTATATACAAAAGTTGGTTTTGATGGTAATACCTTGACCAATGCATGCGGTTTTGGTGTACCTGAAAATGATACAATTATACTTAGAGTCTCTGGTTGTTTTACTGCCCAACAAAAAATAGAAAATGTATTGATAGAAGTGGATAACCATCCTAAAGTACAATACAGTCCTGATTTAGCCTCATTCCCTAATTACTTATTAGATGAGTATCGCTTTTTCAGGTCA
>JASBRU010000006.1 GCA_030149285.1 Flavobacteriales bacterium
TGACTTATTCCGCCCACTTCAAGTATATTCAAGAACAACAGTATCAATGGCAGTTCTATAGTTAAGCTATAGGCTTTCACCACTGACTTATTGTCCCGCCTACGGACCCTTTAAACCCAATAAATCCGGATAACGCTTGGATCCTCCGTATTACCGCGGCTGCTGGCACGGAGTTAGCCGATCCTTATTCATACAGTACCGTCAGTTTTCTACACGTAGAAAAGTTTCTTCCTGTATAAAAGCAGTTTACAACCCATAGGGCATTCATCCTGCACGCGGCATGGCTGGTTCAGACTTTCGTCCATTGACCAATATTCCTCACTGCTGCCTCCCGTAGGAGTCTGGTCCGTGTCTCAGTACCAGTGTGGGGGATTACCCTCTCAGGCCCCCTACCTATCGTAGCCTTGGTGAGCCGTTACCTCACCAACAAGCTAATAGGACGCATACTCATCTATAACCGCCGAAGCTTTAATATAAAAATGATGCCATTTCTATATACTATGGGATATTAATCCGAATTTCTCCGGGCTATGCCCCAGTTATAGGCAGATTGTATACGCGTTACGCACCCGTGCGCCGGTCGTCAGCAGAAGCAAGCTTCTCTGTTACCCCTCGACTTGCATGTGTTAGGCCTGCCGCTAGCGTTCATCCTGAGCCAGGATCAAACTCTCCATTGTAAAAAGTTTGTATTATTTAGACTTGGCTCAAAGAAATTTCTGGTTGTGCTTTCTTACCTTCTATTTTCCAATATGTTCAAAGAACTAATTCAATCTTAAAATCCGTTTCGTTTTTCAAACGGGACGGCAAAGGTAAAACCTTTTTTTAAACTCGCAATAGTTTTTCAAAATTTTTTCAGTTTTTTTTCTTTCGAATTTCTACTGATTTTGAAAAGAACTTTTCCCTGTTTTAAAAGGGACTGCAAAGATAGTTTGTTTATTAAAACACCCAAACTTTTTTGTGTATTTTTTTTAACTTTTTATCTGTGTAAAAGAACCTCTTTTTGCTAATGCGGCTGCAAATGTATGCTAAGATTTTAATCTACCAAACATTTGGTAACATTAATTTCATAATAATTTACAATACGCTGTTTTACAGCTAATTATTTTTTAACTAAGGTGTAGATATTGATACCTGCAATGTTTTACCATTATAATATTGGTTTCCGGTTAGTGCAAAATTGCACAAATAGGTTGCCATCTCTTTTGCAGATAATGGAGCTTTGTATCCCGGAAATGCCTCATTTAACATTTCGGTTTGCACAGCACCTAATGCCAAACAATTAAATGAGTAGTTTGTATTCTTATATTCTTCTGCCAACATCTCTGTTAAATTAATTAATGCTGACTTGCTAGAACTGTATGCAGATAGCCCAGGGAATTTTACTGACCCCTGAATTCCGCCCATAGAACTTATATTAATTATGTGTGCTTTGGGAGAAAAATACGGAAACACATGTCTTATAGTTTTAAAAACCGATAGTACATTTACATTATATACATTATATATGTCTTCATCTGTTAGCTGAGTAAATGGTTTATTAACTAATAAACCTGCATTGTTTATTAAAACATCTACCCTACCCTCTAACTTATCTTGTATAAGAGGTACTAAAGTTTCATTGAAATTTGCCGTGGCTAAATCTAAAGGACATGTATATATATGTGTATTGTATTTTTTTAGCGCCTCTAGTTTTTCTTTGTTTCTGGATATGGCTATTACCTTATGCCCTTCATCTGCCATTATTTTTGCAGTTTCAAAACCTATCCCTCTACTGCATCCTGTAATAATTATGTTTTTACTCATATATATATGTATACTTTTTTATAAAATGAAAAGACTTTAACGTTTCTTTATGATTTAGCGAAGTTAATAAAACCTAAATTGCGTTCGTTAAATCAAACTATATCAAAATGAAAAAACTAAACTTTTTATTTGGCGCTATGTTGGTAGTTAGCGCTTCGGCTTTTGCACAATCTAAACAACAAATTGTTAGCCAAAAGGCACAAGAAATATTAAACAAGAAAATGCATGTTGACATTAACAACATTAATAATGCTCAACAAGCAAACACATCTTTACTAAAAACTGCTGCCGCAACAGAGCAAAATGTTATTAATACAAATGCAACAGAGTCTGAAGTACATGCAGCTATTAACCCAACGGATAGTAATAACGTTATTATCTCTTCTATACAAAATGGAGCAAGTGGTTTTACTACACCTATATATTATACTACAGACTTTGGTACTACATGGCAACAGTCATCTTTTGTGGCTAAACCAGATGCTGAACCTAACCCATTAATAGCAGGTGGTGGAGACCCTGTACTTACTTTTGATAAAAATGGTACAGCATATATGTCATGGATAAACTTATACCTGGATAGTAATACTGATACCGATACTTTAAGCTGGGGTTTATACTGGGCATCATCTACAGATGGTGGGGCAACTTGGCAAAGTGGTACCAGACAAGATATAGCTTTTAGTACTGGTCCTATTGCTACATTTTTAAATACAGAAGGATCAGTATATGACAAACAATGGTTTGCAGTAGATAACTCTAGCTCTGCTTTTGCCAATACTGTATACTGTACATTTTTTGAAGTTGATATTACCAATGCTGCTCAGTTTATAGGTATCAGAAAAAAAGGACCATCACAAACTGAATTTACTAACACATCTGTAAACGTATCTGGTGGAAGCTTTTCAGATATACAGTTTGCAAATGTTGGAGTTGACAATGCAGGAACTGTACATGTAAGCTTCTTTGGATCTTTAGATGGCAGTAATTTTGCAATGTGGCATGCTTCTTCTACAGATGGTGCTGCTACATTTAGTACTCCAACAAAAATTGCCGATGTAAACATTACCGGTTTTACTTCAGGTTCTACCAGCAGTCAAGTTACCGGTATTGATAGCGATCGTTTTTACCCTAGCCCTTATATGAGTGTAGACCAAAACAATGGCAACATCTATTTAACTTGGACAGCTAGCGGTGTAAGCTCACAACTAACCAATGGTAATGACATTTACTTTACACGCTCAACCGATGGCGGGACTACTTGGGATACACCTAAAGTAATTAACGATAACTCTGATGCAAATAGCGATGAGTTTTACTCTAGTATATATGTTGATGAAACCGGAGACTTATCTATTAGTTGGTATGATAAAACAGGAGATGCTAATAATATAAATACAGATTATTATATGGCCTACTCTACTGATGGTGGTGTAACTTTTAACAGAGCTAAGGTTACATCTACAGCTACAGACTTTACTACAGTAGGTAATAACAATGGTAACTTTGGTATTGGAGAGTACACACAAATAGTATCATCTGCCGGACATTTAATACCTGTATGGTCTGATGGACGATTGAACAATGGTAACCTAGATATATATGTATCGTTTATCCCAAAGAGTAATACGATAGGTATACATGAAACATCCACTTTAAACAGCCGTTTTAATGTTTCGGCAATTTACCCTAACCCAGTTGTAGATGAACTGAAATTCAATATCGGGCTATTACAGCCTACAAATATTACCATTCAAATAATCAATCAAAACGGACAAGTGGTAATGGATGGTATTGAAAAGAGTTTAGTAAAAGGTACACATACTATTAGTACACCTATCAGCCTAGCTTCAGGTAACTACTTCTTATCTGTAAGCAGTAAACAAGGTATTGCTGTAAAGAAATTTATAGTGCAGTAATTCACACACTATATTATATATGTGTTCAGCCCGACTATATAGTCGGGCTTTTTTATTGCATACATATATATGTACTTAATGTAAAATTGCTACGTTAGTAATTGCAAATCCCATTTTATGAGTAAACAGGTTTCTATACTAGGCATCTTTCTGCTGGTAATAGTAAATAGCTTTGGCCAAACAGAACAAAGTGTTATTAATTCTAGCGAGGCAGAATCTGAAGTTCATGCCACTATTAACCCTACAGATAGTAATAATATAATAGTGTGTGCCATTAAAGCTACTACAGATAGTTTTTCATTACCCATCTATTACACCAAAGATTTTGGAGCGAGCTGGCAACAATCTACTTTCAATGCATCTGTTCCACCTCAACTTAGCACTTATTTTACACAAGGGAGTGCAGACCCAGTACTCACATTTGATAATAACGGAACAGCATACCTATCTTGGATAACTACTGCCTACAAAACGGCTACAGATCAGGACACCGTATATTGGGGCTTATACTGGGCGTCATCTACTGATGGAGGCGAAAACTGGAACTTTAGCCCGAGAGGAGACATTGCTTTTAGCCAAAACAATACTCGATATGATAAACAGTGGATGGCTACCGACCTTTCAAACTCCATTTATCAAAACAATATTTACTGTGTTTTTTGGGAGCAAGGCCCTGGAGGAAGCTTTATTGGTTTGAGAAAAAAAGAAGCCGGTCAGCCCGAATTCAGCAATACTTCAGTAAATATATCAGGTACAGGTTTCTCCTATTTTAGGTTTCCATCCGTTGGAGTAGATAAAAACGGAACTGTGCATGTTAGCTTTTTTGGGGCTCAAGCTGGTAATAACAATCACTTATGGCATACTTTTTCAACTGATGGCGGAAATACTTTTTCTGTACCCACAGCAATTACTGAATTAGAAACGGCGAGCCACCCAAACACAATGAATAATGGTAGTAAAGTATTAGGCATACAGGATATTCGGTTTTACCCCTGCCCCTATATGACTGCCAACCCTAATAGCGATAACCTTTATATCACATGGACCGGAATTGGTATTGCCTCCCAAGCTACTGTTGGGAATGATATTTACTTTACGAGTTCATTAGATGGTGGATTGACTTGGGATACTCCAAAAATATTAAATGATAATACTGACCCCAATAGCGATGAGTTTTATTCTAGCATATTTGTAGATAGTACCGGAGATGTGTCCGTTAGTTGGTACGATAAGTCAGCCGACGCTACCAACATTAATACCGATTATTATGTAGCTTACTCTTCAGACTCCGGGCAAACTTTTAGCAGAGCAAGTGCTACTTCTACCCCAACAGATTTTAACACTGTTGGCAATATGAATAATGCCTTTGGTATTGGAGAATATACACAAGTTGTTGCATCGCCGGGGTATATAATTCCGGTTTGGGCAGATGGCAGGTTAAATAATGGCAACCTTGATATATATGTGTCTTTTATTAAAAAGAGTCATAATGGCTTGACGCTTGAGCAAACCTCAACGCTTAATAGCCGTTTTAATGTTTCGGCATTATATCCAAACCCCGTAAGTAATAGAGTGAAATTTGATATAGAACTGGCTCAAGAAACTGATATTACCATTCAGGTTTTAAACCTAAACGGACAAGTTGTAGTAGATGATATAGAAAAAAGGCTTGCAAAAGGTGAGCATACAATCAGCATCCCTATCAATATGGCAGCGGGCAATTACTTTTTATCTATTACCAGTAAGCAAGGTATAGCAATAAAAAAGTTTGTGGTAAACTAAAAAGCCCTGCTATTATAGCAGGGCTTTTAATCAAACATTTATTGATTATTGATTTGTTGAATGGAATGCTACTCTGTTTCCTTCAGAATCTATAAACATTCCTACAAAACCATGCTCTCCAATACTCATAGATTCAGTTATTGGGGTACCACCTGCATTTTTTGCACGAACTAAAGCGTCTGCAACACTATCTACAGAAAAGTATACTACTGTACCTTCTTGCGAAGGCTTATACCATTCTTTGTTATGAACTAGAGCACCAGCCGAACCCGGCTCTTCATGATTCCATGGAAACATAGCCATGAGCATACCATCGCCCATGTCCATATCTTGGAACTCAATATTTAATACTTCTCCATAAAACTTTTTAGCTCTCGCTAAATCTGTTGTGGCAATTTCAAACCAATTTACTGCATTCATAGTTTTTACAATTTGGGATTAATGAACGGCTAGTATACTAAATTCTTAGACGCAGAAATCTTAAAAAATTGTTAAAAAAAAACCCGACTTCTCAGTCGGGCTCCTGTAAAATGCTGCTACAATTTTAAGCTAAAATTGTAACCGGATTTTCCATCATCATTTTAAATGTCTGTAAGAATTGTGCACCTGTAGCACCGTCTACTACTCTATGGTCGCATGATAAAGTAACTTTCATTACGTTACCCGGCACAACTTGTCCATTTTTTACAACCGGTACTTGGCGTATACCACCAACTGCCATAATACATGCAGCCGGATCGTATATAATTGCTGTAAACTCTTCTATACCAAACATGCCCAAGTTAGAAATTGTAAAGGTGCTTCCTTCCATTTCATCCGGGTGTAGTTTTTTAATCTTCGCTTTACCTGCTAATTCTTTTACCTCATTATTAATTGCAGTAAGTGGTTTGTTATCTGCAAAACGGATAACCGGCACCAATAAACCTTCGTCTACAGCTACAGCCACACCAATATGTACGTGATTATTGTAGCGTATTGTATCGCCATGCCAAGCAGAGTTTACTGCCGGATGCTTTTTTAATGCTGCTGCTGCTGCCTTAATTACCATATCGTTAAAAGATACTTTGGTATCCGGCATTTCGTTTATTGCCTTGCGTGCTGCAATCGCATTATCCATATCTAACTCTATAGTTAAATAGAAATGTGGTGCAGAAAACTTAGACTGAGATAATCGTTTGGCAATGGCTTTACGCATTTGCGAAACATTCTCTTCTCTATAGCTTTCTTCGCCAACTGCTACAGTGCTTACTGCACTTGCTGCTGATACGGCAGATTCTTTATAAGAATCTATATCTCTTTTTACAATTCTGCCACCATCACCTGTACCGTTTACACGGTTAATATCTATACCTTTTTCTTCTGCCAAACGCTTAGCCAATGGCGATGCCACTACTCTACCATTGTTATTTGATACAGGAGCAGGACTTGCTGCCGGTGCTGGGGTTGATTTTGCTTCTTGCTTTGGAGCTTCAGCTTTTGTTTCTTCTTTTGGAGCAGGTGCTTCTTCTTTTTTCTCTTCAGGAGCACTTGCATCGTTTCCATCTGCTTTTATAATTGCCTCTACATCTTCGCCTTCTTCACCTAATATTGCCAAAATAGAATCTACTGGAGCAGTTACTCCTTCTTGTATACCTATATGTAATAGTTTTCCTTCCTGAAAAGACTCAAAATCCATAGTGGCTTTGTCAGTTTCAATCTCTGCCAATAAATCTCCTTCAGAAACACTATCACCTACTTTTTTATGCCATTTAGCTACCACACCTTCTTCCATGGTGTCACTTAAACGGGGCATTCTTACAATTTCAGCCATTGTACTGTATTGTTTTTCTTTTCTTAATTAGCTTTTTATAAACGGATAATCTTCTTGCATGTATACATCTGCATACAAATCTTCTGCATCTGGGAATGGAGAAGCTTCGGCAAAATCAACACATTCATTTACCAAGTTCTTCACTCTCTCATCTATCTCTTCAATTTCTTTTTTGGTTGCATATTTTTTGTCCATAATTACATCTAGTACTTGTGTAATTGGGTCAATTTTTTGGTACTCTGCAACCTCTTCTTTTGTACGATAATGTTGAGCATCACTCATAGAGTGTCCCTTATATCTATATGTTTTTATCTCTAATAAAGTAGGGATATTCTCTTTTCTGGCACGGTCTACTGCTTCTTGTACACCATTGTATACCTCTACAGGGTTCATACCATCTATTTGAGCACATGGCATATCATAACCCAAACCTAATTTGTAAATATCAGTATGGTTTGCAGTACGCTCTACAGATGTACCCATTGCATAGCCATTGTTTTCTATAATAAATACAACCGGTATCTTCCATAGCATAGCTAAGTTCATGGTCTCGTGAAACGAGCCTTGACGCACAGCACCATCACCCATATAACATAGGGTTACAGCATCGCTACCATTGTACTTATCGGCAAAGGCTAAACCTGCACCTAAAGGAATTTGTCCGCCAACAATACCATGACCTCCGTAGAAATTATACTCTACAGAAAACATGTGCATAGAGCCACCATTTCCTTTAGAAGTACCGCCTTTTTTACCAAACAGTTCTGCCATAATACGGCGTGGGTCTACACCCATACCTATTGGCTGAACGTGGTTACGGTAAGCAGTAATCATTTTATCGCCTTTTTCTAAATCCATAGCGAATAATGAACCTGCCAATACAGCTTCTTGACCATTATATAAATGTAAAAAACCTCTGATTTTTTGTTGGATATAAAGGGCACCCGCCTTGTCTTCAAACTTTCTCCATAAAAGCATGTCTTCGTACCATTTAAGGTAGGTAGCCTTTGTAATTTTTTTCTTCGCCATTGCTCAACAATTGTTATTAAGGGAAGCAAATTTAATATAAATAACAGAGTTAGCCTATTAAACTATATAAATCCATTCTTAAAGATAAAACAGCTAGTATTGATAAAGGTTTAGAAATAAAAAAAGCCCCCATAAATGGAGGCTTTAGAAGTGTTTTTGTTTGCTTATTCTTGTCCGCCTTGGTCGCCAAATGCTTCTAAATCGAAGTTAAGGCTAAAGCGAAGTGTATTTTCTAATGGGCTTTTTACATCAAATTTTGCTGGAATAAGGTATGCCATATCTATACCAAATACATTGTATTTTAATCCGGCACCTATTGTAAAAAACTGTCTATTTCCTTTTGTTTCGTGCTCGTAAAAGTAACCACCTCTAACTGCAAATTTATGGTCATACCAATACTCTACACCTATAGCATACGTGATTTCTCTAAGCTCTTCTGTACTACCATTTGGTGCATCTCCAAATGATTGGAAGATACCGGTAATTACACCCACATTAGGGTCTTCTCCGGCAACAATGTTTCCATTATCATCTCTAATTGGTGGTGTAGGTACTAATAGTTTATTTGCATCTACAGCAATTGTAAACTCATTGTACTTATCAAATATCATGGTAAAGGCACCGCCCAAACGAAGGTTGGTTGGTAAAAAGTCTTCGTCTCCAGACTCTGTATAAGCAATTTTTGCTCCAATGTTAGAGATGTTTATACCTGCAGCCCATTTTGCATCCATATCATCTAATCTAAACTTATCACTCTCGTAATAAGCAGAAATGTCTGATGAAAAAGATGTACCCGGTTGAGTTTGTAAACCCGAAACACTTTGTCCTGCAGTAAGGTTTGAGTATATATATCTTAAACCAATACCTACAGAAAACTCATCGAATAATTTAAGTGCGTATGAACCTCCAATAGCAAATTCATTAGGGTTAAATGTTCCTAAATCTTCACCATCATTACCTGTAAAGTTTATTTCTCCTAAAGAAAAATAGCGCATAGTTATGGCAAAACCTTGGCGGTCATCTATCTTATTATAATAGTTTACGTAAGCTAAATCTATATCCGGCACTAAACGACTTAACCATGGTGTGTAAGAAAGAGTTACACCTTGGCTTTTATCTGGTAAAAAAGCCAATTTAGCAGGGTTCCAATGTGCAGAGTTTCCATCTGCAGTTGTAGCCACACCCGCATTACCCATACCACCCGAACGTGAGTCAGGGGCAATTAATAAAAAGGGGACAGCTGTAGTAATGGTATTATTCTCATCTAAATCACCAAAAGCATTTTGTGCCTTAACCGTAGTGATACTACCCGCTAAAGCTAATATAGAAAGAATAAATCCTGTTTTTTTCATCATAAAAAGCATCTATAGTCGGCAAATATAACGCTAATAAATTAAATTTAGTTTACCGTAGTATCACCAACTTTTCATATTCCTCATCAGAAGAGTTGTCTATTAAAGAACGTACTCTTATTCTATAAACGTACACGCCTCTACCAATTTTATCTCCATAGTCGTCTAACCCATCCCAAGCAATAGGAGCAACCCTTGTACCCTGAGACTGAACTGTTGTATTTAATGTTTTTACCAGCTTACCACTTACTGTTAGCACCTGTACCTGTACTTGTAAAGGCTCATTTGGTCTGTTATGCTCAAACTGAAACTCTGTATAGGTTGTAAATGGGTTTGGATAATTTAGTACTCTTTCTAAAGCCAGTTCTGCAGACTCGGCCACTATAAACTCTGTTTTTGCTATACCCGGATTATTATGCACATCCCATACTCTCAAAGAAATTGTATGGCGCCCCGGTTCAATATCAAAATATGGGAAGCGAATGGTTCCACTTTGATAACTGTTTAGGTCTGCTTCAAAAAATTCATTTAATATCTCTTGCTGATCTGTATCATCATCTAGCGTAGCAATTATATCATGACCAATACCATTACCTACTGTATTTACCCCAGAAGAGTCTATAACTTTTGCCAGCAAAACAGGATCTTCATCAGTTAAGCCACCAAACACAAAGTTCTCATCATTCATAAATAGTTCTACTGCCGGTCCGCCATTGTCATTTACGGCAGAACCATCTATACCTGCTACTATAAAGTCTTCAAAATAACCTGCGGCATCTACATTACCATCTTCGGCATAATAACTTATACGCCCGTTACCAACTGTAAATGATATATCTCTGGGTACTACAAAAGAAAAACTAAACACTCCGTTTTGTACTTGCACTTTTCCTTTAAATAATACATTTTCTTGTGCCTCATAATTTATAGGATTCCCTACTCCATCATTTACTAATGTAGACCTTTGCTTTGCCTTATCATACACAGCGGGTGTTACTACACCATTAAAGTTGGTCATTAGCTGATCATTATCGTCTCTTACCTCACCTGTTATTGTTACAAAGCTTAAGGCAGAAATAGTATCTACCGCACCTGTGGTTACATCAGTACCATTTATTGTGGTAGTTACTACATTGTATTCCGGTACTGCCATTCGCATAGCCGGGTCTCCAATTAATGCAAAGTTCAGCTTATCATTATCGCTACCAGTTTTAGAGTTTTTGGCAATACGTATAATTTCTCCCATACGTAGATACTCCCCATTAACTTGAGTAAATACAGTATCAAAAAAGTGTCCATTTAAGTCATTTGCACTAGACTCAAACACTACCCTTGTAGTAGAGAATAATGCTGCCGCTGCACCTGTTGGACTTAAAAAGGCTTGTTCGCCGGCAGACACTCTTAAAGGATCATCATACCTAGAAAACTCACAGGTAATGGTTACAAAAATGGGGGTATTATTGTAGTTTTTCCAAGCATTTACTTGCGATAACTCTAGCACACGCTCTGTTGCCCAACCTACTTCTCCTCCATGTCCTACCCAAGATACTAACAAAGCACCTCTCTCTGCCTTACGGAAGAAATCATTACTTGCATCTGGGTATCGCTCACCGCCTACACCCGAAGTTTGCACATAAGAGTCTAAGTATATTTTAGTGAGGTTAAATATTTTATGATCTTGCTCTACCTTTTGTGCTACATCTTCTGCACCACCTATTAAGGCGCTTTCCCAGCCTTCATCTCTATCGTCGGCCACAAAAATCACTTCATTTCTCCAGTCGCCAAGAGTATTAGAGCTTGCATAGTTTATGGCTTTATCTACTGCAATTCTTGCCTCTGCAACAGACTTTACAGGAAAACGACCAATACCAATATCCAACAACTCATTAATCATTACCTTTCCTTCGTTATCATCTAAAAAGCCAAAATAATCGTCAGTGGCATAAGAATTATACAATGTAAAAGATGCGGGAGATTGGTATATAGGCACAAAGTTGGTATTATCCGGAAAAATGTCTTTGTAATCATAAGAGGCATCACCAAATAACAATAGATACTTAGGAGCATCTGCAGGTGTTACAGCATCTTTGTACAACATACGCATTAGGTCTTTTATGGCCGTAATATCTTGCGCACCGGAGCTAAACTCATTATATACTTGTGTAGTGGTTACTACCTCTACAGTCATCCCATCATTATTTCTATGAAACTCTGCCAGTCTTTCTGCTTCGGTGGCCAAAGAAGGGTGAGATACTATTATATACTCTATCTGTTGTAAAGCATGTAAGTTTTGATTGGCAACTGTACCAATAAAATCAGGCTCCGGAAAATTATTGTTTGTTCTGTTAAAGGCAACATACTCTCTTAGTTCATCTGCATCAGCAATAAAATTTAAATCTCCGCCAACAGAAGTAGTATTTTGGTTTTGCGCATTTATAGGGTCTGTAATATCCCATACCATTGTATTAGCGCTTACATTACTTATGGTATAAGCTACTGTATTACCTGCTCCTACTGATGGCTGGTCTCTAAAAAACAATTGTCCTCTTTGCCCAATACCTACCATATTTAACTCTCTACGTACTTGCATTTCTATGTAATCCATCCATGCAAATGCAGATGGGTTTACAGAGTTATCATAGCTTATGGTAAAGGTTATATTATCGGTATTAGTAGCATTTAAAGCCAGTGTTCCGCTATCTACTGTTTGAGATACAAAAGACGAACTAACATTACTGGTTACCGGCGAAAAAGAAAAACTACCAATATCAGTTCCGTTATATTTTAAATCCATTTTAGTGCCCGCTACAGATGATCTTGCTACTGCAACTATTTTATACAAAGCAGGGTCTGATTGTACAGCATTTGGGAAATTAAAGGGGAAGTTATAGGAATTGGTAAAGTCATAAAACTCTCCAAACCACCTTCTACCGGAGCCTACTAAGTTTTCTTCTTCAGACTCTAAAAACTTATAATCATCAAATGTATTGATGTTATGAGTAATGGTATTGGTGCTTTGAGGCTTAGCTGCAAGCCTTTTACCGGCGCCTGCATCTACAGTAATAAAATAGAATGTACGCTCTGAGTATATGTTATATATATGTCTAAATCTTTGTTCGGTGTCATTATAAACCCATCTGTGCTGAGATTGGCCGTAAAACAATACATAATCGTTCTGATTAAAAGTGCCGTCTGCCTCACCCTCTACATAAATAGCATTTTCTTGTAAATCATCGTATCTAAACTCATCATTAGCCTCCGGCAACATACCTCCGCCATTACCATAAATTCTAATGTTTCTGGGGTCTATAGAACCGGGTGACAAACCCATTTGCTGAAAAAACTCTCTATCTAATTTATATATACCGTCTTGGTTTACAGCAATTTTATACCAATTGCCGGTACTTAATACAGATTGTCCTGCTCTACTACTTCTCTTTTGATTGGCTGAACTAGAAGTAAATGTAGTTTTAGGTGTAGCATTTATTTCAAATGCAACTAGTTTCTCGTATTGCCCGGTAGTAGGGTTTTTTCTGATAGGCGAAAAGCAATAATTTAGGTAGGCTTCGCCTTTTTCGTAAGCTATATTTGCATTTATAGTAACATTTTCAGCTACCTTTTGCTTTTTTATCAAATTTATTTCTTGCTGGGTAAGCGTTGTAAAAGAGGTGCTGGTAAAAACAACATCTACATCATTTGGGTTACCACCAATACGAGTTCTATCGCAAAAATCGGGTAAAATAGACTCTGTAATTCTATAACTAGCCGTCTTAAAGTAAGGCACAGTAATAGGTTTAGCCAAAGAACCTTCGCCTTCGCTAAAGATTTTAGGGCTTTCCCATTCTATAGTTTTTTTTATAGTATTTTTTTGCTGAGCAACAACAGATATAGTTATTAACAAAAAACTAAGAGCCAAGAGATTACGATTTAATCGCAGCATATCGTAAGATTTAATATATACAACCTAATAAAAATGACTATATTAGATGGTAACAAAGATACCAAAAACCAATATATGTATCTACCTCAAAACGATGGTTTATATATATAATTGTGCAATAACTGAGTTTAAATAACTGTTATTAATGAAAAAATATTTGTATAATTGTCCTTCGAAATCATAATGTGTGCAATGACTAAGAGGTATTTACTATTAGTTGTAGGGTTGATTTGTTTATTAGGTGGCAATGAGTTACATGCTCAGGATCCGCACTTTACGCAATTCTACTCTAACCAACTTTACTTAAACCCGGCTTTCGCAGGATCAGGCATTTGCCCTCGTGTGAACACTAGCTATAGAAATCAATATCCTGATTTAGGGGCATATGAGACATTCTCTGTTTCATACGATCAGTATGTAGAAAGATTAAAAGGTGGACTTGGTATTCAAGTAGTTCGAGATAATGCTGGTGACGGTGCACTAAGTATGACCGAAGTAAGCGGTATGTACGCATACCACTTAAATGTAAACAGAAAACTTACAATTAATGCAGGTTTTCAGGCATCTTTTAGACAAAGAGCTTTAGATGCATCAAACTTTATTTTTCCAGACCAAATAGACCAGATATACGGTATTGTACTACCAACTAATGCAAATGTTGGTAATGAGTCTGTAGCTTATGTAGACCTTTCTGCAGGTTTATTGGCATATACAAAAAGAATGTTCTTAGGTGTTGCTATGCATCACTTAACAGAACCGGATGAAGCATTTTTATCTACTAGCAACTTACCTACCAAACTTACTATACATGGTGGTTACGCTATTCCTTTAGGTAAAAAACGATTGGCAAACAGTACAGAAAACCAATTGATACCAAATATTATGTACCAAACACAAGGCGATTTTAACCAATTAAACGTTGGTTTATCGTTTAGTAGAGGTAAAATATCGGGGGGGCTTGCATTTAGATCTAACAACGCAGACGGTTTAAAGTCTGATGCAATGATGATTACAGCAGGTTTTCAACCGGAAAAGCTAGGATGGAGATTTGGATATAGCTATGACTATACTATTTCTGAGTTTACAAACGTGGCAGGTGGTGCTCATGAAGTTACACTTGCATACTACTTTAAGTGTCGTCCGGCTAAAATTTCTCGCAAGCCAAATGCTTGTCCAAAGTTTTAATCAAACGCAATATTATTCTTAATTTAGAGTTAGAAAATATAGAACGAAACGTTTCACGATATGAAAAAATTAGTTAAACCCTTTTACCAAATCTTAAGCATTACTGCTTTAGTAGGATTGGCTTCTTGTGGAGGAGCTAAATCTGATGGTACTGGATGGAAAATTAATGATAAAAAGAATGGTGGTTTTCAGGCAAACTTAAAGTTTGACGGAATGGAAAACGGACCAGGTCTTGTTTTTGTAGAAGGTGGTACCTTTACAATGGGACGTGTTGAAGAAGATTTTATTAAAGATTGGAACAACATACCACGCCAAGTAACCGTATCTTCTTTTTACATGGATGAGCACGAGGTAACCAATATTATGTACCAAGAGTACTTATACTGGATAGACCGTGTGTATGACAGAGATTATTACCCGGAAATTTATAACTCTGCTCTACCTGATAGTTTAGTATGGAGAAATAAACTAGGGTATAGCGAGCATCTAGTAAAATACTACTTTAAATACCCTGCTTATAACTTTTACCCTGTTGTAGGTGTAAGCTGGTTACAAGCATCTCGTTACGCAGCTTGGAGAACAGACCGTGTAAATGAGCAAATACTTATTGATGAAGGTATATTTAATGTATACCCAGACCAAAGAGATGCAGACAACTTTAATACAAATGTGTATTTGTATAAAGAAGGTGAATATGCACAACAAAACAAAAAGGGATTAAAAGACTTAGACCCAGAAAGTCCATATGGCAAAGAAGGCCGCCCTGCAAGAATACAAGATGGTATTTTATTACCTGAGTATCGTTTACCAACAGAAGCTGAGTGGGAATTTGCTGCTATATCTGCTATTGGTAACCGTTTATACGAAAACACTTATGAAGGCAAGAAATTTGGATGGTCTGGTAATAATGTACGTAACGGTGAAGGGAACAAGCGTGGTGAAATTTTAGCTAACTACCGTAGAGGACGTGGTAATAACATGGGATCTGCAGGTTTCTTAAATGACGAAGGTGATTACACTATACAAGTAAAACATTACCCTCCTAATGACTACGGTTTATATGATATGCAAGGTAACGTTGCAGAATGGGTAATGGATGTATACCGTCCGTTAACTCCGGAAGATGCAAATGACTTAAACCCTTTCCGTGGTAACGTTTATAAAAAGTTTGATAATAACTACAATGAGAGTGGTGGCTATACTGAGGTTTTAGTAGATCCACAATTTAAACTAGACGAAAACGGAGATACTGTATACGATTCTCATGGTGAGAAAATTATCTTAAACTTACCTGGTGAATTACCTACTAAACAAGTTACCGAAGAAGATAATTTAGGTAGAAGAAACTATCAAGAAGCAGATAACATTGACTTCTTAGATGGTGATGTAGAATCTAGTATCTATTATGATAAAGGTGGTTCTCCTGATGGTGGCCCTGTAATGTATGACTACTCAAAAACATCATTAGTAAATGACCACGTAAGAGTATATAAAGGTGGTTCTTGGAGAGACGGAGCATACTGGTTAGTACCAGGTACTCGCAGATACTTAGAAGAAGACCAAGCAACAGACTATATTGGTTTCCGTTGTGCAATGTCTCACTTAGGTGCACAAAACCGAGGAGAGAAAAACAAAAAGAAACACAAAGCACCAAAAGCAGATAAGTTTAGATGGTACAGAAAATAAATACTACAAACCCCAACTTTTAGTTGGGGTTTTTTATTTTTACCATATGCTTAACGAACTCTATAAAGTCTACTGCAAACACTATGCTGTATGCACAGACACTAGGAAAATAATACCTCACAGTATTTTCTTTGCCCTTAAGGGCGATAACTTTGACGGCAACAAATATGCACAACAAGCTATAAAAGATGGTTGTGATTATGCAGTTATAGATAACCCCCATTACAAATTAGATGACAGGTACTTTCTGGTAGATGATGTACTTACTACATTACAACAGTTAGCTATACATCACAGAGAGCAACTGAGCATCCCTTTTATTGGCATTACAGGTAGTAATGGCAAAACCACCACAAAAGAGCTTATACGCGAAGTATTGAGCCAAAAATTTAAGGTTTTGGCTACGACAGGTAACCTCAACAACCATATAGGTGTACCATTAACTATACTATCTATTACACCCGATGTAGAAATGGCTATTATAGAAATGGGTGCCAATCATCAAAAAGAAATTGAGTTTCTAAGCTCCATATCTTTACCCGATTATGGTTTTATTACCAATTTTGGTAAAGCGCACCTAGAGGGTTTTGGCGGTGTAGAAGGTGTAATAAAAGGCAAAAGTGAGTTATACGATAACTTGAGAAGCAGAAATAAAACCGCTTTCATCAACTATGATGATGAAAAACAAATAGAAAAAAGCCAAGGAATTGAAACCATAACATTTGGCACTACAGCTCAGGCTGAATATACAATTGAGTTAAAAAGCAGCACTCCTACCCTATCTATACAGTGGAATAATACCACTGCCCAAAGCAACCTTATTGGCAATTATAACTTCTATAATATAGCGGCAGCTATTGCTATGGGTATATACTTTGGTGTAGAAGATGAAAAAATAAAAGAAGCTTTAGAAAACTACACACCCACAAACAATCGCTCACAGCTATTAAAGACTGAAAATAACGAGTTAATATTAGATGCTTACAATGCAAACCCAACCAGTATGCACCAAGCAATCGTTAACTTTAGTAAGAATACTAGCGGCAAAAAAATGGCAATACTAGGTGATATGTTTGAAATGGGCGATTATGCTGAACAAGAACACCAAACCATTGCCAAGCTTGCTGAGGAAATGATTGATGGAGACGTACTACTTGTAGGTGAAAATTTTGCAAAAACTACAAGTAAATGCATAAAGTTTGATAGTACTGATGAAGTGTATAATTATTTAAAAAATCTAAATCCGCAGGGATTTAGTATATTAGTTAAGGGTTCTAGAGGTATGAAGCTAGAGCTCCTAACCGAAGTTCTGTAACAAACAAATGCTTAAAAAGTTATTCATATTGATAGCTATGCTTGCATTGCCCTTTGCGGTAGTAAAAGCACAGTACAATGCCATCCACTTTGACTTGGTAGGAGTTACACCTGCAATAGATGGTGGTGTTTTAAGAGTAGGTTACGAAAGAACTTTTGGCTCTAAGTTTTCTGCACGTTTATCATTTGAGACCGGTGTATACCGAAAAGGCTTGCAAACAATAGGTCCTTTAAGTGAGCAGGTATACTCTGTAGAGGGCTGGGGCATTATGCCGGAGCTGCGTTTTTATCCTTTTACAAATAACTTTTATGCACCCGAGGGACTTTTTGCAGGTGTGCATTACCGCTACAGATCTGTAGAAGAAAAATATACCGAAAATACAAACATCAAAACCAAGGGTATTGCACACAATGCCGGGCTATTTGTGGGGTACAAATACGTATATAACAATTTTGGTTTTGAAGCCTTAGTGGGTATGGGTGGTGCAACAGGCACTTACAATACTCCAAATGACAGAGCCTTAATAAGCGATGAATTTAGAACCGAGTTAAACGACTTAAATAATGCAGCCAGACTTGAGGTATCGGTATCTTATGTTTTTCCGAAGGTAAAGCGGAAAAGCGATGTAGTAACAGCTCCGCCGTTTTTAGATACACACTCTGAAAGCACCGACCCCGATTCTGCTAAAATGGTAATTGTATACCTATACAGACCTGATAAAACAGAAGGTAAGTTTTTATCCTACCCTATTTTTCATGATAATAAACTGATTGCAGAAGCCGAAAATGGTTTTTACACAAAATATATAGTAGAAGACTTAGAGCAAGTAGAGTTAAATGTACTTACACGTAGCGCACATGGCATTACTTTTAATGTGCAACCCGGCAGAACCTACTTTGTAGAATGCAACATCAAAAGAGGGCCCTTAGGTGGTAGCAAACCTGTACTTAAAGTTGTGCCTGCCACAGAAGCATTACCTATTATAGAAGCTCTAAAAGCTAAAAGAGAAGAATAAAAAAAGCCCGAGCAGTGCTCGGGCTTTTACTTATATCGTAATGTTTATCTAACTACTCTGTTAATACAGAACGAGAGATTACTAATTTTTGAATTTCTGAAGTACCTTCATAAATCTGAGTAATTTTTGCATCACGCATTAAACGCTCTACATGGTACTCTTTTACAAAACCATAACCACCGTGTACTTGTACAGCCTCCACTGTAGTTTCCATAGCCACACGAGAAGCAAATAGCTTAGCCATTGCGCCCTCTTTGTCATAGTTCATACCGTTGTCTTTCATCCAAGCAGCACGTAAGCAAAGCATACGAGCAGCATCAATTTCGGTAGCCATATCTGCTAGTTTAAAAGCAATAGCTTGGTGTTGGCTTATTTCTTTTCCGAAAGCCTTACGCTCTTTAGAGTAAGCCTTTGCCAACTCATAAGCACCACTTGCAATACCCAATGCTTGAGAAGCAATACCTATACGTCCACCAGATAAGGTTTTCATGGCAAATTTAAAACCAAAGCCATCTTCGCCAATACGGTTTTCTTTAGGCACTTTTACATCTTGGAACATCAAAGAGTGTGTGTCAGAACCTCTAATACCCAACTTATCTTCTTTTTTACCTACTACAAAACCTTCCATTCCTTTTTCTACAATAAAGGCATTAATACCTCTATGTCCTTTTTCTACATCGGTTTGTGCAATTACAAGGTATACTGATGCTGTACTACCGTTGGTAATCCAGTTTTTAGTACCATTTAGTACGTAATGGTCTCCTTTATCTATAGCAGTAGTACGTTGCGATGTAGCATCCGATCCTGCTTCAGGCTCTGATAAACAGAATGCACCAATTTGCTCGCCTGTAGCTAATTTGGTTAAGTATTTTTGTTTTTGCTCTTCAGTACCAAACTTCTCTAATCCCCAACATACCAATGAGTTGTTTACAGACATTACTACAGATGCAGAAGCATCAATCTTAGAAATTTCTTCCATTGCTAATACGTAAGAAATGGTATCCATACCGCCACCGCCGTATTTTGGGTCTACCATCATTCCTAAGAAACCAAGCTCACCCATCTTCTTAATCTGCTCTGCAGGAAACTGTTGTTTATCGTCTCTTTCTATTACACCCGGTAATAATTCTGTTTGAGCAAAATCTCTTGCCGCTTGCTGAATCATTAAATGTTCTTCTGATAATTCAAATCTCATAGTCTTTGGCTATTACGTTCGTTTAATGAATGTCTTACTAACAATGCGCAAATGTAATTGTTTTGAATTTATTTTGACTAATATTGAGGCATTAATTACCCAGTATGAGCGACTTGCAAGATACATTTTCGGTTTTAGGATTAATGTCGGGCACCTCTTTAGACGGACTTGATATTTGCCATTGCACCATTAGCAAAACAGCCAATGGCTGGGAGTACACAATTCTCAACACAGTTACCTACCCTTATACAGTGGCTTGGGCCAAAAAACTAAAGGATGCTTTTTATTTTGATAAAAGCGAGCTGGAAAAACTGGATTTGGAGTATGGAGCCTTACTAGCCGAATTCGTAAACCGTTTTTTGAGTGAACAGCAAATTGATGTCAATTTTATTGCTTCACATGGACATACAATCTTTCACCAACCGGAAAATGGTTACACTTTACAAATCGGAAACGGAAAAATACTGGCCAATAAAACAAACTGTACAATTATTAATGATTTTCGCAGCCAAGATGTAAAAATGGGCGGACAAGGTGCACCATTAGTTCCTATTGGAGACCAATTGTTATTTAAAAATTACGATGCTTGTATCAATTTAGGTGGCTTTGCCAATATTTCTTTCAATGAAAACCAAAAACGCATTGCTTTTGATATTTGCCCCATCAATATTGTATTGAATAAACTGAGCCAAGAAATCGGCTTACCTTATGATAAGGGAGGCACTTTAGCCAGAAGTGGTAAAATAAATAAAGAACTCTTAGAAAAGCTGAATTCACTACCCTATTACCAACAAAACCCGCCAAAATCGTTGGGGGTAGAATGGCTAAACGAAACTTTTTTACCTCAACTTGATACCACTTTACCAACCGAAGACTTATTGCGTACTATTACCGAGCATGCAGCTATACAAATTGCTAAGGCCATCCCTACTGTAGCAAAAAAAGTATTGGTTACAGGTGGCGGTGCTTACAACAGCTTTTTTATTAAACGCTTACAAAGCTATACTGAGGCAGAAATTATAGTACCCAACAAAGAGCTGGTAGAGTTTAAAGAAGCCTTGGTTTTTGCCTTTTTAGGTGTATTACGTATTCATAATCAGGTAAATGTGTTGAGCTCTGTAACAGGTGCAGAAAAAGACCATAGTAGCGGTGTAATTATTGAACCTGTGTAGCAACACTTTTCAATTAAAAAACCCGTTTTTTAACTCTTGTTTTTTACATTTGCCCTACCATAAAAAATAGCAATGAAGGACTTATTAGAAAAGTACGAAAACAAACCCGCAGAAATTGTATTCCACTGGAATGATAGCGAAACAGAAGCTGAAGGTTGGGTAGTAATTAATTCTTTAAGAAATGGTTCTGCCGGTGGTGGAACAAGAATGAGAAAAGGCTTAAATGAGCACGAAGTGCTTTCTTTAGCCAAAACTATGGAGGTAAAGTTTACCGTTGCAGGTCCTCCTATAGGTGGTGCAAAATCAGGTATCAATTTCGATCCGAATGATCCTCGCAAGAGAGAAGTGTTAGAGCGTTGGTACAAGGCGGTTCGCCCATTACTAAAAAGCTATTACGGTACAGGTGGAGACTTGAACGTTGATGAAATACATGAGGTTATTCCAATTACATCTGAGTTAGGGATATTACACCCACAAGAAGGTACTTTGGTAGGGCATCACAAGCCTACCGAAGAAGATAAAAAAGTAAAAATAAAACAACTACAAACAGGTGTTTTATTGCCGATAAAAGATAAAGACTTAAGCCCGAATCCGGAGCGTAAGTTTACAGTTGCTGATATGATTACTGGGTACGGTGTATCAGAATCTGTGCGTCATTACTACGATATTTATGGCGGCAGTATCAAAGGCAAAAGAGTAATTATACAAGGCTGGGGTAATGTAGGTGCAGCAGCAGCTTATTACCAAGCACAAGCAGGTGCTAAAGTAGTAGGTATTATAGACCGCGTAGGTGGTTTACTAAAACCGGAAGGCTTTACGTTTGAAGAAATTAAAGACTTGTTCTTGAACAAAACGGGTAACTTCTTAGTTGCTTCAGATATACTTCCGTTTGATGAAATAAACGAGAAGATATGGGAAGTTGGTGCAGAAGTATTTATTCCGGCAGCAGCCTCTCGTTTGGTTACTAAAGAGCAAGTAGATATGATGAGTGCTAACGGACTGGAAGTAATTGCTGCAGGTGCTAATGTACCTTTTGCAGATAAAGAAATTTTCTTTGGGCCTATTAGCGAGTACGCAGATGATAAAGTAAGTATTGTACCCGATTTTATTTCTAACTGCGGTATGGCAAGAGTATTTGCCTACTTAATGCAAAGCGATATAGAGTTGACAGACAAAGCTATTTTTAGCGATACTTCTGAAACAATACGTAAGGCATTGGTTAAATCTCACGCAAAAAATAGTAGCAAAACACATATTGCAAAAACAGCTTTTGAAATTGCTTTAAACCAATTGGTATAATAGATGGAATGGCTAAGTAGGGTTTATTTCGGAAATACTGTTGAGGATTATGCCTGGTTTGTAGGCATGGTGTTATTGGCACTTATCTTCCGTAAGTTTATTTCTCGCTACATCAGTCATATTATTTATTTACTATTCAAAAAATCATCTTACGAGGTAGGCAGAGACCAATTTGATGAGATGCTGAGAAAGCCGCTCAACTTTTTGGTGCTGATATGTACACTATATGTTGGCAGTAATCACCTAGAGTTTCCTGTAGAATGGCATTTGGCTACGCCCGATAAGTTTGGCTGGAGAATGGTATTGGTCAGAGTTTTTCATGTAGCATTTATCTATGCCATTACTTGGCTAATTATGCGCATGACGGATTACCTTGGGCTTATATTTTTACAAAGAGCAGAACGTACAGAATCTAAACTAGATGACCAATTAGTACCTTTTATGGTAGACGCCATAAAGGTAATAGTGGGCATTATGGCTGTTTTCTTGGTGCTTGCCGAAGTATTTAATGTAAACATTACTACCCTTATTGCAGGGCTAGGTGTTGGGGGTATTGCCCTAGCATTGGCTGCAAAAGAAAGCTTAGAAAACTTACTGGGGTCTATCACCATATTTTTTGATAAACCTTTTGCCGTTGGCGATTTAATTACCGTTGGTGATACAACCGGTACCGTAGAAAAAGTGGGGTTTAGAAGTACACGTTTACGTACACCCGACAAGACCTATGTAACCGTACCCAATAAATTACTAACCAACACTGAGCTAGATAATTTAACATTAAGAACACATCGTAGAGCACGCTTTTTTATAGGTTTGACCTACGACACAAGTGTTGCTCAAATGAAAGCTGTTGTAGCTGATATTCAGAAATTAATAGACGACCACCCACGTACTACCAATGATGGTAAAGTACGTTTTCAGGAGTTTAATGCTAGCTCTTTAGATGTATTGGTTCAGTACCTGGTAGACTCTATGGATTGGACAGAATACCTTGACGTTAAAGAAGAAATCAATTATAAAATAATGGAAATAGTAGAGAAGCATGGCTGTAGTTTTGCTTTCCCTTCTACCAGTGTTTACATAGAAAAAAATAATCCCTCATAACAATGATATATACTATCCTTATTATCGTATTTGTACTTGGTTATATAGCTATAGCCTTAGAGCATAACATTCATGTAGATAAAGCTGCTTCTGCCCTAATTACGGGTGTGGTATGTTGGGCACTATATGTTGTATCTACCCATCAAGAGCCTGCTGTACAACATGCAACAGAAACGCATGTAGAGCAAAGTCATTCGGGTACAGATACAGACTTAGCGGTCACAGAACATTCAGAGGCCACAATGGAAGCTGATGAAAGCCATGGTAGCGGACACGCAGGGCAAACACCTGATGAAAGCTTATTACACCACTTAAGTGAGATTGCTTCTATCCTATTCTTCTTACTGGGTGCTATGACTATTGTAGAACTGGTAGATGCGCACGAAGGTTTTGCCGTCATTACAGACAAGATTAAAACCACCAATAAGGTAAAGCTCCTATGGATTATAAGTATACTTACTTTCTTCTTCTCAGCGGCCTTAGATAACCTGACGACGTCTATTGTAATGGTCTCTTTACTACGTAAGTTAATAGGAGACCAAAAAGAACGTTGGTTCTTTGCGGGTATGGTTATAGTTGCTGCAAACGCAGGTGGTGCATGGTCGCCAATTGGTGATGTTACTACTACGATGCTATGGATTAAAGGCCAGTTACCAAATACGGGTACATTAATTACCACACTTATATTACCATCAATGGCTACTTTATTAGTGCCACTTATTTTCCTTTCTTTCAAAATGAAAGGAAATGTAAAGCGACCATTAAAAGCAGAAGGTGCAGAACATTATACCAATCCAACTACAAGTTTTGAGCGTAATCTTATCTTTTTTATGGGGGTAGCAGGCTTGTTATTTGTACCGGTATTTAAAACCGTTTTCCACTTACAACCATTTATGGGTATGATGTTTAGCTTAGGTGTGCTATGGGTAACTACAGAGCTATTACACAAGAGTAAAAACAAAGAAGCTAAAAACGAGCTATCGGTAATTAGTGTATTACAAAAGATAGATGTTGCTTCGGTACTCTTTTTCTTAGGTATCTTATTAGCCGTTTCTGCCTTACAAACATCAGGTCACTTACGTGATTTGGCAATGGGCTTAGACAGCTCTATTGGTACTGATACAGCTACCGGAGTATTCTCTGTAAACATTATTATTGGTCTATTATCATCTATAGTAGATAACGTACCATTAGTTGCTGCTGCACAGGGTATGTACGAGACTACCTTAAACACAGGCGGTTTCTTCTCGGCAAACGGTATGTTCTGGCAGTTCTTGGCGTACTGTGCCGGTACAGGTGGTAGTGCTTTAATTATAGGTTCTGCGGCAGGTGTTGCTGTAATGGGCTTAGAAAAAATAAGTTTCGGGTGGTACCTAAAACGTATCTCATTGTTAGCTATACTAGGCTATTTTGCAGGTGCAGCGGTATTTATTTTAATGCATATGTAAGGTTAACCACCACATAATATTATTATAAATGAGGAGCTAAATAGCTCCTCATTTTGGTTTCACTACTTTCTATTAATAAAATTATAATCCATCTTCTTCATTTTCTTTGCTTGTCCAAAGAAAACGAAGCAAAAGAAAAGACCGCCTTCCCAAGGTATTTTTAGCCTTTAGGCTAAAACCGTACTTGTTTTGCTAAATTTTCTCCAAGGCTTCGAAAATTATTAACGCAAACCAAGCACTATACTGAGGGAAGACCTGTTGCCTTCAAAGAAGGCAACCAAAGGGCATCTTAAAACTCACGTGAAGAAAAACAAGTTTTTAAACGTTTAGAAACAAAAGCTGTTTGAGCCTGAAAGGCGAGTTCTTTTGTTTTAGTGTAAAACGCAGTTTTTTAGTGAGTTTTGAGCGGCCTTGATTTTTTGTTCCTTTTGTATCAAGACAAAAGGAAGTACAGAAGCTTCTTTTGCTTTCAAACAAAATGAACAAGAGTAAAAATGTTTTATCTTACACTCGCTTTCTATAAAGTAAAGTTCATGAAGAGAATCCTATTTTTAATTGGATTAATTGCATTTAATCTAACCTGTTTTGCACAATCATCTCTTAATACCAAAGCTCCTGACTACGATAAAATAGAAAAAAATATTCAGAATAAGGGATCAAACCTCTATTACCCTAAACTGATGGAGCGTTATGAAAAAGGAGACACTACATTAACATTAGAAGAAAAAAGACATTTATACTATGGATATCCATTCCAGTCTGAATATAGACCCAGAATTGGTAATGAAAAATATAGTGATAGTTTGAGAATAATACTTTCGAAAGAAGATTATTCAGAAAAAGATTTAAGGCAAATTATTATTTATAGCGACTCTGTTTTAAAAGAAACCCCATTTAGCCTCAATACTCTAGAGTACATTGTTAATGCATATAAACAATTGGGAGACACTACAAACTATAAAGTCTATTCTACAAGAATACATATAATTATTGATGCTTTTTCAAGTTCAGGTAATGGCTTTAGTGAAGAAACAGCTTTCTATGTAATCTATACATATCACGAATACTTTTTCATAAATATGATGGGGTTTTCATTTCATACAAATCAACAGAGAGTTGGAGAACTAGAGTATTTTAAATTAGATGAGAACAATATTGGGCTTAAAGGACTATATTTTAATATTAGTCCATCTTTAAATTATCAAAAAAAGCATTCTAAAAACTAAATAATACATATTTATTTACAATAATATCCCCCTAATCCCCCGTTATAAACCCGAAGGCTTGTTCACAAATCACTGTTTATAATTTTGTGTTATTCTGCCTGTTACAGGGCTTCCTTCAAGTATCTTAGTACTGCTAATTATACCCAATTGTTGGGTACTTGCATATAACATAAAATACATCGGGTAAATGCTGTTATCATTTTTATTGCAAATCACGCAAAACGGTGCTGAAACTGCCGAAACAACAGGCGAGGTAGTACCACAAGAAAAAACATTATCTATTATAGAGCTACTTACCAGTGGCGGTATTGGTGGGCAAATAATTATGCTTACGCTACTTATCTTTTCTGTAATAGCTATTTACATATTTGTAGAGCGATTGAGCGCTGTAAACAAAGCCGCTAAAATAGATGAGAACTTTATGAATAACATAAAGGACCACGTACTAAGCGGGAAAATAGATGCAGCCAAATCTTTATGCCAGTCTACCAACTCACCTGTTTCTCGTATGATAGAAAAAGGGATAAGCCGTATAGGCAAACCCCTAGGCGATGTGAGTGCTGCTATAGAAAACTCAGGTAAGCTAGAAGTTTATAAACTAGAGAACAACCTCTCTACCCTAGCCACCATATCTGGTGCGGCACCTATGATTGGTTTCTTGGGTACGGTAATCGGTATGATTTTAACCTTCCACGAAATGACTTTGGCAGGTGGACAAGTAAACCTAGATATGTTATCAGAAGGAATATTTACTGCCATGACCACAACAGTAGCCGGTTTAACGGTAGGTATTGTAGCCTATATAGCCTATAATATGCTAGTATCTAAGGTATCTAAGGTTATTTACAAGATGGAAGCTACAGCAACTGAGTTTATTGATGTATTACACGAACCTGCTTAAGTATGAATTTAAGAGGAAGAAATAAAGTTGATCCGAGTTTTAATATGTCATCCATGACGGATTTCGTGTTCTTGCTCCTTATCTTTTTTATACTGGCATCTACATTGGTTACCACCAATGCTTTGGATATGATTTTACCTAAAAGCGAAGCGGCCAGTAACTCACAACCTGCTTTATCTATAAACATTACACAAGACTTGGCTTATTCTATAGATGACGAAGCTACATCTCCGGAGTTTATAGAGTCTATACTAAGAAACAAAATTACAGACCCCGAGAATGACATCATTATACTTAGAGCAGCAGAAGGTGTAGGTATAGAAAAAGTGGTAGAAGTACTGGATATTGCTTACCGTAATAAATACAAAATAGTTTTAGCAACTGAGCAGCCAAAATAAGGGCATACTATTTGCCGTTATAGCATTATGAAGATTTGGGAAGATAAAGATAAACGCAAAGGATTAATTACAACAGTAAGTGTACATGTTGTACTACTGCTATTGTTTATCTTTTTTGGCTTGGGTTATACCGAACCAAAAGAGCGTGCGGGTATACCCATTAACTTTGGAGACTCCTTTACCGGAGGTGGCGAAGAATTTCAAGAAAACGCATCTGTACCGGAGCCGGTAGAAGCTACACAGTCTGATGTACCCGATGTGGTTACCCAAGATGCAGTAGATGCATTGGCAGTAGACACCAAAGAAGACCCCATTACAGAAACAACTACTCAACCCAAAAATACAGACGAAACCAAACCCATTGAGCCTAAAAAAGAAGACCCGAAGCCAAGTGATGATTTACAAAACTTACTGAACGACTTTAACACAGCTCCATCCGGGCAAGGCGACGGTACCGGCAATACAGACCAAGGAAGACTAGACGGTACAGGAAACCAAAACGGACAAGGCGGAGATGGTGGTGGAGATGGTTATGACTTAGCAGGAAGAGCGCCTCGTAGCAAACCAAAACCAACCTACGATTGCGGTAACGAAGCGGGTAAAGTAAAAATAAAAGTTTGGGTAAATAGAGATGGAAAAGTTGTTCGTGCAGAATTTGAACTGAAAGGCTCTACCACCAGTAATACCTGCTTAGTTAAATCAGCCAAAACGGCTGCATTAAAAACCACTTGGAGTGGCGATAACAACGCCCGACAAGAACAGGTGGGATATATTACCTACGACCTAGGAAGAAAATAAATGAACTATACCGAAACACTTGCGTGGCTATATAATCAGCTACCCATGTACCAGCGTGTAGGCAAAGCGGCCTACAAAGCCGACCTCAACAATACAATTGCCCTTTGTAAACTTTTGGGCAACCCCGAAAAAAAATTAAAGAGCATACATATTGCCGGAACCAATGGCAAAGGCTCAACGGCACACATGTTGGCTTCTGTACTGCAAACTGCGGGCTACAAAACAGGCTTATATACTTCGCCTCACCTCAAAGATTTTAGAGAGCGCATTAAAATAAACGGGCAAGAAATTACCGAAGATTATGTGGTAACTTTTATAGATAAATATAAAGAGAAGTTCAGCACAATGGGCTTATCGTTTTTTGAAATGACTGTAGGCTTAGCCTTTGATTATTTTGTAGCTGAAGAAGTAGATATTGCCGTTGTAGAAGTAGGTATGGGCGGCCGACTAGACTCTACCAATGTACTGCAACCCGAAGTATCTGTAATTACCAATATAGGCCTAGACCATACTCAGTTTTTAGGAGATACCTTAGCTAAAATTGCAGGCGAAAAAGCAGGTATTATTAAAGCTAATACTCCTGTAGTTATTGGTGAAACTCAGTCTGAAACTAAACCTGTATTTACAGCCAAAGCACAAGAACTAAATGCTCCCATATACTTTGCAGATGAAATGCAACTCCCTACCTACAACACAGACTTAAGGGGTAATTACCAAGTACACAACATCAAAACAGTTTTACAAACAATAGCCCTGCTAAAGAACTACCCTGTAGATACTAATTCTATAATTTCCGGATTGGCTAATACCGTAAAAAACACCAATTTAATGGGCAGGTGGCAAACCTTGGGCACAGAACCCTTAATTATATGTGATGTAGCCCATAACATTGCCGGATTAACCGAGACCATGCAACAGGTTGCCAACACCAATTACAACAAGCTACATATTGTATATGGTATGGTAAATGATAAAGACCCAAATACAGCTTTAAACCTCTTACCGAAAGACGCTACCTATTACTTTTGCAAACCCGATATACCCCGTGGTATGGAAGCAGAAGAATTAAAAGAAATTGCCGCTCAAACAGAACTAAATGGTAATGCTTACCCTACAGTTACAAAAGCATTAGAAGCAGCTAAAAAAGCAGCCAGTGCAGATGATATGATATATGTTGGCGGCAGTGTATTTGTAGTAGCCGAAGTGGTATAATTACATACAACCCTCTTTAAATACCTCCCAGTCTATAGTTGGTGCAGTTGGGTATTTTTCTACTAACTCTTTATGCAGTTGTTCTAGCATTGTATTGTAAGATAGCCCATAAATACTCTCAAATGCTGCTAACTCGCTTTGCCAAAATTGCTGAAACTTCTCAACACCGTATTTATCAATTAAATACTGTATAATATATGCACTCTGGTGATAGCCTATCATCTCTTCGGTAGCAAAAAAATCTGTGGTGAAAGAATCAATTGGGTATAGCAAATCTTCTTCCATAAAAAAGCGATAAATCTGCTCTACTGTATATCCGTTACACTCATTTGCCGCTAATGTTGCAAAACCTTCGTTCAACCACATTTGGCTTTGAGTAGGGTAACCCCATAATGCCGGAGCCATTATATGCATTAACTCGTGTTTGATAGGTGGGTTGATAATCTTTTCATCCTTAGTTTCATCTTCATTAGTTACCACTAAGTATAGTTTTCTAACCCAAAAATTAGCTAAGCCAGATGCTCTTGTTCCGGTTTCTCTTTCCATCTCATCTCTAGAGGTTAAGAACAACACTTTGGTAGGTCCGGTATATTCTGTTTGTCCTAATAATTTGTTGTTGCTTTCTACAGCATCAAAGCACTCCTTTACATAATGCTCTCTGTTTTCATAGGCATAACCTTTGTTCGGAAACCTAAATTGTAGGTTGTCTACTCGCTTAGTTACAAACTGCTCTAAAGCCCAACCATCAGTTCTTTCTTGGGTTTGTGCTTCGGTAAGTTCTTCAGATTTTTTTGGATTTTGGCAACTAAAAAGCAATAGCGTTAACGCCATCGGTAAATGGTGTTTTACAATTCTCATGATGTCGGAGTTTGTTTTCTACTTACTTAATAACTCCTATAAAAATAGAATTATTGCACTATTAGAATACCACTTTATGATATAAGGTATCAAATGGGGGTTGATAAAACACCTCTTGTGGTAACACATCATAAGTATACTCCCCAAACCAAGTATATTTTTCTGATGTTACATTCACCCCACCATAGGTTTGAAAATCGTTAACATATGTACCTGCTTCTCCTATACGAATAGTTACTGTTCCAATCTTCAGGAAAAAATATTCTGATTGACGCAAACTCCAAGGTCTTACCGTTACATCTAATACAAGCCAAGAGTAGGGATATAACTCAACATTTACTCTTTGGTTTTCACCATCATAAACCGGGGTTAGCTTACTCGTATAATAATGCATAGGTGGCATACTGGTCTGTGGTACTTTTAAGCCATACTTCTTACCATCCTCCGGGTTCCACTCAAAGTAGTATCTACCATAACTATCCGTAAACTGTGAGCGTATAACACTCTCATTTGCACCGTTGTTATCTGTTTCTACTAACTGTACTTCTATCGGGCTTGCAGATGCATGGTCATAGGTGCCTTTGGTAAACACCTCCCCCACTACAGAGCTAGGTTCATCTTTACTACAGCTAGTAATGAGCAACACCCCTAGTAGTAATAAAAAATGTAAGTTTTTCAATTTCATTATAGCAGGTTTATATGTTTTCTTCAGCTAGTGCATTTTTACGAGCCTCAGCCAATTGCATCCAGCTTGTAGCAGCCTCTTCAAAATCTTCAGTTTCAGGGTCTATTTCTTTGTTATCAAAGCCTTTCCAATAAAGCATCTCTCCTTTATTAAAATAGTAAGTAGCTTTTAAAATAGATACATCTACAATTTCTGCAGATACTTGATCTTGTATCATTGCAATCTCTTCTTCCAATACAAATATCAATTCTCCCTCGTGGTAATAGTAGTCCTCTATCATTTGCCCGTTAGGGTTGTATAAAGTAACTAATACTCTTCTCAGCTCTCCACTATCAAAGTAGCCTTCTATAGTACCTCCCTCAACACTCTCAAAAATATCTTTGGTTACTACATCCATACCATTGGTGGTGTATACATCTACATATACATCGTTAATGGCACTTACATAGTCTTGTAAACTAGCTTCTTCGGGTTGAGTAGTATCAACAGACTTTTTATCTGTACAAGAAAAAGCAAAAAGAGCTACCAATAGAAAAGGAATAATGCGCATTAGTCTATATTTTTCAGCAAGTTAATTACTTTTTAAGAAATTACTAGGTTACTTAATGTTATTAGACCGATAATCAGTATAAAAATTAAAGATAGTCTCCTGAATTTGGATTGTGGTATATATGCCAATATTTTCTTGCCTATAAACGAACCTACTAAGCCAATAACAAATAGATAAGGTACATATTTCAGATCATGATTATGAATATACCCGTTGTTATAGTATACAAAGGTTCTAGAAAAATCAATCATAAAATCTATAAACGCAGAGGTTGCTATAAATACACTTTTCTCTAAATTAAAAGCAGCCATAGTTAGCCCTCTTATTGCTCCTCCAGTGCCCAACAAACCGGCAGAAAATCCTGAAAAAGAACCTCCTATAATGGCATTTTTACGATTTGGAGAAACAACTATTTTACTTTTTATAAGAAACAACAGGCTAAGCCCAACTAAAAAGAGACCTAAGATTATCTCCAAAAAATCAGTTTTTATAACCCTAGAAAGAAAGCCACCCACTATAACAAATACTACCGAAGGGACGCCAATAGTTAATAAGAGCCTTTTGTTGAGCCCTTTTTTAAACAAAAATATCTTGCTTAAATTACTTGAAAGATGAAATATAGCCGTAAGACCTAATACAGAATGGAAGTCGAAATAAAAATTACCAATTGGCACAAAAAAAACCGATGAGCCAAAACCACCAATTGTACCAATAATCTCTGCTACCAGCGCTAAGAGTAAAAATATAAAATTGACATCTCTCATTCAGTATATTATTACCCCTCTATTTTTTCAAGCAAGCTAATTACTTTTTCCTTAATCAAATCTCGGATTACATTAAAATCTTCGGGTTCTAAATATTTAGGGTCGGGTATTTGCCAATCATCTCTATGGTTGCTCTTAAACCAAGGGCATTCTTCGCCACAACCCATTGTTATTAGATATTCATATTCTTGCTCAGGTAAATCGTCTAAAGATTTTGAATCGTGTTTGCTTAAGTCATAATCCAACTCAGCCATAGCTGCTATAGCTTTTGGGTTTACCACACCAGACGGACGAGAGCCTGCACTGTATGCCTGTACTTTATCTGTCCCGTAAATATTGGCAAAAGCTTGCGCCATTTGGCTTCTATTAGAGTTTTCTACACAAGCAAATACAATGTTTTTTTTCATGCTTATTTTTTATTGAAAATTTTAGCAATCAATACTGCAAACAATGCCCCCAGTATAGTTGCCACTATGTATATCCATAAATGTTGTAAATGCCCCGATGCTATAGCCGGACCTATAGACCTAGCCGGATTCATAGATGCACCCGAAACAGGACCTGCAAACAAGGCTTCTAACCATACGGTAAAACCAATGGCCAAGCCTGCTGTTATCCCCTTTTCTTTAGAACCGCTAGAAACCTGAATGATAACCAACATCAATATAAAAGTGAGTAAAAACTCAAACACAAAAGTTTGATAAACCGTATCGGCTGGTAAGGTTGCACCTAAGTAAGTATAATCTAATGGAAATAAGGACTTTAATAAAAAAGAAGCTGCTAATGCACCTAATAATTGTACTACTATATAGGGCAACACCTTTTTAGCTTTAAACCTACCCGCAGCCCAAAAACCTATGGTTACTGCCGGATTGATGTGTGCCCCGGATGTTTCGCCAAACGTATAAATCATGGCTATAACCACCAAACCAAAAGAAGCGGCAATACCGGGGTGTCCAATAGCTCCACCCGAAAAACTATCAATTACTATTGCCCCTGTTCCGCAAAAAACCAGTGCAAAAGTTCCTATAAACTCGGCTATATACTGCCTATACTTAACAGCAAGTTCCATCTGTAGTACAGCTGTTATAACTCTCAAACAATCCGTTAAAAATGGTACTTAATGTACCCCAAGCCTCAGGGTTTATACAGTAGCAAATGCTATTGCCTTCTATCTCCCCTTTTATCAATCCGGCTTGTTTCAGCTCTTTTAAATGTTGCGAAACAGTAGACTGCGAAAGCGGAAGCTCATCTACAATATCTCCGTTTACGCATTTATTTACTTTTATAAGGTGCTGTACAATAGCTATTCTTGCAGGATGCCCCAGTACTTTGGCTAGGTTTGCCAACCTCATCTGCTCCTCAGAAAAACCATCTGTTTTTGTAATTCCCATATCTAATACCCGTATAGTAATATTTATATATCGCGATATTACGATAATGATAAAGAATAACAAAAGATAATTAAAAGAAAAAAAGTTTGTGCAAATGCATAATTGATTTATATTTGCACTCCTCAAATGAAAGAGGGCGCGTAGCTCAGTTGGTTCAGAGCACTTGGTTTACACCCAAGGGGTCAGGGGTTCGAATCCCTTCGCGCCCACTACAAAATCCCGAAGCAGTTAGCTTCGGGATTTTTTGTTTTTAGTATCTTCCTAAAAACAAAATCCTATCAATATGGAAATCAAAAAAAAATACATCCAATCAATTAATGATTTTGGAAAATATATTGATGACAACACAAAAGAGGTTGCAGAATACTTACGAGAAAATAACATAACATCTATTGAAGACTTTGATGAAAATCATAAGAAGGAAATTAAAAACCAGTTTGGGGTCTATTGTTTTTTCATAAGACTTAAAACCAACAAAACACTTAATAAAGATAAGTTTGAGAAGGAATGGAATAACGAAGATTTTATAAAATACCCACAAATTATAAAAGATAGATACAACTTTTCTGAATTAAATAATAAAACCTTTATCCCTTTTTACATTGGTAAATCTGAAGAGTTAGGAAAAAGAATATTTCAACATATTAATCATTCTCCTCAAATAACTACTTATAGCCTAAAGTTAAAAGAGAGGGAATTTCTAAAAGAAACACTTGACATCAGAGTATCTTGGTGGAAGCTGCCTAAAATTGATACTGATGATAAATCAATCAAACAATTCATTATTACAAGAATTGAATCACAGCTCCGAAAGGAACTAAAGCCCTGGGTTGGTAAACAATAAAGCTGCAAGAACAAAATAGTAAATAGTGTTCTATCCAATTAAAGGATATAATTATATTTGACATCGATGAAAGAGCAAAGCCCTATCCCCCATTTTGATGTTGCCATTATTGGTGCCGGACCTGCCGGTACTGCTGCTGCATTGGCATTCAGAGAAAGTGGTTTAACCGTTGCTTTGCTAGACAAAAAAACATTCCCTAGGCATAAAACCTGTGGCGATGCCATACCTAGCCCCAGCTTTAAATACCTCCGAACGATTATCCCTGATTTTGATAATGAATTAGAAGGCTTAGAGCTAAAGCAAAGAATAAAAGATGCAGATGTTTACAGTACCAACGGAAAGTCTTTTAAGGTAGAATGGACCATGCTTGCTTACAATAGTAAACGCCTAGATTTTGATAGTTTTCTGTTTAACCAAGTAAAAAAGCATACCAATACTACTTTGCTTGAAGAAACAGTAGTGAAATCCATCCAAAAAGCAGAGAACCAATTTACTGTAAATAACAAGCAAGGAGAAGCACTACTTACTGCAACTCTTATTATTGGTGCAGATGGTGCCAACTCAGTTGTGGCTAGAGAATTGTTGGATGCTCCCTTAGATAAAGAGTACCATTGTACTGCGGTTGCTGCCTATTACAGCGGTATTGATTGCCATGATGAAACCAATGAAGTATACCTGTTTAAAAAACATTTACCCGGTTATTTTTGGATTTTCCCACTCGGTAATAATCAATACAATGTGGGGTTTGGACTGATGACAGCAAAGGCAGAAGAAGAAAAAAGAAACCTGAAGCAAAACCTCAGCACTATTATTGAAGAAGAACCGCTGCTAAAAGAGAAGTTTAAAAACGCAAAAGCATTATCAGACACCAAAGGTTTTGGCTTACCATTAGGCGGAAAAGAAAGACCTATAAGTGGAGACGGTTTTATGATACTGGGCGATGCTGCTTACCTAATAGATCCCTTACAAGGGCATGGAATTGATAAAGCCATAAGAAGTGGTATTACTGCTGCCAAATACGCTAAAAGAAGTTTTAATGAAAATGACTTTAGGGCTGAAAAATTGCAAGAATATGATGCCGAAGTATACCGTACAATGGGTGGTGAATTGAGTAGAAACTACCGATTAATGAAATGGTTTTACAAGCGTATGTATGTGCTAAACTTTATTACCATAGTACTTAATATTGGCTTTGTAAAAAAGGTACTTGTAAAGCTTTTCTACAAGAAAAAGCCTCAGTTATAAAGCACCTCGTCTTTTAAGTCTTCAATTGCCTTATTCATGTGCTGCATTACTGCATTCATTAACCTGTTGGGCACATTTATACCAATAAATTTACATTTACAAAGGGTTGCCAGCTCTACTTTTACCCCAAAATCATTTGCTACTAAATACTTGGCCTCGCTTTTATCAAAGCTCTCTATAATTCTATCATATAATTTAGATTCGTAGGTATTCTTTATCCGCATATAATCCGGAGAATGTATAGCATTTAAGCCACAATAGGTTCTAATTACAACTTCCATGGTGTTCGGTTTTTCTTACAAACAGCCTTCCTCATAGGCTGTTACTTTGCGTTTACACAAAGTACTTACGTACTAAAATAAGTTTTGGATTTCATATATCTTAAAAAAAGTAATTATTTTTTTCGTATCTTGGTTGTGCTATGAATACTAAACTTACTTGCTATGGAAAATGTATTTTCGATTAAACATTTCCTAACCAATATTTATAATGATGCTTGATTACACTGGAAAAGAGGTGCAGATGAACCAATCTGACCTAAAGCCCGGTGTATATACTTGCTCTATTATATATGTTCGGACGGGTTTTTAGGAGCCGGAATGGTTCTATTGATACAAACACCTCTTAGGGCCCTGCTTATAGCAGGGCCTTTTTTTATAGGGTGTTATTTTTTTGCTTCGTGATTTTAGAGATTACTGTTATGCCTAGCATTATAAAATATCCTATTGCTATCATTGCAAATGCTACGGTTTCATAATTTTTTACAATCTCTTTCATCTTATTTATTTTAGGCTTTTTTATGTTCTTATTGGTGCAATTTCTTTTTGCTATTTCTACCAAAAAGAGCAGCCGTAAAACCAATAAGCATAAACATGAAATAAACAGTTACTGCCATTACAAAAAATGCTGTTTCCATTATTGATGTTTCCATATCTATATAATTTTATTGTTCTTTATCTTAATTACACTGCTAAAGTATAGGCATGATAGAAGAAGCCTTAAAATTATCGGTGAAACACATTTTTTATTCGATAATATGCATGCACAACATATTTTTGGCGCGTAATTTGCTAAATACTCGCAATAGATAATTAGTACATTTGATAGAAATTAACACAGCATGAAAACCAAAGTATTATTAGCAACAATATGTATAAGTCTGCTTTCGGCTTGTAGCCAGAACAAGAACATTTACAAGGTAGATAACCTAAATACAGAAATACAAAGCCATAAAACAATTGCTATTTTACCGGCTCAAATAGAAAACAGCATCAATAAGTTTGTTTTCTCTGAAGAGCAGATAAAACAAATAAAAGCAGAGGCCGCTAAAGAAATAGAAGATGTACAAGGTTATATGTATAACAGACTACAGGAATATGATGGAGAGTATAGAGTACATATACAAACTCCGCAAGAAACCAATAGACTGTTGCAAGAAGCAGGCATCAATTTAGATGACCTAACGGGTAACAGTAAACTACACCTAAACAAAATACTAGGCACTGATGCCGTAGTAGAAACAAAAATTGTACGCACTTATTTAATACCTATTGCCGGTGCCACTACCCTATCTATTTTACAAGGAGATGATAGAAAAGTAAATGATGATGCCGGTAATGTGGTAAATACAACTGCTATATATGATAAAAATGGCACTGAATTATGGAACATATATACAGAGGCAGACCACAACACCTTTGTAACCCATAAAGAGGCTACCCGTAAAACACTAAAAAAGGTAATTAAAAAACTGCCTTATAAAAACTACTAATAAAAAAGCCCCTCACAGAGGGGCTTTTTAGTTTACTATAGTATTGTGTTATTTAGAGAGTACAGCGTGTAAAACGGTTATTACTCTATTTCTGTCTTCATCAGATAAGTTACTACCACTTGGTATACATAAGCCCATATTAAATAAGCGCTCTGATGTACCATCGCCATAAAACGGATGAGCTTCATAAGCAGGTTGCAGATGCATTGGTTTCCATAAAGGGCGAGACTCTATGTTCTCTGCCTCTAAAGCCAAACGAATATCATCTCTGGTAATACCACCTGTTTTAGCAGGGTCTACCAAAATACAAGTCAACCACATATTAGCAAAAGAGTTTTCCGGCTCTTCTAAAAAGGTAATGCCCTCGTACTTTGCCAATTCTTCTTTATAAAAAGCATAGTTCTTTCTGCGTAAAGCAACGTGCTCATCTAATACTTTCATTTGCCCTCTACCAATACCGGCACATATATTACTCATACGGTAGTTATACCCTACATGTGTATGTTGGTAATGCGGAGCATTGTCTCTGGCTTGTGTAGCCAAAAAGCGTGCTTTAGTTATGTACTCTTCGTTATCAGATATTAAAGCACCACCACCGGATGTGGTAATAATTTTATTTCCGTTAAAAGATAATATACCCATTACACCAAATGTACCTAAGGCTTTGCCCTTGTAAGTAGCTCCTAATGCTTCTGCCGCATCTTCTATCAATGGTATTTCGTAGCGGTTACATATCTCTACAATCTCATCTATCTTGGCAGATACGCCATATAAATGAACCAATACTACTGCTTTTGGCTTTTTACCATTGGCAATACGATCTTTTATGGCTTCCTCTAAAAACTTAGGACTCATGTTCCAGGTTTCCTCTTCAGAGTCTATAGTTATAGGTGTAGCAAATTGGTAACGGATTGCATTGATGGTTGCACTAAATGTAAAGCTAGAGCAAATAACCTCATCGCCGGGTTGTACCCCCAACATTATTAATGAAAGGTGTAATGCCGCCGTACCCGAGCTTAATGCTGCTGCATATTTTGCTCCGGTATAGTTTTGCAAATCTTCTTCAAAACCATTTACATTAGGGCCCAATGGGGCTACCCAATTGGTATCAAACGCTTCTTGTACAAACTTGATTTCATCGCCTCCCATGTGTGGTGAAGAGAGCCAAATTTTATCTTTCATTAGATGAGAATTAAATCGTTAACAGATTTTTACGTGACAAATGTACATTATCCCAATTAAAAAATAAGTGTAAAAATGGGCTTATAAAATTAGATTTTTACTCTCCTCGGTAATTGTGTTTCATTACTTCATTATCATACCTGAGCATCAATAAATTATTTTCCCAAGTATCATAATAAGTATGGTCTTTACCTTCAAAGTATTCTTCAATCAACCACTTTGGGTAATTAGCTCCTGCATTATAGCTTAGCGGGTATCCACCACCAAATCGTGGGTTTATCTCAATACCATATACTTTACCGCTCTTTTTATTCATAAAAAACTGAGCTGTAATACAACCCCTTGCTCCTTTTATAGCACCTAGTTTATCTATGATATCATTTACCAAATGGCTTTTAACTGTTAAGCCTTTACTTACCTCTCCATCTCTTACTTCTATTCGTTTTCTGGGTACAGCACATTTTAGCTCACCTTTATCAGAATAGTATAAATCTACTGTATACTCATCATGGGTATTATGGTCTAAATACTCCATAAAAAGCAAGCCATCGCCTTTCATTATATTTTCTGATAAATCTCCTAATGTTATTATGTGCTTAGCATCAATACCGTTACTCCCTTGTTGTGGTTTTACAAATAAGGGAAAGCTTAAGGCAGACCTATCCATAATTTTAGGGACTAAGAAGCCTCTCTCTTTAAAAAAGTCATACGCCTGTGCTTTATCGTCACAGGTTTTTACAAAATCTACTGAAGAAATAATCAGGTTAATTCCTTTTTCCAAGAATTTATCTCTGTTTAAGGCCAACACCTCCAACTCGGTATCAATAGTTGGGACAACCATTCCTATATCATTCGTTTCGCACAACTCTAATAGCTGTTGAATAAAATTGGGGTGATTTGCCGGATGTGTTTCAAAAAAACCATCAACTACTTGGCAGGCAGCAGCCATATTTGGGTTCATATCTGCTGCATAAACCCTTGCTTCTGGGTACTTTTTATTTAACTCTTTACTAAAACTTTTTATCAAAGAAACTCTTCTTCCTGCAGCCGTAATTAAAATATTAGTCTTCATCTGTGTTTCCTTTAAAATAAGGCATTGGCACAGATGCTTGATTATTTACACCTTCACTCTTCACCACCTTTTGTACGGTTTTCAGTAAAATTTTTAGGTCTAAGCCCAATGAAATATTATCTACATACCATATATCTAATGCAAATTTCTCATCCCAGGTTAAGGCATTTCTTCCATTTATTTGTGCCCAACCTGTAATACCGGGTAACACTTCGTGCCTACGTTTTTGGTAGTCTGAGTATAAGGGCAAATACTGTATTAGTAATGGTCTGGGACCAATAAGGCTCATATCGCCTTTGATAACATTTAGCAGTTGTGGCACCTCATCTAATGATGTTTTTCTTACAATTTTACCTACAACCGTTAGGCGCTCAGCATCAGATAACAATTCGCCATTGGCATCTTTCTTATCATTCATTGTTTTAAACTTAATGATGGTAAAGATGTCTCCGTTTTTACCGGGTCTTTGCTGTAAGAAAAAAGGCTTGCCGTTATTGGCTATAAACAAACATATAGCCACAATAATAAATATAGGGCTAATGATAACAAAGCCTATTAGGGCTATCAGTAAATCAATTAGTCTTTTAAAAAAGTGCTGATACATCAGGCAGTATATTTATCGTATGTTTCTTTTACAAATTTAAAAGATTCATCGGCACATTTCTCCCAAGAATAGGTTTTTGAATTTGCCAATGATATTTCTGCTTTCTCTTTTCGTATCTGTGGATTATCTACAAATTCTTTAATCGCTTTTTCAATGGTACTTGGTTGCTCAGGGTCAAAATAGATACCTGCTTCATCTAAAAACTCAGGCATAGGCCCCAATTTAGAGCACGCTATTGGCAAGCCCGATGACATGGCTTCAATTAGGGTATTTGGCATATTCTCACAAGAAGATGCAAATACAAAAAGTTCTGAAGCTTTGTATATCTTATCAATATCTTCATAATCTACATGCCCATGGTAAGTAACCCATTCGCCTTTAGGGTCATGTTCTGCTATGGCTTTGTCTAGCGTAACTTTTGCATCAGGCACTGACTTACCTACTAGCGTAAGTGCCAAAGGATATCCCTTTTTACGCAATTCTGCAACGGCTTTTACTACATTCCATTGGTGCTTGTATACATATACCGGAGATACGTACAACACATTGTAAGGGTTCTCAAAAGAATATTCCTCAATGGGTTTTTGCTCTTTTACGGTTTCTCTAAACACATTAGACATACCGTGGTTAATTACCTTGGTGTTTTTATTCTTCAGGTTTATTTTTTTGCTGATGTATTCTTTGGCATAGTTAGAGATGAATATCATCCCCGCTGCTTTTTTAAATGACTTTGATTGAACCGAAAACAGCATTAAAAAACGGAAATAATCTAGCTTATAACGATACCTGTTTCTTTCTTTAGCCTCAAAAACAAGCATATTACGAGACATAGAAATATAAGGCTGAAAGTCTCCGGCATAACCACCACCCGGAGCCCACAACACATCGCACATGCCACTAACTTCTTTTTCAAAAACGGTGCGTTGCCATTTTAATCGGGCTTTTACATTTTGCTCTAAGGCAGGATGATGTACTTTTTCTAGCCAATCTACATCGGGTAATACATCTAAAGTAGATTTGCAAGACCATACCACTACTTTATCAAAGCCATACTCTTGTGGTTTTGCCACTTTAAGCACCTCTCTTAAATGCGTTACTCCGCCACCTGCTCTTAAGTTTGATGCTAATATACCTAGTACTTTACCCATTTGTTTTTTCTATCCAAGCCTCATACCATTGTACATACATAACCAAACGGAAACGGTACATATCCGTCATATAATCGGTTTTGTGTAAGGGTACGGGCATTATTTTTTCTTTATAAAACTTATATAGCTCTACATCATGATTTTTAATCAGCTCAAAACCTTTTTTAAAGGCCTCGGCAAACTTGTCATCCTGAACCCAGCCTTTTATGGGTGGTGTAAAACCATGTTTAGGTCTATCAATACAGTCATCTGGTATATAGCCTCTGGCCATATCTTTTAGTAATATTTTGGTATTGTGCTCATCCTGTTTCCAGTCTGATGGGATAGTTTGTGCAAACTCTGCAAAATGGTAATCTAAAAACGGACTACGCACCTCTAAGGCATACTGCATAGATGCTCTATCTACTTTTACCAAATAACAATCCGGTAACGAAGCATACAGCAAATCGAAAATACGCAAGGCTTCACCCAATGAGTTCCCCCCTTTGTTTAAGCAATCTTTCAGTTTTTCTCTTGTCCAGTTTTGGTATACTACGGGTTTGTAGCGTCTTTTGGCAAAAGTAATTACATGAAAATCTTCGGGTTTGCCCAAAGATACCTTTAGGGCATCTGCTATATTGGCAAACTTGGTATTGAAAGATGATAGTATACTAAGGGGCGCCAAGCTTATCCAACGGATAAATGCAGGTACTTTTTTTATCTTATCTATCTTTTTACCGATAGAATGTATGGGGTAACCACCAAAAACCTCATCGCCACCATCTCCACTTAAACTTACCGTTACATTTTGCTTGGCAAGCTCAGATACTTTTAGGGTTGAGTAGCCTGAGTAATCTGAGAAAGGCTCATCATAAGCCTTTGTATATAAATCAAACTGCGAGCGGAAATCAGCCTCTTCATAGTAATAATGATGATGCTTTGTGCCCATATAGTCTTTGGCAATATTGATAAACTCTGTTTCATCATTACCCTCTTTAAAACCAATAGAAAAGGTATGTAACTTATCCATTTCGGTAAAGTCTTTCATCATACCTACTACAGATGTACTATCTATACCTCCACTTAAAAACGAGCCTACCTCTACATCACTTCGCATTCTATACTTTACGGCTTGCTTAAAAATTTCTCTACCCTCTTCTATAAACTCTTCTTTGCTCTTTTTTACAGGTGCATAATTAGGCAACTCGTAATAGCGCCATACTTTCAGGTTATTGGTTTTTAAATCATATGTAATATTATGACTTGCAGGTAATTTACTTACGTTGCTATATATGGTATAAGGTGCCGGTATGTATCCTAATGAGAAATAAAAATCGGTTCCTTCTTTACTAATGTTTTCAGGAGTATTGATGTTTAAATCTGCATGTGCTACAATAGCTTTTACCTCTGAACTGAAAATAAACTTACCGTCTTGGTGGTAATAATAAAATGGTTTTTGCCCTAATCTGTCTCTAGAGCAAAAGAGTGTTTGCTTATCTACATCATATATACATAAAGCCCACATTCCATTAAAATGCTCTACACATTTCTCGCCATACTCTAGGTAGGCCGCCATCATCACTTCGGTATCTGTGGTAGACTTAAAAGTATAGCCTTTGGCTTCTAACGTAGGTCTAAGCTCTTCAAAATTATATACCTCACCGTTAAACACCATTTGTAGTGTACGTCCATTATGGGTATACTCCATAGGTTGTTTACCAAGGTCTGATAAATCTAAAATAGAAAGCCTTACGTGCCCCAAAGAAACCTTTTCATCTGTAAATACACCCTGAGCATCAGGCCCACGATGTATGATGGTTTGGTTCATTTTAGTTGCCTGTTCGGCATTAGAAAAATTAAATCCGTTTATACCACACATACAGATTTAGATTGTTTTAGCTGTTCGTACTTGAACAATTACATTATAAATTGGGTAGGCTATTAATGCCATCATCATAATTCTGATGAAATACATATCTCCGTACCAAAACCAGTGCAAAGAAACTACAAATAAAGAGCCATATATAAATCTGGACCAAAAAGATGGTTTGGATCTAAAAAACACCTCGGCTCTGGCAATTATATAACCAAAAATTGCCATAAATATCAATACTCCAAAAGCGCCAAAGTTTTTAAAATGCACTACCACAGGGCTATTACCACCTACTGTATATCCTACATACCACCTACTGGGGCTATTGTCTTTGTTAATAGGGCGCTCATAGCCAATAAAGTTTGCTACAGGACCGGGTGGTATAGATAAAACATAATCTATATAGGTTTGTCCATTTAAAAATTCTAAGTCATAATCTTTGTACTCCTGCATCATACCAACAGTGGCAGAAAAGCCACCAAACCAAGTACCATTTTTATAAATCGATTCGAATTTTTGTCCTACTCTACTACTTTGATAACCACTTTCTGCTATTGAGTTACGTACAGCATCAATCACAAAAAATATAAGCATAACAGCCATAAACGGTATAAGTCTTTTTATAGCCCTTTTTCTAATGAACTTAATTTGGCTCTTTTCAATAAAATTGTGGTATTTTATATTAAGTATAGAGAGCACAAAAACTGCTATTATTAGGCCGGTAGTATCCCTGTCTCCCCTTAAAATATCAAACCATATTACATGAAAGAATAGAAAAACCAGGTAAATACGAGTTTTTATTTTTCTGGTTTTTTTCTTTGGTGTAAACTCAATATCTAGCCACAAAAGCAATAAAAAACCAATAACCAAATAGGTAATGGTAGATCCAAAAACGTTTGTTTCGGAAAACGAGTCGCTAATGTTTGTTGCGTAGGCTTGGGTAAATATAGTTTTGCTGGATGTTGTGGCAGATTTAACAAGTGTAAGCAAAAGACCAAAAGCCACAAAAACGGGTAATGATAATGTTTTTCTTGGCTTATATGCGCTTACCGTTTCATCAACAATTTTGGGTTTCCTGTAGTTAAAAGTGGCTATAATTATACCTATCAATAAGCCTATTAATCCTATTAGAGCTATGTTGGCAATAGCAGATTGTATAAAACTACTTTTTAATGCATCCCGTACTAAAAAGAAACCATACTCAACATTTACTTTTCCGTAAAACAGCACATCTATGAGCGCCGCATATAGCATAAAATAAACCAATATAAAAAACCTTGGGAGTATTGAGTAGGGCACTACATGCGCAAGCTTGTACATACCCAAACCTGCCAGAATTAAATATATATAGCTTGTATATTTTATATCTAAAAATGCATTAGCAGAAAACGAAACGGCCAGTACCAACCCTGCGATTGATAGAATAATTAGCCATATAAATTTTCCTTTAATACTTAGCATTTCAGTTGTTTTATGCTTTCTCTATAGAGTACACCTCTTTAGTACCGGGTATATGTTTTACAATGTATTTACTATCATCATTGTATATTTTTTTAAACCTCTCTATACCCTCTTCAACTTCGTGTATTTTAAGCCCTGGGAATTTTTGTTTTAAATAATTATGCCCTTGTTTTACACTTGGTCTAAGAGCATACATAAGTTCTCTTACCACAGGATACTTAGATATATGGTGTGCTTTTTTAGAGTTTGTCCACTTATCATGTTCCTTGTTTATTACATAGGGGCGCATTTCTAAACTATCTATAAAGTTTGCTACCAAATCTGTTGAAGATTCTTTAGCATTGATTATATACTTTGACAAAGTATCTACCTGCTCTTGTGTTACGTTTCTCTGCCCTTCTTCTCTTGCCAAACACTCTTCTACAAGTTTTAACAATTCATCCATGTTAAAAGCCTCTAGGCTTACCATATTTGGTAATGGCAAATCAAAACGTTCATCAACATGCGGGCGGTAAGCAATAACATTTCTATCCATCAACACACCTTCTACACCTGTTGTACAGCCATTGTGTATAATAGCTTTACACGCCAACAACCAACTATATACACTACCCTCGTGTTTTACAGATACATTTTTAAGGTCTTTAAACTCTTTTCTGTAATAATCATGATTCTCTGATGGGTGAGGTCTTAATACAATATTCAGGTCAGGGTATTTTTTAGATAAGGTATGCACTACCTCAACTAAACCGCTCATAATAGCCTCAAAAAACACAGATTCATCCGGTGTTACCGGGCGTGCTACTGTAAGATAATTATAAGGGTTATGACGACCAAAATTGGTGTTTACCAATATAAAGTCTCCATTTTCTTTTTTTATCTGATCAGCCTCAGCTTGATATACAGTACGTAATGTTTTGTTTGTAAAGTCTAGCGGTGGATAGCCTGATATAAATACTTTTTCTGCAGGAGTTTGTGCTTTATACTCTGTGCTCATAAACTCTTTTGCAACCTCTCCCCAGCACATAAAGTAATCTAGCTTACCCAAAATTTCTTCTGAGTGTCTCCAAGAATGGTCTTTATAGCTACGTACAATGGCTCCTTCATTCTCTAAAACAGTAACATAGCAACCCGAAGCATGTAGTTTATCAAAAAGGATAGCACGGTCTTCACTAGGGTTTGCATTACCACCTATATATAGGTTGGGTTTAATCTTATCAATATCATAATCAATACTATTAAAAACCCCTATTACCGATTTGAACCCTTTTTGAGCCAATTTATACCCCAATAAAAGCTTACCATTCAGCTCTCTTACTTTGGTCTCAATAGGTATTGCTACTACGTTTTTTTTCATTTATTAAGCACTCTTATTTTGCCGAAAACCACGGCATTTTTATAATCTTGTTGCTATAGTACCATGTTACTACAAACTGAAACAAGAATGTAATAACAGTAGCTTGTGCAGCTCCTACTGCACCGTACATTTTTATGAATGTATAGTTTAATACAATGTTCAAAGCTAAGGCAAAAAATGTAATAGTAGATAGGCGTTTTGTTTTTTCGGCAAAGGTCAAAAAGTTTGTTACCACAAAGTACATTCCTCTAAACGCATACCCAAAAGCTATCCATGCTACAAATTTGCTAGACTCTATAAATTCGGGGTCTACATAAAAGTTTAAGAACGGTTTTGCGATAAGCGATAAAACACTTGCTATCAATATCAATGCAAAGAAAAAGCCATAACAAAGCTTTACTATTTTTTTGCGCATTGCATTATCTGGGTTTTCCAGCCTTGTATACAACCAAGGTGTCCAAGCACGGTTAAAGGATACTGCCAAGAAATAAATAATTAATCCCACCTTGTACCCTACTTCGTACAAACCCGCTGTTTCTGCACCCAGCATTTTAATGATAAATACTTTATCGGTAGCAGAAATCATCATGGCACTTAAAGTATGTGGTACCAATGGTAAGCTATAGGTAAGTGCATTTTTTATGTAGTCTTTTCTGAAACTAAATTTTAAGTACCCCGCTTTTGCAAGTATTACAATACTTATAATAAATAGTAATAAAGAAGTAATTATCAGTGAGTAAATTCTCCCGGTCCAGTCATACCCCAAATACACAATAAAAAATAGGGTAAGACTTACATTCATTATGGTTGAAAAAACCTGTGCACCCCCATATTGCAATGCTTTGGTTTGTGCTTGCCATACAAATTTTATAACATCAAAAATAAAGTAGGCTCCACTTACTACCAGTAATGCCATCAGCCAATTTGAGGGTAATTCTATGGCATGAGATATAGGATTTTTGAAAAAGAAAAAACCAACAGCCAGTATACCAATAATAATAAGGCTTAAAAAAAAGTTACTACTTAAATAAGCCGGGTAATCATATTTTTTTCTTTCGTAAAACCTTCTGTGGATGGCAGTTTCGGTATTTAAGCCTACCATTGGTTTTAAAATAGCTACATAAATTACAAATACACTTAAATACCCATAGTCTTCTCTGCTTAGGTATTTTGTAAGAACAGGTAATAATAAAAATGGTACCGCTTGCTCTAATATATTAGCTACCATATAAATGACAGAAGTTCGCCCAAGCGAACTCTTAAATACAGTGTTATATAATTTGGCAAATATGTTCATGTAGCTTATTGCTGTTTGCGTGCGGTAATAAACTCGGCAACATCCCAGTCTAGTGGTGTATCTAAGTCTATAGATGAATACTCATCCATCATGTATTTTCTAATGCGGGTAAAATCTCTATGGCTATACTTACGTAAGGATTTTACATTCATTACATACACGGCACCATTTACCTCATATACCATTGGGCAATCTTGCCTACGAACAAAAGTTCCTTTTTTAGACTTCTCTAATAAGCCTTCTTCATTTTCTTCATACAAAAGGTAATACGGATTCGATTTGGTTTCGGTTACTCCTACTACCATATCTATATCATCAGTATACAATTCTATGGCATTGGTAATATCCTCCGGCTTACGGAATGGTGATGTGGGTTGCAATAATACCAAAGCATCATACTCCTTGCCTCTCTCTTTGTAATAATCTAAGGCATGGACCATTACCTCATAAGAGCCTGCAGTATCTGTAGCTAACTCATCAGGTCTTTTAAAATCTACCTTAAAGCCACTGCTTTCTACAACTTCTATAATCTCATCAGAATCTGTAGACACACAAATATCTGCCTCATCGGCAACAGCCAAAGCATGCTCTAGCGTATGTAAAATAAGTGGCTTACCGTTTAGTGGCTTTATGTTTTTGCCCGGTATACCTTTACTTCCGCCTCTGGCAGTAATTAAATATAAGATTGATAAATCTTTTGCCATACTACAGTTTTAGGTGCTTTACGTCTTCTTGTGCTTTGGTAAAATCTTCGTGCTTACCAATGTCTAACCAGTAGCCCAAAATTGGATACTGCACTACTTTTTTACCTTGCTTTATCAATTCTTCCATTAAGTCGGTAGCATTGTAAAAGCTGTTCTTGGGTACCATTTCGGCAACCTCTCTCTTCATAATGTAAATACCACCGTTGGAGTAATAAGTATAGGTTGGTTTCTCTTTAAAAGAAACAATCTTCTCTCCATTTAGCTCTAGTACTGCATAAGGTACTTTTACATCATAAGGTACTGTGGCTACCGCCATATCAGCCCCTTTTTTAATAAAGTCCAGATAGAAATCTTCATAATCTATATCAGTCAATAAATCTGAGTTCATTACCAATACATAGTCGTTATGAATATTTTTTACTTGCGCTAATGCACCAATAGTACCTAGTGGTTCATCTTCACCAATGTAATCCATCTCTAAACCGCGTTCTGCTCCGTTGCCAAAGTACTCTACCAACTGCTCTCCTAAATACTTTATAGAGATGTTGATGAAGTGTACACCAAACTTAGATAGCCTGTCTACATTGTATTCTATAATAGGTTTATCGCCAACTTTTAATAAAGGCTTTGGTGTATTCTCCGTAAGCGGGCGTAACCTTGTACCCTTACCACCTGCCATAATTAAGGCGTCTAATGGTAAGATAGATTTCTTATCATTAAAGTTTACAATGCGTAAAATCTTGCCCTCTGCATCTACTTCAGGTAAAATACGTATTGATTTTCTCAATTCTTTAACCTCAGCAATGGTATACTCTCCTTTGGTTAGATATCTAAAAGAGGTATTCATAAACTCAGAAACAGGTGTTTCTAAGCCTAAGTCTTTTACCAAACCTCTACGAATATCGCCATCGGTTAATGAACCTACCAGTTTTTCGTTTTCATCTACCACAAACAAAGTAAGGTCTACACGCAATACGTTTAGCTGGTTTAAGGCATCTTTTACGGTAGCTGCTCCGCTAATTATATGTCTTCTGTAGTCTTTCATTAGTCTTTGTCTATGTATTTAACCAACTGATATGCTTCGGCATATTGGGTACCTATCATGGCTCCTCTAAAGTGAGCTAAGGCTCTAATATTATCTAAGCTTCTTGGGAAAGGATGTTCTCCTATCTCTGAAGCAAATATTTTCATAATCTCTAATTTCTCCTCCATATAATCAGAGATATCTACGAAGTAATTAGGGATAAAGACTTTCTCCGGCAATGCAGGTGCAAACTCGGTTTCAGAGATGCACTCATACATCAATACTTGCTTGATGAATGGGTAACGGAATGATTTACTACATGCCGCAACCGCATCAAATATTACTCTATGGTCAGAGTGTGCATCAGAGCGGTTCATGGTGTACACAACCTCCGGTTTGTACTCATTAAATACCTTAGAGATATCCGGAATTAAAGTCATCAATGTTTCTGATGTAAGGCTACCCGTAGGGTAATCTAACTTTACGGTTGCATCTACTTTAAAGCGATTCGCCACCTCAACAATTTCTTGTTGACGTTCTGCAATTCTCTCTTTTGTGAAGCCCTGGTTTTCAAAAACATTGGTAATGATAAGCCATATTACCTTATCGCCTTTGGCTTTATGCCTAAGCATGGTGCCACCTGCGCCAAGTGTTTCATCATCCGGGTGTGCTGATACTACAACTACTGTTTTCATAAGTAAGTTCCTATAGCGGGTAATTCGGCAAACTCATGCTCTACAATTTTAATAGCTCCATCGGCCGTTTTTACGGTAATGGTTTTGCCATCATTGGCAAGCACTTTGCCAAACTCCAAATTATCTTCGTTATTCTCTACAATTTCTGTTTTCCAAACCTTTACATCCTCATCATTATAAAAAATATGAGCCCCAACATAAGGTCTGGTTAAACCACGTACTAGGTTGTATATGGTTTTGCTGTGCATTCTAAAATCAATCTGTCCGTCTGCTCTCCCTCTTTTTCTCCAGTTGTTGGCTTTAGAGTGGTCTTGTTCTATTCGGGGGTAATCTCCACTTTCTAGTTGTGGTAAGTATTCTTCTATTTGTTGCTTGGCAACTTCAATCAGCTTGGCGTATAAATCTGCTGCATCATCTTCAAAGGCAATATCCACCGGTTTTTGAGATAGAATATAACCTGAATCAGCGCCTTCATCCATAAAAAAGAAGGTAGAAGCCGTTTTATCTAAGCCCAATATCAAGGGCCAAATAGATGGGTGTCTTCCTCTGTTTTTTGGTAATTCAGATGGATGATAACCAACCACTCCCATTGGGGTTAGCTCCAACAATTCTTTTTTGATTAGGTACGACCAACCAAAGCAAAAAATAATATCAGGGTTTAATGACTTTACCCAACTGATACATTCTTCGCTATTTACATTTGGGAAGTATTTACATGGAATTCCTGCACTATCAGCCAAGGGCTTTAAATCGGTAAAGTCTGCGTTAAAAGCAGACTTCTCTCGTGTTATCACACCAACCACCTCAGCTTTTTCAGCTATCAGCTTTTTGAGCATCTGCTCAGAAAATTCTATCGAACCTATAAATACTATCTTCATATTATCCTAAATCAGACCACATTAAGGTATGGTCTTCTTCTAAATCTTTATTTGCTTTTTTACCAATCACAATATCAATATCCATTGGCGATATACCTGTTGCCGGACGACGAGTTACCAAATGTTCTTCGGTGATTTCCTCACCTGCCTTTAGTGGCTTTATAATATGGATACTCTTACGTACAATTTGTATGTTTTTTTGCTCAGATGGCGATGGTTGCTTAATACCATTACCCTTTGCAATTTCTATATTACGGATAGCCTTTACCATGGCTCTCAACTCATCCGGCTCTAATGATGCCTTATGGTCTGGGCCTGGCATATTCTTGTCTAAGGTAAAGTGCTTTTCTATAACCGTTGCACCCATTGCTACTGCTGCCACAGAAATTTCAATCCCCTCGGTATGATCAGAGTAACCTACTGCTACTTTTAAGGCATCCTTAATAGTTTGCATAGCATTTAGGTTTACATCCTCCATTGGAGTTGGGTAATCTGTATTACAATGCAACACAGTAATATCTTCTCTTGTTAGGTTACCACCTTCTAGTAATACATCTACCGCCTCTGCAATCTCGCTCATCTTTGCCATACCCGTAGACAATATCACAGGTAGTTTTTTACTACCTAGCTTACGTAAGTACTGCAAGTTGATAATCTCACCAGATGGTACTTTAAAACGGTCTACCAAACCTTCGTTTACCAACTCATCAATACTATCCGTATCAAAAGGAGATGATAAAAACTGAATGCCTTTAGACTCGCAATATTTTTTAAGCATGTGCGCACTCTCGGTAGTAATAGAAAGCTTCTTTAGCATTTCATACTGACTACTTTCGGCATCGCCTGTATTCTTTAATTGGTAATCTGCCTTACGGGCATTTTTAGACACCAATTTATCTAGCTTAAAGCTTTGAAACTTTACAATATCAGCACCGGCATCTGCAGCTACATCTATTAGCTGTTTTGCCAATTCCATATCGCCATTGTGGTTTACACCTGCTTCTGCTATGATTAATGTTTTTTGCATGCTCTTATTTTTCATACTTTTTTGCGGGTACGCCTATTACGGTAGTATCGTTTTCCAAATCTTTGGTAACTAAACTAGCCGCACCAATAACATTGTTACTACCCACTTTTAAATACTGTAAAATGGTAGACTTTACCCCAAAGTAATTAGAATCTCCTATCTCTACACCACCCGATACATTTACGCTTGGGCTAAAAATGTTATAGTCGCCAATTACCACATCGTGGTGTACCACACTACCAATGTTAAACACATTGTACGAACCTATTTTTAAAGCCGTAGTAATGGTATTGTTGGGCGATATTACATTGCCTACTCCCATTTCTATATTCTCTAAGCAAGTTACAACAGATGGGTCAATTAAGTTCGGAAACTCAAACTTACCACTGTAACGGGTAACCATGTTCTTTAATATTTTTACGGAGCCTGCTATGCCTATAACTAAGCATACATTTTCTCCGTCTATCTCATCTAGCATAGACTCGCTATACACAGGCACTTCTTTACCGGCAATGATTACAGGGTCCGCAGGATTTAAATCTAACATCCCTTTGATGTTCCACTTACCAATGCGCTCTGCTAAAAAGTAAACCTCTTTTGCATGTCCTCCTGCCCCTAAGATGTATAAGTCTTTCATAATGCTTCTACTCTTACGCTACTTGGTATGTTTACTACTCTTTCTTCTAGCCACTCTGCATTGGTTACATCCTCTACTTGGCAGTCTTTAAACATCTCTAAAGTATGCATCAACTTCCAAATAGGTCTGGTCATTACTTTATGCTCGTTGGTATACTTCAAGAAGTCATTACGTTGGTCGCCATCTTTTAAGATAACCGCCATTAACCAATAGTTTGAGTATGAATCAGGACCCTCTAATGCAAAGTCGAATGATTTTTCTTTGAAGAAATCAGCATAAATTAATGCCAATTCTCTTTTGTTTTTTACGTAGGCATCTAACTGCTCTAACTGTGCGCAAGCCAAGGCTGCGTTTAGGTTAGGCATACGGTAGTTATACCCTACCATATCATGCTCGTACTCCCACGGGTGAGGTACTTTTGCAGTAGTGGTAATGTGCTTTGCCAGTTTAGCTAACTTCTCATCATCCGTAACAATAGCGCCACCGCCACCACAAGTAATGGTTTTGTTTCCGTTAAAGCTATATACACCCAGTTTACCAAATGTACCTGTGTGCTTGCCTTTGTATGAGCTACCTAAAGATTCTGCTGCATCTTCTACAACCGGAATGCTAAACTCATCACAAATAGCTACAATCTCATCTATACGACAAGGGAAACCAAAAGTGTGCATAGGCATACAAGCCGCTAGTTTTGCACCTGTTTTTTTGTTGTAAGCTGCACCGTCTCTTACCTCTGCATTGGCTTCTAAAAAGGCTCTCAACTTAGTTGGAGATAAGCCCATGGTGTCTCTATCTACATCTAAAAAAACACATTTTGCATTGGCATAAGCAATTGCATTTGCTGTTGCTACAAAGGTTAGGGGTTGTGTAATTACCTCATCATTGGGTTGTACACCTGCCATTAATAAAGCTATGTGTAATGCCGATGTACCATTGCTGGTTGCAATTGCATATTTAGCTCCTGTTTTTTGAGCTACTATTTCCTCAAACTTATCTACATAGGCACCTACAGATGACACAAATGTAGAGTCGATAGCATCCATTACATACTCTTTTTCTTTCCCTACAAAGCGAGGCTCATGTAGTGGAATAAAAGCTTCCGGCGTATTGAATTGCTCTCTTATAAATGCTACTGTTTCTTTAAACATCTCTTCTCTTATTTAGTAGTTGGAGGAATAATATCAAAACGGTCTCCTACTCTTACCACACCATCGTACTCAAACTCTACTACTTCTACTACGGTATCGGTAGTTTTTACAATTAGGTTCTTACCGTTTTTACCTACTATTTGTCCTACAGTATTGATGTAAGGCACTGCGCCTTCTACCATCTTTACTTTATTAATTTTCATTTCTTTACCCTTAAGCATAGCTGTTGCCATTGGGCAAGGGTAACATACAGAACGTACAAAGTTAAATACCTCTCTAGAGGTTTGTAACCAACTTAATTTTACATCGTCTAAATTTCTTCTACCACAGTAAAATCCTACCGGGTGAATATCTGTTTGAACGATAGGCGTAAAGTTTCCTTCTTGTACTCTTTTTACTCCTTTGTACAACAATTCGCTACACTCTACATAAGCAGTTTCTACCAATGTTTTGTAATCATCCTCATCGGTAATAGGGTAGGTTTGTTGTATAATAATGTCTCCGGTATCAATACCTTCATCAATGTAATGTACAGTAATACCAAACTCTTTTTCATCATTAATCAATACCCAGTTTAAGATATTTCTACCACGATAAAAAGGCAGTTTACCTGCATGGCAGTTAATAGTTTTTAAAGGGGGTAAGTTGATGATACGCGTTCTAAAAATCTGATTGAAACTCATAGAGATGAATAAATCACACTCGTATTTTTTAGCCGTTTCATAAAACTCATCAGAGTTTAGTTGTACGTTTTCTATATAATCTATGTTGTACTCTGTTGCAAAGTTCTTAAGCGTTTCATCTTGTGTATCTGCTCTAGGTACAATAAAACCAAACTCAATAGTTTCGTCTTTTATTAGTTTTTTAAAAGTTTCATGAGACCAAGGTCCATCGGCAAAGTAGCCTATCTTTAACTTTTTCATATACCTTATTTCTTTTCGGTGCGGTTTGGTAAAATTTCGTTGTTGTAATAGTCTTTCATAATGGTCAACATCTTATCGCAAGTGTCGCCATTACCGTATATGTTTCCATCGGTAAACGGTGGTCGTTCGGCAATTTTATTAGCTGCATCTACAATCGCATCAGCATCTGCAGGAACATGTATTACGTTTGCTCCGGCTTCTCTACCCTTTTGTCTGTCTGCAAGGTCTATTACATATCTGTCAAAAGAAGCTGCCTCTACAATACCACTAGATGTATTCCCCAATAAGAACTCGCAATGTCTCATACAAGAGTAATACCCTACAGCACCTAATACCTCAACAATTTTGTATTTCTCGGTATTATCACCTACAAATTTCAAAATCTCTTGGCGTACCACAGTACCCATCGTATCATTGTTAGGCATGGTAATGATAAACTGCTTATCTAAGCGGTCCATCGCCTTACAAAGCTCACGTACATACTCTACATTCTTATGGATAGCAATTGTTTCCGGATGGAAGGTTACCAATACTGTTGGCTTGCTTAAGTCTATATTCCAAACCTCTTTAAACTCCTCTATAGAAAGTAGTTTTAAATCGTTTAGATTATCCAAAGCAGGTGCACCAACATGGTGAATATTCTTATCATCTCTGCCCAAAATTTGTGCTACACGCTTGGCATGGTTGGGTGTACTTACAAAATGTACTTTAGACATGGTTGTAATACTGTGTCTAAAGGTATCATCGTATAAACCCTCTGTTGCTTCGCCACCATGTAAATGCCCAACCGGGATATTAAATGGTATAGATGCCGCTATGGCAGAGAACATCTCGTATCGGTCTCCCAATACCAGAATCATATCATAATCTTCGCGTGCCCAAATAGATGAGAACTTAATGGTAGTTAAACCCATTGCCGTAGCAATAGCCTCGGGAGAGTCTCCTAATACCAAAGATTCTAACTCATAAGCCACATCAAATCCGTCTTTGTAAAACATATCTACAGTTCTATCATAAAACTGAGATACGTGTGTACCAAATGCTATGATGTCTAAATCAAAAAACGGATCGGCGTTCAGCTTCTTTATCAATGGTAAATAGATACTGTAGTCTGAGCGTCCGCAACTTATAAGAGCAACCTTCATCGTCATTTCAAGTGGGGTTTAGTATTTTAAAAAATTGTAGTGTAGTTTATTCAAAAACCTCGCTACCCGATTGGATATAGTTTACATACCAGTCCACTGTTTTCTTCACGCCTTCTTCCCAGTGTACTTTTGGTTCGTAACCAATCATTTTTTCTGCCTTAGTTGTATCAGGGCATCTACGAGATACAGAACCTGAATGTGCACCTTGGCGCTCATATGTTCCTTTGTATCCCATTAAGTCTCCCATGTAGTGGATTAATTGCTCAATGGTAATTTCAGATTTCATATCACCAATGTGTAAAATCTCACCATTGGTGTTTTTAGCTTCCATTGCGCCAATTGTACCTGCAACTGCATCATCAATGTAGTTAAACGCACGAGTTTGGTCGAAACCATATACTTTAAACGGATCTTCGTTTTTTAAGAAACGTTGTACCACTTGAGGAATAACGTGTTTGAAGCCCATACGTGGACCATATACGTTGTGGTAACGTACAATAGTACACTCAAAGCCGTATACTTTTGAGTACTGCATAAAACCAGACTCACCTAACATCTTAGTTACTGCATAGGTAAAACGTGGGTGTGTAATATCATCTATACACAATGGCACTTCTTCAGGTGTTGGCACTTGGTAATCAAATGCCTCTATTGTACCTGCGTAGCACTCACTTGTAGAGGTAAATAATACTTTTTTACACTTTGTAGTTTTTACCCACTCTAATGTGTTTAGAATTAAAGCTGTGTTGATACGAATCAACTCATTAGGTACTTTTTGTGTGTACTCTACACCTACTACAGATGCTAGCATGTACACATAGTCATAATCATTTTCTAATTCGTTAAAAGCAGATGCTTCTGTAAAATCAGCAGAAATAACCTTGATGTTATTGTCTTCTACCAATTTGGTTAGTTGCTCATCCATTTTACCACGGAAAAAGTTGTCTCCGATAGTAATTTGATAACCGCCTCTGCTTCCTAATTCTTTGATAATGTTCATGCCGATGAAACCGGCACCACCTAATACTAATACTTTTTTAGACATCTCCTCTTCCTATTATTTTAAATTCGTGGTTCGTATGTTTTTTTCTTAATTCGTCTCCGATAACTCCATGCGAATCGAACACTACTAAGTTATCCGATTTAGATAAGAAAGCATCCAGCTTTCCTTCTTTCACATAAATATCATGTGGTGTACCAATAATTACTGCATCGTAAGTACCGTCAAAGGCATCATCTCCGCCATCAATCATCATATCTTTCTCCGGCCAGTGTGGCACAAATGGGTCGTGCAATACAATCTCTGCACCATCTGCCGCTAATTTATCATATAGCAACTCTACCGGTGTGTATCTTGTATCTCCTACGTTTTGCAGATAAGACACTCCTAATACCAATACCTTTTTGCCAGATAAATCAGCACCAAAGTGTTTGGTTATTGTTTTGTGTGTATGCAATGGCATACGATCGTTAATACTTACTGCTTTTTCACTTTGGCTTAGTGTAATAGAGTCAAAAAGCTCTTGGCTTGCCCAACTTGCCAATAATGGGTCTTTGGTAAGGCAGTAACCGCCTACTCCTAAGCCCGGGCGCATAATGTTTTGGTGCGTAGGACGCATACGTATTGCACTTACAACCTCGTATAAGTTTACGCCTGCACTCTCTGCAAATTCTGTCCACTCTTGGATGAAAGCAATGTTCATTGCACGGAAAGAGTTTTCTAATACCTTGCTCATTTCTGTAGCGTTGGTATTACCCAATCTCGTTAATGGGTACTCATCTGTAGTGATGATGGTATGTAAAAACTTCTCTACAGCATCTGCACTTTCTTCGTTAATACCGGAAAATACACGGTAAAAATTCTTAATAGAATCTACATAACCCGGTCCCGGCATTACACGCTCATATGAGTGACCAATTTTAAATGTTGGTGCCAAGCCTCTTTTCTCAAACTCTTCTTCAAAAATTGGTCTAACAATTTTCTGGCTTGTTCCCGGAGGCACAGTGGTTTCTACCAATATCAATACATCTTCTTTACAACGAGATGCGATGGTACGCATGGCAGCTTTAAAGCCATCCATGTTTACACTGTATCCTTCTAATTTCTTATCTGCACCTACTTCTTTAGCAACATCTAGGTTGATATCTACAATTACAACATCTGCTTTGGTGTATGCATAGTTGTCTGAGGTAGCATAAAAAGTATTGCGTTTGCGAGCATTCTCAAAGTACTCATACACCTTTGCATCGGTAGAGTGTATTGGAAATTCGCCATTATTTAATGCGTCAATTACAGGTTTTCTGTTTGGTAAGTCTACACCTATTACAGCATATTCATTTGCATCTGAATTTGCCACAACAATAGACATTACAGCGCCTACAAAACCCAAACCCTGTACTACTACTACTTTTTTGTCTGCATTTGCAGCTAAAAAAGCATCTATATTCTTCTGTTCTTCAGTAACTTCGTTTATCACTGTATCGTTTTGTTTCATAGCTGCGAAATTATGAATTTACTCGCTAATTATCCTTAATTATCAATAGTTTATCTCTTTAAGTTTACATGAACAAGCCTTAAGCTAATGTTAAGATAAATGCTCAATTAAAAACTTTTTCTGCAATGGTTTTTCCAATAGCCAATGAAGCTGTAGCTGCCGGCGATGGGGCATTGCAAACGTTTATTATTCTCTCTTGCTCAAAAAACACAAAATCATCCAGCAAATTTCCTTTGCTATCACAAGCTTGTGCACGTACACCGCTACCTCCTGTCATCAAATCATCTTCTTGTACTTCGGGCAATAATCTTTGTAAGGCTTTTGTAAAAGCAGATTTAGACCATGAACGGTGCATTTCGCCCAAACCATCTTTCCAATATTTGCCTGCAATTTTTAAAAACCCCGGATAAGTAAGTGTTTCTAATAACTCACTTAAATTTATATCCGATTTCTTATACCCTTCTCTGGCAAATGCCAGTACTGCATTAGGCCCTGCTTCTACTCCGCCTTTTATCATACGGGTAAAATGCACTCCTAAAAATGGGAATTCAGGGTTTGGCACCGGATATACCAAATTGTTAATTAAGTATTCTTTTTCGGGCTTTAGCTTATAGTATTCCCCTCTAAAGGGAACTATTTTTACATCAATATCTTTTTGGGTAAGCTTGGCTACTTTATCAGAGTACAAACCTGCACAATTAATTACCAAATTTGCAGTATAGGTAGCATTTTGGGTAATTACTTCTGCCTGCTTATCGCTTACCTTTATATCTTTTACTCTAGAGTCAAAGAACAGCTCTGCCCCTTTTTCTTCAATTAAGTTTGCTATGGTTTGGCTTACCTGCTTGTAGTTTACAATACCGGTTTGCGGTACCCATAAACCCTCAACCGCATTTATGTGTGGTTCTATTTCTTTTACCTCAGCGGCAGTAAGTTTACGTAAGCCCTCTAAGCCATTTTCTTGCCCTCTTAAATATAGCTGATGCAAGCCTTCTCTTTCAGACTCATCTGCTGCGGCAATAATTTTTCCGCATAGCTCATACTCCACTCCATTTTCATTACAAAAATTGATGAGTAGCTTGTATCCTTCAATACAATTTTTGGCTTTAAGGCTATTGGGTTTGTAGTAAATACCGGAGTGGATTACCCCGCTATTGTGGCCCGTTTGATGCACTGCAACGCTAGACTCTTTTTCTATGATGGCAATTTTATAGTCTGGTTTTAGGTCAAGCAGATTTTTTGCGGTTGCTAAACCTACAATTCCGGCACCAACTATAATTGCATCATAATGCATTCAATTAATTTTAAATGATTAAAAAAACGCTCGTTTATAAACGAGCATCAATTTTATCTTTTGGTAAAACAGCTTTTACATCAAACACAACGGTATCCTTGTTTGTAAACGAATCGAAATCCATTTCTAAAAACTCTTTATGAGAAACCGCTAGTATTACAGCATCGTAATCTTTACCAATGGCATCAACCATATCAATACCATACTCATGCTTCACTTCTGCTTTATCTGCCCAAGGGTCATATACCTCTACATTGGTTCTAAACTCTTGTAATTCGTTTATTACATCTATTACCTTAGAGTTACGGATGTCAGGACAGTTTTCTTTAAAGGTCATACCCAGTACCAATACCTTAGCACCTTCTATACGATGTCCTTTTTTAATCATCAGCTTTACTACCTGATTGGTTACGTAAAGCCCCATATTATCATTCAATCTTCTACCTGCCAAGATAATCTCAGGGTTATGCCCTACTTCTTGTGCTTTTTGAGTAAGGTAGTAAGGGTCTACACCTATACAGTGACCACCCACCAATCCCGGACGGAATGGCAAGAAGTTCCACTTAGTACCTGCTGCTTCTAATACCTCAACTGTGTCTATACCCAGTTTATTAAAGATAACAGCCAATTCGTTTACAAATGCAATGTTGATGTCTCTTTGCGAGTTCTCAATTACCTTAGCCGCCTCTGCTACCTTTATAGATGGTGCTAAGTGCGTACCTGCAGTAATAATGCTTTTGTATAAATCATCTACTCTTTTTGCTACCTCTGGCGTAGAGCCCGATGTAACCTTAAGTATTTTTGTTACGGTATGTACTTTATCACCCGGGTTGATACGCTCAGGTGAGTACCCGCAGTAAAAGTCTTGGTTAAACTTCATACCCGATACACGCTCTAATACCGGTACACAATCTTCTTCTGTAGCACCAGGGTAAACAGTAGATTCGTAAATAACAATATCGCCTTTGCTTAATACTTTACCCACAGTTTCACTGGCTTTTACAAGCGGAGTTAAATCTGGGCGTTTGTTTTTATCAATTGGGGTTGGTACGGTAACAATGTATATGTTACAGTCTTTTATCCCCTCTAAGTCTGTTGCGTAGCTTAAGTGTGTAGATGTTTTTAGTTCTGCATCATCTACTTCTAAGGTGCGGTCGTGCCCCTTACGAAGCTCATCAATACGACCTTGGTTGATATCAAAACCTACAGTAGGCATTTTTTTACCAAACTCTACAGCTAATGGCAAACCTACGTATCCTAAACCTATTACAGCAATTTTTGTGTTTTCCATGATGTGGATTATACCTTAAAAAAGTCTCTATACCAAGCTATAAATTTTGCAATTCCTTCTTCAATAGAAGTAGCCGGTTTATAATCTAAATCTCTTACCAAGTCATCTACATTTGCGTAGGTAGCAGGTACATCTCCTGCTTGCATTGGCATCATATTCTTTTTGGCAGTCTTGCCTAGTACTTTCTCAATGCTTTCTATAAAATCCATTAAGCGTACTGGCGCGTTGTTACCAATATTGTAAATCTTGTATGGCGATTTTGCACTACCCGGATCCGGGTTTTTACCATCCCATTCCGGATTCCCTTTTGGCGGGTTGTCTATTACTCTTACAATACCCTCTACAATGTCATCAATATAGGTGAAGTCGCGTTGCATCTCTCCGTTATTGAATACATTAATAGGCTGGTCTTCTAATATAGCTTTGGTAAATAAAAACAAGGCCATATCCGGTCTGCCCCAAGGGCCATATACCGTAAAGAAACGCAAACCTGTAGTTGGCAAACCAAATAAGTGGCTATACGTATGAGCCATTAGCTCATTGCTTTTTTTACTGGCAGCGTATAATGATATTGGATGGTCTACATTATCTGATGTAGAAAATGGCATCCCTTCGTTTATACCATACACACTAGAGCTACTTGCGTATGCCAAGTGCTTAATATCATTATGGCGGCATGCTTCTAGTATATTGGTAAAACCAATAATGTTACTGTTTATGTAAGCATCCGGGTTTGTTAAACTATAACGCACACCTGCTTGTGCAGCAAGGTTACATACTTTATCAAATTTTTCTGAAGCAAAAAGAGCGTTCAAATTCTCTTTATCCTCTAAATTCATTTTAATGAATTTGTAGTTTGGATATACAGAGCTCTGAATTAGTTTGTTATACTCAATATCGTTTTCAGCTATACCTGCACGATCTAATCTACCATACTTTACACTTATATCGTAGTAATCGTTTATACTATCTAAACCAACAACTTCATCTCCTCTTTCTAACAAGTATTTTGCTAAGTGAGAGCCAATAAAACCTGCTGTTCCTGTAACTAGAATTTTCATCTATTGTGTTTTATCTAGAGAATAATTTTTTAAAGAATGATTTTGGTTTGTTACCGCCTTCATCGTCATAGTAACCATACCCGTAGCCGTAACCATACCCGTAACCATAACCGTAGCCATAACCATAGCCGTAACCATAGCCGTAACCATAACCAGAGCTTACTTTAAAGTCGTTAAGGATAATACTAATATCAGATACTGCATTTTGTGCGTACTGATCGTTAATATATCCTAATAAGGCTCTATTTGTATAGTTTTGACGCACAACATATAGGTTGATGTCACTATGTTTCATTAAGTCAAATGCATCTGCTACTAAACCTACAGGAGGTGTGTCCATCACTATATAGTCATAGGTTTGTTGTAGCTCTTTCATCAAATTAGTTAAGCGGTCGCTCATTAATAACTCCGATGGGTTTGGAGGAATAGGACCGGCAGAAATAATATCTAAGTTTGGTAGATCTGTTTGTTGTATTACCTCATTTTTGGTGGCTTGGTTTATTAAGTAATTAGTTAAACCAAGGTTGTTGCTTAAGTTAAAGTCGTTATAAATTTTCGGCTTTCTTAAGTCCATACCTATCAATAAGGTTTTCTTTTCACTTAAGGATAATACCAATGCCAAGTTTATAGCACAGAAAGTTTTACCCTCACCCCCTACAGATGATGTTACTAATACTGTACGGTTGTTTTTCTCTAAATCTCTAGCTACAAACTGCATATTGGTACGCAATGCTCTAAAGGTTTCTGAGATAGATGATTTTGGTGAGTTGGTAACAACTAGGTTGGTATCCTTATCACTATGCCCAACCACCCCTAAAATAGGAATGGCAGTTAGTTTTTCTAATTCTTGTCTGCTAGCAATTTTATTGTTAAAGTACTCTCTTAGTAAGATAATTACCATTGGTATAACTAAGCCAAAAATTACTGCTAAACCAAAGCTGTAAGATTTTCTTGGATAAACCGGAGTATCTACTTTACTAGCTACATCTATAACTTTATTGTCTGCCAAGTTTGATGCTTTAGCTATAGCTACTTCGGCGCTTTTTTGAGCTAAGAAGTTATAAATATTCTCACTCAACATTACCTTACGGTTGATGTTTAATAAGTCTTTTTCTTTTTTAGGTAGTTTTATCAATTCATTTTCCACCTCAGCAATACGTGTATTAAGCTCTGCTATTTGGTTTTCAGAGTTGATAATTAAGTTCTCTACGTTTTCTGCTAATGACTGTGTAGTAGCCTCTATTTTAGAATTGATAAGATTCATGGTTGGTGTACCTGCTCTAGTGGTAACAGCCAGCCTGTTTTTTTCTTGATATAAAGATGCTAATTCGCTTACATAGCTGTTTAAAGTAGGGTCGTTTATACCCATAATAGATGGGGCCGGTACAGATGACATATCTGCCTTTTCATCCGTATACTTTTTTATTTGCTTGTAAGAGCTTAGTCTCATTTTTTCAGCAGACCTATTGTCTTCTACTTTTGATAAGCGCTCTAATATGGCTTTGCCTTGTATACTTAAATCTAAAGTTTTGTTATCAGACCTAAATACTTGCAATGCATTCTCTGCATAATGAAGAGAATCTCCAATCAACGACAATTGCCCCTCAATAAATTCTAGGGTAAGGTTTGCCATTTGGTTTTTATTTTCTAGGCCCATTTTTATGTATACCTCAGAAAGCTTATCTAAATAAGCAATATCTTTTTCCGGTACAGAACCTGTAAGAGATAGGGTTACAGCAGAAGCACCTTTGGCGGTAGGCTCTACTTTCAAACTATTTCTGTAATACTTTACAACTTTTACAAAGTTGTTTAACCTAAACTTTATACGGTTATCAGTATCTCTGTTTTTACCTCTTAAGTTTACTTTAAAACGGTAGTTTTTTGATTCAATGGTTTCGCCAAAAGCATATCTACCACCTTCAAACTTCACACCACCTTCTGCCGATTTATTTGTTATGGGGTTAAACTCTACAAAATTGTCGTTAGAGCTTATCTCAAATTCGTTTTCATCAATAATCTGCACATTAAAAAGTCCATCTCTTAATTGTGTATGATTACTGTCTATCTCTACAATAATTGGAGATTTATCGCCATATACTTCAGATGATTTTAAACGTCCCTCTGTAAAGTAACTGATACCAAAATCCAGTTGCTTTACTGTTTTTTCTGCTAATGAATATGATTGTAGTATTACAGATTCGTTCTCAAAGCTCAAACGCGGGTTGTAGTAGCCAATGGCTGTCATTATAGCTTCGGCACCGGCTTGTTTATCACTACCATCTTCTATTAATAATGTGGTTTTTACTTTGTACTGTTCAGTTGCATATCTATTAAAAACTATGGCTATACCAATAGCTATAAATAAACTAAGTAATATAAACGGCCAGTAAGCAACAAATTTAAATAGTAGCTCCTTAATGTTTATTCCGCCACCTTCTTCCTCTGAATTTTGTTGTGAAACAACTCTATTCTGAATTTCTGCCATATCTCTTATTGCAATAAGTTAACAATCAACAGCACACTAGACACTGCAGATAATATTGTAGTAAACGTTCCGATACCTGTAGTACCTGTACCAAAAGATTTCACTTTAAGTGGTGGTATATTTACAATATCATTGGGTTGTAAAAAATAATACGGAGAGTTTATCACATTTCTATCGGTTAAATCTATCTCATGGATTTTTACTCCATCAGGATATTGTCTTATTACCTGCACCTCTCTTCTATTGGCTACAAATGTAGCATCACCTGCATTTGCAAGAGCCTCAAATATACTTACTTGGTTCTCAAAAATGGTAAATTTACCGGGTCTATTTACTTCACCTACTACAGATATACGTATACCTGCCAATTGAACAGTTACATATACCGCAGAATCATTAAAGTAGTTTTCATTTAACTCTGTTTCTACTTTGTTTTTTATCTCATCAGTAGTAAGCCCTGCTACATGTACCATTCCTAAAATAGGCAGTTCTATATTTCCTTCTTGGTTTATAGAATACCCTCTCAGGTAAAATATAAGGTCTCCTCCAACAAAATTATTACCCCCTTCTGTACCATTTGCATTATATGATTCTGTTGCTTTTGAATCGTATGAGCGAACATTTACGGTAATAATATCGTTTATCTGTACTTTGTATTGAGACCTATCTAGAGTATGGTAGCCTGAACTGTCTACTTTAGCCTCCTCTCCTTGGTCCTGAAGGTACTTTAACTGACGGGGAGACACACATGATGTGGTAAAAAATAATACTAGTAAGCCAAGTGGCAAAAGTTTACGAATATGCATGCCTTGTTTTTTGAGTATTTTCAGCCGACAAATATACTCCAATCTTTAACAATTGAAAATTAACAAACCATTAATTTCTAGGTGGTTTATGCGCAATAGTGGGTATTTAACCTGTTTATTATGAGTTGAAAAACGGGTTTTTTAGGTATATCCGTTCTATAATATCAACCACCATTAAGCCCTCTTGTGCATTGGTAGTAATGGGGCCTCTGCTTTTTAGCACATCTGCAATATTTTGTATTACATAACTGTGGTTTGCCGCACTCCCCTTGTATGTACCGTAATTATTAGAGGGGTTTGTCTCGGGCAATTGAGGCATTTCATAATCTTTTATATGGCAATATTCAACCTCATTCATATACTGCCCGCTTACCTTTATACTTCCGTTCTCTGCTATAATAGTTATGCTGCTTTCTAAGTTTTGTTCAAAAACAGCTGTAGAGTAATTAATACTGCCTTGTCCTCCGTTTACCAACTCAAAACTTATAATACCCGAATCTTCAAAATCTGTAACTAGGTTGTGGTTAAAATCGGCAAAACGCGCCTCAATATTGGTAATATCTCCAAACAACCAGTACAGCATATCTACAAAATGAGAGAATTGTGTAAATAAAGTTCCGCCATCCAAGTCTTTATCTCCATGCCAGTTACCGGCATGATAATAACGTTCGTCTCTGTTCCAATAACAATTGAGTTGAACCATATATATATTGCCCAACTTTTTGCTCTCTACAATTTCTTTTAACCATACTGATGGTGGCGAGTAACGGTTTTGCATCACTACAAATACCTCTCTATCCACCTCATTAGACTTAGCTATAATAGCCTCGGCATCTGCTTTATGCAAAGCCATTGGCTTTTCTATTACTACGTGGCGTTGTGCAGTAAGTGCTTGTATAGCTTGGCTGGCATGCAAGCCATTTGGCGTTGCAATAGTTATCACATGTGCATGTGGGCCTTCTTGTAAATACAACTCTAGTGAGCTGTAAAAAGGTACATCTATACTTTTGGCTTTTTCCTCTACTAAAGGGTTGGTATCTATAATGGCTACCAGTTCGGCTTCGGGGTTTTCCATTATCATGGTTACATGGCGGGTACCAATACGCCCACAGCCTACTACCGCAAATTTTACTATCTCCTGTTCTCCCATCAGCTTACTCTCTTTACAGTATCATTTTGCAGCTCATATTCCTCACCACTTTCGGGGCAAGTTGCTCTGTTATTTTCAAAATTCAGTTTATGGCCATATTCGCTCATCCACCCGGTTTGCTTTGCAGGATTCCCCATTAGCAAAGCATAAGGCTTTACATTTTTGGTTACCACAGCTCCGGCGCCAATAAAGCAATATTCGCCTAGTGTAATACCACATACTATAGTAGCATTGGCGCCTATAGTGGCTCCTTTTTTTACTAGGGTTTTAGCGTATTCGCCACGGCGGTTTACTGCACTGCGCGGATTAATTACATTGGTAAACACCATACTAGGGCCCAAAAAAACATCATCCTCGCACTCTACCCCGGTGTAAAGAGATACATTGTTTTGCACCTTTACATTACTACCTAGCTTTACCTGTGGCATAACCACCACGTTTTGCCCAATATTGCAGTTATTACCAATAATACTATCTGGCATTACATGGCAAAAATGCCATATTTTGCTTCCTTCACCTATTGTACAACCCTCGTCTATTACGGCAGTTGGGTGACTAAAATATGTTGTGTTTTTATTTGAACTCATATGAAGGCGCTAATATACTGAAATGCTATAACAGCGTTAATTATGATAATATTGTACACATAGCCTGTTGATTAATAAACCTAAGGAACCGTCTTTTTGAGGTATAACCCAACTTTTAGCACGCTTTTTGCGTTATAATAGCAAGAGCAATTAACCTACAATTAATAAGTCAAAAATAGAGCTGAATAGCTTTTTTTTATACATTTATCAAAAATAAGTACACAGTGAGCGATTACATGGTCATAATGAAACTCCCACCATCTCTAAACGATGAGTTTATGAGTTTGATACCTGCCCAAAGAGAGCAAACCAGTAAACTGTTTGAAGACGGTAAACTAACAAGCTACTCATTGGCGCTAGACCGCTCTTTTTTATGGGCTACTGTTATTGCTCCTGATACAGAAGCTGTACGCGCTATTTTAAAAACCCTACCCTTAACTAAGTACATGCGTAAAATAGATATCTCTGAACTATATTTTCACGAGAGTATTAATGTACAGTTGCCTCAGCCTTCGCTTAACTAAGCTTATTTACAGTTAAAGTAAGCTCTCCAAGCTTTTATATCTCTTTCAAACTCTTCATCAGTATATTCCGGCCCTAGGTAGTTACCTCCATTTGTACATTTAATTGAAGATTTTTCGGCTATTTCTTTTGCCATTACAAATACAATATCAGTAACTCTCTGCTCCTTAACATTGTAATAATAGTTCTCTAAAAAAGAAATCCTTTCACAATAATCTCTTAGCAAAAGATACTCATCTAATCTATCAAAATAGGTATCAACAAAAGCTTCGTGTTTGCCCTCACTAACTAAATAACTTGTTAAGTGAAAAAATTGCCCATCTAAGTATTCAAATGTTCCTCTAAGAAGAAAAACATCATCATCGGGGTATAAGTAATTAAGTGACTTTCTTTCCTTATCATACATAAAAACATCCATTTCAAAATCTGCCTGATCAGGTACTTGAAATGCATTTTGATTATTATTTTTAACAGGAGTAATCACGACAGAATCTTCCTCAAAAGAAACAACATTTGCTTTACAAACCTTTACATAACCTATGTTATGCCATTCTACTGTATGGTCTAGTATTAGATATTTTCCATCATCTAATAAATGTATAGAGTCAACTCTATTTATTTCTACGTGCTGTAAAATTTCATCATAAACCAAATACGATTCTTCCCAAGAAAAACAATGTGCGGCACAGGTCTCCGCAAAAAAAGTATATATCTTAAGTTTGTTGTCTGGTGAATAATAAACTCTCCCTTCATCTATATGCACGCTATTTACATATTCATATGATAATGCAGAGTCTATTTCATCATAAGACCAAGTAGTGTTACCCGCTGCATCATCCCCTATCATATTTATAGCGGTGCGTCTCCATAACTTAGCCAGCATTATAGAGTCATTACGCTCTTCCTGCACCAATATAGTATCATTTGGTATTGTACTTTTTGGTGCCCATAAAAATGACATAAGTACTAGTACACTAATGGGGACAATTAAAAATTTGAGAGATTTTTTCATCCGTGATGATTTTAGGCAAAATAACAATTAAGTCTCATTTATAAAACGTTCTTATACTCTTATGTGTTTTCTATCTTTGTAAAAAGAGGTAGATACCATGGCAGAAGATAATTTTCACATCCCCAGCAATATAGATTCTATAGATGTACCCGAGTTGTTTTACAACTCTGATACCGGCAAACCTTTTGAGAACTGCTTGGTATGCAATTGTAATTTATTGGAAGAAGATACCATGTATCTTATAGAGCGCGCCATAAAAAAATACAATACCCTAGAAACCTCATCGGTAATATTTGAGTATGCCATGTGTTTATCATGCGCCATGCGTATGCACGAGGTACTATCAGAAGAGTCTAAAAACAAAGTAGAAGCCTATTTTGCACAGCATGTAAACATGCAGCAACGTATACAAGATAACAAAGAGCAGTTTGGCACAGATGTAAGCAAATGGGTAGAGCATTGTATGCTGAAAAACACTCATGAATCTGAAACCGAAGAATACCAATTGTATGGCATGTTTATGGGTAACCAAATGCTATTTACAGAAATGCCCTACATGCTATCGGGCGAGGCTATGGACGAAATAACCAACTTATTATCTAATAAAAGCCTGGGCGATATTGATGATTTTATAGATCAGTTTTTTGGCCTACCCCCGGAAGTTAGGGATGCCATAAAAAACAGTAAAGGCGTATTGGTATAAAACAAAAGAAGTTCGGGAGCTACCCAAACTTCTTTTCGACAAAAAATAAAAACAATCTTTAATTCATTTATTTATTATAAATTTTGGTTACATCTCTAAAAGCACTGTTATTATTAGAATACCAGTCCATGTGACTAAAGCCACCTGATTGCGCCCACTGAGAAAACTTTAAGTAAGCAGCTTCTATACTCATGTTCTCAGCCGGATAATCAAAGCTTTGTGGCAAATCTATTGCCCAAGGCAAATTCCCGTCAGACTTATATAGCTTGTTGTTAGCTATATCCGTATCATCATCTTCTTGTCCAAATAAATTAGTGTTTACCAAATCTGTTGGCATATAGCCTGGCAAGTGAATTTCGTATCCGCGTTGCATATTTACAACCATAAATGGGTTGTATGGACCAAAACCTAAGGTAGTTTTTGCAATAGGGCTTGTAAATACTACACCTATTTCTATTGTATCAGGTGTTACATAATTACCCGCTGCACTTGTATTTACAAATGCTCCACCAGATGGTTGCATGCGGCTATAGGCATCATCAAATACTAGTATTACGGCATTGGTTTGTGCTGCTTCTGTACCATTTGCATTGGTAGTTATATACCCATTACTTAAATCAGAGCCTGTTACGCTTGCAACTTGTGAGGGCGCTATTGGTAACTCAAAACCAAAGCCATTATGAAAACCACCACCTATTGCCTTTAGTACAAACTTTGCTTTTAACTCTACCACATCATTATTGGCATCGGTTACTTCATTTATTCTATAATCTATTACTAAGTCATTAAAGTCATAGTCTCCTTTAGATGGCCATAAGTCTTCAAAAGCCAAAGTACCGTAGCCATTTGCTGTAGGCGTGTAGTTGTTAAATGCTCTATTTACATCATTTGGATATTCATCATTTAGGTCTCCAATTCCGTCCCCATCGGTATCTGTTACACTAGATGCCGCTTGTGGCATGTTTACATTGTTGATAGCTGTTACCGGATTTGAGGTTGCATAAAAAACTAAATCGTTAAAATCATTATCTCCACTTCCACCTTCTCGGTATAAATCTTCAAAACCAATTAGCACTAAGTTTCTACCTGCATCATATAATGCTACACTATGTTGTTGCCAGCTTGCACTAGGCTCTGGGTTAAAACTAGGCTCAGAGTAAAAATGTAGTTTGTTTGTACTTACAGATCCCCAGCCCCATGCATTTTGCAATAACACCCATCCGATACCAGTATTTGCTGGAAACTGACCAATTTTTACTTTATCACCAGATACCAATCCGCCACCATCTCCTAAGAAAGATGCATTTGGGAATACAAAATTTATAGTATCAATATCGTTTGCTGTTGCAGGCGGGTTATTGATGTCATATGTATAAAAACCCAATGCGTTTTTATATCCTGCACCTTCGTGTACAAAAGTTACCCATACATCTGCCAACTCTGTAATTTCCAAATCTGTTTGGTTTGAACTTGATAAGTAATTTGGGTTATGTATATGCACAGGCATACTCTCTGGTAATGATGCATTACAATCTGTAATAAAAGCTGCGTCTATTAAATCTCTTACCGGCTCTAGGTTATTAGGCACGCCATCTGCATCAAAACCACTTAGGTAATTATAACCGGCAGGTGCACTTGGTATTGGGGCACTGCTAATTGTTGTATTTATTCTGCGTGAAGGTTGTTGCCCACCAAAAGTATAGTGTCCTACATTATTATTTATGGTTATAGTACTTGCATTTACCATACCTAATGTATGTGCTATTGCGTATACTTCTGTTGCATTACTTGGTAATTTTATGTTTGCTACATATACACCACTGGCATTTGTTACACCTTTCATTAGCAATTGTCCGCCTTGTGCAGTGTCTTTATCATAAACCGACACTACTATATTTGGCATTGGAGTACCATTATTATCTTCTACAGTAATGCTTAAGTTTTCTTGCATAGAGGTTTGGTAGTTAAATGTTTTGGGTACAAAAAAGCCCAACTCATTTTTTGTTCTACCAGCAGCAGTATTTACCATTACATCCTCGTCTGGGGCACAACTTGATAATATTCCGGTTGAGATAACTAATACTGAGATAAACTTGTAAAAACTTTTCATGGCTATATATTTTGTGTTCTATACTTTGTTTCTGATTGACAAGGCAAATGAACGACAGCCACATTGGGTACTGAAAATTATTGGACGAACTGCATGATTTCATCGATAAGATGCATGCATAGTATTTTTTAATACTGATTTACAAATACTTACAAAATAATACTCATAAAAAAAGTGAAATGTGTAGAAAAGAAAAAACGCCATTCATCTAATGAACAGCGTTATATTCCGGCTTGATACCTATTTACTTTACTCGCACTTCAAAGATGCGATATGGGTGAGCCAAAACCGGTAAATAATCGATGAAATACACATATCATCGGTAAGTGGTAAAAAAGAAACCATACCTATATAAATAAGAAAAGCTCCGCATCAACCTAAGCCGAGTACGGAGCCTTTCCCCCATCATGAAAAAACTTTACTAACCTATATATAAGACTAGTATTATATTAAATAGTTTAAAGTGAAATAGAAAAGCCCCGTATCAACCGAAGTTGAAAACGGAGCCTTTCCCCCATCATGAAAAAACTAAAAACTATTACTTATTGCTCTTGATATGTTGTCCTAGAACAACACTTATATTTTATTCTTAACGTTTAGTTCAATTGCTGTAACCCTACGTCTAAATCTTTCTTCTTAATTACTGTACAAAGTACCGACAATTTTAAGTCTCAAAAGAATATTATCGATGAAATGCATATAACTTCGATAAAATGCATGCATAGTATTTTGTAATAAACTCAAAGAACCAAAAATAATACTTAATTAATTGAATAATAATGTTTTACACTAAATCAATCCATTTAAGCACTTCTACATATATAAACGAAAAAAGACCATGTTTAGTTTACACAACATGGTCTTTTTTTTAAAGGAAAAGCCGCAAGTTTAAAGTAGCTAGGTAAAACCTAAAAAACCTATACTACAGCTTGCGGCTTTGAGGCTCGTAATAAACCTTTTATATGTTAATCTTTTTTAAAGCTTCAAAAAATCTGAACAGGTAATGAGCAATCCATATGCCATACAGTTAACTAACTGAAAAACAAAATCTTACAAACACAACATTGCAAAACACTTCCCGATTTTGGAAAAAACAAGCTTTAATACTCTATTTATGGGACAAAACATGTAGCAAACTCAAGAACAGAAAAACAAAAAAGCCTCAAAATTGAAATTCAACTTTGAGGCTTTGATTATTTAGTACTCTATTTTACTTAGAGTATATATTGCTGTTATTTCTATAACCTGTTTTGTTATCAGCCCAGTCAGAGAAGATAGAACCTCCTGATGCTGCCCATTGATTGAAATGGCTATAGGCTGCGTCTATAGATGTTTTCTCGTTTGGATAGTCTAACTGATTAAATATATCTACCGCAAACGGTAAATTATTAGATGTTTTATAATATCTACCTGTTCCAGGGTTAGAATCATCAGAACCTGTACCAAAAAATGCAGGGTTTGCCAAATCTGTTGGTGTATAGTTTGCCATGTGTAATTCTTTACCTCTATCACCATCAATAAATATAAATGGGTTAAAAGGTGCTACTCCTAAATTTGCCTGGCTTATAGGAGCAGTAAATACTACTGATATATTAAATGTATCTGGCGTTACATAATTGGAGCTTGGTAATGTATTTACAAATGGACCACCAGAGGTTGTCATATGATCATAAGCATCATCAAACACCATTATTACGGCATTGGTTTGTCCGGCCTCAGTACCGTTTGCATTAAGTGTAACAATACCATGTTGTAAGTCAGTACCGGTAACACTGGCAACATCTGTAAATGGTATAGGCATTTCAAAACCAAAACCATCATGATAGCTACCGCCAATTGCTTTTAGTACTAATTGTAATTGTAGTTCAACTACATCATTATTACCATCCGCTATTAATACCGACTGATAATCTACTACCAAATCGTTAAAGTCATAATCTCCTTGGCTTGGCCATAAATCTTCAAAGCCTAAAGTTCCGTAAGTGCTTTCGGTAGGTGTGTATAGGTTAAATGCTTTTAATGGATCACATGGATAATCATCAAAATCATCAGGTATACCATCAGAATCACAATCTGGTAATAAAGAAAGTGAACCAAAAGTAATGTCTGATACACCTATACCGGATGATGTTGGACTTTGCTCGTACCAGCCTAGTTTAACTCTTATACTATCTACAGCAGTAAGAAAATCTACATCTACATCAGCATTATCATCAGTATTAGCTACTCTAATAGCACCTGATATACGATTGTTTCTTACTCTTAATACATTAGGGTCATGCGCAGAGAGCATTGGCAATACTTCGTTACCATTCTTGTACCCTACAACTTCCATATACTCATTTATATAATCTGATGCTGTACCAACTCCTCCACTATGGTTACCATCAATATCTCTTAGTGTAAAGCTTACATAGTCTGGTGTATTAGCACCTGACAACACCATAGAAAGCACAATCTCTTCGTTGGTGTTATTTAAGTTTTGCAACCATATCAAACTATTTTCGCCAGAACGAGAAAACAATGTATTTGCTACAGTTGGAGCCGTAAAGCCGGCTGCAGTAGAAAAACGATTGGTATTGCCCGAGAACTTAAAATCTATATCTACACCGGAACCTCCAATGTTTGTATTTGATGATGCTGTACTTGCAGTAGGCATATTTGCTAAAGACCAACCAAAAGTAGTAGTATTTACTAGGGCTGTTTTTGCAGAAGAAATACCACCGGTTGTTAGTGGTCCTCCACCGTTTGACTTACTAGATTTTTTACCTAATAAATCTGCTAAATTAAACTTAAGCTTACCATTTGTAATTTTTACAGCTTGGTCTGAAACAAAGTTGAAATATATGATACGCACATATACTTCTTTGCTAGACTTAGGGCTTGCCATATACCCATTATAATATCCGTTTACCGGAGCACCAACAGCCATTAGCTTGGCTCCGTGGTATGGCATACCATCATAAATTTCAAAGCGAAGCCCCTTTATTGGCTGTTTATTATTATCAAATGCAGATATCTCTATATCTACTTTATTTGAAGTAGAGAAGTTAAAGTTATTCGGAACATCAATCTCTGTAATGTTTAAATCAGCCGGATTAACGTGTACTGTTGTATCCTCATCTGAGCTTTTACAGGCATTAAATGCTAGGGCAATAGATAACCCTAATAATAGTTTTCTAGTCATTTCAATTGTGGGATATTGATTCAATTGTCGAAAATTTATCAATATATATGCCACAAAAACAACATATTCTGTATCAGTAGTTTATATTTTATACTACAAATCACACATCCCAATATTGGAAAATAAGAGGGCCCCTTATCTTATAATGAGACAAAACCGATAAAAGAGTGAAAAATTGATGAGTGGGGAAATAAAAAAGGCAGGTTACAATACCGAAAAGCCCAAAACCTACAAAATGATCAATTCGGAACATCGGGGGGGGACCCCGAAAGCGTAACCTGCCAGTGCAAATATAAAATATTTTTTATTAATGTATTTGTTTAAAAAAATATATTTAATGATATAATTTACAGGTAAATACATGCATATTATTTCGTTATAATATTTTTTCTACAGCAAAAAACTGTCTGTTTTGTGCGAATTACCCAAAAACACTAGCGTAACAAACAAATAACGTTTTCACAACTTACTTTGTTCAGCCATATAAATGCAAAATAAAAAAGGAAAAAGAACAAGTAAAAATTTTAAATCCTAAAAGTTATTTGTAGCCAAAAAAATTAAATTTTGGTTACATGCTCCTGTAAGTCTAACTGAAAACCTTTTAAAGAAGCAGTAGGATCTAAAAAGAAATACGACATAAACCTGAATATTGGATTATATACCTCTCCATTTTCTGTAATAGAAAGCTTTGTGCTGCCATCATTTTGCTCAGTTAACTCATACACCCACTCGCCACCAAAAGGCAAGCCATCATCATCTATAACAACTACCAACCTATTAGGAGGGTTTTGTTCTGTAATGCTAAATGTAATTTTATCGTCTTTTGGCCCTACTTCTACCCAAGTATCTTCATCTACTATTTCTACATCTTTTAGGTCATTACGCCAATTGGTATAGTTATCTATACTTACAATTGCACTCCATACACTATCTACAGGAGCATTAATAACAATATCACCTTGTGCAGTATGTCCTTTGGGCAAGAAAAAACCAACAAAGTAAACTAGAGCTACTAATATTACGGGTATAAATAAGGCTATAAATAGTTTTTTCATGCTTGTATGTTGTTAAATAAAAACGGCAGCCAATAGGCTGCCGTAAAATTATATAAATATGTGTACGTACTAAATTTCTTTTTGTTCGTCACGCCTTTTTTTTGCGTTATGGGCTTTTTTGGCACCAATTGCTGCACCGGCAGCCACAAGTATACTTATTCCCCCATCTATAGGAACTGGAGCTCCACCACCTCCCGGAGGATCTGGCTGTGCCATTAATAGCATTGGCGAAACTAGAAGTGCAAGAAGTAAAAGTTTGCTAATTAATTTCATCTTATCTAACAATTTTTTGGGTGAACACTTTATTACCGTGTGTTACTCTAACTAATAATAGTTGCCCTGTGGCAAAGTTAGAAATATTTAACACATTTTCTGCATTTATTTTCAATTTACTTTCATACACCACCTGACCTAATAAATTAATAATCTCAATACTTGCAACACCTTCAAGAGAATTATTAAACAAAAAATCTATAGTATTTGTTGTTGATTTTATTACAACAAAATCTACATTTGATGAATTTGTATTAGTAGGATTAGTTTTCTTACTAAAGTGTACACTAAATCTATTGGTATTTACACCTGGTGTATTTGTAAATGTGTAGCTGCTATTTACTAAATCATGAAAATCTTTTGTTTGCTTATCATATAAAAAAACTTCCCAACCAGGATTGGCAAAGTCTGCAAGCATTTCTATAGTGTGTTGGCTTGCAGTTTTATTTTCAAAACCAAGCTCAACAACTCTATCAGTTGACAGGTAATCAACCGCATTAATGCTCAAATTTTTATCATCAGATACTATTGAGTACATATTTGGCACTCCGTCTTCTGTAGACAATAACTTAGGTGCATCAAATAAATTATCAAAATCATCTGTAGCGTTTGCATTTGCATATACAACCATTTCATCAGAAAAACCCGTTGCTTTATCAGAAACTCTAAGTTTTAGCTGCTCCACTGGAGCTGTACGCATTACATTAGCCGTACTATCTGTAACTCTATGTGAGTTTGTTAAAGGCAATACATCGCCATTACCGCTAGAATTTACATTTACAAAAAAGGCCTGCATTGGAGCTATATACCTTCTACCTCCATTGGTATTAATACCGCTAGAAAGGTAAGTAGCATATTGGGTACCATTCCACAAAGAAAGCGTGTTATTGGTATTGGCTGTTAGATTTCCTTTTATGGTTTCCCAGTCTAAATTTGAAGGATATGGATTAGACACTAAGTTCCAACCATCATTCTGAACTGAACCTGTGTTATTATATGATAAGGTTACATTTCTATTACCGGTAATTAAGCTACCGTGTACAGAAATTGTTTTTGGCAAAGTACCAAAGGCTGCTCCATCTCCCATATAAATTGCAAAGCCGCGCCCATCAAAAGAGTGACTTGCATTAGGAACTGCAACCCAAGCACTGGTAGCAGCATCAAAATAAAAAATGTTTTCACCAATGTGCCCGCTGTAATTTTTAGGTGTATCTCCTAAGTCTAAGTCAGCCAAAGTAGCTTGCACAGGAAAACCTAAGTATATCCATCCTCCACTGGTTCTGCTTATGTGTTGCATAAATACAGCACCGCTTGAAGAAATAGCGCCATTCCCAGTACCTAACTGTGCATACCCATTTGCATCGGCAAAAAAGGTAATAGTATCTGCATTTAACACTCCTTGAGTAGGGTTCAGCATATTTTTTATAACAATGTCAGACCCATTGGTATTCATAGTACCAATTAATGAGTTAATAGTTAATGTGTTTACAGTAAGGGTATGAGTATTAATAAACTTAACATTTCTATTAGTAGAAATAGGGCTTTGCATAACCAAGCCACCAAACTCATAGTTATTACCATCCGGAAAATCTACCGTGAACCCCCCTTTTGTTGCCTCACCAGACAATGAAGCAGAACCATCGCCAAAGCTTATGGTTACTCCTGAAAAATCTTTTGTAGCAGAACCTAAACCTTCCAATACAAAATCTGCTGGTGGCACATCTTGCCCCCCGTTATTTGACACAGGATTTACAAGAGTTATAGTACCACCTGTTAAATTCAGCTCTGTCTCAGGGTCTATTGCAAATAATTTATTTGAAGTCATAGAGCCTGGGTCAATATTCACTTCTCCATCAGACATGTTAAATATTGAGCCTCCACCTGCTTCATCTAAAAACCTAAGTGAACCTGTAATATTTACAACTGCATTTGGTCCATCAACTGTTAGCTTTCCAAAAGTATTGTTTCTAAAAATCACTAATGTTTGCCCTGCCCCTAATGCTAGTGTACCTGCTGTTACATGCATATGTAATCCGAATGATATTCCAGATCCATTAATGTCATAAAAGTTTGCAGACGAATGATTCAACCATATCTCTGCATTATTACCACTAGTAGTGTTTACATCTACCGACGTACTTGTTCCGTATGGTGTTATTGATGTAGCCGAAGAGATTTTAAGTGTACCGGAGGCTACATCTAAGTTTGACCCTGAACTTGGAGTAACAATTGTAAATGTTCGGGTAGCCTCTAATGTACCCGTAGTTTTATCTATTATTAGTTTATAAAAATCACAAGTACTTCCTGTTCCTCTGAGCACCTCATCTGTAGTTGAGTTAAAATATGTTTCCGCATTAGTATGATTAAAATCAAAAACACCGTCTACTACCAAGTCTCCTCCTATTTTTAGCTGCTTTACTCCTGTATTACTGGTTGAATTAAAAGAACCATTTAATACAACCGTTAGATTATTAGTAATATTAAACTCTACAGTTGTACTTGTTGAAGGAGTAAAATTTACCGTTGCTCCGCTTTCTATCCATAATGATAATACGGTGTAAGACACCTGACTCTCATCTATTGTAATGGTAGCTCCACTAGCCACAACTGCAGCGTCAGATGCGCCAGGTACAACTCCACCAACCCAGCTTGATCCTAAATTAAAATTACCACCACTTCCTGTTGAAGTAATTGTAGCAGAAATTGCAAAAAATGGCAACAACATTGCCATAGAAAATAATAATTTTCTCATAAAAAATAAGTGTTACTTAATAAATAAATATTATTCCAAACAACTATCATTCAGGAGCTGAATATATAATATAATCGATATAAAAAAACTGACTAACACCATACCTCTATCATATTATTACTTATTTTGTGTTAATAATTGCAGAAAATATTATAACACTATTCTTACAAAAAAACAGGTAGAAACACCTGTTTTTCATGTAATTACAATAATGTGCTTGAATAATAAAAACAAGTAGATACCTGACAGAAGATTGATGTTAATAACTTATTTTTAGACATAGAAAAAATAAATTACCGACGAAGAATAACAGCTTTGTTGTAACTCTTTGTTAAACTTGTAGTATGAAAAAGAAGCTAATACTTATAACAATACTTATAGGTGCAGGAATACTATTAAATAATACCTACGCACAGCAAAGCAACATAGCCAAGCTTTATGAAAAAAGTAGTTATGATGAGATTATAACACAGATAAGCGAAACTAAAAACTATAGCCCAACAGATTGCTACTATATAGCAATGGCACTGTACAGTAAAAACAAATTACAAAAAGCGCATACTTGGTTTAAGAAAGCAGAGCAAAAAGGTGTTTCTACAATTGACCTCTATCACAACCATGGTAGGGTGTTAGCAAGATTACAGTTTTACCCCGAAGCAATTGATGAATACAACAATGCCTTGTTTTTAGACTCTACTAACCAAGAAATTGTGATAGAAAAAGCTTATGCTTACTATCATTTAAATCAGCTTGAGGCTGCAAAAAAATACTATACGGCTGCAAAAAATATGGAGGGTGAGCTATTGGAGCCCTATTATATGATTCCGCACCTATACCAATATGCCGGAAAAAATGAAATTGCTCTTGAAGAATTTTATAAGTCTAAAAAAGAACTACAAATAAAATATAGCAATACAAAGGTATACGTAGATATTTTAAAAACAATTGCTGAACTTGAAGTTGAGATTTTTAACAACCCGGAAGCATCAATAAAAGCATATAAAGAAATCATAAGCATAGCTCCAAATGACTACAAAACTATTCAGCAACTTATTATAACATACAATAGAGCAGAAAGATACAGTAAGGCAGACTCTATAATAGCATACATGAGCATTGAAGCAGAGAACGGTAATTTACCAACCGAACTGGAAGCAGGGTTTATTATAGATAAATTTTCTGTAAATGGTAGGGTAATTGAAATTTATGAGTACTTAAACCCAATACAAAAGGAAGGGGAAAGTAGACATAAAGCATTTGTACTTACAGCAAACCAAACAAGAGTATTAGAACAAATACAAAGTGTTTACGTAGATGGATACCACTACACAATAGAGCGATTGACAAAAGCAAATAAACTAGAGTATGATGTAGAGCTCCCTGTTGGATATCATTACACAGATTTTAAAACTCATGTGAAGCAAATATTTGCCGGTAAGCTAAGATCAATACCTACAAAGCCTGTAAATAACAAAAAAGAAGAAAACTAAGCATGAATCTAAAACCAGTAATATTAGCTCTATTTTCAATTTTACTGTTCAGCTCAGGTAAGCCTGTAAATAATGAGAATAGATATTACAGTTTAGATGATATAGTTATTGAAGAAGGTAGTATTTATGTGTCATACAACATAAACATAGCATTTGGTGGCTATCTAGAAATGAATGACAGTTTAAACCAAAAAGAAGTAAATAAAATTATTGTCTTCTTAAAAGATCACTCAGAAATTGAACAAATAGAAATAGGCGCTCATCTTGGAAGAGCTCAAAACCCTACTTCATCAAGGAAAAGCACCCAAGTTAATTCTGAAAAAATTAAAGAATATATGGTTAGAGCTAGTATTGACAGAGTCAGACTAATAGCAAAAGGTTATGAATTTAATGCCCCTTTGATAGACACTGGTGAAGAATATTCAACAAAAACCAACTTTGAAGCGTACACAAAAAATAGCCGATTTGAGTTTAAAATCCTTAAATTAAAACCTTAGCATGAAAGCTACGAAGTTTATCATATTCTTACTACTTCTTACCCTAAACTTATCAGTTAATGCTCAGTTTACAGAAAAAAATATTGTTTTTGCTGATGAAAACTATATGAAAAAAGATAAAAAATCTGACTGGGCTTTAAATAACTGGGTGCTAAGAGAAGATATTGAAGATGCCCAATACACAATCTATTGGGATAAAGAGAAAACAGAAAAGGCAAGTTTTATCTGGAAGCATGAGGGAAGTATAATTGGCATTACCCATTATAGTAAAGACGGGCTTATAAATAAAGCGGTTCACTTTTATGGACCATACAGAGCATTAATGGCCACAAAGCTAGACTCCTTGCACTACACCTTACGCTATTACAACTTATGGGAAGGTCCTAAAGAAGAAAATATAATCCCAAATATTACTCACACAAAAAGTTACCTAAGTGGTTTTTACAAAGGAAAATTTACTGGCTATATAGACTATTATAATATTGACAAGGAACTCGCTTTTACTGAATACTATAAAAATGATGAGCTTGCAGTAAAAGATTATTACCAAAATAAAAAACTAATCCAGCGAACTTATGACTCATATATATATGATTATTATAAGACCGATAAGTTAAAATCAGTAATAGATACTAGCCAACGTATTCAAACCGAATTTTATAAAAATGGGAATATTAAAAATGAGGGGGCGTACTTCAATAACAAAAAGATGGGCTGGTGGAAAAACTTCAACAAAAAAGAAGAATTAATTGATAGCACTAATCATGGTAACTATAACTTCCCCCTAAGTTTTCACAAAGGCACTTACAAATTAAAACATCTCAAGAGTTATCCCCTGAAGGATGACACCTTATATGTTGCTCACTATGGATACACTATCTCAAACCCAAAAACCGGATGTATGATAAGTGATGAGCTTATCCAGTTATATAAAAGCAATGCAGATTCTTTATTAAACCTAATTAATAAATCCTTATCATCTATTGATGCAGGAAAATTTGAAAGTAATTCCGAAGAAGACTATGAAAGTTGTTTTATCGAAAAGAAAAATGAAAAATTTATAGCCTACAAACAATCATTCACAACTAACCTCTACAATACTAACGCATCAGAACCTGACACTTCTACCTTTAATGAAGAAGAGGAATATGAGGAACGGTATGAAAACACACAAAGTGCCCATACAAACTACATAGACAGCACTTTATACAGCATGAGTTATAGTTATTGGAATTATTACGGTGGGGCACACGGCAATTTTGGAGAAACACCCTTTAATTTTGACTTAACTAATGGTAAAGCAATTTATATAGAAGGTGTTTTCAAAACTGATTCTGCATCAAGCTCTAAACTATTAATCCTCCTTAAAGAAAAAATCGGATTTGAAACTGAGGACTTTGATATTGGTGAAATAGGCTTTACAGAAGAGTACATTTATGTTTATTATGCCCCTTACTCAATAGGTGGCTGGCAACCTGTATATGTATACCTGTCATATACTGATATAAAACCATTCCTTAAGCAGAATTTCATTAAAAAACACAGTCAATACATCAAAAAGCTATCCAGTTATACAAGTGAGGATTTACCCTGATAATAAATTATTTTTTTGTTATTACAGAAGCTTATCTTAAGTAAGACAAAATAATTATACATTTGTAAAGTTAACTTCTTTCTTATCTTCTATTTTACTATAATAACCTTATCATGAAAGTAACCTTTATTAGCCAAGCATCAATGATTGTTGAAACAGAGGATTGTGTAATATGGTCTGACCCATGGCTATTTGGCAAGGCATTTAATGATTCTTGGGCTTTATTTCCAGAACCAAATTTCTCTGAAGATTGGTATGGTAAAATAACTCATCTTTGGATTTCCCATGAACACCCAGACCACTTCAATATTCCAACTTTGAAATCATTACCTAAAGATTTTAAAGAAAGTGTTACTGTGCTATTCCAAAAAAACAACTCAGACAAAATGCCAAAAGCATTCAAGATGCTAGGGTTTAAAAAAGTTACATTACTGAAGAACAGAAAAGTTACTTCTATATCTGATAAGACTAAGGTTCACAACTGTCAAGTTGGACAAATGGACTCTTCTTTAGCAATTATTTCTGAAGGAAAAACTTTACTAAATGTAAATGACTGTGAAATAAATAGCGTTGACTGCAAAAACTACCTTAAAGACTTAGGTAAAGTTGATGGCGTATTTAATCAGTTTTCAATGGCCGGATACAATGGACAAATTGATTACGATATTCATTTACCTAAAAGTGCTGAACAAATATTAAATAATATGGTAGCCAACCATAGAGATTTAAAAGCTAGTTTCTCTATACCATTTGCAAGCAATATATACTTCTGTTGCGAAGACAACAAGCATATAAATTTATATGCTAACACTCCAACTGACGTAGAAAACAAATTCAAAAATGAAAATCTTGATTGTTGTATACTATACCCTGGCGAAACCGTTGATGTTGATAATTACAAAAAGCATGATAATACAAGTTCATTAGAAAGCTTTAAAAAATTATATAGCAAAAAAGACTCATTAATTTACGATTCACCTGAAAAAGTCGAAATTGATTTAATTAAGGAAGCTTTTACTGAAAGATTTATTCAGTTAAATAGTAAATTCTCTAAAATTGTTCTAAAAAAATTAAAACCAGTTATCGTTTATATTCCCGATTTAAATAAAAAAGTTCGTTTATCCCTTTATTCAGGTATTTTTGAAATAATTGAGGATAATAACAAAGATAACTTTGATCTACAGATTAACTCTCAACCGTTATTCTTTTCATTTAAGTTCACATGGGGATTACAAACTCTAGGGGTTTCTGCAAGATATTTTATTAAAAATAATCATACTACATGGAGGTGGTATAGAATAATTACTTCTTTAAATAATGCAGAGCTATATTTAAAACCTAAGTATATTCTTTCAAAATCAAATTTAAACTTTATGAAAGATCGACTAGGAGGTAGTATAAATCAACTAGTGTATAGACTTAAAATTATGAAACAATAGCTTCATAATTACTACAAAAACAATTATTAATATTAACTTCCCGAACAATCTGTAATGTAATGGTACTTTGTAATTTTGCATAAACTTTTCATATGGCACTTTTATCGTTGAATAAATAGTATCTGCTTTACAAGAAGCATCTATTTTTATTGTATCAAACTCTCTAATCAACTTTACACTTAGCTTTTCTTTTTCAATAAAAAGAGTATCTCTTTTTTCAGTTAAAAAAGCTGAGTCTAAAACTACTTCAGGTACTAATACTTTGTGGTTTACATGTAAGGTATCTTTTATCTTTAATTCCGGATACTCGCTAGTTATCTTATCTATTTTTCTACTGGCTCTATTTACTTTACATGACCTAGATAGACAACAGGAAGAAAAGAAAACCACAATAAAAATTCCAATAATCCACTTCATAATTTAGGCTTTGGGTCTTTCACAAACAATAAGGTAAATGCCATACCTAAAAATGCACTCACTTCTGTAAGCGTAGCCTTACCAAAATATACAAGGGTAAAGCAGATTATTAAAATAAATATACCTGTGAGTGATGTTTTTAGGTTTTTAAAAATTCTATCAATCATTTTTTAGGTTTTAACTTTCTATACCCCAAAACTCTAGTAATAGGATATGTAGATATATTAACTTGATTATTTTGATTACCCCCAAGCACATAAAGCTCATTACCAACTTGGTTTATAAATATACCCACGTGTCCTTTCCAACTTCTTGGGCTTGAACGCCAAAAGACCACTATATCTCCTATTTCAGGACTATCAACTTCCTGACCAACGTTAAGCCATGAACGTGCATTTAACTTTGCGGAATATTCTAATTCGGCTTGCTTGGCACACCAGTTTAAAAAAGCACTACACCAGGCCATTTCATCATCTTTTACCCACTCATGACCTATTTCTTGAAAATATTTTAACACTTGAGGGTTGTGATTTTCACCACTTATTTCTTTTACACCGTATTGTGTAAATGCCATTTTTAGTAAATCTAAACTCATTTTCTCTTTTTAGATTCAATTATCCACTTCCAAACTGTGTAAGAAATTGATATGAGTAGTAGTAGGAGTTTTAGGGAATCAATAACATTTGTGTACGTAATTCCTATTATACTACCATTCAACAATAGTATTGTAAATGGATTCTCATATATTTTTATAAAACCATCCATCAACTACCTATAGAATTTAAATATGAAATAAGGATATTATTTAATTTACTATGATCAATAGCTGATGTTCCGGCAAAAGCAAACTTGAGTTTTCCTTCTGGAATATAATACCCAGTAGGACTAGGAGTATTATCCTTAGCTAGGATATATAGCTCCCCTGTTTCAGAAGTCGAATTTGGTGATAAACTATTCGTTTTCCTTACTAATCCAGATTTATACACGAAAATACCATTCCCATTACGTCTTGTTGAGTATAGTGCTTCTGCACCCTCACTTTGCATTCCAAAAACATTTTGATTAGCTGGGTAATTTATTCTTACAGTATAAATATCGGTACTGCCTATATCAGGGTTACTTGGTATAATATGATTAATTGAATCAAACCAAATCAATGTACTACTAGGCGCTGATGAAATTCTATTTGTAATATAAGCCCCGAAAGCACAGTCTATGTGAGTGGTAAGTGAAGTCTCTGTATTCATTCGGTAGTCTGAATACAAGTATGATGACGTACCATCTGAGTTTACCCCTACATCTGTTGTAAAAGTTGGATTATTTACCGGTATTAAGTTATGATTATCCGCTTTCCAGTTTAATATTGCTGCTTGTGAATCATGTGCAGCCGTAAAGTAGATAACATCTAAATAATCCCATATACCCTCATCTTTTAAGGCTACAATGGTATCATTTACCACCTTTACTCTATCGGGGGTTGGTTTAACAGTCATCCTATCAATCAAGGAAACCGTTTCGGGCTCAACCAAACCATTATGTTTTTTTATTCCTATTCCTATTCCTTGACCTATTCTCATAATCTTAATCTATTGCTGCTGCAAGTGTACCTGATGAAACCTCAATTTGAGAGAAGCTTCCTTCCAACACATCACCATTTGCAACATGGTCGTTAAAAAAATCGAGCATATCTGTTAAGTCATTACCATGTAAATCTTTCAATACAGAAAGAGTTGCACCGGTAATACTTTTTTTGATGGCAAAATAGGCTCCGTCTAAATCGTTTGAACTTGTGCATATATCCCAATTTCTTTGGGCGTGCATTCTATTATTTGGTGTCATTTTTTATGTTTTTTTAGTATAAATAAATACCTTGATAATCTGAATCTGATGATAGGTTGTATGAAGAAAAGTCTGAAGCATTATCACAGATAAACTTTAATGCTTCTGCAGCATAAAACCGTGCATTATTGAGTTGCTCATCTCTTAAGTACTTAAACTCTATAAAGTCCGAACCCTCACTAAACTCACTTTTACCAATCATGATTCCCTTATTCACAATTTTTTGCCTAATGAGTGGTAAAGCTTCATACAAAGTATAATGAGCCAAAGCAGGTTTCAGGTAGTCAGTTAATAAAGATTCATTACTGCCGGTATAAGTTTCTGCAACTGTTTCATTTTGGAGAGTTTCATACAAGTCCTCTCCTACTAGCGGCTTTATGTGCTTCAGTTGTGATTTAGAGATATGTTTCTCTAATAATGTGATGTCTATTTGGCTACCAACAGCTGTAATATCTATTACTTCTGTTGCTGTGATTAATGCTGTTTCTGCCATTATTTGAGTAGGTTTATAAGTGCTGTATCATATTGCTCTTGGCTGATGGCTTTTTCATCTAAAAGAGTTTTAAACCCCGAAATTTCTGCGGCAATACCCCTTGGAATAAAGGATACAGGTAAAGAAGTTTGTATTGATAAACTCTCTGGATTAACAGCTTTTTCATTTACTAAAACGGTTTCTAACCTTTTAAGAATAGTTCGCTGTACTTCACCAATGGTGTTTTTCATAGCTAACTCAAACTCCGTACGAATTTGCTGATTACTACCTAACTTTCCTTCGGTTTGAATACCTGCAAGAGATGCGTAATACTGATGTGCCGTGATGATATTTTCTCTGGCCAATTTTTGTAGTTCTGTAAAAGAGCCTTCTGCCAAATCATTCAATAAAGTAATTCTGGTAGACTCATCTATAGAGTCTAATACCTGCACAATTACTTTTGCATTATTATCCTCACCTGTAAAGTTTTTGATTAAGTCTGAAGCCAGTCTCTCCTTATCTTCATCCGAAGTACCCGGTGCAACTAAATCTACTAAAGCACTTGGGCGAAAATCATTCTGAAAACGAGAGTAGTTATATTTTCCTGTTAGGTAATCAATATCTAACCAACCACTTGTATAAGCTCCAACCCATTCTGGCACTCCATAGTCCTCAAAGCCGATTTCATAATCTTTAATATGAAGTATTGAGCGCTGCACCCCTTTTTCAGGCTTAGAAAACTCCGGATACAAAGGGATTTTTACAGCTTCTTTTGGCAAACTATTTTGCCTTTTACGCTCTATTTCTCCCCAGTTTGGGTATAAAACAGCTACTTGTTTTTCGCCTTGCTTTGGATTGGATAAGCGAACTTTTGTAGGGTCTTTATGATACAAGAACACATCGTTCCCGGATTTTACAATTTCTACCCAAACGTTAGCGCCTACCCAAAAATCAGCATAAAGCTTCTTTAATACCTCATTTAAACTTTCACCATTTGTATTGATACGTTCAGATTTGGATTTTGCCTTGTTGTTTGCAGCCATTATACCATCGCCCAAACATAGCTTGGTTTTAGAGGTAATGCATGCTCTGTGTGTAGAGGATGTTCTATACTTTAATGCATAAATGTCCATTGCCTCAAACGGAATGTACTCTGATCGCAACTTTCGTTTATCTGAAACCGGAACTACATTTTTAGTTAGCTCAGCAACTTTGGCTACAATACGCTTGGTAATAGGTTGCTTAGTTTTCTTCTGCTGTTGCATCAAGTAGTTCTATTAAATCGGTATAAATACCTCTGTTATATAAAATACCTAGTTGGCGATTATTGGCTGATAAAAGGTTTATTTTATGCTTACCAAAGTAGATATCTACATCTGGTGCGCCCTCTTTAAGTTTATATTTCTTTGCCATTGGTTTAGGTTTTAAATTGAAAAGAAGGGGTGCTGTGCACCCCAAATGATTTATACTAATGGTGATTCCATTACTACAGATGTTGTGTACATCTTTTCAGCTGAAAGGTTATTCTTTAGCACAATTGTCTCACCATTTTGGTCTTTTAAAGCTTTACCACTAGTACTATCGTCAGATGATAGCATTAAAGAAGCTTGCAGATTGATTATATCATCCCAACCCACAAAGTAAGTTTCGCCACTATACAGTTCCACTACAGCCACTACTCCTTTTGCCGAAGCAATACCCATAATAGCCTCTCTGTTAGCAGCACTTAAGCTTGGTGTAAAAATCTCAATCTCTTGAGACCAAGTAGAAACTCCATTTTCTCTCTCATGAGATTCTCTCAATTCTGCGGTAAACTCTTCAAACTTAAACTCAACGAATGTTTCACTATTAAGCATTGCAATAGCACTTACAACCCCGCCTGTTACAGTAGCAGAGTCTATTGATTGTTCATCAGCTAAATAGAGAGTCTTGACACCTCCTTTTGCAGTTTTGTTTTCACTGGAAACGTCTGTACCAGTTGTTATAAATGTTGCCATTTGTTATTTAATATTTAGGTTTTTAATTAGTCTGCAAGTGCAGTTACTGTTAATTCATCATTTAAATACTGTACACCAACCACATACTTCACGCGCATACGGTTTTCTTCTTCATCTTGGTTGTACCATTCTTCGGCTTCGCCTTCGTTGTAATCTGTACCAATTACAATGTTGTTTTTCACGGTAAAAATGGCTCTGTGTGGGTCTGTTGCTAAAGAATCGATAGCAATATGCGTATCCCATTCTCTACGCTCTATTACCGGAATACCATTCCAGGTAAGTGTAGGCACACCATTAATTAAGGCAGTGTTTGCAGTTTCTGTACCCCAACCAATATTTTGTAAGCTCTCACGGTAGTTTTGAGCCATAGAACGAGACACCATAATTACAGCATCCTCTTCTAACTCCAATAATTCCGGTGGAGCGGCATCGTACATTGCTTCAAAAGTGCTTAAAGCTGCATCTATACCCAATGCACCAGCATCAATGGTTAGTTTTTGACCAGAAGGAAGCCCTTCTAACACTTTAAAAATACCATCATATAAACGGTAGTTTTCTGCTAAAGCCTGAGCTGTTGCATCGCCACCCGGATCACCTAGGGTAACATCGCCAAAAAATAACTGACGGTTTAAATCTCGGATTACAGCACTACGGAATGTATCTGCTACAATCTCTTTTAACACAGTTCCGTCAATATCATCTTTTTGGTAGCCTCTACGTAAAGCCTCACCTTTTACGGAGCTCCAAAATGCATTACCACCTTGTGATGCTTCTGCTTTTGCACGAACTACCGTTAAGGTTTTTTGGTCATAAACACTTCCGCCATCGCCCGAAAAGCCTTTGGAATATGCTTTTGTAATTTTCTCTAGTTTAGAGAACTTGTCTAGTTTAATTGACCCTTTTACATCTTGTATTACATGAAAGATGTCGGTTACAGGGTTTCCCACAAACATTGGTTGCAAGAAGTAGCGTTGTGCATCTTCGCCAATGTAACTAAGGGAATGTGTGAACATTTCTGCCATTGTTATTTATTTAGGATTGATTGTTAAGGTTTTTATTTAGGAAGGGAATTTGCCAACTGATCTGCGGCTAAATCGAAAGGTGTTTTCTTAGGTATGCCGTCAACCTCTGGGTCTCCGGAGCCTGCAACAACAGTTTCTACTGCTCTTGCTTCGGCCAACTGAGCTTCTAGCTCTGTTACTTTTTCTTCTAAGTTTTTAATGTGGTTTTGAGCTGTATTTGCTTGGGTACCTGCCTCAAGCAAATTATCTTCCAACTCTTTTATTTTGTTTTGAGCAGCTTTGTCTTGCTTATCAAAAAATGCAGATAGCTTATTGAAAAAGCCTTTATCTTCTGCCAGGTTTTCTTCGGGTTTCATATAGTTTATAGAATTGCGTTTGCTAAATCTGGTGGCATCTATCATGGCTGCCATTTTTGGGGCTTCGGCTTTAGAGTCGCAAAAACCCATATCTACTGCTTCGTCATCAGTAAACCAAGTTTCGGCAGTCATTAAGTCTCTTACTTGTTGCTCATCTAGTCCTGTTTTATTTACATAAACCGTAACCAGTTTATCATCTATTTGCTCTAGTAATTGGGTTTCTTTTTTTAGTTGTTCTGCATTGCCTACTCCCCAACTCCACGCATTGTGTATCATAAAACTGGCTCCTTCGCCAATAGATACTGTATCTGCCGCTAAGGCTATAATGGTAGCTATAGAAGCCGCTACACCATCAATCATTACGGATACTTTGTTACCGGCATTGCGGTGCTGAATAAGCGCATTGTATATTGCCCAACCTTCGTGTACCAATCCGCCGTAGGAGTTGATGTGAATTTCTAGGTCTTCATTGCCGGTTTCGGCTAAGGTTTCTCGGATTCCTTTGGCGGTAACATCCCAGCCAATATCTCCGTAAATAAGAATTTGTGCCATTCAATAGGTTTTTTGTTGATACAAAGATTTGGAAATCAGTACAGGCTATATGCCCACTTTTGGTACTATTTTAATGTGTGTTGATGTAGCTGTAGAACTTGCGCTTAATAGTAGTTTCGGAAGTTTCGTAGATTACAGAAAGGTCTCTGAAGGTATTGGTTACATGGCCCTCGTTTTCTTTAAGGAGCTCGTAAAAATCATGAATGATTAGGTAGTCTCTGCTGTCTTTTTCTCGGATGAGTTTTTCATCGAATAAGAAGTTAACGATGCTCTCAATATCATTCTGATTGTGTTTTTCTGCAACTACAGCGGATAGATGTTCTTTTAGTTCAGAACGTGTCATAGGCTGTTAAGGTTTTGATACTCCAAAGTAGAATAATTCACTACAGAGTGTCAAAAAATTATAACTTAATTTTCTCCGCTTCTTCTCTAATTTGTATGACTATACCGTCTGAAAAATATAAATACCTTTCATTACTAGGAGGGTAATCTATATTTAAATCATAGGAACCATAAACTAAATTACTAACCACTTTTTTATCTATACCTATCTTAAAATCTATTTTCTCTGATGGCTTAAAATTTATTCCGAAATAATATGAATCAAGTCTTATTTCATAAAAGAGAGGCTTTTCTACCCAATAAATTACATTATTTTTATCATCCTCACCTTCTTGGTAAGAAATAGAGTCATTACTATTTTGGTTATCGAAACTATCAATAGCTTGATTATCTAATAGCTTACTAGCTCTGTTAAAGTCACCAACTAAATAAAACCATGAAGCATAATGCTGCCTAAACAACTCTTTCTTATCAAAAGAATTACTATTTCCTATTTTTTTAAAATGATAATTTATACTTGAGTCATATTTACTATTTTCATTACCAAACTGAGTACAAACAGGTATTAATTGACTTGTTTTGGGCTTTAAAATGATTTCTAATTGCTCTTCTAGGGCTTTTTTAAGTAAACTTTTTATATTAGTATTACCTTGTGAAATGCCCTTCGACTCATAAAGTCCAATATTTTGTAAATCAGAGTTTAAAATCACAAAATCTGGAGACTTTGATCTTTTATTGCTAATAAGTTTTTCCGACTTACACTTATATTTTTCACAGTATAAATGAAAATCTATTATGTATGGAAAGCCAAGTCGTTCTTGAATAAACAAGTAACTTACAGCCTGTGCCAATTCGCCAATCCTTGATGTCCTTGAAAAATCTCTTAACCTATTTAATCTTGACTGTTTTAATTGTAAATAATCTCCATTATAATTAAATAAGTTCATTATACTAAAGAATGAAGACATAATATCAAAGTATAATTCTTTGTAATTTAGATGGTGACTACATAGTGTTCGGGCTATTGCATAGGCTATTTTAAATTGGCTTGCTTGAAAATCACCTTCGGCTACGGGTACACTTTTATCATAAGCCTTAAGTGTTTTATAGTTTAACACTTTAAACTTTTTCTGTTTAAGGCCCACATTAAATTCATATCTATGATAGTGTAAAATATACATCAATTTAAAAATATTAGTCTTTTTATAAAGAAACACTTCTAAACTAAACCAGTCAACCCGCTAAAAGACCTGTTTTTACTAAAAACTATTCTCAGATTCTTGTAAGCGTACTGTAGTACTTACCGAGTGCAAATGCTCTACCGGTAATACCACCTCACGGGAGTTTATTTTATTGGCTAAGCTACTGGTAAACGATTCTACATCTATACCTGCATTACTTTGGTTATTTCTAAAGGGTTGAGGAATTAAAGCTTGCGGTGGCAACAAACCGCCCAAGGCAAACTTGCTACCTATTGCGCCTGGTATGGGCACACCGCCTGCGGCTACATTCAGCTCGCTGGCTCTGGCTCGTAAAAACGGATTTTGGGCTACACCTTTGGTGAGTAGTATTTCACCTCCTTCGGCTTCAAAGCCTCCCCTACCATCAATATTAAAGGGGATACCGCCCGCCTCATGTGAAGGACCTTGTAACAAACCACCCCTTTTAAACTTAGGGATTGGCTTTGCGGCTACCAATGCGGCTTGTAATGCGCCTTGAGCCCCAACAATTGCTGCCAATATAAAATTAGGTAAGGCAGCAGCTACCGCCTTCGCAGTACTTAATGCAATCTCAAAAAGTGTTTTCTGCTTATCTGTTTTGGCTTGCTCAGTTTTTATCCTTTTTTCTTCAGCTGCAAACTTTTTATTAATCCGCTCTTTGGCTTTGGCATTATCACCGGCTAAGGCCAACTCTGCTTGTTTTTGCCTATCTAAATCTAATAGTTCTTTCTCTCTATTAATTCTGCCAAACTCAAAAATGGCCTCGTAGGTTTGTATTGCCAAGTCTTTTGCCGCCTGCCTATTTGCTGCATCTCTTTCTGCTTTTGCTAAAGCAGTTTTTTTCTCATCATCATCTATTTTTTGTAAAGCCAGTTTATGTTGCTCAATTTCCTCTTCATGCTTTTTTACCAAAAACTGCTGAAAGTCTGTAAAACTACTCTCATAAAACTCATTTACTATATCTTGTTTTTCCTGCTCGGTTTTAATTGCATAATCGGCATTAATTTTTCTTAGTGCCTCTGCTTTCTCTTGCTCCTTTTGTTTTTGCTTTCCTAGGTTTTGGGCATCAAACTGATGCTCTTCTCTTTCTTTTGCAAAAACATCATCAATTAACAATAATTCAGCATTTTTCTTTTCTTCTAATGCTTTTACATCTATGCTGTGTTGTTTACCTAAATCTATTAGTTTTTTATACTGAGCATTTATTCTGGCTATTTCATCTGTTTTGGCTTTCTCACTCAGGTCGCCAAAATTAAACTCCTCTTTGGCAGCAATAGCTTCATCAATTAGAGCTTGGGCTTCTTGCTTTGCAGCTTCACGTTTTTGCTTTTCTGCTTCAGCTTTTTCTCTATTTTTTTGGTTTTGATTTTTAATTGCATCTGTTTGCTGCTGCTTAATATCAGCAACTAAATCACTATAACTGGCAGCTATACTAGCTTGCTCTCTTTCTAGTTCAAATACTCTTATTTGCCCTTCATGAATTTCGTCAGCTAAAGCTTCTTTTTCTTCATCACTTACAGTACCCAACAAGCCTTCTTGATTATTTACCCTTTCTTGTGCAATCCTCAGTTCTTCTGCATTTAGCTTTTTACGCAATTCATTTTGTTGCTCTGCTGCCTCAAGTCTTTCTTTATAGCTTTTCTTTTCATCATCTATAATGCGCTGTAGTCTATCATCATCTATCCCCCTTTCTGCTCTTTGTTTTTCTAGCTCTTTTTCATCTGTAACTAGTTTATTTAAGTTATCTCTAAGCGTATTTATATTTTTTGCTGCATCAAGCGCATCTTTCCCCAGATTTTTTAATCTTTTTGCACTATCAGTAACATTTTCAGCAAAATCTTGCACAGCACCTTTGGCATCGTTTAGTGCTCCTTTAAAATCTCCTTTAAAAACTTTACCAATAGCTCCGGCTATGGTTCTAAGGGTTTGAAAATACTTAATTACATAGTTTTTAATGATATCAACTAATCCACTAAAAACATTGCTCAAAAAGTTGGTTGCAGTTCTAAGAACCTTTGCACCCTTTTCTGTCTTAAAGAACATTTGCCCCAGCTTTACCAGTAGCCCCACCACAAAACCAATTGGATTTGATTTTAATGCTGCATTAAAAAGCTTGGTTGCCTTTTGCGCAAAGCTCATAGAACCTGCGCTAGACTTAAACTCCTTAGAAAGCTTTGAAATACCCGATTTTGCCTGTTTATATGCGTTTACTCCATCGCCAATGGTTGAACCCAACACTTCTGTCTTCTTTATCATATCTATGATAGAGGTAGAAGACTTATCAAACTCGTCTTTATTCTTTTTTAAGGTTATATTGAGGTTATTAACCTGGCTATTTACTTTGGTTACGTTTTGGGTAACACTTGTAATTTGGGTATTGAAGTTTTGTACTTGCTGGGTATTATTGACCTGTAGGTCGATAATAATTTTATTGTCTTCCATTTTATGTAGGTTTGTTTTTAGCTGGTTACAGGCACATAATTGCCCACGTACAAGAGTAATTCTACGGTTGTTGTATTAGATGCCCCTGGTGTGTAGTTGCTTATTTTATTGATGTAGTAAAAATTCTCGCCCAGCTTTATCAGTTTTCTAGGATTTAGGTTGGCAATATCTAGCGGAGTTAGATGAAAGTTGGCTTTAAGTATTCTGCTCTCATCATAGAGTTTTTGCTGTAAACCATAGTATTTTTGGTAAAACCCAAGTTCCCCTCCTACATCTGCAAATTGCATTGCTCCATCTGTTGTATATCCGGTAAAGGCTGCTCCATACTCTGCATTAGATGTTTCATTTCCGTCCTCATCTATTATCTTAAAACTATTGGTTCCTTCGGTACTATTTTCACCATCATAATACCACATACGGGTATTGAATTTTATATTCCTATCAGGCACATTATCATCTTCGGGTAAATCCTTCCATAGTGTTGGTATAAGCGTATTGCCTAAACCACGTGCAGTATCTTCTCTCATTATGGTTGGTGAAACTGCTTTTACCTCTACCTTTTGCTCGCCATTGGCAAACACGTTTTTCACATCTACTTTGTGCTCACCGTATATAGCCTCTTTTTCCTTTTCATACTCTTCCAGTAGCACGTCTCCACTATCTGGTTTTTGAGTGTATATAAATGTTTTTTTGGCTACACTTATGTAACTTATTTCGGGTGGTTTGCTTACATCTAATTTATCAGACCAATCTACAGATTCACTTATATTGCTAAAGAAGTCAGGATGTGGCTCTATGTAAATTTTCTTTTCATTTACATCGGTATAAAAGTATAAGTTGAAATGCTCTTTTAGCATCTGCACAAACTCTAATTGAGTCATATCCGGTAATTGCTTAGAGAGTTCTATTGTAGCTCCAAAAGGTATTTTGTTGGTAGGTGTTATTATAAACTCCGAGTCTGTTTCTATTCTACAAACCCCATCATCAATATTTGGGGTATCCATCGCTACCCGAACATATATCTCATCGCCATTTTCAAATGATCCCTCATAATCTAAACCCACATAATGCTCATCTGCACCCGAAAGCTCTTCAATACCTTTTTTAAGAACTACTTCTGTAGATGTACCATTTAATTTTTTGATTAAGGAATATCTAACTCTTGGAGTATCGGCTATATCTAATAAAAACAACCTACTTGAAACCTTTAAATGAATGTCTTTTTTACAGGTATAATGCCCAGTACCCAAAGCATAAGGTGGGTCAGTAGCTCTTTGGTCGGCCTGCTCCCATATCAAATCAGTAGACGTTGAATAACCATAACCAGCATATGGCGCGCCAAAAGACACACCATCTGTTGAAGTTTTGTAGGCTTTTAAATATAAATCTTCGTCTGAACCATTGCTAAACTTCTCTTTGGTAAATGGAATAATAAGCTTTTTAAAAAAATTGGTATTGGTAAAACTTGATATTACCTGATAACCTGCATCATTAAAAATTTTATCGAAAACAGGTTTTACAAAAACTGCCGGATAAAAATCGTTGAGCGTAAACTGCTTTTTTATGGCATCATTGCCAATATGTTCATATCCGTAATTGGTAAGTGGGTAGGTATATAAATCTGTATAATCATTCGTCCAACTGGCAGTAATGTTTGCTTTTGTATAAGCATGGTCTCCTTCGCTCAAGTCAACATCTATCAACTCTAGTTCATTCATGCTTTCTTTCCAGTCGCCATTACCGCCCTTTATTTCTATTTTGTATTCTGATAGTACTCCAAAAGGATCAGAAACAATACTTTTTACCTTACACAGGCCCGTCATTACTACTATGCCATTAACCTCTATACGTGCTTTAAGTAATTGGGTTTGATCTTTTGCTGAAAGCGAATTTATATCCGTTGCAAAACCAAATACTTGCTGATTAGTACTAGTTGCAGGTACTGTAATAGTTCTAGAAAAATCTGTGCTTCTAGACTGTATTTTGTTGATATCTGCAATAGAGTAATTAAGCGCAATAGGCTCTGAGCCAACATCTATAGATTGCTCATTAATAAATATTTCTGTACGCATAGGTTTATGAAGATTGTAGTATTACACTTGCATCATTGGTATTGCTTTGTGTGTTTATTGCATTTGAATACCTACAATTAAGCTTTAATTGAGTGGCTTGCTCACTTTCGTGAGTTATAACTTTACCGTCATCAATTACAATGGGTATCAACTTATCTTTTATCTCGTAACGCTTAACAGATACATCATCCCAAAAATTTGTGCTTCCGGCAACTCCATCATTACGTAAATTTAAATACACGCTTGTAGCACTAGGGCTATATATAAAGCTTGTTGTAGCTTGCTCATCTAATGCAACCTCACTCTCTACACCCTCTAAAGAGCCTGCACTAAGTGTAAAGTTTATGCTTCTAACTGTTGATGTACCTTCTAAATGCGTTACAGAAACCAAGTAATCTTCGCCAACTTCTAGGCCTTCTAATAACTGAGATACCCCCCCGCCACTAGATGGGGTTCCTTCATTTGTAGTAACCTCCATTACATCTGAGCTAGCATCTGTAGTACTATCAAAGGCTACCCAGCCATCACTATTTCCAAAATCACCATTCTGTATTACCTCAATACCCACAAATGGAGTTTCAGAATCATACAGGTATACGTCTACAGAATAGAGAAGCTCTTTTAGCCAACTCATTTTTTCTTCCGAAAGGAACTCGCTATAAATTTCAAAACTTTCATTGGCTTCAATACCAGTAATTATTTCTCCTCGGTTACTCAATTCAAAATCATTACCTAAGGGTCTTGTAAAAGTTTGTGTTTTTGTGGATAAGCTATTTTTTCTTTTCCCTTTAAATGTAAATTGGTCATACCCACCTAATGAATTTCTAAAAAAGAGGGTTGAATGCTGTTTGTTAACCGTACGGTCTACATATACTGTTTTTGTATATAAGTACAGTTCACTATCAGGGGCAGAACCTACAGCTATTTTTATATATGCGCAATTAGAGGCCAAGTCTTCCATTTTTTGCTGAAAAACTCGCCTTGTTGCAGAGTTATTTAATAAATAATAATCTTTTTGAATACTGCTATTACTACTAGTAAACTGCTCTACAGTAATAGTAATACTTGTAATAGAAGGGTTATTTATAAATGCTATTTGCAAATAGGTGTCAGCAGGTACAAACTGTTTATTGGGCATATTCGTTAAAAAATCTCTCTGTTCATCTCCATCTATGGTGTAACCCAATAAGTTTTGATTTTCTAAGTGCTGACGGGTAGCATTTAATACCCCAAAAGTAGAGGAAGTAGCAGTTAAGCCTTCTTGTAGCAAACCATTAGAATCTTCATAAAGCTCTGTAAAAACACAGTAAAAAGTTCTTGAAGATTCATTTGAAGAAGCAAATTGTCCCGTTCCTTTTTTAAAATCCTCGGGCTTACCTGTAAGTACACTTTTTAAGTGTTCTGAAACATCAAAAGTATATACCAATGGTGAAGTATCACTATACCTATATGTTGAGCTAATTTTGATGTCATTTACATATATATCTGCTCTAACCCTAGGGTTACTACCTTGTGGTGCAGTGTTTAATACTTTAAATATTATTGGGCGATATGCCGCAGAGTAGTACTCTGTCGGGTAATGGGTAATGCTAAATGCCATTTATGTTAGGTTTTTAAGGGCTTTAAACTATTTTTTAATTGGCTTATAAAAGACTGTGTTAGTAAACTTTTTATCTCTGCTTTTTTATTTTGATAGATGATAGCTGCCGGGCTTTTTGAAGTATTACTTTCAAATACATTTTTATATGCATCAAAGCTTTTTCTGTTTGGGAGAAAGTATTTTACACTTATCAATTCTTTTACCATATTTACCTCCACTCCGTTTTCATCTAATCCTTGCTCTATTAGTAGCTTTACTGACTCATCTTGCAGTAAATCAGCAACTTTTGCTAATGCATTATCAAAATCCATCAATTGGTTTTTTAGTTTTTTTTATTACTTTTAGAGCTATGAAAGCTGTGAGTAGCATTTTTATTGTAGTCCTTTCCCTCATCATGATTACTTCTTGTGAAGATGCTACTATTGGTGATGGTGGAGCCGACACCTTACCAGCTGTTACTAGTAACGGGGCAAACACACTAGGTTTTAAGCTCAATGATAAAGTATGGGTACCTAAGTCTGAAGGTCTTATATCACCCCTACAAGTTGAGTTCAATAACAATAGTTTATTTATTAAAGGTACCAGAGGTCTTACCGAAACTTTTATCATTAACTATAAAAATGACATCACTAAAGAAGGTACTTACCCAATGGTTTTTGCCAATATTGCCACCGATGGCACAGGTTATTACAAAGATGTAAATGGCGAAGAGTATTACTGCGACAACAGATTTGGTCAGCTAATAATTGATAAACTTGATAAAAAAGAGCGCATCATTTCAGGCACATTTAATTTCAATGTTATTATACCCGGTCAGCCTACCTCTAAGCTTTCTATAACTGAGGGTAGATTTGATCTTGCTTATTAATTGTACGTAAATACCGCTTCACTTAATTCATTACAAATTCCTATACTAAAACTAAGTTTTACTGCCCACAGCTCATCATTGTGCTGATACCCGGCATAATCTGTTTGTATAACAGAGTCTAGCAATAAATCAGGCAGGTTTTTAGTAAATAATTCTTGTAAAATTTGTCTTCCCCATATATGCACTCGGCTATAAACTGCCTGTTCATCATCGTCTATTTGTTTTTTATCAAATACATAAAACTCCATTTTAAAACGCTCATCTGCCATATATACCTTATCTATTTCGCCTTTAAATGGTGTAAGCATGGCTAAAGGGTAGGTATGTAATCCGGTATTTATATCTGATAAATAGCCAAAATGAAAAGCCGTTATTTGCTCATGAGCTAATGCTGTTTCTTTAAACTTTGCTACTAATTCTTGCAGTGTCATAGGTTATATATTTATTTCAAATTTAAGAAGTACGCTGCATGATTCTTGTCCACTTTTAAGAACTTTTTATATACATTAGTGCCTTCAATTTTTTAGTAAAAACAGATATGAAAAAAATTATTTTTATCGCTTTAATTTCAAGCGCACTATTTAGTTGTAGTAATGATACAAAGCAAGATAATGCCGAATACAATGCGCCAACAATAGTATATACTGGCACTGCAGACTCTATTAGTACAGTTGCAGCAGCAAACAAACTTCATTCGTTTTTACATGATTATAAAAGCAACTACGCAGAAATAAATAACATTAAATTTATTGTTGAAGGAGATGATGAAGCCAATAAAGTAGATTTTGAAAAACTAGTTGCTTATCAAGAAGACCTTAAAAAGAGTGGCTATTTTACTGACCAATATTTTGAGGAAAAACTTATCTATTACACCGAGATGGACTCTAGGTTAGCTACAGGAACCACCTACTCCAATGATGAAATAAAGCAAGATCCTATATTATTTGTAACAGACCCAAAAAGAATTTTAAATAACATTAATAATATTACCTACACAGCAAAAAGAGCTGGTAATGGGGTTATTATTAATGGTAATTATAATGATATAGTAGTAACTGCCGAGTTATTTTTTAATAATGACAATTGGACTATTAATAATATCTATTGCTACTATAAATAATTATTCTTGCATAACTGTAGCCTGATTATGGGCTCGTTGGTAATTTAAAAAAGTCATTACCTCCCATAAATTCTGGTTTTCTATTTTTTTCATTTTAAAGAAGTCGCCTCCGGCAGCATCATATAGCTGTGGGTACCAGCCAAAATCCGATAGGTTTTCTGAAAACTTTGCAGCTTTTATGCTGCTGTGTCCCTGCCCGAAAAGATAGGGAAAGAATTTAGCCATTCTTTGCTCCGCTCTCCTAAACAAAAAAAAACCTGATAGGCAATATTCATCGGCAAATTCAAAAACTCTTCAGCTCTTTTTTCTACAACCTCTACCACAAGTGTTTCTGTTTCATCTTTGCGCTTGCATATAAGGGCTATCATATATGGCAGTGTGCTGTAATCCCCTTCTTCTAAGGCTTTACTTTTAAACTCCAATTGCTTTTGATTGATGTAATCTCCATAGGTAGAGTTACTCATCCACTCTTTAGGCAAATGATATACCTGCCCATTGTGCTTAAACTTATCTACTCTTGTTTCTTCGGGTTGTCCAAAAAATCCGCTTAAGCGCTCAAAAAGCAATTGCACGGTTTCTGCATTTACTTGCTTCATCAGCTCGCTATCTACATTACCAATTATAGCCAGCCAACCGGCCATAAAGTCTAGCATTTGTAAATATATTTCATCAATACCTTCTCTATCTTGGTCGGTTAGAGCCTTTAGTAGATCTGCATTGTGTAACTCAAAATCTTTGAGCTTTATAAACTGTGCTAAAGTTAATTCGTTCCAGCCTTCAGCAAATTGTATTAATTGTCCGGTTTGTCTTACTTCTGCTGTCAACATATTTATTCTGTTTTAGAAGATTATTTAAAGCCGAACATGATGGGAGGTTCTATAATAATTACGCATTTCGGCAAGTTTTAGTTTGGTTAGTGTCCTTTTTATTTCAATCTTTTTAAAATTATTTTCACTTGCCTCTGCACCCCAATAATTTTACTGGGTAGTTTTTGCCCTTTTTCTTTTTGGCTCAATTTGTAGTTTTCTATCATTTCGGCAAGCTTATGAGCAGTTTTAGTAATCATTGCCTCAGTAGGCGCTCTTTTGGTTTTAGGTTTTTGGGTTTCCATATAGATTATTTAAAGTTTAAAAATTTGATTAGCTTCGTATGAGCTACGATTTTATCATGAAACACATACTAGCATTTGCCTTATTATTAGCATCACTACACTACTGCCATGCTCAAAAACGCACAAGGTTTGAGGTAGATGAGCGCCCCTTGCTTGTAACTATTGGAGGCGTTATTAACACACCCGGCGGCGGTGAGAGAAGCGGAAAATTTAACTCCGGCTTTGGTGCCAGAGTTGCCCTAGAACGCAGCTTGGGCTATGGTACTGCAGCTACTTTCTCTTCAGGCATACATGATTTTAACGTAAGTACTATAAGCTTTACAAGCCCCGACATACAAAACATCCCTATTTTACTAGGCTATAAAAACTACCTAAATAAAGGCAGTTTTTTTACTGTAGAGGGTGGTGTAGGTCTTACCTCATTTACTAAACTTGTTGTTACAGAGTTTGCCACTGGTTTTCAGGTAGCTGCCGGTTTAGGTTACCTAGGTACTCTTAAAAACAAACAATACATAGAGTTCTCTTTAAAATATAATTATGTTACTTATGAAATAGAAGCCCCCTTACAATATGTAAGCATTGGGGTTTCATTTGCTTTTAGAGTAGATAAAGCTAGAAATAGTCAATAAAAAAATTTAGTTTCGCAAAAAATTATCCTATAAATCAATGAAATACATTATAACATTTATTACAATACTATTTGCTTTTACTGCAAATGCACAGTTTATATACGATAAAAAACCTTCCTCATCATCTTCTTCTTCTTCAGGGTATATACAAGCTAAAATTGGTGCTGACTTTAATGTAGTAGTAAGTGATGAATTTTCAGAGTTTTCGAAATTTTTAGCAGGACCACATTTCGAGTTCGACTACAACTTTACTGATGAATACGCCATTACATTTAATGGTGCTTATTTTTTCTCTGCCTTTTCTGCTTTTAACTCTAGTGTTGGTGTAGATATTGCTCAATTTTCATTGGGTTTTAAACATTACATTACTGACGAGTTTTTTTATTCAGCTAGAACAGGCCTTGGACTTTATATAATAGAAGACTTTGATAATACTCAAGGCTTATTATTATCAGCCGGTATAGGTATTATTGATGATCGTAGATACAGCACCAACGTGTACACTTTAAATTTCAACTATATAACTGAAGGTGATTTTACATCGGCAATGTACATTGGGGTAGGATATGCATATCTTATAACTGATTACTAATCATCAATGAAATATTTATCTTCTCTATTACTTTTTATTACTCTTTGCTTTAATGTAAATGCACAATCAGAAGGTTTTTTAGCGAATGAAGAAGACGACTATATTAGAGTATTCAATTTTAGTATTCCTGCTCCACTTGCTACCGAAGATAGTATAGGTGCTACATATAGTGGCGTTGGTCTTGGCTTTGCTTTCGAATCAAAAATTAATAATCGCCTAGGCTCTTCAATTGGTTTTTCTTACTATTATTTTGGTAAGGATAACAAGTCAAATATTTCTGTTAAAGCTATCCATATACCATCTATAGATGCTAATCTTAAATACTACCCCTATAAAGGATTATTTATAGCTGTGGGCGGTGGTATGTCTATCACATATTTCCAATCATTTTCAAATGGTGGCCCTTTTGGTTCTAACACTAGCTCAGAAATGGCATTTAAGTTAACATCTAGTTTAGGGTATGCATTTAGACGAAAAAATGACAAGTTCATATCGGTTTACTTAAAAGAGGATTATTATAACTTTAAAGGTGATGGAGTTATCTATTTCCTGTCAATTAACTTAGGGCTTTCATTATAATTATTTCATAATTACCCTCCTTCCTTTAGGGGCTTTTTGCAAAGCCATTACTAAGCAATCTACTCTATCATCGTGCTTGGCATTAGGAAAATGACATACTTCTTTCAAAAAATCATCATTCCAAGTGCCTTGTAAAAGCTCTACTCTACCGGCTTCTACTATAGCAGATATGTTTTGTACTCTAGCCACTTTATCGGTTACAGGGCTTTTATCTTCCAGTACATTCAGAGTGGTTTCTCTTTTAAGTGCTTGCACCAAACTTTTACCACTTGCTTTGGGCTCTATGTATATTCTAGATGAAGATGAATAGCCATTCTTTTTGCAAAAAGTAACTATGTATTTCAGCAACTCCGGAAACTCCATACGTACTGCCTCTACTTCACGTATTACCCATTGGTTATTTTGCACAGAGTAAGCCAATAATGCTGTAGCATCGTTATAGTCTGATGCTGTATAAGCAGGGTCAATACAAAAGTTCCAAGTAACATTATCGGGTACTGTATTGGTTAGTTTAAACCAGTTTTTCTTTAATAAGCCTCCTTCTTCTGGTGCAGGGCTCTGCTCAAACTGACCTGCATATCCGTAGCTACCTAAATCTACTTTGGCTTCTTGTAACACACTTCTGTTTAAACGTTCTTTATCCAACAATCCTTGCTTGTACTTTAGGCGCAATGAGTGTGGTTTTACCAAGCTACTCAACTCGGCAGGCAAGCATATATGTTTCAGCTTTTGCTTTTGTTTGGCAAGCCAGTGCCCCGTACAATCATCTTCGTGCAGGCGCTGCATTATCAATATGGTGGGTGTTATGGCTTTATCTACCTTACGGGTACTAAGGGTTTTATCTAGCCAATCATTAGCCGTTTTTCGTTCGGTTTCAGATGCCGCCATTTTAGGGTTTAAGGGGTCATCTACTATAATTATATGGGCGTGCTTACCCGTAACCGTACCCCCTACCGAGGTTGCCATACGGCTACCGCCCATCGTATTCTCATAATAAGTTTTACTGTTCTGATCGGTTTTTAGTTCTATTTCGGGGAATAGTTTTTTATATAAATCAGAGCGCAGTACATCTCTGGTTTTTACCGAGTGCTCGGTTGCCAGCTCTCCACTATAACTACCGGTAATAATACGGAGGGTAGGGTCGAGCGTCCAGCACCACGCTGGGAACAGGAGGGTACACAAAGTAGATTTTGTAGTTCCCGGAGGAATATTGATGATAATGTCGTGGTGCTTAGATAAACGCTCGGAGGCTTGTTCTGCAAGAGTTTGCAGCTCGGCACATAAATAAGGTATGTGCCAGTTATATATAGGTTTTTCGGGTATAATGATGGGCCAGAACAGTCTTACAAATTCGTAAAAATGTCTGCGGCAAAGCTCCGCTTGGGCTTTAAGACTGCTGGCTCGCATCAATTATTTCTTTAAGGGTTTTATCAGATAGTTTGCTGTAATCAACTGCATCAGCTGGCTCATTGGTATCGGTTTCTACACCCATCAATTTGGTTTGTAGCTCTATGGCTTTTAGCACCAATGCAGCATACTTATCTAGGGGTAATTGTTTTATTTCCTCTAGCTTTTGGATGTTGGTTTCCCGCAATAAATCTGTTTCTGTATTAGCTTTCATTTAGCTTATCTACATTGGTATAGCGGTTAAACTCCATGTGCCTGTGGTAGGGTTCAGTCAGTTCTTTTTCTTGTGGAACTTCCCAGCCTGTCATTAAGTACCAGCTTAAATCACAGGTGATGTTCTTGGGCAGACGTACGTCTTGCCTTAGCGTTAATTCATCTCGCATTACAAAAGGTTTTGTAGGTTAAAAAACTCTAAAATGGTTTAGATATAGCCGCAAGCACAGACATAGCTGCGGGCGGGGCATTGGCGGGGGACCCAACCAAATACATGTGCAATGTATACAATTCGGTCTGGCGTGCAAGAGTTGACTAAAAAAATATGAAACTTTTTTATAGCGCTTTGATTATAAGATAGTTCTGTTCGTTTTGCCTTGATGCAAAAAACGAGTACCTACTTTCTTTTGCAAGCACTATTTGCTATTACCTGTTCATTTTGTCTTGAAACAAAACGAACCAAAAATTCAAGAAGTGTTTAAGGAAATTTTTGCAAGCAAAACCGCTGATAAATCTATCGTTTCATGCCCTGCCTCCCCTTGGTCGGCGCAATTCCACTCGACTTACAGCTATTTCTGGAAACCCTTCGTTTTATTGCTTTTGTAGAAAGCAACGAGTCTTCCCTCGGTATATGTACTTGGTTTGTGTTAAAAATTTTCGAAGCCTTGGGAAGGCGGTCTTTTCTTTTGCTTCGTTTTCTTTGGACAAGCGAAGAAAGTGAAGAGTTAAAAGGTTTTATCTGCAAACAAAAAGACAGTGTTACCCCTTCCATTTTAGTAATACCTTTTTACGAGATATTTCTTGTTCAGTAGAGCTTTTTCCTTTTTTGCCTTCAACAATAACTAATAGATATATGTCTTTGTCTACCGCGCTTATATCTATCTCGTTTCCTTCAGCATCTACTATTTTTTCTATAGTTTTTTGTTGGGCGTTATATACCACATCATTTATTCTGTAAAACAGCCCAAATTGTGGTTTATAGTCAATAATTTCTACAGCATTTTTTGTGTCTACCATCAGCTCATTATTTCTCTTTTTAAAATACTTACGAGATTTAATGGTTTGTCTTACAGTAAGGTCGTTAGCACTTAATTGGCTTGCTTCTTTATTAAAAAAGTCATCACTATAAGAGGCTTGTATGTATACTTTTGCATCTTTTATTTCTTTAGATACATTTACTTGTAGCATAAACTCACCTTTTTGTATTTCTACCACATCATCCTTCAACTCCATATTACAAAATTGGTCCTCTTGATAAATACCTATTACTAAATCATCGGGGATAGAAGTATTAAAACTTGCGGTTGCCAAAAACAGGGCTACAAATGACAGAGCTACTACTACTTTTTTCATTTTCAGGGATTTTAAGTGATTTTCTACCTACTAAATGTACGTTTCTTTTTTTACTTTTAATAAAACGCATGTGAATTGTCCAATACGTATTCCGTTTAAAGTCTTGTATATAAAAAGTAGTACATGAGTGCACCCAAAAAATTGTTTGAAAACATTGTAAACCAGTTTTGCCAAGAGGATAGTAATGTTACGCCTGGTAAGATGATGAGCTCTGATGCCCTTAAATACAAGGGTAAAGTATTTGCATTTATCAGCCCCGGAGAAAACATGGTTTTTAAATTGGGTAAAGACTACCCTGCTACAGAATCAGAAGCCTCTGTATTGAGCGAGTTTAACCCCTTTAAAAATAAAGGGCCTTTACCCGGTTGGTTTATGGTAAACAAAATCAATAGCAATTTGTGGGAGCATTACACTTTGTATGCATTAGAAACTTTTAAAAACAAAAAGAGATGAATTATTTTACCGATGCCTACGTGCAGTTTTTTACTGATCTGGAAAAGAACAATCATAAAGATTGGTTTCATGCCAATAAAAAGGTTTACGAAAAAGAGGTGAAAGAACCCTTTAACCAACTGGTAGGCGATTTGATTACCGAAATCAGAAACCTAGACCCCGATATACAAATGGAACCCAAAGATGCCATCTTCCGCATTAACAAAGACATTCGTTTTTCTAAAGATAAAAGCCCCTACAACACCATGATGAAGGCCGGTTTTGCCAAAAACGGCCGAAAATCTCCTTATGCTGGGTATTACCTAGGGCTTAGTACTAATGGCTTGCACGTTGGTGGCGGTATGTTTATGCTAAAGCCGGATGAACTGAAAAAAGTACGTGAGCACATTGCCAACAATACCGATGAATTCTTAAAACTCATCAACCAAAAAGAATTTAAAACAGTTTTTCCGGAGTTGAAAGGAGAGCAAATCAAACGTATCCCTACAGAGTTTCAGGAGGTTCATGAAAAAACACCATACATCGCCAATAAGCAATATTACTATATGGCCGATTTGGGACAGCAAAAAATAATTTCGTCTGATAAATTATTTCCCGAAATTGTAAAACACTTTAAGCTGATTACACCACTGAATAAATTCTTTAAAAAAGCGCTAGACTAATGAATGAGTATTTGATAATAGTACAAGGAAACAACAAAGTAGACCATACTGAAGAAGAAATGCAAGCTCGAGTTGCAAAATATAATAAGTGGGCAGATGAGCTAGGCGAAAAACATGTGGCTGCGCAACGCTTAAAAAGAGTAGGCAGATACCTAAAAAGCCGAGACGAAATTTTTTCTGATGGTCCTTTTTTAGAGTCTAAAGAATTGGTGGTAGGTTTTGCATGGATTAAAGCCAAGGATATAGAAGAGGCCTTGGAGATGACCAAGCAATGCCCTTTGGCAGAAAGCCATGAGTTACAACTAAGAGAAATAGTTATTTAAGCAGAATTATTTTCTGGATTATGATTTGGCTAACAGTCCTATACCTGTTGGCATAGGACAACTATGCCTTACAATTAACATTTATTTATTAACCCAAACTAATTTTAAAATGAAACGAACTTCACAATTATTAGCAACCTTAATTTTATTAATGATGACAACAACAACTAATGCAAACGTAAAACCGGAGAAAAAAACAGTATCTATAAAACATGATATTGTGATTAATGCTCCTATTGAAAAAGTGTGGAATACTCTTGTAGAAAACTACGGTGGCTTGCACAACTATAGCCCAAGCACTGTAAGCTCATACTGCACCAACAATGCTACTGTAGCAGAAATGGGTGCGGGTCGTGTATGCCAGTTTGATGAAAAGGGAAAGAAATACATGCGAGAAAACATAGTATTGTTTGATGCCGCTAACTACTATTTTGAAAATCAGTTGGTAGAAACATCTTATCCTATGGATACAGAGAATACTATGGCTACTTATAAGCTTACAGCTAATGCAGATGGCACCACTACCCTTACCCAAGAAGTTATGTATAGGATGAAACCTGCTTTTATGGGTGGTTTAATGAAAGGTGCTTACCGTAAAACTATTATGGATGACCAGATTGGTTTTAAATACTTTATAGAAACCGGTAACAAGAGTACTGAGGATACTAAGAAAGATCTTAGAAAAAAATACGAAAGTGCTATTACTATAATTAACTAAAACAGGTTACATTTCTCTTAGTTAAGCCCCATTTTGGGGCTTTTTTATTTAATTTAGAAGCCATGGCTAGGCAAACCTACTTACGGAGACACTATGGCAAATGCATGGTATTTATTGTTTATGTAGTTATTGCATTTATCCAAAAAACATTTGATGTACAATTAGTATATAATCAACTTAGTGTAGATTACTTTAACCATCAGATGGATTACTTTGATGCAAGAGCATTAGTGCTAAAAATAAATGCCATTGCTTTTATTCTGTTTCCTGCTCTCTTTCTTTTTCTTACCAGACGCTTTTACAGTAGGATACAAACATTGTTTCTATGGCTATTTATTGTATTTATAGGGGTTTCGCAATTCTTTTTTATTAGCTTTTTAAGCGACTTATACTCCTTAGAAAACAACTTTCAATACGATTCTGATTTTGGTATTATAGGTATAATTATATTCCCTGTAAATCTTATTTATATTTTTACTCTGGCAATACTATTTGATCTTATGAAAAACAAAAGCTACAACTCTAACCTATGAAAAAACTACTTCTATTTACTGTTTTAAGCGCTTTATTAGTCTCTTGCAACAATAACGTTGATACTCAAAAAGGTGATTCAGACCTATCAACTAATCAAGAGAATACAGTATCCGATTCTAAAGAAAAAGAGATTAAACCTTGCGATAATATTTGGTTCAAAGATATTGATGAGCTTGATTTTGATTCGCTTTGTGTAAATAAAGCTTTTGATGACTCAGTATGCTCTGCTATGAACCTGCTGATAATGGCTTCTGAAGGTGACACTAATTTTGTAATGAAAGAAAATTTATTCTTTGAGTTATTAAATATCAACCGTAAACTTGACATGAATAGCTTTAATGACAAACAGTTCTACTACTGTACTTTATTTAATTTAGAACATGTTGCAGATGGTATTATGAGCGAATCTTTGGGCTATGATTTATTTGAATTATTTGAACACAACCCTTGTGAGTTTTACAAAGCACTTCACCCTTATGCTATTAATTATGAATTTACTGCTAGCTCTATAGTATTTGAATGTCAACACCTACCCGACATCAATAGTATATTTATTGGGCATGAAAAACTTTTTACAGATAAACTCTTGCAAAAAACCGTAAACGATTTTCATAAAGAAGTTACTCGTACAAGAAATCTGTAATTTTATCTAACTAAAATTCAATTGATTACAAATTATTTTCATTTTTTCTAAAACAATGTAATAACATTGATGTTATAACACCATTATTCCGCTATTGGGATAAACAACATCATATTACACTTAACAAAAAGTAAAAAATGAAAACATTTGAAGTATTAAAAAGAGAAGATGCATCAGAAAAAACACAAGAAATTTTTGATGGTATCAAATCAAAACTGGGTATGGTTCCAAACCTATATGCTACAATAGGTTACTCGCCGGAAATATTAGAGGCTTACCTAAACTTTACGCATGTAGCTGAGTCGCAAAGTTTCACTAACAAAGAAACACAAGCTATTTACTTAGCTGTTTCTGAAGCAAACTCTTGTACTTACTGCCTTGCCGTACATACTGCTATTGGTAAAATGAATGGCTTTACAGATGAGGATACCTATAAGTTACGTAATGCTACAATTGAGGATGAAAAACTAAATGTATTGACCACACTAGCTAAAGAAATTGCTGAAACTACCGGTAGACCATCTGCAGAAGCTTTAGATCGTTTTTATGGTTTAGGTTATACAGACCAAGAGTTTGTAGAGTTTTTGGGCTTAGTAAATGTAAAAATGTTTAGTAACATTTTTCATAATGTAACTAAAATTCCAGTTGACTTTCCAGAGGTAAAACCACTAGAAAGTGTAACTGTCTAAATATCCCCCTAGCCTCGGCTTAATTGCCGAGGCTATTTTTAAAAAAACTATCTAATACTACTTTAAACTGCTTATTTTTAGCTAATTAATGTTATAACTTTAAGAAATATGTATCTTTACCAATATTTTCCCATCTAATAAACATTAATAAACAAAGAGTTTTAAAAAATGAAAATTGAAGAGGCTATACAGCAAAAGAATTTTAAAAGCGAAAAGCAAAAGCTAATGGCCAACTTATTGTATTCTGGTTTATGGATAAAAGAAAATATCAAATCATTTTTAGAACCCTACAGCATTACTCAACAACAATTCAACATACTTAGAATTTTGCGCGGTGCAAAAGGAGAACCCTTAAGTACCTTGCAAATACGAGAGCGTATGATTGATAAAATGTCTGACACTTCTAGGTTGGTAGATCGTTTACAGCTAAAAGAGTTGGTACGCAAAAACCCATGTCCGCATGATAAACGATTGGTACAAGTATACATCTCTGATAAAGGTATGGATGTATTATCTAAAATAGATGAGCAGTATAAAAATTTCCATAGCTGCTTAAGTGGCTTAAGCGATGACGAAATGAAACAGCTTAATGACCTCCTTGACAAAATGCGGGAGTACAAAAAGTAAAATTCAATAAGTAAAACCCCATCCCTCAATAACTTATAAATGAGCCTCAAAATAATTGGGGCTTTTTTTATGTTTTTTCAAAACAATGTTTAAACTTTAATGTTATAACTCTATTTAGCAACAACCATAAAAAACTCATTAAAAATGAAAGAACCAAAAGTTATTTTAATAACAGGAGCCAGTAGTGGTTTCGGAAAAGAATCTGCTATAAAACTAGCGCAAGAAGGTAACAATGTATTTGCTACCATGCGTAATGTAAATGGCAAAAACAAAGCTGTAGCAGATGAACTTAGCGCTATGAACAACATTACAGTTGTAGAACTAGATGTTACAAGTGACGCATCTGTAGATGCTGCCATTAATACTATTATAAGTGACGCGGGCCGTATAGATGTATTGGTAAATAATGCAGGTGCCGGACTGATAGGTATCTCTGAAACATTCTCTACCAAAGATGTAGAAGAGCAATTCGAGATTAATTTGTTTGGTGTATTTAGAGTTACAAAAGCAGTACTACCCTATATGCGTAAGCAAAAAGATGGTTTACTTGTAAATGTATCAAGCGTGTTTGGCAGACTTACTACTCCACTATTTGCGGTTTACTGTAGCAGTAAATATGCATTAGAAGGTTTGGCCGAGGCTTGGCGTTATGAGTTAAGCCCAGTGGGTATAGACTCTGTAATTGTAGAGCCGGGAGCTTTCCCTACCACCAATTTCTTTGCCAATGCAAAAAGCCTATCTGTAGAAGAAGAAACTGTAGCAAATGACTATGGCGATTTAGCCGTATTACCAGAGAAAATTGGAGCAATGTTTACAGATTTGGTAGAAGCAGGTAATGCCCAAAACCCATTAATGGTATCTGATGCAATTGCAGAACTGATAAACACACCAAAAGGAGAACGACCATTGCGTACTGTTGTAGATGGTGGTCATAAAGAAGCTGTAGGTGCTTATAACGATCATGTAAAAGAACTACAAAAAGCAACTTTAGAAGGCTTTATGATGGGGCAGTTTTATAACTAATCATCAATTAAATAATTTAAAAAGCGAGCCAACTGGCTCGCTTTTTTTATGAAATAAACAGTAATTTTAGAGCTGTAAAACTACAGCCGTGTACAAACTACTACTAGATAACATACGCAGACATATAACTCTTACTCCGGAGGAAGAAGCGTTTTTTGTGTCTTTACTACAACATCGCAGAATAAGAAAAAGGCAATACCTTATACAAGAAGGGGATGTATGTAAATACGAAACCTTTGTAATAAAAGGTTGCTTACGTGCCTATAGTGTAGATGAAAACGGACAAGAACACATTATACAGTTTGCCGAAGAAGATTGGTGGGTTGGAGATATGTATAGTTTTACAACCCGAGAACCTGCAATTTTTAATGTAGATGCCTTAGAAGACTCAGAAGTATTGCAATTAAGCTTTGAAAACCAAGAAGAACTATTTAAAACCTATCCAAAATTTGAACGCTTTTTCCGTATTATAGTCCAAAACGGTTTTATATCACTGCAACGCCGCGTTATAGCAAACATGAGCAAACCCGCAGAAGAACGTTACCTAGACTTTGCCAATAGATACCCTAGTATCCTCAACCGTGTACCTCAGCATCAGGTAGCATCATACCTAGGCATTACTCCGGAGTTTTTAAGCAGAATACGCAAGCAAGTAGCCCATAAATCTTAAACTAGATCAATAGTTTTTTCTAAACTACATCAATGCACAGCTATGCTGCGCTTATGACATTTGTATTGTTAATTAAATACATAAAAATCATGAGCGAAATAAAAAATAAAGTAGCTGAGCTAAATCAAATGATACTAGAAGGCAAAGCCCTAGAAGCATTTGAAAAATTTTACCACAACGATATTGTAATGCAAGAAAACGGTGGCGAACCTACCATTGGTAAAGACGCCAACCGCAAACGAGAAGAAGAGTTTTTTGGCAACATTACAGAGTTTAGAGGTGCACAAGTACACAATATATCTGTAGGCGAAAACTGTTCGGCTGTAGAGTGGTCTTTTGATTATACACACAAAGAATGGGGCGAACGCAATTACCGCCAAGTATGTGTACAAGACTGGAAAGACGGACAAATAGTAAGCGAACGCTTCTATTACGGCCAATAAAAACTAACTAAACCAAACAAAAATGTTACAGAAATTAATAAAAACAGATAGCAGCAATACTGCTGCACTAGTATTGCGCTTAACAATTGGGCTAGTAATGTTCCCTCACGGTGCTCAAAAACTATTTGGCATGTTTGGCGGGTATGGCTTTAGCGGTACCATGCAATACTTTACAGAAACCGCAGGTATACCATGGGTATTGGCCTTTTTAGTAATTATTGGCGAAGCTCTAGGCTCATTGGCTTTAATAGCCGGTTTTGCTACCCGATTTGTAGCGGGTTCATACATATTATTGATGGCAGGTATTATCTTTTTTGCCGGACACCTTGAGAATGGCTTTTTTATGAACTGGACCGGCGCCCAAGCAGGCGAGGGTTATGAATACCACTTACTAGTAATAGGTATGGCAATTGCCTTATTAATTACCGGTAGCGGAAAAGCCTCTGTAGATGCTAAACTACAAGCCTCTACCAACTAATTATTGAATTTATACAGTTTACAAAGCAGGCAAATTTGCCTGCTTTTTTATTTTTATAAAACACTGAAAAACAACGCTTAACATTAAATTAACATAGTAAGTTATTTATTTTCAGTGCACTAATTTTTTAAATACAATGCTTGCATCTATTAGATATTTAGTATCTTAGGATGAACGAAACAATTCTTATCAAGAGCTATTTTGGAAGTCTTAGAGAAAATACTAAGTAAACACCTCCGAGCAATATACGGTATGCCAACCATTGGCATTATTACATCCGTACCTGACAAGGGCATTGTAGATGTAAACCCCGCTATATGCAAAATGTTGGGTTATGCCCGAAAAGAACTCCTTACCAAAAAATGGACGGACATTACTCACCCGGATGATGTAGACCTTGATGTAGGTTATTTTTCCAAAATACTAAATAACGAGATTGATAGCTATACGATAGAAAAACGCTACATCCATAAAAATGATACCATTATATGGATAGAGCTATCTGTAGAATGTATAAAAAATGATGATGATGAGATTGACTTTTTTGTAGCGCTTATTAAAAATATTGATGACCGCAAAGGGGCAGAAAACAGACTACAAGCAGAGCTTGATAAAACCAAAGCCCTAAGTCAAAACTTAGAAAACAGAAACAAACACCTTAGAGAATTTGCCCATATTACATCTCATAACCTTAGAGCGCCTGTAAGCACAATGGCTAGTTTACTAGACATGCTTATTTCGGAAAACGACCAAGAAATGAGACTTACTATTATAGAAAAAATTGAAGAGGTAAACTCTCAGTTACTAGAAACCCTAGATAGTTTAGGAGAAGCCCTAGAAATACAAGAAGGGCAAAACCTTGAGTTTAAACATGCTGACATTGATTATAAACTAAAGCGCACCATCAAGTTTTTACAAACTGATATTAAAGCCAACAAAGTAAAAATAAGTACCGATTTTAGCAGAGCCCCAACCATATATGTATACCCGGGCTATATGCAAAGTATATTATTAAACCTGATAAGCAATGCAATAAATTACAGATCTAAAGAACGAGACCCCATCATACATATTTCTTCTGATACTGATGAAAACTACACCTATATACATGTTACAGATAATGGTTTGGGTATAGATTTAGAACGACATGCCGACAAGGTATTTGGCTTGTATAAAACTTTTCATCGTAACCCTAAAGCAAAGGGTGTTGGGCTATTTATGGTTAAAAACCAAGTAGAAGCAATGGACGGAGAAATTTCAGTTGAAAGTGAAGTTGATAAAGGAACAACATTTACCCTTAAATTTCCCAAGCAATGAGCAAGGCAAGAACATTATGTGTGATAGACGATGATAATATTTATCAGTTTACGGTAAAGCATTTTATTAAAAATGAAAAACTAGCTGATGAGATAATTACTTTTGCTGATGGAGAAGAGGCTATCAATTATTTTACAGAAAACATAAATAAACCTGAGGCTTTACCGGATATAATTTTGCTAGACATAAACATGCCTATTATGGACGGGTGGCAATTTTTAGATGAATACGAAAAAATTGTAGATAAGCTCCCTAAACAGATTACCATATATATGGTATCCTCTTCTGTAGACCATGAAGACCTTAAAAAAGCCAGAGGCATAAACCTTATAAGTAATTACTTTACAAAGCCTTTAAAAGTAGCCGACTATTATTTGATGTTAAACGCTTAAATTAGCGCAAACTAATCTTAAAGTATGTACGTATCTATTACCCGCTTTCGGATTAAACACCTGTTGGCTCTACCTCGTTTTATGATGCTTTCTGCACCTGCATTTAACCAAGCCCAACAAGCCAAGGGAAACCTATTTTGCGAAACCAAAAATGTAAGTATGTTTGCTTACTGGACGCTTACCGCTTGGGATACAAAGCAAGATATGCTTAATTACCTAAAACAACCTGCACATATAAAGGCTATTAAAATTTCATCTAAAATAGCATCGGGGCTAAACTCTTATGGCTACGAAACCACAGACTTACCTACTTGGAAAGAGGCAATAGAAATTATGCACAAGCAACCCAACACAGATAAGATGCCAAGGTATGCACCCAATGCAAAAAACAAAAGCTTAAAATAAGCACATTAGCTATATTTTTCTATCTTTATAGACCAATCGGTCTATATTATGCAAGCAAAAAGCAATACCAAAGAAAAAATAATAACAATTGGGCTACAAATGGTGCTTTATAATGGCTACCACAATACAGGCTTAATAGAACTGATAGAAAAAGCAAATATCTCTAAAGGCACTTTTTATCATTACTTTAAAAGCAAAGAAGCTTTTGCAATAGAGCTGATTGAACAATACACAAAAACCACACTAGAAGTAATGACACAAGGTGCAAACAGCAATGTAAGCGCCATAGAAAACCTAAAAAAGGTTTTTCAAAACAAAATAGCCCTACAAGAAAGCCTACAGTACAAAAGAGGCTGTTTGCTAGGTAATTTCAGTATAGAAATGGGCAACCTTAGCCCTGCCCTGCAGCAAAAAACAGAAGAAGCTCATTTGGAGTTAACCACCATTGTAATAAGCTTTTTACAAGAAGCCTTACAAAACGGAGAGCTGGAAGATGATATAGACGCCCACGAAACTGCAAACTATATAATGAATAGCTGGCAAGGCGCTTTACTACGCATGAAATCTGCGAAAAGTAACAAGCCACTAAAGCTATTTTTCAGCCATACATTTAACACACTCTTAAAAAAGAATACCGCAGAATAGATGTATATTACAACATCCAGAAACTAAATGGCCAACAACAATACCATATTATTTGATAGTTTTTCTGATCCTGTGTCGGCACACATATTACGCTCTAAGTTTGAGGATGCCGGTATACACAGCTTTCTAAAGGGAGAAAACAGCCACTTGTACTCGCAAATAGCCGTACCCATAGAGGTATGGATATACGAGCAAGATTTAGACAAAGCCCTACAAGTTTTTCATAAAGAGTACCCGGGTTTACATCCGCCCTGCCCCATTTGCCAATCTACAGAGGTGCGCATTCACTTAGATTATGCAGAAAGCAACAAAAGCTTTTGGAAACATTTAAAAGATGCATTTGTTAGCAATTACAAATCATCAAAAACTCAATACAAGTGCTACAATTGCGGCAATACTTTTACCGAAGACTAAGTAGCTATTGTAGCTTATGGCACTTTCTTTGTACTTTTACACATATGCATAAAATACTGTTTTTAGCACTGTGCTTTGCAACAGCATTGGCACACGGGCAAGCACAAGTTAAACCATACGGAACCTTAGATAAAGAGCAAGCAAAAAGCAATTTGGTAAAAACTGCTACAGTAACTATTGCCCCTAACCCGGAGTACACAAAACTAGATAGCGGAGCAGTAATAAAAGTATGGGAATACGATACAGCAGGGCACACCATTATTAACCAAGACTATATATACCAAAGTGGCAGAGTTTATATAAACACCGAGAAAAATAGCTTCCAAAACAATAAACTTATATACACCTCTAGCGGACTTGGCGCTGGCCAAAAAATAACCATTGAGTATACTTATAATGATCAAGGCTTATTGGCAACCGAAACTCACAAAAACGGAGGAAAACTTGAACAGGTACTAAACTACACCTACAAAAAAGGAAAGTTATATAAACTAGAAAGCATTTTTGCATTAGACAGCACCAGAAATCATTACAAAAACAGAGTAGAATACCACTCTTACCACTTACTAAGCGGGCTGCTAAAAAGCATAAAAACCGAGTGGGGAAAAGGCCATAAAAAAGAAGAGTTTTTTTGGTATTGGGATAATGGAAAAATAAAGGAACATATTATTGTAACCGAAAAAGAATCGGAAAAATACATGTATGAGTATACTGATGACAGCAAGCTGTTTAAAGAAACAAAGGTGAGTAACGAAAACTACAAAACCCCAGACCATACTATAGAGTATTTGTTTTATAATGATGGTAGATTGTTTGAAAGACAAAACAGAAACAGAATAAAAGAAGAACCCTATAAAATACAGTTTAGCTACTACCCAAACGGGCTAGTAAAACAAGAGAAATACATAGATTTTTCTACAGGTTGGACTGCCTTTATATACCAATATAACTATACATACTACACACAGCCATGAGACTTAAAATAGTAACCATACTATGTATTATACTTTTTAGTGCCTGCGATGCACCTGCACAAAAAACATATACTCCGGATGACAGAAAGTTTAAAAAACTTACGGCTGTTGCATACCCAAATTATGAGAAAGATTTTGCTGCAACCAAAGATGACTCTTTAAAAGGCGTACGCTATTTTAGTTGGCTAGATAATGCCCTGGCTCCTTTTGAGCTAGAAAAAATATACCTAAGCCAAGAGATAAATGATATGAACTTTATCTTATACCATTGGAAAAGCAACTATGAGCAAAATGTACGTGTAATATCTATGGTGCTTGCCAAAAAAGAAAAAGGTACTTACAAAGCTGTAAGCAGCTTACCGGAAGAGCAAATGATAATCTATTCTGCCGAAGCCGATAAAAAACCCAAAATAAAAGAGGTGATAACCTGGGGCAGTTATCCGGCTATAGTTATAGAAGATGAGTTTTTTCATCCTGAAAAAGGAGTGCTTACGCTCAATAAAAAAATATATGCCTTGATAGAGGGTAAAGAGCTTAAACAAGTATATGCTTATGCAGAACGCAGCCGTAACAAAGTAAAAGAAACCTATTTGTTACCCGATGAAGTTATTGACCCCGGCAACCCCGTTATCAATGACATCTCTAATTTACACGATGCAGAAAAAGAGTTTTTGTTTGATAGATTGGAAAGAGTTGAAATAATAGAAACCGAAAACGGGATGCCTAATTTTAAGATACACACATACAACTACACCTATGATGCAACTGCGCAAAAGCTACTTATAGATAAGCAAACTGTGCAAATGACTTGGAAAAAAAGAGGCTACATATACTACAACTAAAACCTCTTTGGCGTAATTATTGCAGTAAAACAGTTGTTAAATATTTACTGTAAGTAATGAAAAGAACCAGAATATTATTGGGCATTGTATACATACTACTGTATGCATTATTGCTACTGATAAGATCTTCTTCTCCAGACCAAATTTTAGAAGGAAAAGAAACTGAGGCAGTATTTATTACTATGCGTAGCCCCACTACTATACTTGTAGCTCTTACACTTAGTTTTATATTGCTATATAAAGCAGTAGCTTATTTACATCATAAAAAATACGAACTATTAACCGCTTCTACCCTTGCAGGGCTTAGTTTGCTATTTGTTGCCGGCCAGGTAATTGTGCAAGAACCATATAGTGTAGAAGAGTACTTTATAGTTATTAAACTAAGAGAAGAGAAGTTTGAAAACAAGAAAGATTATTATCAATATCAAGACCTCAACTATTTTTCTCAACAACTACCGCAATACCCCAAATATTCCGACTCTCTAGGCGGCTTATTTAGAGAGTACAAAACGGGCAATAACAACCATTTTAGAGTGTTTAATGGTTTTGGTCCCATTTTTGCCTTAGAAGATAGAAATTATGAATCTTTAAGTCAGTAAACACTCTTTTTTGAAAATTAAATTACTCATACTTCCTGCATTTTTATTGCTCTACTATATGGTAATGCTTAGTATTTATTACCAATACATGGGAGATATTTTACTCTCTGGTGGTACTGCCCCCTACCAAGTAACCACGCGTAACCCTATAAGCATATTCATTTTACTTGGGCTGGTTTATTTAATGGCAATAATGGGTAAATATTATATGAAGCGCAAAAAAGTAATACAAACTATGGGCTTTAGCTTAGCTGCAGGCCTTTTCTTTTTTATGTCCGGACAAGTAGTGGTAAACAAACTAAGTAGTGTACAAGAGCAGTTTGTAATCATTAAAATAAAAGAACATCATTTTGATATGGTAACAGCGGGCTTAAACTATGGTGGCTATGACCCCCTATACCATCAAAAAGATGAATACCCTTGTTATGAATACTGCCAATCTATATTTTTTAGGTATTACCAAGTAGGCCCTTATAAACAGTTTACAGTTTTTAGAGGTTTGGGTCCTTTATTTAGTTTAGAAGAAAATAAACTTTGGCCAACTAATTAAGCCTCATCTACAAGCTTTTTAAAGCTATTATACTTCTCATCGCTATTCTTTTGGAATATAGATTTTGTTAAAGAAATAATAGATTTCATAATTAAGCTTTTACCTTCGGTTACAGACTTTTCTGTAACAATTGTTCCATCCCCATCAGACTTAAAGTGTACCTCTTGCTTACTCAAAAGAATATCATTTTCTATTGTAAAAACGTATAGTTCGTCCTCTTTATACTCTACAAGAGTTTCTGTCATTACATACTCTTCATCATTCTGTACAATTATTACTTCATAAGTACTACCGGGTGTAGTAGCATCGCCACTAAGCACTTTTTTGCTTTTAAAGCCTTGCATCCACTCGGCCATCAATTCTGTATCAGAAAACATATCCCAAGTTTCTTCAACCGGCTTATTGGTGGTAATGGTAGTCTCATAACTAATTTTGGGTACAATAACACCAATAAGTATAAACCCTACTGAGATTAGCACAACTATTATTAAAAAAACCTTAAAATATTTCATCACAAAAAACTTATGTTATACCCCGCTAAAGTACTAAAAATAGGTGTTTAGATTGAACCATACTATTTCAAATTATATTTTATTATCAGTACATTGCATAGACATTTTAATACAGAATCCGCCATGAAAAAAATTGCTCTTTTAGTTGCCTTGCTCTTTGGCGCTAGCCTTTTTGGTCAGAATAACGAGGTAATGGAAATTACCCAAATGCAATTACACAAAGGTCCACCCGCGGTTACCACATTAGATGTACTTACAAAGCATTTTGCAAAAACCGATAGTATTGTTGATGCCGGAGATGATGATTGCGTATACTTTACTACCGAAACAGACACCTATGAGCGTTACTACTTTAACGGTATAGTTTACATGGTTAAAAACAAACAAGAAGCATTTTTGTATAGTATAGACTTTGTTCTTTCGGGTATAGAAATTACCAATGTAAATATTAGCCTAAGTAAAGAAACAAGCTTCATCCAATTTATAAAAGTATACCGTAGCCCAAATATGGAAACTGTAAATGGCCAAAAAAGGGTATACGTTTTTACAGGATATGAATCTGACGATAAATGGATGCTTGTTTTTGAAAAAAGCAAACTGATTGCAATGAGGTACCTTTCAGATTGTTAATTTTTACTCAGGTATTACCACCTGTTTATTAGGGTTTATAAGCGTTTGTAATACAAATTTATTATACATGAATAGCATTTTTGCAGATATAAACGATACCTTTATATAGATTAAAAAAACCGTGCTCAACTCAGCACAAACACAGCAATAGTTTTTATTGCTAAAAAAAACTTAAAATTTGGATTCAGTAAAAAATCAACTGATAAGAATGCAACTCCTAGAGCTAGGCTCTAATATGGGTATTTGGGACTGGGACCTTGAGAGGGAAATAAAATGGTGGTCCGATAGATTTTATGCACTACTAGGTTATCAGCCCGGAGAAATAACAGCTTCCTATGATACCTTTATGGGACTTATACACCCAGAAGATGAAAAAGGAGTATTAATGGCATTTGAGTCTCATCTAAAAAACAATATAAAATTTGATGTACAACTGCGTTTACGCAGAAAAAGCGGTAAATACTTTTGGTACAGATGCCAAGGGCAAAGCAAAAAAAATGAAAAAGGTGAAGCCATACGAATGGCAGGCTCATTAACAGATATTAATGATTATAAACGCGCCGAGTACGAAAGAGAAGTCAGCCGAAAAAACCTTGCCTCCTTTGTAAAACACGCACCTGCTGCAGTAGCCATGCTTGATAAAGACATGGACTATATACTAGTGAGCGATGTGTGGCTAAAAGACTACAAGCTAGAGGGAAGTGTTATTGGGCAAAACCATTACGAGATATTTCCGGAGATTGGAGATGACTGGAAAGAACAACACAGGTTAGTACTAGAAGAAGGCAAAGTACTTACCAACAATAAAGACAAGTTTATTAGGGCAGACGGCTCTGTACAATACTTACAATGGGAAATAAGACCTTGGTATCAGTCAGATGAGATTGCAGGCATCATAATGCTTACCAATGTAATTACTGATATTGTAAAAAACGAAGAAGCCTTAAAAAAGAAAAACAAACAGTTAAAGGAGTTAGCAAAAAAGCTTACCTCGCAAAACACCCAGCTAGAGGACTATGCCTATATCACCTCACACAACTTACGCTCACCGGTTGGTAATATAACTGCACTTTTAAACTTATATAAATCAGATCCAACACCCGAAAATTTAGACTTTGCACTCACCAACATCACAGAGTCTGCAAACACCCTCAACCAAACCATAGATAACCTAAGTGAGCTGTTTACAATAAAAAAAGAGATACACAAAAAACGTATCAACCTCAACCTAGAAGAAATATTAAAGCAGACTATGGCTAGTATAAGCCAAGAAATAAAAAGCAAAAAAGCTATTATTGAGTACGATTTTAGCCAAGCCACACATGTGCACTTCCCTAAGGCGTATTTAGAGAGTGTAATGCTAAACCTGCTTACCAATGCCCTTAAGTACTCATCGCCCAAACGCAAACCACATATAGTATTTACCAGTAAAAACAGTAAAAAATTTACTACGCTTACCTGCACAGATAATGGCTTAGGTATAAACCTAGAAAGGCATGGCGAGAAAATATTTGGGCTTAACAAAACGTTTCATCGTAACCCCGATGCACGAGGAGTAGGCTTATTTATAACCAAAGCACAAATAGAAGCGATGGGTGGAACCATAAACGTTGAGAGCACCGTAGATGAAGGAAGCACTTTTACAGTAACTTTTTTAAATACCCATTAATGACAAATACGCCAAAAGTAGCACTTGTAGACGACGATATTATTTACAGAATAACTACCAAAAAACTTATTGAGCATAAGCAATTGGCAAACGAAGTAATGTTTTTTTCTGATGGTGAAGAGGCTATAGATTTTTTAAGATTAAAGCAAAACACCCCTACAGATTTACCGGACATTATATTGCTAGATATAAACATGCCCGTAATGGATGGCTGGGATTTTTTAGAAGAATACATACTCTTAAAACCAAAAATTGGCAAAAGCATCATGCTATACATTGTAAGCTCATCTGTAAGTAAAGAAGACATTATTAGGTCTAAAAAAATAAGTGCAGTAACAGACTATATTGTTAAGCCCATTACCGATGAAGATTTGGCCACCTTATTTGAAAGCATTTGATGCTTTAAAGCTTGTTTTAGGAATTTTTTACCTCTCTAGCCATTTGCATTATTTGCAAACCTAGGCTTACTACTTCTTCTTCGCTTACTATCGTATAATAATTACAAAAAAAATTTAACTCTCTATTTGTCATCCTATTTTACTAGTTCAAAAACTCCATTTTCAATAAAAAACAAAATTTGTTTGTAAGAATTTTCTTACTTTTCCAATCAGGTATTTAAACCTATTTTATATACAATATGCATTGGTTAAATTGCCAATACATCAGATATAGTACTTTACGGTTGAAGTAATGATATTTAATAAACGTGCACAAATTGCGCAGCCAGATGGTAAGCGTAAGAATATAGAAAGGTTGGAAGCAGGAGACCATATAATGGTAGCCGATGCAAATCTAAACTGGAAAAAAGTAAAAATTGTTTCTTCAGTAAAAGATCCTATATACCCTATGTATCCGTTATTGGTAAATGTAGAGTTGGCAAACGGAAAGAGTTTAACCTCATCTCCGGACCAGCAATATCTTACACATAACTCTTTACCGGTAAAGGCAATAGATATTAACACTAACCATAAACTAAAAACTGTAGACGGAAAATACATAGCTGTAAGAAAAATAGACCGAACGGTAAGTACAGAAAAAGTATATGGGCTTAATCTGCTAGCTGAAAACAATGAAGTACAATTGATAAATGTAAATGGCGTTATAGCATTAGAGAATATAAAAACGTTAGAACCGATTTAAGCCTGAGACCAGCAAAATAAACCTAGCTGCCCCCTGTCATGAAAATAGTACGATTGGGGGCTTTTTGTTTGCCTACACCAAAAATCACACTTAAGTATGATGTCCCAAAAATCTTATTAAATTAGGTTTGTGGCTTAATTATAAAAACACACAAAAATGAGTACCGAAAAAAAATTAGTGGCACATGTAGGAGGCACATTTATTTACTCCAAAAACCCAAAAGAACTGGCAGACTGGTATAAAAGCAGGCTAGGTATTAACTATGATCACTACGAAGGGCATGGTGTTTATTACTGTGCAATGCCATACAAAGATGTAGATAATGACCAAAAATCATACATAGTATGGTCTATTATGGACAGCGCAAACAGACCCACAGTTGAGGGTAAAGTATTTTGCATAAACTACCGTGTACACAACCTAGCGGACACACTAGAGCACCTAAAAAGTTTGGGCGAAACACTAGAAAAAGAACCTGAAACCTATGAGCAAGGAAAATTTGCCTGGATTTATGACCCAGATGGAAATTATATAGAACTTTGGGAAGACACCAACTTAGGAAAAGACATGCCAGAGTAGAACATGGTAGAATATTTTTTGTTAAATTGACCTGAAGCAAAAACAAAAAAAACTACTTACCATGGAAGAAACTGACTTAACACAAATTATGACAAAAGTATGGGATTGGGTATTTGAAGTTGGCCCAAGCTTACTACTGGCAATTGTTACCTTATTTATTGGCTTGCGCATTATTAAGGTAATTAATAAAAACATACGCAAAAGCCTTAACAAAAGTACCGCCGACCCTACTCTTGCGCCTTTTTTAAGCAACGTTATTGGTGCATTACTTAAGGTAGTACTATTTGTTAGTGTAGCCTCTATGGTAGGTATTAAAACCACCTCTTTTGTAGCTATATTAGGTGCTGCAGGTTTGGCTGTTGGTTTATCATTACAAGGCTCGCTTAGCAATTTTGCAGGTGGTGTATTAATATTAATGCTCAAACCATTTAAAGTAGGCGATTTTATTACCGCTGCAGGCTATAGTGGTACGGTAGAGGAAATACAAATTTTTTATACCAAACTTACTACCCCGCAAAACCGACAAATTACCATACCAAATGGTGCTTTGTCTAATAATAGCCTTACCAACTTCTCTGCAAAAGAGCAAGTGCGCCTAGATATACCCGTAGGAATCTCTTATGATGCAGATATAAAACAAGCAAAAGAGGTACTAAAAGGCTTACTTACTGATGAACGTATACTACAAGACCCGGAGCCACAAATACTGGTTACGGAACTGGCAGATAACTCTGTAAACCTAAGCTTACGTATATGGGTAATGGCAGCAGACTACTGGCCACTAAACTTTGATATGCTAGAACGTATAAAATATGCGTTAGATAATGCAGGTATTGGTATACCATACCCACAACGCGATGTACACGTATATGAGCATAAAGCATAAAATAACAGTATTTTTACTACTATTTAGTTGGGGCTTTACCTATGGGCAAAGCCCCAACTCTGTTTTAGATAGTTTGGATGTGTACCTAACAGATATATACACCAACTTTTTAAAAAGCTACAAAACAGATGATAGCTCTTTTTCTTTTGTGAAATCTGAAATAACAAATGGACTAAAGAGCCCCGGAAGTTTTGATTATGAATTTAAACACCTAGGCAGGCATATGTATGCCTTTAACTCACCAGATAATAAACTAAGAGTACATAATTTACTTTCTTGCGTTGGTCTAAATATAATTAACTGCTCATATATAACTTTTATACAACAAAAAACAGATAGTAATAGTCATACAGCATATTACTTAAACGATTATGTAGACATAAAAGATGCCTATCCTTATGCAGTTCATAACATCAATAAAAATGGGCTTAATTATTACTTATTTCTGCTACACACACCACTAAAAAACTCTTTGAATGAATATAAAGCAATGGTATTAAAACCCAAGGGACAACAACTAGTTGATGCCACTGATGAGTTTTTTAAAAAACCCAAAGACTATATAAATGTTATCTTTTTTTTCTTCCCCAGTATAGAAACCAAACTGGAGTACAACCCAGAAACACAAGAAATCTCTTACAGCGGTTATTATCAAAAACCCGATGGTTCTTTTGAATGGGGAAAACCCGAAACTGCTATGGTATGGAAACTTGTAGACGGCTATTTTGTAAAGCAAAACCCTACTCCTGAAAAGTAATTTTATGTGAATTGTCTATAGCTCATACAGGCATCCGTCATCTAGGTAAATACATTATTAATTTAAAAAATTACAACAATGTCTTACTTAGAAAAAGTAACCGAAATGTACAACATGGTAAACAGAGGTCAACTACTAGAAGCCTTTGACAAGTATTATCATACAGATTGTGTACTGGTAGAAGCTACCGGAGAAGTGCGCAAAGGAAAAGCTAGCAATATGGATTTTATGAAAGAGCATATTGAAAGTATAAAAGAACATCACGGAGCAGGTGTAGAAAAAATTACCGCCAATGAAACTGAAAAAACTACTATGGTTGAGGCTTGGGTAGAGCTTACCTTTAAAAATGGTATGCGCATGAAAATGGAAGAAGTGGCCGTACAACAATGGGATGGAGACCACATTATTCATGAGCGTTTTTACTACAACATGCCGGCCCAAAACTAAACTGGCACCAACACTACTAGAATGTTAACCCTGCAAAAGCAGGGTTTTTTATTGCCCAAACCAAAAACTGTAGTATATTATGTTCACTAAACGAAAGCACAATGAGAAAAATAGTATTACTAATTGGTTTTGTAAGCCTTTTACAACTTGGCTTAAAAGCCCAAAACAGCAATGTATTGCAAATTGGTTTATCTGCACCGGTTGGAGAGCTATCTAGTAACGATGGCTTATATGGTGGCTTTGCATCATCGGGCTTTTATTTGGGCTACGAGCATAAAAGACATTTGGGTTGGCGTGTAGGCTTTATAACCGTAAACCATTATACCCAACACGCATTAGATGAGAGCTTAGTAAACACTGCATACGAACAACAGTTTAGTATACAAAATGTAAACTATAGCGGTGGTCCTTACCGAAGCCTTACTACTACCGAAGGGCTTTATATAGATGTTGTAGACAAAAACGGATTTGTAGTTACCCTAAAAGGAGGCGTAGGACTGGGTATTACTTATTTTGAAGACCAAACACTTAGCTGGACTGAACCCGGAGGCATAGTTACCCCACCTAGTAATAAACAACAAGAAAAAACAGTACAACTAGGCACAAATTTCAATTCATATGGGGGTGCTAGTTTAGCCTTTAAATTTACCGAGGAAGTAGGCATAGGCTTTGACATCAGTTATACTTACATAAACAACGCTACGGTAAAATTGGTAAACCCAACAGAAAGCGGAGACGGGCGTTCGCCAAACATTGTATACTTAAATGTAGGCTTAAATTTATTGTTGTACTAAGTCTATTCAACAAATTCGTATTATTTTAGCAGCCTATAAATAAATTATTTACACCTACACCCCATGAAAAAACTATCACTCCTTCTTGCCCTATTTTTTGCTTTTTCTACACTTAGTTATGCCCAATATGTTGAGGAAGATTATGAAGATGTGGATGAAGATGAAATATTTGAATTTGATATTTACGGAAACGGTTATATAGGCTATGCTTTTGCAGTAGGAGAACTGGCAAAAAAAGATGCACTAACCGGTGGCTTTGGTACCTATGGCATGTATGGAGGTTATGATATAAAAGGACATCTAATAAATGGCTTTGGTGGTATTGCCATGGCGCAATTTTCTTTTATAAGAGTAGATGATGTTTCTATGGCAAGATCCTACGAAGACCATTATAATATTGATTATGTAAATGTAAGCACACCCTCATTTATAAACCTTAATACTATTTACGGCCTATACTATGAGTTTTATGGTACCGATAAACTTACAGCCACTGTAAAAGGCGGTATAGGTTTTACATATATGATTATGGGGTCTCAATCCATTAGCTGGAGCGAAGACGACCCTATAAACGGGCTACAAACTTATTATGATGACCTTTTTCCGCAAGTAAATATTTTTGGTTTTACAACAAACATTGGTGGTTCAGTAGAGTTTTTTATAAATGATATTTTGGGAGTCGGCTTTGATGTTGGATTTACTACTATCTCTAACTCAGAGGTTAAACTTATTGCCCCATATGGTGATAATGAGTTTAATAAAACCGGACGCTCACCAAATGTTGGTTACTTAAACTTTGGGCTTAGTATTTTTGTTCAGTAAAAACTCAATCTCATTATAGCTGGTTTTGCAGTAGTTTAGTAACTTCACGATATGAAAGTTTACCAAAAAATTATTGCAATAGCTTTATTAGCAATACTTACTTATAGCTGCAGCAACACACGTGGCTTAGAGCGCCAACAGCGCTGTAATTGCTCTGTAGAAACACCTTTACCCAATAATTGCTAATACCGTGAACCCTACGTACACCTTTGTAAACTATGTAAAGAGTATTGTAAGCTTACCTGCAGATCAGGAAATGAAGTTTGCACAACTAATTACCACAAAACAGCTAAAAAAAGGCGAAGAATTTGTGCAAATTGGCAGCCATCCAAAATACATAGGCTACATCAAACAAGGTTTATTTAGGTATTTGTATGTAGATGATAAAGGAGTAGAGTTTACCAAAACTTTTTTTCCGGAAAACAACATTATAAGCTCATATAGTGCCATTATAGAAAACAGAGCCTCTTACTTTGCTATAGAAGCACTTGAAGACTCTGTAATAGAAATAGTAGATTATAAAGAGTTTTCAAAACTGTTTTCTCAACACCATTGTTGGACAGAACTAATTTCTCAGTTTTTACTAAAAGGCTTTTTAACTAAAGAAGAAAGAGAAAGACAGTTTTTATTGCTAAGTGCAGAGGAGCGCTATCAGAAGTTTTTAGAAAAATACCCCAGCTTAAACCAGCGTGTAAAACAACAAATTATTGCCTCTTACTTAGGCATTGCTCCGGAGTCTTTAAGTAGGCTCAAAAAAATTTCTTAACATAAGTCAATGTAATTGATTTTTGCCCGGTATTACTTTGCATAAAAATTATACAAAGATGATACTTAGCAACAATACTATATTAATTACCGGTGGTAGTTCGGGTTTAGGGCTAGAACTTGCCAAACACTTTTTACAACTCAACAACAAAGTAATTATTTGCAGCCGCTCTAATAAAAAACTAGAGGAAGCCAAAAAACTACTACCCGAAGTAGAAATTTTTCAGTGCGATATTTCTGCACAAGAAGAGTGCGAAAAACTAGCCAATTGGGTAGAGAAAAATCATCCTACCTGTAATGTACTTATCAATAATGCAGCCATAGTACACAATACTAATTTTGTAACAGATGCTTATATGATAGACAAATCTGTGGCAGAAATAAAAACCAACCTTATTGCCCCCATCACACTATCAAAGCTTTTTATACCCATACTGGCACAAAACACCAATCCTTATATAATAAATGTTACCTCGGGCTTGGCTTATATTCCCAGAACAGCTTACCCTATATACAATGCCACCAAAGCCGGTTTACACTCTTTTACCCAAGTACTAAGAAACCAATTAGAGAGCTCTACAATAACTGTTACCGAAGTGCTTTTTCCGGTAGTAGACACTCCTTTTCATAAAGGCAATGCCCCAAAAATTGCTATTGGAGCAGAAGAAGCTGTAAACGAACTATTTATAGGCCTTAAAAAAGGTAAACCTGAAATAAGAATAGGAAAAGTAGAGATGCTTTATAAACTCTCTAGATTTTTTCCTTCCTTTGCTTATAAGATTATAAACCAACTATAAGATGATGCACGGATATACCCATAAACATGCTCATCAATGCCCCCATAAAACAGCATTGATATTAGATAATTGGTTAAGGAAACTTATACACAACCCCTATAAACTTTTAGAACCCCTAGTTGAAAGTAGTATGACGGTGCTAGACTTTGGTTGCGGTAATGGCTTTTTTAGTATGCCTTTATCCAGTTTAGTAGGGCCATCGGGTACTGTTATTGCTGTAGACACCCATCAAGAGATGCTGAATAGGCTACAGAATAAAGCAGACAAGCACCAGTTTAATAACATCTCTATCCATAAAAACACGGATGAAGGTATAGGCATTAACCAAAAGGTAGACTTTGCTTTGGCTGCATATATCTTTTATGAGTTAGACAACCAGCTTGCTTACCTAAATGAGTTGCATGAGCAACTAAACGATGGTTGTTTTTTATTGTTGATAGAGCCAAACCCCGTGGTATCTAAAAAGAAATTTAGACAAGTTGTTAACCTAGCTTTAGATACAGGTTTTGAAGCAGTAGAAAACCTGAGTGTGCCTTTTAGCCAATCTATATTACTTAAAAAAGGCTACAGTACTTACTAAATAGTACCGTAAATACTATTTATCTTTGGTAGATATGAGCCTATTTACCGAACACAAACAACCTATTGCCCTACCCGATGCGGATAGCATTTACTACCCCGAGGTTTATACCGAGCAAGAAGCTGCAGCTATTTTTAAAGAGCTGAAAGAGCAAACCAATTGGCAGCAGCATCAAATAAAAATGTATGGCAAACTAATAGATTGCCCCAGACTAAGCGCCTACTTTGGGCAACCCAATACGCACTACACCTACTCTACTATTGTAAAACTTAGCCCAACACCTTTTACCAAAACCCTATTGGCATTAAAACAAAAAGCAGAGGAGTTGGCCAAGACAGAGTTCAATTGTATGCTGGCAAACTATTACCGAGATGGCAAAGACAGCATGAGCTGGCATGCCGATGGCGAACCGGAACTGGGACCGGAACCCATAGTGGCATCTGTAACTTTTGGGGCGGCACGTATGTTTCACCTCAAGCACCAAACCGATGCAAGCAAAAAGTATAAGCTTCCGCTAGAAAATGGCAGCATACTAGTGATGGGCAAGCGCACCCAACACGAGTGGTTACACCAAGTACCTAAAACAGCTAAACCCATTGGCGAACGTATCAATCTTACTTTCAGGTATATTAAGTAATGCCTGTTTATTTTGCCATGAAGCAAAAGGAAGTATAGAGAGTACTCACTTCAAAGCTAAATAAATACTTAAAAACCCATTACTGCATATTTCTTACATTTAGGCAGCATTAGAAATTTATACCCCAAACAATGAAAAAGATCGCTAATTACCTAGCGCTTGCTTCTGTGCTTTTTAGTTTTAGCAGCTATGCACAAAGCAACGCCTCGTTTGAATATGCCAAACAGCTAATGGGCTCGGCAACTATTCTTCCCCAATCAATTTATAATGATCTAAACGGAGACCTAATTATTGTAGGTACTTTTGAAGGCACTGCAGATTTTGACCCCAACCCTAGTAACACCACAAACCTTAGTTCTAATGGCAATTTTGATGTGTTTATTGCAAAGTATAGCAGTAACGGACAACTTATATGGGCCAAAAGCTATGGCAGTAATTTAGAAGAAAATATTACTGCAACTACAATTGATGAAATGGGCAACATATACATTGCAGGTAATTTTCATACCAGTGTAGATTTCGACCCCGGTTCTGGTACTTTTTTACTCTCTAGCCTAGATAACTCTAGTGTGTTTTTACAAAAGCTGGATAACGATGGAGACTTTGTATGGGCAAAAGGATATTACGCATCCGGTAATGTCGCAGGCATCACATCTCTTTCAATAGGCGAACAACAAGACATTTATACTACAGGTATATTTACCGGAACACTAAGTTTTTCTCAGGGAGTTACCACTGATGATTTAGACAACCAAACATTTTCTCCTAAAGCATTTATAGCAAAAATCTTGTTTAACGGAAGCCATATATGGGGTAATATGCTGGAAGGCGGAAACTTTTCTTACGGCAAAAAGATTATAAAAGGTAATAGTGGAGGCATCTACTTAGTAGGAGAATATCTAGGCTTAGTAGACTTTGATCCTAGCCCTAATACTTTTACAATGGACCAAAACCAAAATGCTTTTATAGCAAAATACAACAATATAGGTGGGTTTATATGGGCAAAACCATTGCTTAATCTTTCCCAAAAAGACATTTTTATAGAAGATGCCATTGTAAATGCCAACGATGAACTATTTGTTACCGGAAACTTTTTGGGTACTATAGATTTAGATCCGGATGCCACAGGTGTTTTTACACTTTCCAGTCCAACAAATCCTTTGAGCTTGTATGACGGATATACTGCCAAATACGATACTAATGGCAACTTTGTATGGGCTAGCCAACTAACCTGTTCTAATAGAGTTATTGGGCAAAAAATAAGCTCAGATTATCTAGGCAACATTTACACAACCGGTATTTTTAATGACACCCTTACACATGATAGTAGCGGAGTAAACCTACAAGCAGTTTCTGCGGGTGATGATGACTTTTTTATTGAAAAACTAAATGCAACAGGCAACTATGTTTGGAGCCATACTTTTGGAGGTTTAAATGAAGATGTAAGTACCTCTATAGTTATAGATGACTCATTAAATATATACACCACTGGCCATTTTAGAGAGGCTGTAGATTTTGACCCTAGCCAAGGCACTGCTTTACTTACCTCATCGGGCACTACTTACTCAGATATGTTTATACAAAAGCTGCACTTAAGCGATCCAATTGGGATAAAGGAGAATGCTAATCTGAGCCTTGGCAAGGTATACCCAAACCCCACCAATGGTGAGCTTACAATAGAGCTAACTAATTATGAAAAAGATGTTATTGTTACTGTATCTAACATCTACGGACAAATAATTTCATCCGAAAAACACTCAGCAAAATCTATAACCATAGATATAAATGGTGCAAGTGGCATGTATATTATTCAGCTACAAACCGAAGATGGGCTTACAAGCACCTTTAAAATTCTGAAAGAATAAGCTAAGAAAATAATGCACTAACATCCTCTTCCGTATCTCGCCAAAAGGCAAATACTTCTTGTATGGCGGCATGGTAGGCATAATGCTCTTGCAATAGGCCTTCGTTTTCAAAAACATAAACGCTGTGGTTACCCAACTTGCGCTGAGTTTTACGCCGCTTTTGTTCGGCAATGGCTTTGGGTTTTGCCAGCCTATATAGCTCTCGCATACGCTCCTTGCTTTGCAAAGCATGCCCATGTTTATTTAAAAACTTCCAGGTGCGGCTAAGCATAAAGCTTCTTATCTCAAACTCGCCTGTTTCGCAAAACTGTTGGTAGGGTTGCAGTATACAATCGGTAATAAATACTTGGTATTGCCTTTCTTTTTCTGTCTCGGTAGGTTGTGGCAACAGCTTTTGCTCTTCTGCTTTTTGCTGTAAGTACAGTTTGGTAGCTTTGGTTTTATAGGGCAATAGCCATTTATACCAAGTACGCGGGCATACCACAAACTCATCGCCCTTGCGCACCCCCTCTGCAAAAGCCTTTTCTATTACAGAAAAATCGTTTAGCACCTTAAAATCTCTAAGTAAGTCTTGAGCCAAAGTAGTTGCTAGCGCAACATTTTTTTGTGCATCCCCACCATTCTGACCAAGCTCAAAATAGGTTTTTTCTATCAATCTAAGGCACTGTAAATGCCAATTTAGGGCAAAATCGTTGGTTTTTGTATTGTTTTTTTCAGGTGTCATTTTGGGCTACAACTCACATTATATAAGGGATAACATATACCCATACTTATTTATCAATTTCGTTAAAACAGTTATTCGCGCATAAAAAAGTTAGTTGTTGTGTGGTATATAAAAAAATACTATATTGCAATGAATTGCCACGAGAAGTGTCCACGCAAGCCGAATATAGTTTTCTACTGCACAAATTCAACCTTAATTCCGCGTGGGCATTTCTTTTTGGCTTTTTTTATGCCCCACAATTTTTTCCCTCAGTTTTTTAGTAGTTTTAGAATATGAATAAGTACATCTGTATTTTATTTTTATTGATAAGCACTACCTCCTATGCGCAGGTAAGCACTAAAACGTATACAGATGCTACCATAAGCTTTAATTACACCGGTAATTATAAACTCCTAGAAAAAGGAACTCCAACAGATAGTACGGGCAAAAAACTCACTTTCCAAACCGTAAATGGCAATACTATTATACTCTGGTACAGTACTGTTGCCAAAGAAAAAAACACCTTGGTGTATTTTCATGATTACGATAAGTTTAAGCAAATAGGTGGCTTTGACAATTTTTTTACCAAAGACATCAGCCGATTACTTAAAGGCGACAAAGAAGCCTTTGGCAAAGTAGTACTGTATAAAAAAGAGGGCAAAAAGAGCTTTGCATACTCGCTAACCTACAGCAATCTACCCTTGCAGGTAAGTATTTATTATTTTGAGGAAACGCAAGGTATTGTTGCTGACCAAGAGCTATACGAAATGGTGCTCAACACCCTGGTAATTAAAGAAAAGAAATAGGTTTAGTTTTTATTTATTCCTACAAACGCAATCAGGTACAAATACCCTATTTGGGGGTGATTACATAAAATGGTTTTGTAGGAATTTCAAAGACTTTAAAACAACTAAGGGTCAGCATCTGAGGCTTGTCGGTGCATTTGTAGTATCAACTCCTCCCCTTCGGTAAGGCGCTTATTGTTTAGGCTATGGTTGGTAGTAGGCTTTTGGGGTCTGCTGTTTTTCCCCCGTACCCCCTTTTCTTCTTTTTTATTTTCTTTTTCTTTTTCAGGGTCTGCCCAGACCCCGGCGAGTGTCTCCTTAGGGTCTAAAAACCGATATAGTTTGTGGCTTAAAAAAGCCCGATAAGCGGGCTTGTGTGCGTTGTTTTGTTGGTTTATTTTACTGATGGTGGTTTCTATAAATTGCCGGAGCAGAATTTTATTTCCGTCAAACACCAACACCTTATCTGTGCCAAAGCTTTTTACATCTGCCATTAAATACTTCTCTCCCGTCTCGAATTCAATTAACTCGGGGTCGTAAACAAGCACACCGGCGGCATCAGCTTTGCTCCAGAGGTAAAACCATAATAATTTTACTCTGGGACTGAGCTTTCTAAAATCTCGGTCCCAGAGTTGAAGATCATAAAATCGTTTGGCCATAGTTTGCTGCTTCGTTTATCTTTTTGATACGTTGCAGCAGAGCAGATTGTGCAATGGCGATGCGATACTTACTCTTTAGGTATTTTTTAATCTCTACTGGAGATTTACCAAGACTAATAAGATCGGCAATTTTGCGGTTAAGGCTGTTCATACTCAGGTGGATTAAATGGTTATTACACTATTTGTTGATTCCTTTGTTTGTGTTTGCGGTACAAACCCTCTATTTGGTAAGCTATCAAATTGGTAAACAATCTGTCATTAAACTCACTCCCTTTTAGGTTAAACTGTACCAGCACCTCTTCACCTTCGCCAAACGGTTCTAATTTGTAAGCATTTTGCTGCAAAAACTCAAATCTCAAATCTTGCGGAAAGTCGCGTCCTGTGCGCAAAATCAGCTCGCGTTTTACAAATCCGTCAGGCTGAATTTCAATACCTTTAATATCGACAATTGTGCCCGCAATTGCAAACTTGTTATACTGCATTCTTATCCGTTTTTTAACAGGTTATTAACGCATTACTCATTCAGTTTCCAGCAATAATTTAGGTTACCCAATTCGCCCAAACGCTGCTCGGTAGTTTTTACCAAAAAGCCTTTGCGAGTAAGGTCGCTCATGGCTCTGCGTATACTGGTTATAGGTGCATCTGTAGCCAATGCCTCTTGCACCTCAAATGGGGTATATAAACTATCGGGGTTATTACTAAAAAACTCTGCTATACGCTCGGTTTGCGTTAACTTATACCCTTGGCTTTTGCGTTCTCTGAATACGGATGGATTGATGGCTCCGAAATAAATGCTACTTGTGTTCATTACTTTCTAGTTTTTAAAGGTTTCAAAAAAAGTTTTCCCCCTACCCTGGTTTCTTTGTAGTAAATACCGCTATTGCGGATTACCTCTATACCGAAAAGCCGCATGAATACTGAAAATGCGTTGGTACGAAATTTTAATGCAAAGGGTTTGGTTTTCATAAAAAATTTTCTATATTTGATATGTCGCTGATTGAAGCGGATTCAAGTAAAATGTTTTAGTTTTTTTTCATCATTGGAAAAGCCACTGTACCAGCAGTGGCTTTTCTACTTTCTACACGACGTTGTTTAAAGGCTGCTTTGTACAATTCACCCATGGCAACTTTTAAGGCTTTCTTATAAGTCATTTCGCTTACCACCTCTAACTGCCCTGTTTTAAACCAGTCAAAGGCAATAGCCGTTTGTTTATCTTCATAACTCTCTCTTTCTATTTTAAAGCAGTTGCCACTGGCATATATCTCTAAGGCGCTTGCCGGCCCCTCTATCTTATAAAAGGTATCGCCCATACGGGCAAAAACAGGAAAAACAGGTTCATTCATATCATCATCTTTTTTAAAGCTTTTGGGGTAGCACTTAGGTTTTTGTAGGTTTTGTTGCCACCCCTCCAGCAGGTTTTAGGTTTTACAAATTCTCAACTAATCGTTCTAGCTTACTTACCAATTGGGCATCCATTTGGCGCAAGCTCCAGCAGTTATACAATAGGCGTATGCCTTTTAGGTTGTTGTACTCGGGCAGTTTTTCGGTAATAAAGTCTCTGTAATCCCTAAAAGGATACTTGGCTTTTACCTGCAACATGCGTAGGCGCAGGTTGTCTGTGTCCGATAGTCTATTAATGTCTATAGCAGCTGTCATAGGCTTATGTATTAAGTATTTTAATGTGTTTGCGCTCTAGGCGGATGAGCATCAAAATTTCGTTATTGGCCATGCATTGCAGTTCTGCCTTTGTATCTGCAACATGATGTAGCGGTATTTGTAGCTTGTAATCTTCGCCCTGACGGGGAAGCTCGGGATGACCCCACTCGAGCTGCATCAAGCGATCATTAAACAAGCCAAACGCTAACCAGAACGGGCGCACTACCTCGTAATCATTTAAGATGGTGAGAGGGTCATCGAGGTAGTGCAAAAGCATATCCCGAGACGGGATAGGGAAGGAAGGTTTTTGCACAGTTGTTTGCATTTGTTTAAATACTTTGTATATTTGTCAATATTATTTGTACAAAAATGCAAAATACCATCCTTTTATGCAAACATTATTGCAAATAATATTGCTAAAAAACTTTCATTAACCGTTAGACAGCTGATAAACAACATTATGGGAACACCTACTGCTAAACGCCTAGACCAATTATTAGACGAATTAGGACTAAATGCAAATAAGTTTGCAAAAAAATTGGGTTACGATAGATCTGTAACCATCTATAATGTATTAAATGGCAAAACCCAACCGGGTTATAACCTATTACATGACATTGCCACACATATACCCGAAGTAAACATACATTGGTTACTGAGCGGTAAAGGCGAAATGTTGAATGATAAAACTAATGCTGCAAATAATGCAGGCATCTTTCCGATAGTTGTAAATGCCGATAACGAAGAGTTTATAAACCTTGTACCTATATATGCCCAGGCAGGCTATATGCAAGGCTATGCAGACCCCGAATACATTGGCAACCTACCCGTAGCCGGCTTTAGCTACGAGGGCACCATGCGCGATTTTGAGATTAAAGGCGACAGTATGGAGCCTCATATATTAGAGGGCGATATTGTACGCGCTAAGTTTTTAGAACCCAACCATTGGCAGCAACACCAACTACACCTTGGCGACTTATTTATTGTAGTGCATAATGATGATGGTGTAGTACTAAAACAAGTTGTAGCGCATGATGTAAAGCGCGGTATATTGACTCTACACTCTTTTAATACTTATTACAAAGATTATGATGTTGAGGCAAAAGACATTAAGCAAATATGGTACTACAAGAATTTTACGAGTAAAAGGAAGTTTTAAAAGACAGTTAGCGCTATTGCAAAACAAATAAAAAGTACTATTTTTACTAAAAAATAAGACAGGCTCCGTTTTCTCGCTTGGCAATAACGAGTCGGTTTCCTGCCTTATGCTACTTAACTAACTGCGAGCCGTTTCTTAATTGGTCTTTAAGCGTTACTCGCAATTAGCTAAGCCTATTACAAAAGTTTGAAGAGTAGTCAGTAGACTACTCTTATTTTTTTATCTCCCGGTCATCTCCATCTAAAGTTTTCCACTCCCTCATCGAGTAAGAATACCTTTTCATTCCTAATGGCTTCCTCCTCATCAAAAAACCATCCTCTTTTGAGTTTAAGTTTAATGTTGAAGACAAGTTTTTCATCAACTTTCTTCTGTCTACCTCGTTAATCTTTTCAAACGACATTATTTTATCAGCAATTTCCTTGGCAGACAACTCACTGCCACTCATCTTCAATATGTAAGCAATTTTTTCAGTTAAACTTACATCGTGTTTATATTCATTTATATTTGTTTTAGCCAAAGCATCTTCATCTACACTCCTGATAAAATCTCTATAATCGAGACTATCCGATTTTAATCCTTTCTTCAAAGCCTCAATCACTTCAAGCAATTCAGACTGTTCTTTCTCTAATTTGTTAATCTCTATCGTGAGCCTATCCATTTCACCATAGTAATATTCTAAGACTTTATGAATATGGCTCTCATGTATTTTTACAGTGACCATAATCAAAAGTATAAAGAATAAAGTAAATTCCTAACACGTGTTAATAACTTTTGAAATTTGTTAATTACTGATTTTAAGCATTAAATAATATTATACTTTAACTAACTAAAATATAGATGGTTAAAAAAATAAACTAAATATTTTTATATACAATAATACACAGACAGTTTATATACAATTTTGTTAATTTCACGTAGAACAATTCTTATATACAATATTTATAAACGATAACGTCTGTATTTGTCTATAAAAGTCTTTAAAAATAATCATTAAATACAAAGGTCTTTCTTGAAATAATTGTAAACGGGTATATCCCCCTACTGAGATTCTAGGGGGATATAAGTGTTGCCTTCAAAGAAGGCAATAAAAAGGCATCTTAAAATTCACGTGAAGAAAAACAAGTTTTTAAGCGTTTAGAAACAAAAGCTGTTTGAGCCTGAAAGGCGAGTTCTTTTGTTTTAGTGTAAAACCGTAGTTTTTTTAGTGGATTTTGAGCAGCCTTGATTTTTTGTTCCTTTTGCATCAAGGCAAAAGGAAGTATAAATACCTTTTAGCTATAAGGCAAAATAAACGCAAGAAAGAGAAAAAAGAGTAACCCAAATAACAGCTACAACTTCATAAACTTAGCAGGTGCTTGTTTTGAATCCTTTAAACGGATAAAGTACATCCCAGATTCTAAATCGGTAATATTTATGGTTGTTGTTTGAGTAGCCTTTATTTCTCTAACAATACTACCATATGAGTTATAGACTTGGATAACAGAACCTCGAGCAAACCTTTTAAAATCAATTGTAATAGACTCTGATGCGGGATTAGGAAATACATTCCAAAATAAATCCTGATTTGCATCCGACACATCGTCTATACCAACCTGATTGCAATTGTACTCTATTGAGTATGCCGTTGTATCTAATGGACAATTGGAGTTTGGATTAATTACTTTACTCTCGTAAATTCCTCCGCTTGTAATCAATAGGGTATCCTCATTAGTCATACTTGGCAACAACACATTGTTTTTATACCACAAAATTGTTTCTGCACCCGTTAAAGAGCCATTAAAATGTAAAACCGCAAATGCAACTGTATCACCATTACAGGGGTCTCCTAATACATCAAAAAAGTAGCCGGACCACTCTGGAGAACCGGAAAATGGAACTGATAATTCTGAACAACCATTAACTGTAGATATAACCGTAAAGCCGGATATATTATATCGTTGATAGTCTGCTAAATATTGATTTGTTTCGGGTATCTCTACACCATTACTAAGCCATTGATAGGAATCGGCAGCCTGAGTCCAAAGAGTGTCTTCATTACACAACCATGTATTAGTTGTAGTAATTGTTGGTGTATGGCTACAAAAACTAACAACGGTATCCTTTACACTGGTATAAGTCCCTTGTAAATCGCAATTTGTGGTTGTTAGGGTTACCGTATAAGTTCCGTCTGCAGAGTAAGAATGAGATGTTGAAGAAAGGGTTGATGTTGTACCATCGCCAAAATCCCACAAATAATCTTGCTTAACTCCGTGAATATTAAATGAGTTTACAAGAATTTCATTTACACCGGAACCAATGGTATACCTAATATCAGCCAATGCGGGTTTCTTATAATCCCATAAACTCAAAGAATCATATACAATAAGCTTTGCTGCATTTTTTATAGCAGCAGCATCTGCAGCATTCAAACCAAAATTATAAGTAATTAATGTGGGGTCTTTTTTAAAGATTGCAGCATAAAAACAACAGGCTGCAGCATAAGAACCTGCGGCAGAAGGATGACTTCCATCTGTTTGATACAAATCTATAGATGGATGATTTTGCCTTAGGTAACGCCAAACCACAGAAACAGGAGAAACCTCTCCATTGATATCTTCTGTTACAGTTAAATACCTGTCTCTTATTGTTGTATCCATACCCTCGTAGGTACACATTACCGGAAATGACGAGCAAAATGTTGCATCTCCGTTTTCCCTTCCCCATGTCATATAAGGCATCACAACCGAGCAACTGTTGCTTTGCTTGAATTGGTTGTATAATAAATTAACACCTTGTTTAAAACCGGTATAACCAAGAATAGACTCTCTGCTTTGCCCTTGTATAACCATATAATCCCAACCTCCTGCTGCAATTTTATTTTGACTAGTAGCATTAGTGGTATGGTCTAGTAGAGTATACCCGCCGGGGGTATTGCTATCATAAATCAAGGTGTCGCCAACAGAAAGAGCAATGTCGCTTACAATCTTTGGTAAATTATTAACTCCGGTATAGCTATTTCCTAAAAATAACACACTGGTACTCTGCTGTGCTTTTAAAGGGCTTATTCCAATAAAAGCAAGCATCAATAAGGTGGTAAATAAATATCGGTTTCGTTTATTTAATGTTAAGTAGTGGTTCATCATGGTATAAATATATTTTCTCTGCGGTAGAAATTTACTCATTTTTCTGTAGATAAAAGTATATTCTATGAATAATGCATCTATAATACTCTCCTCCTCTTTTCTTCTCTCTTTAAAAAAAAGGGATATGAAAACCGAACAAAAAACAAAATCACTCTTTTGCAATAATCGCAAAACAAAAAACCAATAGTCGGCTATTTGCGAAAATTGCAAATAGCAACTTTCGCATAAACCCTAATTGGCAAATAGCACAAAAAGCGCTTTGTAAATACAGATATTATCAGGCATTATTGCCTTGACACCAGCTAGTTAGCACCCTAGATTTACCCCTGTAAAATTGTAACAGAATTATATTATGAAAAAAGCAATTACACTAATAGCAATTATTGGCTTGTTTAGCACAAGTGCATATAGTCAATATTTCAATCGCAGAGCTTCACTTTCTATATCAGCTGTAAACTTGGGCGGAAGTAGTATTTCGGCTACAGATAAAAACTACTCTTATTTAATAGAAGAGAATGGTGGTACAGGGTTTTCTTTTGAATATGGTTTTGCCTTATCAGAAGAAAAAAACATCTTCTTAATACCAAAAATAGATTTCAATACTCTATCTGTTTATGCAGCAACAACTGTTTTAGACAGCACCAACAATACTACCTATGGCAACCAAAATATAGAAATGCTAGGTATAGGCTTGGCATTAGAAAAAGTAATTCCGTTTAGCGATAGAACTGATTTTGAAATTGGTATTACGGCAAAATTCAATAGCATAACCAGTAGAGTTGATACCGGTTCAACATCTACAGATGTTTATAAAGGCATTCCTACTAAAACTGCTCTTTCTACCCAATTCTATTCTCCCATAGTTTTTGGAGCCAAGTTTGGGCTAGACTACTTTTTTGATGAGTTTGACAAATTTGGTATTCATATAGGCTATAGCGTAAACCTATTAACGCCAAATGGCCAAGAAGCTAAAAAGGTATTTATACACAGTGCTGCTATTGGCATTGCATACAGGCTGTAAACCATATAAAACCATACATCATGAAAAAAGCAATACTACTTATTACAATTACAGGTGTTTTTACATACACACTTAAAGCACAAGAACTTAACGACAACTTGATGCAAGTAAACTATGCTTTAAAGTGGAGTAGCTTTAATACTAAGTACATAGACTTTTTTGAGCGAAACGAGCTAAAAGATGGGTATGGAATAGAATTTCATTTTGCTGCTCCAGTAAAAAAATCACCTATAAATATTAAGCTTTACACAGAGATATCTGTATTCAACTCTGTAAGAAGAGATATAGAGATGACTTATTATATAAGTGGTCCCCAGTACTACCAACATACTACAAGCATAGCCATATTAAATATGTCCTTGGGCTTAGGAGTACACTATATAAAAAGGTTTGACAGAAAACTAGAAATAGACCTAGGTGTAAACACAAAGGCAGTGTATCTGGCACAGATTTCACCGCTAAACGCTACCCCGTTTGTTAGCTTTGGACCTGAACCATACGAAGCGCATAGCGACTTTACTTCAGATTACTACAAACCTTTCACTCTGGGTGCAACCGTAGGGTTTAACTATTACCCTTTTAAGAACCCAAACGCAGGCATTTCATTTGCCTATAGCATGGATCAGTTTTTTACTAAAGACAGCAGATGGGACTTAGAAGACCTACAAAGGTTTGGTCTAAGCTTAGGTTTTACCAAAAAATTATAGACCATGAAAAAGGTAATCATATTAATAGCAGTTACAAGCCTATTTGTAAATGGGGTTTATGGACAATCATCTATAAAAGAACATGTGGCTGTAAAAAGAGCAGATATATCATATAATATAAATCAGTTTAAACCAGGTTTTTTACGCCAATTTAGTGGTGATGGCCTAGGCACTACTATAGGCAATAATGGTAGTGTACAAAGCGAAGTAGCTTTTGTATTTCCTAAGCTTGAGCACAACAACCTTGAATTGGTTCTTACCAGCGAAATAAGTTTTCTGGAGCAAGAAACCACCTTTATACTTAAGTACAACGGAAAAAGAACCTCAATAACCCACAGTACTTTATATGTTGGCAATGGGCTTGGTATACATTACAATATACCGATAGCAAAGTTTTTAGGCATAAACATCGGCTACAACTTAAAAGCCACACAAATAGAGATTCTAGGTAAGTCTGAAGATTATTACGAATCTATCACCAATGACCCAAATGATATACCGGAACCCTTATTTACAATTACAAACTACCGTCTTATTTCTAACGGAGCCAGTGTAGCGCTAAACATTTATCCCGCAAAAGAAAAAAAACTTGGTGTACACATAAGCTATAGTATAGATACATTTTATGGAGAAAAAGAAGACTTAAAAAACATAGATAAGCACAGTGTTAGCATAGGTATATCCTATATAATACCCAACTAAAACCCAAATCATGAAAAAGACAGTTTTTTTAATAATGATCATAAGTATAGCTGTAAATAAACTTTATGGACAAGATTATGACAATAAATACCAAATAAAAGTAGGTAGCCTTCTATTTAGCTCTAAATACACACATTATTTAAATGATAGTTATAATCACATTACAAAAGCAGATATAGGTTATTCTATTGGCTTCTCAAATTTCGCAAGAATTAAAAGCCCGAAAACAGATGGTATATACCTTGGCTATAGCTTTGAGTTTAGTCAGTTTAATTCAAAAACCACATCCTATTATGATTCATCAACACCAATGCCTTTTTACTATGACTCAATACTTACAAGGCATGATAAAATAACCATTTTATCAGGAAAAATACATCTGATGTATGAAGGGCATATAACTGACGAATTGGACTTTTCGGTTGGAATAACATCAGAATTATTCATTATCTCACATGACATCGGAGCTTTTTTTGACTTTAGCAGCTGGAGTTCATTTGGAAGCGTCTCACTATTTGGTGGAGGTACTCCGGAAGCCTATCCGGCTTTTAACTCAAAAAACTACTCCGGGCTTAGTTTTGGTTTATTTTTTGGCACTACCTATTACATAAATAAAGATAAAAATCTAGGACTAGAACTCAACTACAGTATTGATTACCTAAGAAAAAGACGCGTTGAAACCCAAAAACTCAACAAGCAAATTATTAGTCTGGGTTTCATCATTAAAACATAACATCTAATTATCATGAAAAAAATTACACAAACGGCTGTATTGCGTTTGCATAGGTACACCAATGCAATTGCCAAAATAACATTTACATTGATAGACTATGTGGTAACCTACAAACCCTAAAGCCAAACCCTACAAATGGCAGCTATATCGGCTTATAAACAGAACAAAACCTCTACCAAACCTGTTTAAAGTCGGTATAGCTTTTTATGAGAAAGCGATGAACTAATTTGACAAAAATTTGCCCTATGAATACTTGCATTTGGTAAGCCGAATTCATTACATTGCGCACTTATTACCCCTCCACTCCAGTAAAATAATTTTGAAAAATGTGCTGTGTTTTGTCACAGTTAGAGCTTCTATTTCGTCAAAGTAATAGAAAGACACAGAAACTAACCAAAATACCGGAGAAAAATGTTTGCTTACAAAACAACCCCATTACACTGCGGCCCTTGCAGAGAAAGAATTGCCATAGACAGATCTGGAATTGAAGAGTTTACTATTTACACCGTAAAACCTTACAACATAAGCCCGGATATGTGCCAAACCGCAAAAGCTTATAAAAACATTAAAGGCTTTAAAAGTATTCGCTCTTTAAAAGGTAGCAGCAACCCATTATTAAAAATAGACAATATAAACTGGGAAACCCAAGAAGATGCCCATGATGCCATAGAGCATATAGAAACAGAAAGCGAGTTTAGCCTATACCGAAATGCTATGGACGAAACACACTTTTTTGGACATGCCATTGGCTTAAACCACCTAACCGTATTAGCCCCGGATGATGTAAAGGAAAACCCAACACTTATGGAGTTTAAATCTTACGCGGTAAAAAAAGCAGACTTTGCAGCCCACCTTCGTGGCAGACGCAGAGTACTTAACTGGTTAATGAATGAAGTACCCGGCTTTTTTGGGATAAGAACTTACCAATCTTTAGATGATGCCGAGCGTTATTTTGATGCAAGCTTTTGGCAGTCTGAAGAGCATTACAAATGGGCCATGAATCATTTACGCAACACCCCATTTTACCAAGTGCATGCCCTAAGCATACACCGCAACTTCTTTAGTTACACATTTGACAGACAACATGATTAGTATGAGAGGAAGCCTTATAGACACAAACTACAACGATAAAGAAGCCATCTTACTGAGAGAGGCTTCTTTAAACGGTAGTAGTAAAGCATTGGGCGATTTGGTAGAAATGCACCGAGACTTTATATACAATGTGGTACTAAAAATGGTGCTAAACCCAGAGATTGCAAAAGACATTACCCAAGATGTAATTATTAAAATAATTACCAATATAGCCGGCTTTAAAGGAAACAGTACGCTGCGTACATGGATATACCGTATTGCCTTTAACCATGTATTATCTGTAAAAAGACAACCCTCTGAGCAAAACGTAAATAACTTTGAAGACCATGGCGCCTCATGGGATGCGCTACCTGATAACATACTGCAAGTTGAGAACCAAGCCGAAGCCAACCTTATTGTAGAAGAAGCCAAACTAGGCTGTACCACCGCCATGCTTTTGTGCCTAGACAGGCAACAACGACTTATATTTATTTTGGGCGATATTTTTGCCATAAACTCTACATTGGGTGCAGAAGTACTAGAAATTACACCAGACAATTACCGACAACAATTAGCCCGAGCACGCAAGCAACTATATAATTTTATGGATAAAAAGTGTGGCTTAATAAACAAGAGCAACCCTTGCCGATGCCATAAAAAAGCACAAACATTTATTAATAACGGTTGGGTAAACCCCGATAAAATGATATTTAATGCCGAGCATAAAAAACGGATTAATGAGTTTACCAGAGAGGCATTACCCTTTATAGATGATATGCTAGAAGCACAATATGCGGAGATATATGCTGACAGCCCCTTTTTAGAGCCAACAGACATGAAAAAGCGTATCAAAAACATCATCCAGTCTGATGAAGTAAAAGAACTATACAAGCTTAACTAGCAAAACAAACCAAATAAAGAATCTCATTTTGGTATAATGAAACTATTATTCCCATAACGGGAAAAAACGAGTATCAAGATTCATTAATCTGATAAATCGTTTTTATTATAAAAAATACGTAAAAATCTATAAATCAAAACATTAAATAAATACAAAATCATCATACAAGTATATACACACTTATTTGGCACGCTGGCGTACTTTTTGCATTATGCTCATCACCTTAGCAATAATGAAAAGGTAAAAAACAAAAAAAATGAAAATTAATAGAACAGTAAAACTAATCAGCTCAGTTGCACTTATTGCAACAGCACTAGTTTTTACATCTTGTTCAGATAAAAACATAGTAAGTAAAAACAATACTGCTGCAGCTGCTCCTATACAAAAAAAGGATATTGACTTTGGAGACATCCCAAGAAATTGGGTAGGACTTACTTTTTCTCATACAGACTATATCCGCTTTAAACAATGCGGTATGGAAATACCAAGCCTTACTTTAGAAGAAAAAAATGGCGAAGGTATAGTACGTGTAAACACAGGTAAAGATGTACTAGTATATAACGTAGAGAGCATAGCAAAATCTGGCAGTAGATACCAAATAGAAACACAAAGCCCTGAATTAGGTATACATACTTTTGAGTTTAGATATACAGAGGAAGATCGTAATATAGGTGTATGGACTAGTATTAACTACAACCATATAAAAACAGAAATAGACTATATAGTAGCAGCAGATGCAGAAAACATAAAACTGCTTGAGGATCAGTGTGAAGAAGAAGAGGAAGACTATAAAGTAACTATTACTACTCTTTTTCAGGAGAATGAAATAGAAGAATAAACACACACCTACAACCCTATTCAAATGCTTTTTTCACCCTTATCATTGCACACTATAAGATGAAAAAAGCATTTTTTTTTATTATCATTTGCATAGCCTCCCTTACTGCAAATGCACAAACCAATAAACTTATACAAGAACAAGGTAAGCTGCATATTTGCTATCAGCTAGATTACCTTGATTTTGAAATTGACGAAAAAATATTGCTGTTTAAGCAGTTGGCAAGCAACTACCTAAGCACAAAGCATGATGAGCGAAACCTGCCCAACATATATATTTACTTTGAGCAAGACAGGGGCTCGCGCAAAACACCCTATACAGCCATTGGTTATGATGCCTTTGAATACAAAGGACACATCCAAAACTTTATAAATAACAACCACAAAGCTCATACTGTAAAAGGCGAGGGCTTGGTAATAAGTATACTTAGCAGCGACTTTGATATACCCACAGCAATGCGTTTATTGCACTACGGGCTAAGCAATGTAGAGTATGTAATTGCCAACCAACAAGCCGTAAATTACGACTCATTAAACATTGCCATTACCGCCGTAAGGCACCCTTGCATACGCCAAGAAGTAGTAGACAAAGCAAAAATGCCGGGATACCCTAGCCTAGAAAAAGTAATGCTAGACACCATTTTTCCTGGCAGAACCGGGCCCGACACTAATACAGTAGGGTATAACTATGGCGGGCAAAAATTTAACTTTTACAACACCCACCCCAATAGCCCAAAATATGGCAAAGTGTTTTTGAGCACCAATAACTTATTAGAGATAGCCAGAGCAGAGAACAATGCCTACATGATATTTGATACCGACAGTACTTTTTACTTTATAAATAAAGAACAAGACACTGCCATTGGCCCCTACATGCTTAACACCATTACACGTGGGCGCCCACCGCTTAGGCAGGTAGGCCAACAAGCCAAGCTAGAGTACCAAGAACAACAACAGAAATACTCTTTTGTACAAGAAAATGATAATAATGAGGTAGCCTCTACAGAGCTTATTACCTTCTCATTAATAGAAAAACCAAATACCGCACAATACCACGCTATGTTTGAAACATCTGTTGGCACAAAAACAGAGCCCGGTAATAAAATTACCTTTTGGCAAAAAGTAAAACGCAGTGCTTGGTGGATACTTTCTTTTACCGTAATGATAAATGCAGCTATTTTTTATAAGCTGTTAGTTGGCAAAAAGTAATTTCTTTCATTATTTTAATATCTTTACTTTATTAAATAAATAAGATGAAAATTAACTGGCATCAGGTAAACGAACTGTTTTACCGTGATTACGATAGAGACAAGCTTGTAAGTCAAGCACGCAAAGAGCTTCGTGGTATTATTGAAGCAGAAAAAAAGGAACTATTAGAGGTAATGTCTGATGGATCTGAAATTTCTGATTTAGAAATAAATTTTAGCACCCTATCTATCGACATTGAAAATCAAGACTTTGCTCACCCTGCAATTGTAATTATTTTAGAGGTAACACTTGAAAATGATGAAGATTTTTACGGAAGATTTGAGTACTACTTAGATACCAATCTAGACTTTTTAGACCACACCTTTAGTTATTAGCATTATCCTGTTGCACAAAATATATTATATTAGCTGTGCACATGAAAACTACAAAAACAAAAGGGCTACTTTTTGCCGGCATCCTGTGCCTATTAAGTAGCACCATATACGGTCAGCTTACAAAAAAAGCAAGCTATACTTTTTATTTAGCTGGAGGCAAACAACTATACGGAAGTGTAGAAACTCACTATGACAATTATTTATTGATTACCGCAGAACCCGGTAGCCTTATCAACCAAGAAAGCGGCATGAGTGGATCTTGGCTTATTAATAAGCACGATTTACTTCAGTACTCATATAGTGGTAATAAACCCATAGATTTTGCCGATCATCAGCAATCGTTTAATAGTCTTGGGCGTATGAAAAGATATAAACCTTATCAAGTATTAATGCGAAATGGTGGTGAAAAGCAGCTTTTTGCAGTTATATCTGCTCTTACAGCCATTGCCATACCCCTATTATTTGATGACCCTGTAGCCACAAATGTTGGGTATATGTTAGGTGGAGTAAGCCTTACTGTAAATATCTGGGGCTTTTTTGAACTCAACCAAGCCGGTAAATTATCTGTTGCAAAAAAGTACAAAGCCCATCGTTAGTTATTTAGTCGATAGATAATTGATTTCATCGAATTTTAGGTAAAAGTGGTATGCCGTACCAACTATTTTTATACTTTTGCCGCGAATCCCCATTCGTGTGTAATTGTAAGAATTGTCCTACAAAAACCATTTGTATATCAAGTAGTTATAAAAAGGATAGTAAATTTTATTATATTTAGCTAGCAAAAACAAATATGTAGATAGAGAACAAATTACAGTACCTCATCATGAAAATAAAAAATACTTAAACAACAGAACACCGAGGAACACTAAATGGTTATAATGTATAAAATTAGTGGGGTTGATTTAGCAAAAAACAAACCCGCTATAATTGAAAGCCTAGAAAAATTACCGGAAATTAATGCAGCACATGTAATACTTAACCCTGCAAAAATTCTTCTTTTTCTAAACAAAAATATCAGTGCAGAAAAGCTTCACGACACTGTAAATAGTGTAGGAAAATACTGCTTAGCACCTGTACCTGCGTAAAAGCCAGCTCCCTTATACTTAAAAAAAGAGCCAATTGGTAAAACAAAAAGGGGCTTTATGACGTATATTTGTATAAGAGATGAAAAGAATTGCCTTACTTATATTATCATTTACATACTTATCGTTAAACCTTGGTTTGGCAATAAGCAAGCATTATTGTGGCAATTTTTTAAAAGAGGTAAAACTGGTACACCAAAACCATGATGAGCACGAACATGAGCATGATTGCCACAATGGCTGCATGATGCATACTTGTTGCTCTGATGAAGAAATTGCGCTGGAAATAGACGACTCTCAAAAACTACCCGAAACCACTACTGTGGTATTTTTTACAGGTTTTGCAAACCTACCTCCTACCACATTACACTATTTAAAAAAATTGGTAGAACCACAAACTACCACTAGCCCTTATACGGTTGTAAAAGTATTACCTCCACTCAAGGAACCACTATACATACAACATCAATCTCTTACATACTACGGATAAATACATAGCTATGGGTTTATGCCCACAATTTGTATTAAATCAACTATTCACAGAGATTTTAACCTCTATAATAATGTATGTAATGAAAAAATCAGTTTTAAAATATATAGCATTGTGCCTTGCGGTAATAGCATTTGCATTGCCTGCTAACGCACAAAATAAGAAACAAGAAATAAAGTTTACCATTTACGGCAATTGCGAAATGTGTAAAGAACGCATAGAAGAAGCCTTAGATGCAAAAGGAATAATTTTTGCCGAATGGGATAAAGACACCAAAATAGCTACCGTAGTGTACAAAACCTCTAAAATTACTGAGGATGAAATACACAAATTGATAGCAGATGCAGGCTATAGCACAGATAAGGTAAAGGCCAATTTGGATGCTTACAACAAGCTAGATAAATGCTGCCAAAACCCAAACCCCTTAAATGATTTTGAGGGCGCGGATGAAGAAGGTGAAGATGATGGTCACAACCACAAAGACCATAAAGAACACCAGCACTAATTATGAAATCTGTTTTTAAACTTGCCATTGCCCTATTACTGATAGGTAATACAGCCATGGCCCAAAACAACAAACTTAATGGTGTTGTGATGGAAGAAACTGCAAAAGGAGATTTAGTACCATTACCGGGTGCCAACATCCTATGGGAAAAAGCAAACGTGGGTACTACCACCAATCAAGATGGTTATTTTGAGATTGACTTTTATAAAGAAGATAGATTGATAGTAAGCTTTATTGGCTTTGAAACGGATACACTTGTGATTACGTCTCCGCATAAAACAAACCTAATAATGAAAGCCAACAGAACCCAAACCGGCGAAGTTGAGGTAGTTGGTAGACAAAAAAGCACTACCATATCTACCATAGCACCCATAAATGTAGAAACGATAAACCAAAAGGAGTTGCGCAAAGCGGCTTGCTGTAATTTATCGGAGAGCTTTGAGACCAACCCCTCTGTAGATGTATCTTATACCGATGCCGTTACTGGCCGAAGACAAATACAACTACTGGGTTTAAATGGTAAATACACCCAAATACAAGCAGAAAACATACCACTAGCAAGAGGTATGGCATCTAGCTCTGGGCTTACCTTTATACCCGGCCCTTGGGTAGAGAGCATACAACTTACCAAAGGCATAGGCTCTGTAGTAAATGGCTATGAAAGCATTACCGGACAAATAAACGTAGAGCTTTACAAACCACATGCAGATGGAGATAAGCTAATGGTAAACGGCTATGCAAATAGCACAGGTCGTATAGAAAGCAATTTGGTTACCAAGTATAAACTGGGCAAACACTGGACTGGTAATGTATTACTACACGGCAGCATGCGTAATACAGAGATTGATAATAATGATGATAGCTTTATTGATGCTCCGCTTGGCCACCAAGTAAACCTGATGAAACGCTTTAAGTACGATAGCCATAAAGGTTTTGAAGCCCAAGTAGGTTTCAGAATACTTAATGATCGTAAAGAAGGCGGACAGTTTGGCAATAGTGGTATTGCAGAAAACAACCGTTACCAAATACTATTGGATGATACACGTGCTGAGGTTTTTGCCAAAGCAGGATATGTATTTGAAGATAAAGTATACCGTAGTATTGGTTTAATTGTTAGTGGTTCTAGCCAATCGCAAGATGTAAAAATTGGTCCTAATAACACCACTACTTTTACAAACAACCAAAAGCACGATGCCTTTTATGCCAACCTTATTTTCCAAGATATAATTGGCGATACAAGACATAAATACAGAACCGGCTTAAGCTTACAGATAGATAATTACTACTCTTTACCCATAAACTTTACTACTATTGAAGCTAAAACAAATACACCGGGAGCATTTATAGAGTATACCTATAGCCCCCACGAAGCTTTTAATATTGTTGCAGGCTTAAGAGGAGATTTATTTGATATTAACGAAACATATTCTCTGGCAAATGCAGATGGCTTTACTGTTGTAGACGAGCAAAAAGGTGTAATTATACCTAGGGTACACATACGCTATGCTTTAAACGAGAATAATATATTTCGTTTAAGTGGTGGTAGAGGTGTAAGACGTCCATTTTACATTGCCGATAATATTTCTTTGCTAGCCTCTAACCTCAACGTTACGGTTAGAGACAACATCTTATTAGAAGATGCTTGGAATTTTGGTGGTGGATATACACTTATCTTTAAAATGAATTACCGCCCTGTAACCATAGTTACAGAAGCATTTCGCACACAGTTTACCAAACAATTGGCTATAGATTTTGACAATGTAAACGGCTACACCTTTTTTGAGACCGATGAGTCTTATGCAAACACTTTACAAGTTCAGGCAGATTATAGCCCCATGAGAAGGTTTGATGTAAGAGTAGCTTATCGTTTTCAGGATGTAAAAGTAAAACAGATTGACGGCAGCTTACGCCAAAAAGCTTTTACATCTAGGCACAGAGCTTTTGCAAACTTGGCCTACGAAACCAAAAACGATTGGAAGTTTGACTACACCATTAACTGGATTGGCGAACAACGCGCCCCAAGAAACGGAGAGGTGTTTAAACGCTCACCGGATTTTGTAACCATGAATGCACAAATTGCCAAAGACTTTGGCAAAAAATGGAATGCATATGTGGGTGTAGAAAACATTACCAACTTTAGGCAAGACAACCCTATAGTTAGCGCAAACAATACATCTGCACCTAACTTTGACACCAACCGTGTTTGGGGACCTATTGTAGGCAGATTGGTTTACGCCGGCTTTTACTTTAGAATCCCTTAATTGAGATAAATAGATAGATTATAAAAAAGGCGACCAGATTGGTCGCCTTTTTTATTTAAGTACTTTTTGCATATTTATGCGAACCATCGCACCTAGGATAACGCTTAGACAAACCACAAACACAATCATGAAAGCCCTTACCATCAAAAATACGTTGCTTGTATTTTTCTATTCTATCCACTCTGGTTTTAGATTGTTTGGGTGCAGAAAATTGCAGTAAATACCCTTTTTGCCTACCTGGCGTTAATGCCTCAAAGGCGGCTTTAAAGCTTGGTTCTTCATCAAATTTTTGCTGTAGTTCATTGGGCATATCAAACTCAGCTACCTTTTTGTATTTTATATCTAGTCCTGCTTTTTCTACCTCTATAGCCTCATAAATATGAGCCTTTAATACAGGCTCTAACTCCTCTATTTCTTTGGCGTTTGTAAAGCGTATTTGGCGTGCAGCCTGTGAGTTTTCGGTTGGTTGAATAAGTATGTCATCTGTATTCTTTAGCAAAGCCCCCTTAAAAAAATTCAGCGCACAATACTCTTTAAACCCATGAATAATTAAAATATTCTTCCCTTTAAAAGTATAGCAAGGCACTCCCCACTTTAGTTCTTCAACCAATCCACAATCAAGAACAAGAATCCTCAATTTCTCCATTTCTTCTTGCCACTGCTTTTCTTCGCTAAAAAAGGCATCAAGCTTTGGGTTCATTGTCTTATTTATTTTGTGTTGTTGTTTTTCTGCTTATCGGTCTATAATACCAAGATACAATAGTTAGCACTAACAGTAATAATGGAGGAAACACATCTGCCATAGGGTCATCAACTGCTATATGAGATACTATTGCTCCGGTCGTTGTAAAGAAAAACCCTGCATAAGCCCATTCTTTTAATACTGCACGCTTAGGTATAAGCACAGCTACCACACCTAGTATTTTCCATACACCAATAATGCTTAAAAAATAGATTGGGTAACCTAGTTTATTCATCATCTCTACCTCAGCATCCATTTGCATAAGCTGCACAATTCCTGTTGAGGTCATACCTAAGGCCAGCCACAAAGTAGCTATCCAATAAATAATTTTATCTCTCTTTTTCATGAGCCCTTACCTTATATTATTTACAATCTCTTGCAATCTGTTATGTGCCATGTTTATGCCCTGAGCAAATGGTAGCTTTAGCATTTCATCTCTATCAGCAACCGACTTATATATTATTTTCATGGTGAGTTTACTTGTACCCTCTGTAAGTGCCTCAAACTCCAAAAATTCTAACTGAACGGGGAAAGAAGTGTTTTCCATTTCAAAGGTGCGCGTGATTTTTCGGTTCATACTAAACTCATGTATCACCCCATTAAAACCATGCTTATTTCCTTTTGGGTCGGTAGTTACAAACTGCCAGCTACCATGATTCTTGTTTTCCAGCTTTAGCACTTTTGTTCCCATCCATTGCTCTACAATTTCGGGTTCTATATAGGCTTTAAAAAGCAACTCTAGTGGTAAGTCAAACTCTCTGGTAATAACCAACTCTTGCATTCCCTCACGGGCATCTACTTTTGTTTTTAACTCCATCCTATTTATCAGATTTATAATTTTTCATTACATCCTCTAGCTTATTAAACCTTACATCCCATAGTTTTCTAAAGGGCTCCACAAAGTCTGCTATCTCTTTCATTTTTTGCGGATTCAAGTGGTAATATATTTCTCTACCTTTTTGCTCTTGCCCCAATATTTCGCACTCAGTAAGTATTTGTATGTGTTTAGAAATTGTTTGCCTAGAGGAGTCAAAATTCCCTGCTATTGCAGTGGGAGTTAGTGCCTGTAAAGCAACCAATGTAATTATTGCCCTTCTTGTAGGATCCGCTATTGCCTGAAATACATCTCTTCTTAATTCCATAAATGCAGTTACTTGACTGCAAATATATACGCAACCATTTAACTGCGCAAATTAATTAAAGAAAAAATTAGTGATTGTGTAATTTATAAGCTGTAATTGGCAATTAAGTTTAGATGATTTGTCCCCATTTTTTTAGGGCTCTATCTATTACTTGTATGTTTATAGGTTTACTAATGTAGTCATCCATACCGGCTTTCAAACATTTTTCTCTATCCCCCTCCATTGCATTGGCAGTCATGGCAACAATAGTAGGTCTATTACCACCATATTTATTTATTACAGATTTTGTTGCCTCATAGCCATCCATCTCCGGCATTTGTACATCCATAAAAATAAGGTCGTAAGGTTGTCTTTCTAATGCCTCCATTACTTCTACCCCATTAGCAGCCAAATCTGCAGAATAGCCCAATTTTTCTAGCATAAACATGGCCAATTTTTGGTTTACCAAATTATCTTCGGCAACCAAAATTCGTAATAAAGAATGGCTTCCCTTTTTTGCAATTTTCTCTTGTTCTTTGGCTTGCTCCTCTGTTTTTTTCTCACCACCCAAATACTCATTTAACGATCTAAACAGGGCACTATAACGAAGTGGTTTTTCGGCAAAAACTGGCAGTACATGTTCTCTATCCGTATCGGTAAGGTTTAGCTTATCTCTAGAGCATAGTAAAGTAGGCAACTGCTTGGCAGTGTATTTTTCTCTAAGCGAATAAATAAAGTCTAAGCCCGTCATATTTGGTAAATCATACTCTACCAATATCATATGGTAGGTATTTGCATTTATTAGTTTCATAGCTTCATCTGCGCAAGGCGCAGAATCTACAGTAAAACCCCATGTACTTAATTGTTTTGCCATCATGGTATTAAAGTACTCGTTGTCTTTTACCAGCAATAGTTTTTTACCCACAAAGGCTTTAACTCTTTTATTAAAGGTGGTATCTTTTATATGAGCATCTGCAATAGGTACTCTTACTGTAAAGCTAAACACAGAGCCCGAACCAGGCATGCTATCCACTTTTATTTCGCCGCCCATTAAACTCACTAACTTAGAGCTAATGGCTAAGCCTAAACCTGTACCTCCAAACCTTCTGCTAGTAGAAGAATCTACTTGAGAGAAAGGCTGAAATAATAAGTCTTGTTTCTCTTTAGATATACCTATACCTGTATCTTTTACCTCAACACTTAAAAAGCTATAAGAGCTATCCATCATACAAGTTTGGCACTGAATAAGTATGGTTACACTTCCTTCATCAGTAAACTTTATGGCATTGCTAAGCAAGTTTAGTAGCACTTGCCTAAAACGAGTAGCATCGCCTATAATTGCTGGCGGTGTGTTTTCATCAATATGGTATAGCAAGTCCAAGCCTTTTTCATTGGCCTTGGTAGAAAGTAAATTAACCGCTTGCTCAACTACCACCTCAATTTCAAAAGGTTGTTTTTCTAGCTGCATTTTACCGGAATCCATCTTAGAGAAATCCAGTATTTCATTTATTACAGATAATAAGGTATCGCCACTTACACGAATCGTTTCTATATAATCTTTTTGCTCAGCAGTCAATTCGGTTTGTAGCATTAAACTGGTCATACCAATTACCCCATTCATAGGAGTACGTATCTCATGACTCATAGTAGCCAAGAAGTTTGATTTTGCAGCCGCAGCAGCTTCTGCAGCCTCTTTTGCTTCTTCCAGTTCTTTCTCGGCCATCATGCGCTCAGTTATATCTTGAGATATAGCTCTTACCTCTAATGGCTTATCCTCTAAATCGGGTACAAACTCTACCTTGCCCTGCATATACCTCACTTCACCATCGGTACGCACAATTTTATACCTAAAATCTGCGGGCTCTCTTTTTTTTATGCAATTCTCTATCAGCTTTTTTACAAGCTCTCTATCTTCCGGGTGAATTTCTTGAATGTAAGAATCAAATGTACCGTCATAGTCTTCAAGACTTCGTCCGGCATTTCTTAAGTCTTGGTCAGACCTATCAATTACATTGGTTTTTAAATCCCAAACCCAGCTACCAATACTACCCATACGTTGGGCTTCGCGTAGGGCTTTTACATTTTCGTTTACTTGGCGTGCTTGCTCTACACGCTCAGATATGTCTGCTACACCATAGGTTACACCAATGGTATTTCCATCATCATCTATTGCCGGATAAAAAACTGTATGGTAATAGATAGTACTGCCATCGGGCATCGGCACATCTTTATCATAGCTTTGTCTTTCTCCGTTTAAGGCTTTCTGGTAATTATCGTTAAATTCCTTTAAATCTTTTGGTAAAATATAATCGAGCATACTATGCCCCTGCTCCAAATCAATATCCCAATAAACCTTTATGGCTTCAGCCGCAGTATTGTTAAACTTTAAAATTTCTTTGTTTTTACCCAATAAAAATATCAGCTCTCTAGAGCTGTTCAGTATAGCTGCCAATCCGGCTTCAGAGCGTTGTATCTCGGCTTGCATTTCGCGTATATGACTTAAATCTTTTATACGCACTATACTGGTAAGCTTGCCGTTTAGCTCGGCTCTTACAACAGCATAGCTGCCCCACATTAGTTTTCCTTTTAAAGACTTGTATTGTGTTTCGTGAGAAAAGTAATTGTTCTCTGCCAACTCTCTTTCAAAGCCAATATTTTCTTCTTTGGTAAAACTATCCACCATAAGGCTGGTCATTTTTCTACCAACTAAGTCATCTTTATCATTAGCTTCAAAAAGCTTAACAGAAGAGGGGTTGCAATCTATAATTTCTTTGGAGTTAGCATCAACTATAAAAATGGCGTCAGCTGCTAACTCATACATTATTTCGTATACAGACTGCGATTGGCCGTTTTTTTCCAAAGTGTTTCGTTAGATTTGGTTTAACTCAAAAGTACCATATTTTACATACAATAGAAATTATTAGGCACGGCTTTTGAACAATAAACAATATTACACAAGTACATATAAAACAATAAAAAAACACAAACACCTCATGAACAATATTTTACATAGAAACAAAATTACAACACCTGTATTGGGTATATGTATACTACTTTTTAGCTCCTGTATAGAAATAAAAGAAACTCTTACGCTAAAAAATGAAGGCGGTGGCAATTACAGTTTTGTGATTTATTACAACCAATACCTCAATGAAATAGTTAATAAAGAAGCATTAGCTATTGTAATGAATGATATGTACGAAGAACTAGACGTACTTAAAGACGATTTGAGCTATATGGATGGGATATCTAACATTGAGACCATTAAAGAAGATATGGGGGCTTTTGGTTTTTCTTTTGATTTTATTGACAATAAAAGCCTTAATGAGGCAATGACTTTTACAACTGATATAAAACTTGAAATAAACGATAAAACCATAAGCCATACAGGAGCATACCCTGCTGTAATAAAAGAAATGGAAGAAATTAGTGTTGATGACTTAGAAGGCTTGGTTAAAGAAGAAATTTTTAAAGAGTACCAAAATGCAGTTTATACGTTTACCGTAAACTCATACAAACCTATGCAATTAAAGCCATCGGGTTTACCCGAAGTTTTCTCTGATGAAGGCAAAACAGTTACCTATACATACCTATATAATAGTGGCACCTTTAAGCCCGAAGACTATAACCAAACTATTTATTTTCAATAAAATTTTCTGATATATTTGTGACTATAACTAAAAACACCAAATGCTATGAAAATTTATAAAGTACTTGCACTCGTACTCTCTACTGTCTTAGTTTTTACCTCTTGTATAGAGATGAAAGAAACCATAAAGTTTAACAAAAAAGGAGGTGGCACATACACCTTTACTTTTAATATGACCGAAATGGTTGAGCTTATAAACAGTATGGAAGAAGACAAAGGCAACCCACAAGCTGCAGCCGGAGCAAAAGATTTTACTGACGGACTTATGAGCAGTATGGATGAATTTAAGCAAAAAATAAGTGCTGTTAGTGGTATTTCTGATTTAGAAATGATTGAAGATGAAGAGAACTACACTTTTGGTTACTCATTTGATTTTGATAATGTAGAAGCTCTAAATAATGTAATGCTTGCCTTGGGTAACAACCCAGAGAGCACCGAAGGTTTATTTATTTACGGTAAAAAAGGCTTTACCAGAACCGGTACAAACAGCTTTACCAATCAGTTAAAAAATGAGCTTGGAGGCATGTCTGAGCAAGCCCCAATGCTTGAAATGGATGATAGTAATTATCTAGAAATTGATGATAGCGATTATACTGAAGGTGATGACACTGAGGTTGAAGTTGTAGAAACCGAAGCTGACGAAACTGACGGAGAAGACATGGAAGAGCTAGATGAAGGCTTAGAACAATTAGGTACTTTATTAAAAAGTATGGAAAACATGTCTTTAACTACAACATATGAGTTCCCTTATAAAGTTAAAACTGCTACCTCTGAGTTTGATGCCACTATTGAAGGCAAAAAAAATGTAGTGCATAAATTAGAGTTTTTTAAAGAAGGTAACAGAGATAAAAAAACCGGGCTAGTAGTAGAGTTTAAATAAGAAACTACTACATAATAGGTGTAAAATAAAAGTGTCCGGCTGATGTAAGACCGGACACTTTCTACTTAAAACCCAAAAACAATTACATCATGAAAAAAAATTATACTCCTTTAACATTCATGATCGTAATAATGTTTATACATCAATTTATTTTTTTGCATAAAAAAAGCCCTGCTTTCACAGGGCTGTATCAAATCGTTTAAATGGTATTATACTTGGTGGTACAGCATAAATATAAGCTATATTTTTTGCACTATCCTAGCCACCACTAAAAACTTAACATTGAAAACTAAAAAAACCCGCAACAAAAGCTGCGGGTTTTCTTTTTGAAACTCATCAATTAACCCCAAACAGTTATTAGATTCGCTTCTATTATTAGCACAGCCAATATATAATTTTATTTAAACATATAGTTTGCATGCTCAACTTTTATATACAACTACCTATATAACAACAGAATAAATTGTAACAATAAGCGAAGTAAGGGCTGTAATAATAGATGATCTGACAATCCATTTTAGCGGACTTTGAGAAATTATGAAGGCATTTGCCACAATATTGGTAATAGTTACCAAGCCTAAGCCAAGTAAAAAACCAATAGATAAACTATAGGCCGCGGCTATAGATCCTAAACAGGTTTGAAAAACAATGCATACACCTTGTATGCCATAACTGTTGTACTCTAGCTCTTTCCAATAAGCTTTGTTCTTCCAGTTTTTTAGTAATGCTATTATATTGCCCATATTATTTTACATATTAATATCTTGGTCAAAACTAATGCAGCATGCAAGCGTTAGTTTATGACTTAGGTCACACAACATTCTTTTTTGTCATAAAAATGATAGATACCGAACTGCTAAAAAAATACGGAGCTACAGAAAAAAACTACACAAAAAACCAAGTGGTTTTTAATGAAGGTGCTACCCCAAACTATTACTACCAAGTAATAAGCGGAGAAATAAAAATGAACAACATCAATGAGTTGGGAAAGGAGTTTATACAAGGTATATTTTCTGCAGGGCGTAGTTTTGGAGAGCCTCCCCTACTCAGTAATTATAAGTACCCTGCAAGCGCAGTTACCACGCAAGCATCGGTAATTATTCGGTTGGCAAAAGATGCGTTTTTAAAGCTGCTGAAAGAAAACCCAGAAGTACATTTACAAGTCACACAAACCTTATCCGAAAGATTGTACTACAAAGCCATAATGGCTACAGAAATTGCCAGCTCAGAGGCAGACCAACGGATACTTACCCTTATTGATTATTTGAAAAACAGCATTTATAAAATAGAAGGGAACTATACCTACGAAGTTGAACTTACCCGGCAACAAATAGCCGACCTTACCGGCCTACGAGTAGAAACCGTAATACGAACCGTAAAAAAACTAGCCCAACAAGGCACCGTAAAAATTACAAAAGGGAAGATTTATAGGTAGATTATTCCGCTATTTTAGTTCCAATAATTTTGGTAGGATGAATTATACAATGAGATAAATCATTGATAAAAATAACTTTCCCTTCTTCATCTAAGATATATAGAAACACTTTCCAGTCATGCACATCAGTTAAGTTTTTAATCCAAGCGTCTTCATAACAACATTGGTAATTTTTGTCTTTCCTTTTTTGATGCTTTACAAACAACTCAGTATCTCCCTCAATATTTTTGGTTTCTTTATACTTTTTGGGCTCAAAAGCATAACCCAATGTGTAAAAATTATAATCTATAATAGTATCTTGTGTAAAAAAGTTCATTTTAGAAACAATACATTCTGGGTCAAGCTCATCTTTCAAGTATTCCGGATAGGTAATTAAAACCGTGTATTTAGCCTTAATGCTTTCGGCAGAAAATGGTTTTTTGTTTTTGTAATCAATCGCTCCGCCAGCCAAAGGGTTTAAGAAAAACTGATGGTTTAGTTCTATCAATTTTTCACTTAATGTGTAATAAGGCCCTTCTTTTACAGGTGTGTATAAATCCATAAATTGTTTGTACCCCACTATTCGTTTCAAATAAATACCATTCATCAACCTCAAATAATCCTCAAGCTCTCTTGAATGCGGAAACGGTGTCTGAGCTAAAAATTGATTGCTATGGAAATCATACTCCAATAAATGAATTGCTGATTTAGAGTTGGGTTTAAAAAACTCTTTATATGCTGTTACAAACTCTTTATAAGCACCATACTTTTTATTTGCCAAAAAGTAAGCTGCATATACATCGCATAGCATTGCTTTCTCAATATCTAATCCTTTTAGCAATGGATTATTGATAAGCTCATTAAAAGCACTATCTAAATTTAAATTTAGACTTTCGCGTTGATAATAATGAGGACCAAAATGGTAATAGTTTTTAGCATACCGACTATTTTCTGCTTGTGCAATAAAATTGGTGTATTGCTCACTTAATTCTTTTAAGGCTAAATGTTTGGTTTTATCAACCGAAAAAAAGCGATAGGCATAATAGCCAACCTTTATATTTGGGTATGTAAAAGCATATGCCCTTACTAAAGTATCATCAGGCATATCTATTTGGTAATACTTAAGAGAGCTATAATACTTTAGCACGCTGTCTTTGTGATAGACAACTAAATAGTCATCATCTTTAACTAACATTCCATCTGGATACTCTGGGTGATACACGGTATACTCCTTCTCAGTCTCATCTTCGCAATCGTAGTCAAACTCATACCCATAAAGGCAAAGCTCACCTATATAATTATTAATCCCATCTTTTTCTACACTCACCTCATGATGCAAGACTTGCTCTTTCTTAAAGCTATAGTCAAGTACATTTCTTTCCAGTGTATCAAACAAGGGTATGTACAATGGCAACTCAGCTACCTCATTATAAAATAAGCGATCATCAAAGCTTTTTATAATAGCTTGACCATTTACAAAACCAGTTTGCAGTAAAATAGAAATAAATAGTAGGAGTAGCTTTCTCATGGATAGCAATTTAGTATAAAAACGCAGGTTTTCTCCTATGTATTATGCAAACGCTTTTTCCAGTACATTACCTACCCAATAGGCAAGTGCGGCTGCGGCACCACCCAAAAACAAGGTTTCTAGCATGGCGCGTAGCTTGTTTACATGGTTTACCCACGCTTTTAGCAAACCAATACCTAAAAAGGCTAGTCCGGTAAGCACAGATGAGTATAAAAACAAGTCTATTTCTAAATCTATAGTATAGTCTAAAACATATACAATAAGCGGTATAAAGCCCAGTATTAAAAACGACAAATAGGTAACACCACCCATAGCCAACGGGCTTTTGGTTTGCTCTGCCATTTCCAGCTCCTCCTTCATCATTACATCTACCCAGCGGTCTTTATCAGCTGTTATTACATCTACCACTTGTTGCAGTAGTTCGCCTTTAAAACCTTTGGCTTCGTATATCTCTTCTATTTCTTCGCGTTCTTTTTGGGGTAGGTTATCTACCTCCCAATATTCTATGCGTTTGTGTTTATCGTAATTCTCTTTTTCGCTTTTGGTGCTCAAATAACTACCTACACTCATGGCAAAACCATCGGCAATTAAATTGGCAAAGCCCAAAATTATCACTACCGAACTCTCTAATCCGGCCCCGGCACTACCTGCAACTACCGCAAAAGTGGTTACACTACCGTCAATACCGCCATATACAAACTCGCCCAAATACTCTTGCAAAGAGGCTAGTTTGCTATGTGTACCGTGTATTTTATCTTCGTTTTTCTTGCTCATTACATCAAAAGTAAGTCAAATACTAAAGTACGGCATATTAAAAGATTATTAATTTAGAAGCAAACTAAATACAATATGCTTGTAAGTATCAGAAAAACAATATATTTATGCCCTTCAGATACTTAAAAATTTAATATGTTTTTGATATGAATATTTGCTTTATTATGTACCCATGGGAACGCGTAGAAGACCACGATTCTACCCTAAGATTGATACACGAGGCGGTGGTACGCAAGCATACAGTTGCTATTACTACACCCGGTGGATTGACTATTAGAGACAGTATTACCAGTGCTTTTTGCAAGGTGATACAAAAGGTAGAGAAAGTACCCAGTAGCCCTAAAACTTTTAAGAAAAATGTAAAGTTTAAAAACCAGCTCTTACCTATAGCCGGTTTTGATGTAGTGTTTATGCGCGATAATCCGCCATTGGATAGCATAATGCTTAATTTCTTAGACTCTGTAAGGCACGATGCCTTTTTTATAAATGATATACAAGGCTTAAGAGAAGCCAACAACAAATTATATACAGCTACTTTTCATGACCCGAATAACGAGATTATTCCGGCAACGCATGTATCTAAAAATAAAGAATACCTGAAAAAAGTAATCATGGAATCGCCAAACGAACGCATGATTATGAAACCCCTAAACGGTTTTGGTGGTAGTGGTGTAATTGTAGTAGAAAAAAATGCTACACACAACATTAGCTCCCTACTAGACTTTTACATTGATGGGCAAAAAGGCATGGGCACCACAGGCAGCAACTATGTAATATTACAAGAGTTTGTAGAGGGTGCCGAAGAAGGAGATATACGTGTTATAATGCTTAATGGCGAAGCTGTTGGCTGTTTCCGCAGACGCCCACCTAGTGGAGACCACCGCTCTAACATTAGTGCAGGTGGTACTTATGAGAAACACACGCTTACCAAGCAAGAAAAAAAGATTTGCGCCAAAATTGGTAAACGCCTTGTACAAGACGGTTTATACCTTGTAGGCTTAGATATTATTAATGGTAGATTGATAGAAGTAAACGTATGCAGCCCCGGAGGTATTACGGCTATTAACAGATTGTACCGCACAAAACTGCAAACCAAAATACTAGACTTTGCAGAGGGTGTTGTACGCCAAAAAGAATCTGCAATAGAGCGCAAACAAGCACTCAGAAAAACCATAGAAGAGGCTTAGTATCATTTATTATGAAAAAACTTTCTGTAGAGGATATCATTAGTAAGATAACTGATGAGATATCTTTTCATGCTGAGGTTGAAGACGGCTCTTTTGAAATAAAAATAGAAGAGTATACTCCCTATATATGTACCGCTATACACGATGGACATCGTTTGCGCGATGAACTGAAAAAAATTGCCGCTTTAAATGATTATGAGCGTTGGTATGAAGAAGATCCGCATACCGGTAACTTCATTAAATCTTTACCCATAACCCTTATAGGTAAAGACTCTAGGTATGAGTACGACCTAAACCGTGGACCCGAAAATGCTGTATACGATGAGGCTTGGGGTAAACGCGTATGGAAACGAAACCTTACTGATGAGGAGCGTGCCCGAAGCATGCAAAAACACACCAACTATTACCGTGTAATAGATGCCTTGGTAAGCAAACTAGAAAACAAGTTTGGTGCCTGTGTATTGTATGATATACACTCTTACAACTACAAGCGCCATCCGCGTTTGGTGCCGGTATTTAATATTGGGTCTGAAAAAATTGCAGAGAAGTTTGGCCCCTTTGTAATGCGTTGGAAAAACGAACTGAAAAAAATTGAAGTTCCCAACCTAGAGAATACCACAGAGATAAACGATATTTTTTACGGTCGTGGCTATCAGCTAGAGTATGTAACTAAAAAGTTTAGCAATACACTAGTACTGGCTACCGAGGTAAAAAAAATATATACTGATGAGGAAACTGAAGAAGATTTTCCGGTAGTAATAGATGCGCTAAGACATGGTTTTAGAAAAGCCATTATTAGCCATGCAGCCTTTTTTGCCAAAAAACTCACCTCGCTTAAAGTTGTAAAAAAGGATAAACTGCTCTCCTCTGCCCTAAACAAAGAAACTTTTAAAATAGACCAACAGCTTTACCGCTTGTTGCGCAATTTTGAGTTGCTGAACTTTGTAAACCCTACTAATATAGAGCAAGAACGCAAACGTTTTTTCAGCTCTAAGTACCAAAGAGAACCGGAATTTAGGTATCCGCAGTTAATTATAGACCCTTACAGCCTTAAACAACAATTGTTTGCCATACGCGTACAAGATATAGAGGACGTAAGTTTGCAAAACCTGTACAAAGATGTGATACGTAGTTATGTAGATAAGATAGATATGCTGGCTACTTTGGGTACAGACACCTTCCGTTTCAACTCGCTGCGTTATTTTGGCGAGCCGGATGAAAGAGACATTGCCAATGCACGCTTTTTATTGCATTACCCCTTAGAAGATCCTCCCTATGAGAAAAACATAACGGATGTAATGGCCCAAGAGCGTTTTCAAACCGTTATCAATCAGTATGGTTTTAACAGCAACATACGCATTAGCACCAACACCGTATCCGATGCAATGGTACTAAACAGCAAACGCTTATTGCTGATTAAAAAAGGAGTAAAGTTCTCTGAAAAAGATATTGGCTTACTAGCTAACCACGAAGTTGGAGTGCACTTGGTAACCACCGAAAACTCTAACCTACAACCGCTAAACGTATTTAACCTAGGTTTACCCCTAAATACGCTTACGCAAGAAGGTATGGCGGTATTAAGTGAGTACCTATCGGGTAACCTTAAGGTATCTCGATTAAAAGAGTTGGGCTTACGCGTGATGGCGGCACATCATATGGCACGCGGCGAAAGTTTTAGCTACACCTTTGCCTCATTGGTAGAAGAGCATAAAACAAGTCCGCAAAAAGCATTTTCGGTAACCACACGTATATACCGTGGTGGTGGCTTTACTAAAGACTATGTATACCTAAAAGGTTTTAGAGATATTTATAAGTATTGGAAATCCGGCAAGAGCCTACAAAATTTACTGATTGGCAAAACATCCTTGCCTTACATTAATACCATAAATGAATTGGTAGAGCGTAAAATATTGGTTCCGCCTAAATACAAAACTATGGCCTTTGAAAACCCAACGCCCGAAAACAATCCGGCAATAGACTTTTTGGTAGAGGGTATTAAATAAAAAAATCATGAAGTTTATTAAGTACTTACTATTGTTTATAGCATTATCATTAGTAAGTCTTTTTTTAATTGATATTTTTCAAAAACCTACAATTGAACTTCTTTGTAGAGACAATAAAACTAATGGTATAAAAGAGACCTACTTAATCAAAAATCACCCTAAATCTAAAGCTAAACTTGAAATGCTTATGTATGAGTTTAATAAAGATTTAGATAGTTTAAACCCAACTATAACAAGGCATTTTATTAAGGAGCATAATAACCGTGGTAGTATAATCCCACTTCCATTTCCGGGTTATATAAATTATTCTGAAACCGGTTGCGAAGAAATTGATATAATGGATATATTGTATCGAGTAGATAAGTACAATACATACAATGAAAAAGACACTATAACATATAGATTTATGTATTAATTACTCCTACTACTTGCCTGTAATTGCAATTGACTTTTTGGTAGAGGTGATTAAATAAACGATAAAATCTATCTGACTACTAGAAACCACTTCTCCTTGCAATTGAACTAATTTCTTTAACTCATCAAACTTTTGTGAATTTTCTTGTAGTCGTTTTTCATTTAAAGCATAGCCATGAACTAAATATTCCTTCAAAACTTTAGTTGCCCATTGACGAAACACTATACCTTTTTTTGTATTTACCCTGTAGCCTACAGAAATAATCATATCAAGGTTATAATGCAGCCTATCTCTTTCTACATCTCTATTACCTTCTTTTTGAACTGTTCGGAATTTCCGAACGGTTGACTTTTCACTTAATTCACCCGAGTTTAAAATATGTGAAATATGTTCGCTTATATTAGCTTTACTAGAATCAAATAACTCAACCATTTGAGCTTGAGTTAACCAAACAGTTTCATCATCTAGTTTAACTTCAACCAGAGCTCCCTTCTCATCACTATAGTATAGTTGTACTATTTTATCGTTTGTTTTCATATCATACAATAGTATAAAAATATAGCCTAGTTACTTAAATATTCTTTTTAGTAAAAGAAGGTCAAGATATTTAACTTATATACCTTCAAAGAAGGCAATAAAGTAAACTGAGTGGAATTGCGCCGACCAAAGGGAGGCAAAGCATGAAACGGTAGATATAGCAGCGGGTTTGCTTACAATACAAAAATTTCCTTAAACAACCTTGAATTTTTGGTTCGTTTTGTATCAAGACAAAATGAACGAAGAGAATGAGGGACAACAGAAGTGATATCATATTCACAATACTTATGTACTTTTGTTATCGTTAGATAATGAATAAACTACACCCCGATGAAGAAAAGCATTCTGTTTGTAGCCATTGCCCTAAGTACCATTATAGGGCTAAATAGCTGTAGCATTTTTAAAAAAAGCAGTAAAGTGGAACCCTCTACCCAGCTTGTACTAGATTATTACAAAGCACTAAAAAAAGAGGATAGCACTAGCCTTGCCACTATCATCAACAAAGATATATTGGTTACAGAATACTCCGGGCATCCAATAATTACTTCTGATAAGACTTACTTAAACTTTATAGCCTGGGAATGGGAGTGGGACACAAAAACTGAAAAAGAAATTATAAGTAGTACCCCCGATGTAGTTGTGGTAAAAGAAACCAAAGACAATGACTTTATTCGCTACATATTTGATAAGCCTTTAACCAAAACACTTACTATAGGTATAAAAAACAATGAAATAGTACAGATAGACCAAGATACTGTAGCCGGCTTTAAACCCTATATTACTCTTAGTACTAGCAGAGGCACAGCTTTTGCAAGTTGGGTACAAGAAAAGTATCCGGCTGATTATAAATACTTCTCTTTTTCTAGCAGAAAATCTGCAGTGGTATTGAGAAAGTACTTAAGCGAATACTTAAAAGAATTGAAGTCAAAGTAATTTCTTATTTTAGTAGGTTAAATACGCTTTTTGATGAAAAAATTTATTCCAATACTCCTATTTTGCGTGGCCTTAGCAACAAGCAGCGCCTGCTCTAAAGATGATGAAGGCACTACACGCACTCCTGAACCCCGATTTACTAGTGCTCAAGAACAAGTAATTACTACTTTTTCTAAAACTTGGGTATTAGATAGTCACACCCAAATTACTTCAGAAAACTTCATTCCGCAGCCTATATTAAGAGATATGGTTTTAATAATAAACGATGATTTTACCTATAATCTAACTGGGGTAAACATCAATAGCAGATTGCTACCAGAAGATGGTACTTGGAGTTTTTATGAAAATAAATCAAATAAAATACTTTTAAACCCTGTTACTAAGTACGAAATGGTCATTGGCATTGAAAATTTATCGGACACGAACTTAGAACTGAAATACAACTTTGTTGACCAACGTTATGCAGGTATTACATACCATCATAATTTTTGGTTGGCACAATAAATAACCCAAAAAATAACCATGAAAAAATTAACACTTTTACTTAGCATCTTAGTAATTACTCTATCAATCTCATCTTGTAGTAAAGATGATGATAGCGGAACTACCCCACAACAAAGCCAGCAAAGCATCAACAGAGGCTATGTGACTAACAACGTATGGGCTTTAGATACTTTTACGGTAATTTCTGCTGTAGATAGCATGCCAGTACCAGGTGTGCCGGCTATAACGGGAACCTTAGATATAAAAACTGATGGAACTTATATAATGACGGGGACAATTATAAACTTTATACAACCTACAGGTACATGGCAGTTTAATGGTTCTTCTGCTACTGAGGCCATACTTAATGCCGGTACTGTAGACGAGATATTCATCTTTTTAGATGTAATTAACGAAGATGATTTACAATTTAGTTTTACAAACACAATACCTTTTGTAGGTGTAGTATATATTGATACTGACTGGGAGCCTATCCCATAAATTATATGGAATATAATGACAAACCTTTAATGCAGTCTCGTTTCCGTAGTAGTAATTACGTGAAGGGGGCTGCAGTTTTAATTTTTTACGGTTTGTTGTGCTATGGCTTACTCACTGCTATACCCGATAACCAAGTTGTACATATTACACTTGGTTTATTTGGGCTTGTAATAATTATTGGATTTATAGGTTTTTTCTTTTTTGATAATAAGACCTTATTCCTATATCATGACCGGCTAGAGTTTGTAAACCGAGTAACGGGTAGCCGCATTGAAGTTTATTATGATCATATTAAAAAAGCTACCATCCGAACTGACTTTTACAAAGATAGTGTGGGAAACCCAAAAAGTGATGGACACTATGTTTTTGAAATGCTTACCGAAGACAACCATGAGTTTGAGTTTGATGAAAACCAATATGATAACTTTAGACAATTGGTAGACTTTATCTCAAAAAAACTAAAAAAACCCATCAGTAGAAAACCCCGCTAATTATTATTGTTCCATCAAAAAATGGACTTAATACAATGCATGCACACAGGTATTTATACCTATAAAATGGGGTTTAAAATACCAAATTTTACTGATTAACAGCAACTTAACATCAAACTATACATTTTTTGTGTTATATTTGAAATAGCAATCTTTCAATACAACGAAAAATGGCAACTCATCAGTTTGAAATTAAAGCGACTAATAACCGCCAATGGAAAATTGTACTTTTCCATACCCTATTGGTATTAGCAAGTTATGCACTACTTAACTTTTTACACCAAGCTGGCTACAAACTTATCATCATTGGCTTGCTTGCTATAAACTTTACTTTATTGGTTTTACATGCACGTTTGCTTGTAAAAAACTTACTGAGCAGAGCGCTTACTTTGTGTGTAAATCATCGTGGTATTTATGACAACTCTTGCCTGGCAAACTTTGGCTATGTAGCTTGGGATGATATAGAAGATATACACGTTAGTCAACATAGCTTTTTTAGTGTAAAAAATACTGTTATAGAAATACAGGTAAAAAACCCAAAAGAGCTATTGGCAAAAATGCCTTTATGGAAAAGATTGATTTTACTTACCGATAAGCTACAGTACAACAGCCCCTTTGTAATACGCACAGCTTACATGCCTATTTGTGCTACAGAATTAGAAGGACACATTAGGGCTTGCAGACCTCTTTAAAATAAAATTTTTTATTGGTAATATGTATACTCGTACCTAAGGGTATGAGATAGGTTTCCTTCATCATCATACATTGGGCGTTCATCTATCAAGCCTTTTGCGTTTATAACAGAGCCCGATGGTGGTTTTTGTGCAGTAACACAGTCATTATACTCGCCGGTAGCTACAATTACCTCCTCCTCTGCTCCTTTATAGGGCTTGTACACAGTATAGGTATACTTACAACCATCTGTTGTAGTATAGTGATGTTCTGTAACTTTTTGCTTATCTCTACCACGCAATAAAATGTAGGTCTCAACAATACTGTCTTTGCCATTTGTTAAATACTCAAAGGTTGCCCCGTAGCCTTGTGTAAGCCTTTTATTTATTATCTGACTAATGGTTAGCTTTCTTACCGTACCATTTTCGTTTGTAAACACGTTTAAATGTGCTTTTTTCTCTCCTGTAGAGTCTGGGCTTACTGTTTTAGTTATCTGCTCTTGGCTGGCATACTTACCCTCTTTGTAATTATAGGTAACCTCTATCTCTTCCCAGTTTTTTGCCGATAAAAATAAGGCCTGTGTAAAGCCACTTATTTTACCGTTTTCATACCATAGTCTAAAAATATAGTCTTGTTCTTTATCGCCAATATTTGGGTTGTAAGAAACTATCCTGCCCTTTTCATCAAACAAAATGCTTTGTGCCAATTGCTCTTCTGTACTATCGGTTTTAGAAATATAAACCGTAACAGATTTTACTTTTTTAGCCAATACATCTGCCTTAGTTATAGGTAAGGGATACCCTTTAAAATCCATCTGATAAGGATCTGTAGGGTATAAAGGATAAGGTGTTCTGTAACTTTGTGCTACAGCAATACTACCTAGTAAGCATAATGCTACAGCAAAAAATAATTGTTTCTTAAGCATATTAGTCTAACGGTTGCGTTCGTCAGTTTCGATTTGCCCATCACGCAATCTAATGATTCGGTGTGCATGCTGAGCGATATCCTCTTCGTGAGTAACAATAATTACGGTGTTTCCGTTGCGGTGAATTTCGTCAAATAAATTCATTATTTCAACAGAAGTTTTAGAATCTAAGTTACCCGTAGGTTCATCAGCTAATATTATAGAAGGGTTGTTTACCAATGCTCTGCCTACAGCAACACGTTGGCGTTGTCCACCCGATAATTGGTTGGGGCGGTGGTCCATACGATCTGCCAAACCTACATCTGCCAATACTTTGGTTGCACGCTCATTTCTGTGTGCTTTACCTTGGCCGGCATATATAAGTGGCAGGGCTACATTTTCTAGGGCTGTAGAGCGCGGTAACAGATTAAAGGTTTGAAAAACAAAACCAATTTCTCGGTTACGTATTTCTGCCAACTCATTATCTGTCATGCTACTTACATCATGCCCATTTAATATATAAGTGCCGGATGTTGGTGTATCTAAACAGCCCAACAAGTTCATCAAGGTACTTTTACCACTACCCGATGGTCCCATAAGGGCAACGTATTCGCCTTTTTCTATCTCTAGGCTAATGCCTCTAAGTACTTTTACCACTTCATTACCAAGTGGAAAGTTTCTTACAATATCTGTTAGTTTTATAACCGTTTCCATAAAGCCTAATAAGTTGTTGGGCTAATATAGCTAAAGTGCCTTAATTAGCCATATGCATGCTACTAAAGAGACGATTAAATGTGCAAAATATTACATCACAAAAAACATAAACGAAAAAGCCAGCATCAATATGATAATCGATATAAGCGTATAGCGGATATAGGTTTTATAAAATTTGTTGTTCATATTATAAATATCGGCTATACTTCTTGGGAAAGCATTAAGCCAATATGAACAATGTGTTAATAACTAATACACAGCAGATTGGTAAAGGAAATTTGATGATTTTTTAACCCTCAAAATACTCCTTTAAGTTAATAACTTGGGCGCGCCAAAACTCTTTCATTTTTTCGGCTTCTTTTGAGTTGGGAAGCTTGGTATGCTGAAAAACTACCTGGCTTTTATAAGCTCCTTTATCATAAAAGTTTGCATTTACATGGGTTTCTCCATCTACCCATGTACTACGGATGTATTTTAGAGGGGTGTGGTTTCTTATTTCCAAGTCTCCATCTAACAACCACTCTTTTCGTTGCTCAGGGTTTAATACAGCATCGTATACAACCTCTACAGGCGCATTAATGGTTTTACTGGCGCTTACATCAAAACCTATTTTTTGCTCATGTACTTGCCTCATACCCCTATGTTGCGCATAAGACACTGCAATTTGTTGCTGCCACCACATACTAGCACCATGCTCTGTGGCTAGCGCTACTATTTGTTTATGAGTCATTTCTGTGCCATTGGCACGATCTATAATAGCAAACCATTCATCCCAGCTTTTGCCGGTAGCTGACATTATTTTTTCTTCGGAGATGAGTTTAGGTTGTGGCATTGTTATACTTATTTGTTTTCTCTCTCGGCTTTTATAGTTAGTAATGCTTCTTTGGCTTCATCTACTAAGTCTGTTTGTAGTCTCCTTTCTATTTCTGCATCACTAATGTTTTGAAACTTGGTTTTAAACCTATTGGTTTTCATTATATAGTTTTGGTCCAAAGCTTCTCTTGACACTTCTGCTTTCTTTTCACCAATATACTTATAGTACAATTCTTTAGCCATAGCTTTTCTCTTAAATAGAAAAATTAAAAAGAAAACAAGACCTATTGGATTGAACCTTATGAATATAAAATATATTTCTGCACTGTAAATATGTGAAAAAGAAACAAGCCCTATTGTCCAAAGTGCAAGTGTAAAAAACAATAGAATAAAAAGCCAAGTAGGTTTTTTAAGTACAAAAGGAGTGCAAATTGTTATAATGATAAGACCAATCCATTTTCTATAATTAGTTGCATCAATAGAGGCACCAAACCGTAACTCATCTATTAAAAACAAAAGTGAGCCAATCCAGAGTATCGCTAATAGTATATAATCTTTCTTAAGTGACTTATCCATTTTACTATAACAAACTCTTTAAAACCAACAGGCTTAGTACTGCCAAAATAATAGTTCTGATAAAAGTACGTGGATAACTAAAACCCATGTTATGCAAGTCTTTTTTACGCGGATATAAAAACACTAAGCCCAATAAAACAGCCAACCCACCAATACCGGAAAGCACTGTTAAAAACCGATGGCTTAAGCCCGAACTACATAATGCCAATACGATTAAGGTAAGAGTATACCCAATACCAAAAATACGATACCAAAACACCACCGAGTGTGAAAACCCCTTATCTATATCTATGCGCTTGTGTAGTAAAATGGTTGCAAAATGGTTGGCTATTGCATAAGCACCCAATAGGGTTGGCAACAATACTGTTGCCCCCTTTATATCTAGTGCTGTAACTATGCAGGCAAAAACCAATGCAATAATCAAAATATTCTCTACCCGATCATAATTGCGGCTATATTTTTCCGATAAGTTTTTCATCTCAAATTACCATTCGCATCAAAAACACCTCTAAAACTCTCTACATAAGCTTCTTCTGTAATGCCTTCATTTTTTAGCTCTTCACGAGTTTCTGCAATTACATCACAGGTATTGGTATGGTCTACAAAACCACTCTCTAAAACTACTTTTCGTTCGTTCTCAATCATGGGGTCATTCACCTCCTTTTCATGCACAATTGCGTATTTCATAAAATAGATACTTAGCATAATGCGCTCTGCTTCGGTATACAAGTCTTTTTCAGAGCCTTTTGCAATAACTTCTTGGTAATTTTCTTCGTCAAAAGAAACGCATTTTGGGTCGCCGGTACTGCAAGATGCCAAGGCAACGGTAATACTAAATAGTAGTGCTAGTTTTTTCATGTTTGCTCTATTTATAAAACTCTGGTTATGGGGTATCGTTTATAGCTTTTTTCAAAATCCGGAGATTGCTCGTAAATATAATATAATTGGGCTACGTGGCTATTTGCCAAGCGCGGATTGTTCTTTTTATCCGCCTCAAATTGTGCTTTTAGCTGTGGGTTTTCTTCCAACAGTTTTAACGCATCCGCTTCGTATGCGTAGTCAGAAAACCACTCTTTTTGTTGCAAAATCACATCAAAAAAGCCCCAGTTAAAAAACGAGTCGGTAGCTTGTGGCTCTAACACTTCCACTATATAGCGTACTGTTTCGGGGTCATTGGTTTGCACTAATACATCGCCTTTGTAGTATTGTATTTTTTGCAGCTCTTTGCGCACTTGTACCTTGCTATGTACATAATGCCCCTCATAGGGAGATGATTTGGTATCGTAATCTTGTATATAATACACCTCAACCTCCATAATACTATCTTTCTCAAGTGGTGTCATCTTTACTTTGTTGGCTTTTAACCTATCTAACACCTTGGTATAGCCTTGCGGTATTACATAATAGTTTGGCTTTTGCACCACCGTTTTGGGTTTGTAAGTATTATAGTACTTTATGTTTTTGGTATAAGGTTCATCTAGCTTATAGGCCAATCGTTCTTTGCCACTTAGTGGGCTTACACTATACTCATAGTTATAGCCTTTATGCTCTTGGTTGATGTATTGTGTGGTATCTAGCTCCCACTCTATGGCAAAGTCTTTTTTGTCTTTTAGTATATCTAAAGCACGACTTCTGGCTGTTTGCAATTCTGCTTTTTTACCATGCATATTATCATATATCGTATTCATAAACTGGTAACTATGCATAACCCTATCTTTAAAGGGTTTAAACTTGTGCGCCTCTGTGGTAAAACCAATGGTATTAAACAAGGTTGTATAACCGCTACTGTAGCGCGGACTATCAAAAAAGTCCATAATACCTTTATCTGCAGTTTCTTTAAAACCATAAATATAAGGGGTCATTTCATAGCCTTTGTTTTTCATATCCGTATACAGCTGAGGTACAAATTGCCCTTTAGCATATTCTGCCAATAGCTTATTCATTTTACTCATTTGGGTAGTTAATAAGCTAAGGGTATACTGGTACTGGTAACCGTTGGTGGTGTGGTTATCTATAAAAATATCTGGTTTCCAGGTTCTAAAAATCTCTGTAAAAGCAAAGGCATTTTTAGAATCCATTTTGATGAAATCTCTGTTTAAATCGTAGTTTTTGGCATTGCCTCTAAAGCCATACTCTTCGGGGCCATTTTGGTTGGCTCTACCTGCCGAACCTCTGTTTAATGTTCCGCCTACATTGTAAAATGGTATAATACATACTACTACATCTAAGGGAGCTTCTCTTTCAAAACTAGCCATATCTGCCAATAGGTGTTGTGCAAACAACAGACTTGCATCTACACCACAAGGCTCGCCTGGGTGTATAGCATTGTTGATGAGCAATACCATATGCCCGCGTTCTTTAGCATCTTTTGGGTCAAAAGTGCCTGCATCGTCTATCACAAAAAGGTGTAGGGGCTTACCAACATCTGTAGTACCGTAGGTGAGTAGTTTTGCTGCCGAGTATTTATTGGCTAGCTGCGTATAAGCCTCAATCCCTTCTTCATAAGTAAGGGTTTGGTTTTGCTGAAATTGCTTTTGTGCAACACATGAAAACCAAGGCAACAGAAGCAATAAGAATAGCAGTTTTTTCATGCAGATATAGTTTGTAGGTAAATATCTGCACTTTTTAGCAATTAAAAAAGGAGACCCTTTTGAGACCTCCTTTAGCTGATTGAATATAGAATAAAAATTATTCTACCGCTTCAGTATGTTTTGGTTTTTCAGCTCTTGTTGCGCTTTTGTTTACAGACTGCAAACGTGCTTTTCTGCTGGTTCTTACAACTGGTGCTTTTTCTGTTTTAGCTTCTGTTGTAGTAGTACCATTTGTAGCAGATACTTCTTTTACATTTTGTGTTGGTGCAGCTGCATCTACTTGTACTGATGCTTCCTTCAACTCTTTTTTATCTAGCTTACTTATTGCAGATTGTGCATTTGCATTGATGCTCATAAAGCTCATTGCTACTAATGCAAATCCGCTTACTATCCATTTATTTGTTTTCATGGCATTCTTTTTTTGTTCTAAGTATCTTATCACAAGCACTGTGCCAATTATTTTTTTTCTTTTAAAAGCTCATCTATAATGCGGTCTAAAGCTTTTTCTGTACCTAGGTAAAAACGTTCTTTTCTAAATTGAGGTATCATTTCATTTTCTATAATTTCTTTTACAAGATCATCAGTAAGTACATCCTCTACACCTAAGCCTGTGGCAATAGCAATTTGTTGTGTATTAAAGCTAAGTAATATTACAATACCATTATTTGTTGCCGAATCGCCCACACCCCATTCATTACCCAAGTAAGTTGCCAGTTCTAAGGCACTATTGTAGGGTGCAATACTATCTATAGTTACTACCGCTATTTGATAGCCGGTTTTGAAAATAATTTCATTAACAATATTGGTAAGCTTAGTTTCTTGGCTACCAGAAAAAACATTCTCAAAATCAGTTACTACTCCTGTTGGTTTTAACAGCGGACCTTTATCTTGAGCCTTTGCTGCAAAAGCCATACATAAGAACAATAATATGGGTAATGCTTTTTTAATCATCTTAAGCTTCATATTCCGATAGTTCTAACCAACGCATTTCTTTTGTTTCTAGGTTGGCTACAATCTCATTCATTTCTCTAGATAGCTTTTCTATCTCTTCGGCATCGCTATTATTTTGGCTGAATAAGTTAGTAATTTCTGCTTTTCTTTCCTCCAACTTCTCAATGTCCTTTTCCAGTTGCTCAAACTCCAGCTTCTCTTTATAGCTAAGTTTTACTTTTGGTTTCTCTACTTTTTTAGGTTCAGCCTTTGGGGTTTGTGCTTTTTCTATTTGGCGCTCTGCTTTCTTTTCTGCCTGCTCTTTGGCTTTTTTATGCGCTCTGTACTCGCTGTAGCTACCTATAAAATCATTTACCTCACCATTCCCTTCAAATACAAAAAGGTGCTCGGTCAGTTTATCCATAAAGTACCTATCGTGCGTAACAATTACCAAACAACCCTGAAACTCCATTAGAAAATCTTCTAGCACATTTAAGGTCAAAATATCTAAATCATTGGTAGGCTCATCCAGTATCAAAAAGTTAGGGTTACTCATTAATACCGTCAGTAAGTACAACCTTCGGCGCTCACCTCCACTTAGTTTAGATACAAATGTGTATTGCGCATCGCCTTCAAATAAAAAGCGTTCTAGCATTTGCGATGCACTTATTTGGCTTCCTTTACGCCCCACAGGTATATATTCTGCAATATCTTTTATAACCTCTATAACGCGTTTATCATCTTTTAGGGTAATACCATCTTGGGTATAGTAACCATACTTTACAGTTTCTCCGGTTATTACCTTACCCCCATCTAACTCTTCACGGCCTGTAATCAACTTTAAAAAAGTAGATTTTCCGGTTCCGTTATTACCTACAATACCCAAACGCTCTCCTTTACGAAAAGAGTAATCAAAACCATTAAGTATAACTTTATCGCCGTAGCTTTTACGCAAACGGTGTAGCTCTAGTATTTTTCCTCCCAAGCGAGTCATGGCAATTTCCATCTCTACTTGTTTGTTATCTACTTTTTTACTGGCTTGCTCTTTTATCCCTTCAAAGGCATCTACGCGGGCTTTACTTTTTGTACCACGTGCTTTGGGCTGACGGCGTATCCATTCCAGCTCCTTTTTCATTAGGTTTTTGGCCTTATCGGTAGTTACGCTTTCATTCTCTTGACGCTCTGTTTTTTTCTCTAAAAAGTAACTGTAGTTACCCTTATGTCTGTACAACCTACCATCTTCCATTTCTAAAATCTCATCACATACGCGCTCTAAAAAATAGCGGTCGTGCGTAACCATTAGCAAGCTTAGGTTGTCTCGGCTTAGGTATTCTTCCAGCCACTCAATCATTTCAAGGTCTAAGTGGTTGGTAGGCTCATCTAGTATCAATAAGTCGGGCTCCTCCATTAACACCTTGGCAAGTGCCACACGCTTTTGTTGCCCACCCGATAGATTCTCTACTTTCAGGCTAAGGTCTTTTAACTCTAACCTGCCTAAAATCTGTTTTACTTTGGCTTCAAAATCCCAAGCTTTTAAGCGTTCCATATTATCCATAGCCGCTTGCATGTGCTCTGCTTTGTTAGGATCTGTTATGGTAGCCTCGTACTCCCTTATGGCAGCCAACACGGGGTTATCAGATTCAAAAACAGCTTCTTCTATAGTTTTACCCGCAGGTAATTGTGGGTCTTGCCCAAGGTATAACACACGTACTTCTTTACGAAGCGTTACTTGTCCGCTATCTGCAGTATCTAAACCCGATATAATTTTTAGGAGACTAGATTTTCCGGTTCCGTTTTTGGCCACCAAGGCCATTTTTTGACCTTTATTGATGCCAAAAGAAAGGTCTTTAAATAATACTCTGGCTCCGTACGACTTGGTTAAATTCTCTACCGAAAGGTAATTCATGCACACAATGTTTTAGGTGCGCTAAGGTACTGAAAAGAGTATGATTGATAAGCTATTGTTCTGCTTCGTGCTCAGCCCTAATTTTAGAGAAGTAATTTGTATAAAATACAACATAGTCATTATCAAATTTCTCAGGCATAACAGACAGAACCTTTTGCATACTTAATTCTATTTCTTTCTCTGGATTTTCTGCCCAATATATACTATAAGAATGTAAGCCTACTAACTTATCTATTAATTTTTCTTTAGCTAGCTCTACTTTTCTTTCATTAAAAATATTATTAAAGAAATGGAAAACTAAATCAGGTTTATGTCTTACATAATAATCGACAACATTGCTCAAGTCTTCTGCCAAATAACCATCTACATGTTGTGATAAATCTACCAAGAGACCTACCTTAACACCCTCGTATTCCGAATCCTCTGAGCTTTTAGGCAACAACCAACTTATAAGTTCCTGTATTGTATCAACATCAAGTTTTGCATAACCATCGTAAATATAATTACCAACATAAGAGGGCATCGGCTCAGTATTCTCTCTCAAAATAGCACTCTCATTTATAATACTCTCATATGATGACATAAAATACTTGTCATCTTTCAAGTCATATTTTGTACCAATACTCTCGCAGCAACATAATAATAGCGGTAAAAACAATAATAGATTTTTCATGGTGGAAAGATAGTTAATGATATATATATTCTCAGTTTTTGTCACACATTACTTAAAAGCGGGTATAACTAATAAACACTATTTAATAATAAATACAATAATGAAAAATGTAAAATCAATTACCGCTTTAGTTGCTTTAGCAGTAACTATTGTAGCTATAAGTGCATTTTCAATAGACAAAACAAACTCGATGGAAAAACAAAACACTATAGAACTGAGTAAAGAAGCAGAAGAAATTTTAGAAACAAGAAAAGAAGATTTCTTGGGTTTTTGGGAAGAAGCCAAAACCTACACCCTTGCGGTTGCAAACGCAATGCCTACAGATAAATACAACACCAAAACATCTGATATGGATGAGGTACGTACTTTTGCACAGCAACTTAAGCACCTAGGGTGGGCAAACAATACAATTTTGACCTATGCTTTAAAAAACCAAGGCTTCCCGGAAATAGACCCTGAACTTGAAAACAAAGGGTTGGAAAAAGAAGAAATCATTGCCTTTTTAACTAAATCTTATGATGATGTAGCAAAACGGGTAAAAGAAATGAGTGTAGAAGAGCTAAATGAAAAGATAGTTTTGGCATTACACCCTATGGAACCAAAAGTAACAAGGTATGAATATCTAGATTTTTTAAGAGATCATGGTACGCACCACAGAGCCCAAGCTGTTTGCTGTTTAAGAGCAGTAGGCATTACACCACCTACACAACTGTTTTTCCATATAAAATAATTTATGGTATATTAATAACTGCAATACCGAGGGTAGCTCCCTCGGTATTAAATTAAGCACCAGCCACAATGGAAAACCCTTTTTCATTAGACAATTACAATGATGCAACTGATGAGCAGCTGGTTACCTTGTCCCTAAAAGGCGATAAAAAAAGCTTAAACAAACTCCTCAAAAGAAACCAGGGTTACATATTTAATATCTGTTTAAGGATGCTCAGCTCTGTACCCGAAGCTGAAGATGCTACACAAGAGATATTGATTAAAACAGTTACTGCTTTATCTACTTATGATTCTTCAAAAGCAAGGTTTAGAACATGGTTATATAAGGTGGCTTTTAATCATGTTTTAAAACAGAAGAAAGGCGCTATGGAAAAACAGGTGGTAAGCTTCAGTAAGTCTTTTGAGAGCTTGGCAAACATACCCGATACAACTGAAGAGGAAAACACATTAATGGATGAACCTGTAAAAGAAATGAAAGCCTATTGTACAGCGGGTATGCTAATGTGCTTAAGCCGAGAACAACGGCTAATATATATTGTTGGTGAAATTTTTAGGATTAACCATAATCTTGCTGCAGAGTTTTTTGATATTACTCCGGCTAATTTCAGAAAAAAACTATCTCGTGTGCGAGCCGACCTACACCAATGGATGCATAAAAAATGTGGATTGGTAAACAAAAGCAACCCTTGCAGATGTAGAAAAAAAACCAAGGAGTATATAAAAAGAGGATATGTAGACCCTAATAACTATACATGGCGAAGTAATTATACCCAAACAATTTGTGAGGTTATTGATGAAAAACTAGATGATATTGCCGCTACTACAGATGACATTTATGCTTCTATACACAGAGACACTCCTTTTAAAAACAACTTAAAAGCCGATGTTATTTATGATGAGATTCTAAACAGAAAAGACTTTACAGAGTTTTATAGGGTTTCAGGTAATCAAGCCTAAACATTATTTCATTTATTCCGTTGTAGCCTATCAGTAGGATAGAATTTTAATTTTATCTTCGAGTTATTAAACTGATAGCATGAAAGTATATACCAAAAAAGGCGACAAAGGAGAAACCTCATTGATAGGCGGAACCCGAGTACCTAAACACCATACACGCATAGAAGCCTACGGAACGGTAGACGAACTAAACTCTTACATCGGTTTGGTACGCGACCAAGAAGTAGATAAGCATACGGCAGAAACATTGATAGAAATACAAGACCGTTTATTTACCATCGGTTCATCCTTGGCATCGGACCCCGAAAAATCGAAGATGAAAATACCCGATTTAAAGGATGATGATATTGCCCTGCTAGAAAAAGAAATGGACAAAATGAACGAAGAGCTACCCGAAATGCGCTCTTTTGTATTACCGGGTGGTCATCAAGCCGTATCTTTTTGTCATATAGCACGTTGCGTATGCCGCCGTGCAGAGCGCATCAGTACGCAGTTAAGCGAAGATAGTTTTGTTGATGAACGCGTTTTAAAGTACCTCAACAGACTCTCAGACTACCTATTTGTACTGTCTAGGCTGCTTACAAAGCAATTAAACGCCACCGAAACCCCTTGGAAACCAAGAATGTAATAAGGTAAAATTAATTTTACATACAAAGGCTTGCATAGTTTCCCAAAAAAATTACATTTGCAAAAATTTTAACACGAACACAATGTACTGGACTCTTGAATTAGCATCTTACTTAAGCGACGCCCCATGGCCTGCTACAAAAGACGAATTAATTGATTACGCTATTCGTACAGGAGCACCTTTAGAGGTAGTAGAAAATCTTCAATCTATTGAAGATGAGGGAGATTCTTATGAGTCTATCGAAGAAATTTGGCCCGACTATCCATCCGATGAGGACTTTTTGTGGAACGAAGACGAATACTAAGTCCTGAGTGATAAAAGTAAAAAATAAAAAAAGCCCCGCAATGCGGGGCTTTTTTTATTACAAATAATACTATCTTTAAATTTACTTAAACATCTTAATTAAATGGAGGCAAAGTTTAAAGTCGGAGACACAGTAAGATTAAAGTCTGGTAGTCCCAAAATGACTATATCTGAAAACAAAATGAGTATCTCCGTATCTGGAGAAGTAATGACTTTTACTGGATATGTAAGGTGTACTTGGTTTAATGATGACAAATTAATGGATGCCAGTTTCGATCAAGACACTTTAGATTTAGATGAATAATTGTTAATACTTCTTCTTATTTTACCCTATACTCTATCGTTAAGTTTTTGTGCACGTACACAGTGCCGTTGTTAATGGTAATTTTGCTTTTAGCAAGGGTAGTATTGCCGGCTTGCATATTATACATTATTTTGTCTTCCCTGTCCTCCATATAAAAATCATTTTCCATAGCAGGCAAAGCGGTGTTGCCAATACGCAGTATTTCTTTTTCTGATGCTCCCATTCTTTCTACCAATTGCTCAGCTAATACATCTGCCTTGTCAACAGCATTCATATAAGCAGCATTGTTTAGGCTGTCCATATCGCTGTGTGTAAGAGATAGCCCATGCACATCAATGTCTTTGTCCTCCAATAACTCCGGGTACAATTCTTCTAAAACCTTTAAGTCTTTTACCGTTACTCTTGTTGTAACTGAAGAACGATAACCCTTAAATATTCTTTTAGAAGGAGAGCCATCATATTGTCTTACCCAGTCATGCTCTTTATCTCTATTAATAGCAGTAGTCATAATGTCCTCTTTTTTGATACCGTAACTTTCTAACTGCTTATTCAAAGCCTCAGATTTTTCTACCAAGCAATCTTTAGACTTTTTGATGTCTTTATCTAAACAGTTGAGGTAAATAGTAATGCTAGCCTCATTGGGTTGCACCGAAACTTCCCCGGTAGATTGCAACATTATTATTTTGGCTTGTTCTCTATGGTGTGGCTTATCGCTATGGCAGGCTTGTAAAACAAGCAAAGCCCCTAAGCCTAGTACAAATGCTATTTTATTCAGTTTCATATAATTTGGTTTTAAATTATTGTTTGCTACTTATAAGAGTAAAGTACAGCATAATTTCCATAAAAAGAACTAAATTTACTTACGATTATTGCCAATGCAAGTACTACCTATACATACTAGTTTAGCACCCTTTGTAAAGGAAATTTTATTGCTAGAAAGCAAAGAAGATACAAAGCATACCCTACCCTTTTATGCAGATGGATTTGCCGGTATAGCCTATACAAAATCTCAGAACCCCTTTTATATACAACCCTTAAACAAAAAGCTATCTAACTTTTATTTATTTGGGCAAACCATAGACCCTATGCAGTTGATAGTAGAAGGCTCTTATAAAATGATTGCCCTACGCCTATACCCTTTTGCCAGCAGAATATTAATTGGTGTAGACCCTAAAGAACTAAATGATGATTGCTATAATTTACACCAAGTAAAAAATATAAATACCGGCAAAACTGTAAAACAGCTAGATGAAACAGATGATAACGCTGAAATAATAACCATACTTATTGATTATTTTAACGAACTACTACAAAATGCATCTAGAGACCCTGATAATAGAGTGCGCCTTGCCACTAACTTAATACTTAAAGCAAATGGCGCCATCAGTATAAAAGAAATTAGAGACCGCTTGTACATTACAGAGCGTACTTTAGAAAGGAACTTTTTAAAAGAAATAGGCGTTACCCCCAAGCAGTTTGCAAAAATCATACAGTTTAGCACCTCTATGAAACAAATGAGCGAGGCCGATTATATAAGCCTAACAGATGTTGCTTACGATAGCGGTTATACCGATCAATCTCATTTCATCAGAAGCTTTAAGCAGTTTACAGGTAAAACCCCAAAAGAAATTCAAAAGCAAATTTCAGCCTAATAATCAATTAGTTGTGTTTGTCGGTTTTGTTCAATTTTAGCAATTGAACCCGCTATAGTTTTGCCCCATAATTAGTAACAAACTTTATAGCAATGAAAAAAATCATCATTTTTGGTTCTACCGGAACAGTAGGAAAACATCTTGTAGAACAAGCCTTAGAACAAGGACACCTTGTAACTGCCTTTACAAGAAACAAAACCAAGCTAGAAACTAAGCATCAAAATCTTACAATAGTAGAAGGTGATGTACTAAACAGCACCCACGTAAAAAATGCTATTGAAGGACATGATACCGTTATGTGTACACTAGGTGCTGGTCGTAAAGGAGTTATTCGTTCTCTAGGAACCTTAAATATTATAAAGGGGATGCAGGCTACCGGCGTAAAAAAACTAATTTGCCAAAGCACATTAGGTGCCGGAGATAGCGTAAACAACCTCAACTTCTTTTGGAAAAGAATAATGTTTGGGTGGTTTTTAAAAGAAGCTTATGAAGACCATCAATTACAAGAAAAACATGTAAGAGAAAGCAATTTAGACTGGACAATAATAAGACCGGCAGCTTTTACGGATGGCCCAAAAACCGGAAAGTACAAACACGGTTTCAATACAAACGATAAAAGTATAAGCCTAAAAATTGCACGTGCAGATGTTGCTGATTTTATGCTAAAACAACTAAGCAACACTAACTACCAGTTTAGCACACCGGGACTCTCTTACTAAAAAACTCATCTCCCTATTTAAAGCCCCACAGTGTGGGGCTTTTTTGTTTATAATTCTTAAATCAGTTCTGCCACTTTGTCCCCATTTTGTATTTGGTAACATTATTGATATACTACATCCCAAATATGTAAACGCAAAGGGTACTGTTTTTGCGGTATTTTCCGTTAATTTGTAACCCTTACCAAATAAGAAAACTATAATTTATGAGTTTTGTAAACAAGCTGTTGGGTGGCCTAATGGGCAACAAGTCGGATAGAGACCTGAAAGAATTACAGCCATACGTAGATAGCGTAAAGAAATTTGAACAAGAGATTGCTCAGTTGAGCAATAATCAATTGCGCGATAAAACTGCAGAATTTAAGCAACGTATTGCTGATGCTACTGCAGAAGAAGAAAAGCAAATAGCAGATTTACGAGAAAAGATAGATGCTGACGATATAGATATTGAAGTAAAAGAACAGCACTACGAAGAAATAGATAAGCTAGAGAAAAAGGTTGACGAAAAAATTGAAACCTGCCTTAAAGAAATTTTACCCGAAGCTTTTGCAGTAATTAAAGAAACGGCAAAGCGTTTTTCTCAAAACCCAATTATAGAAGTTGTAGCTAACGAAAAAGACCGAGAGTTTTCGGCTTTGGGAGATCATATAGAAATTAAAGGCGATACCGCCCTATGGCATAACAACTGGATAGCTGCCGGAACCACTGTAAAGTGGGAAATGGTACACTATGATGTACAGCTAATTGGTGGTGCCGTTTTACACCAAGGTAAAATTGCAGAGATGGCTACCGGTGAAGGTAAAACTCTTGTGGCTACCCTACCCGTTTACCTAAATGCTTTACCGGGTAAAGGAGTACACGTTGTAACCGTAAACGATTACCTAGCCAAACGTGATAGCGAATGGATGGCGCCTATCTTCCAGTTTCATGGCTTGTCTATAGACTGTATAGATAAACATCAACCCAACTCTGAAGAACGAAGAAAAGCCTACCGTGCAGATATTACTTATGGTACCAACAATGAATTTGGTTTTGACTACCTGCGCGACAATATGGCACGCTCTCCAAAAGACTTAGTGCAGCGTAAGCATAACTACGCTATTGTAGATGAGGTAGACTCTGTACTGATTGATGATGCACGTACACCCTTAATTATATCTGGCCCTGTACCACAAGGAGACAACCAACAGTTTGACCAATTAAAACCACATGTAGACAAATTGGTAAAGGCCCAAAAAGCCTATGTAAACGGAATTTTAGCAGAAGCCAAAAAACTTATTGCAGCTGGTAATACCAAAGAAGGTGCTCCGCTATTGTTACGTGCACACCGTGGTTTACCAAAAAACAAAGCCATTATTAAATACCTTAGCGAAGATGGTATAAGAGCTTTATTGCAGAAGACAGAGAACTTTCATATGCAAGACCAAAGCAAGCAGATGAAAATAAACGATGCTGAGCTTTATTTTGTAATTGAAGAAAAACAAAACAATATTGAACTGACTGACAAAGGGGTAGACCTTTTATCAGAAGGTACAGATCCGAGCTTTTTTATCATGCCCGATATGGGTAGCGAAATTGCTGAGCTGGAAAAATCTAGCTTATCTGAAAAAGAAAAAGCAGACAAGAAAGATGAATTGATGCGCGACTTTGGTGTAAAAAGTGAGCGTATACATACCATGAACCAATTGCTAAAAGCATACACCCTATTTGAAAAAGATACGGAGTATGTATTGATGGACAACAAAGTAAAAATTGTTGATGAGCAAACAGGTCGTATTATGGATGGTCGTCGTTACTCAGACGGGTTACACCAAGCCATTGAAGCCAAAGAAAATGTAAAAATTGAAGCCGCAACGCAAACCTTTGCCTCTGTTACGCTTCAAAATTACTTTAGGATGTACAAAAAGCTTTCGGGTATGACGGGTACTGCCGAAACCGAAGCTGGAGAATTTTGGGATATCTATAAACTAGATGTGGTAGTAATACCTACCAACCGACCAATAGCTCGTAAAGACGAAAACGATTTGGTATTTAAAACCAAACGAGAAAAATACAATGCTGTAATTGAAGAGATTGTAAAACAATCTCAGGCAGGACGCCCTGTACTGGTAGGTACAACTTCGGTAGAGATATCAGAATTACTGTCTCGTGCCTTAAACATGCGTAAGATTAAGCACAATGTACTAAACGCCAAGCTGCACAAAAAAGAAGCAGATGTTGTTGCCGAAGCCGGTATGGCAGGCGCCGTAACCATTGCCACTAACATGGCAGGTAGGGGTACAGACATTAAAATATCTGATGAGGTAAAAGCTGCAGGTGGTTTGGCCATTATTGGTACAGAACGCCATGACTCTCGTCGTGTAGACCGCCAATTACGTGGTCGTGCTGGTCGTCAGGGAGACCCTGGTTCTTCACAGTTTTATGTATCGCTGGAAGATAATCTGATGCGTTTATTCGGGTCAGAGCGTATTGCTAAACTGATGGACCGCATGGGACATGAAGAGGGCGAAGTGATACAGCATGGAATGATTTCTAAATCTATAGAACGTGCACAGAAAAAAGTAGAAGAAAACAACTTTGGTGTACGTAAGCGTTTATTAGAGTATGATGATGTGATGAACGCACAACGTGAAGTTGTATACAAGCGTCGCTACCATGCTTTATTTGGAGAGCGTTTGCGAGTAGATTTAGCTAACATGATTTATGACACTTCTGAAATCATTGCTGAAACGAATAAAGCTGCGGATGACTTTAAGAATTTTGAATTTGAATTGATTCGTTATTTCTCGATGAGCTCGCCAATTTCTGAAGCA